>JBEKEK010000078.1:0-36031 GCA_050013875.1 Trebonia sp. | reverse complement strand
ATCGGCCATCCGCTGGTGCGGGCGCTGTGGATCGTGGTCTGGGCGGCCACCGCGGGGCTGGTGCTGGTGTACCGGGTCGCCCAGCCGGCCTGGCGGAGCCTGCGGCATCAGCTGCGGGTGGTCGAGGTCCGCCAGGAGGCGCCCGGAGTCGTCTCGGTGGTCTGCCAGGGGCGGCATCTGGACCGGCTGGCGGTGTCCGGCGGCCAGTTCTTCCACTGGCACTTCCTCACCAAGGGGATGTGGTGGCAGGGGCACCCGTACTCGCTGTCCGCGCTGCCGCGGCCGCCGTACATCCGGGTAACCATCAAGGGGCTCGGCGATCAGAGCCGGGCGGCGGCCGGCCTGCGCCCGGGCACCCGGGTGGCCATCGAAGGCCCCTATGGCACCTTCACCGATCACGCGCGCCTTCGCGAAGGGGTCGCGCTGTTCGCTGCCGGGGTCGGCATTACCCCGGTGCGCGCGCTGCTCGAGGACCTGCCGGCCGGAGTGGACGTGGTGGTCGTGGTCCGCGCGTCTACCCCGGCGGACCTGGTGCACAGGGACGAGGTGGCCGCCCTGGTCAAGCAGCGGCGTGGCCGGCTCCAGGAGATCGTCGGATCGCGGCATAAGGTTCGGCTCAACGCACGGGTGCTGCGGTCGCTCGTGCCCGACATCGCGTACCGCGACGTGTATATCTGCGGGCCCGGCGGGTTCACGGCGGAGATCGCCGACGCCGCGCAGCAGCTCGGGGCGGAAGCGGAGCAGATCCATACAGAGACGTTCGGGTTCTGATGCCTGAAAGGGGCATACGGCAGATGCGCAGCAGCGAAGGCCTGGCGGTATGAGGCGGGCGCCGATCGTGATCACGGCGACCGTGGTGGGCCTCATCGGGGTGCTTGAGTTCCACACCCGGCCATCGGCCATCAGCGTCGCGACGATCCCGGCCGCGGGTGCGGCCACGACCAGCCCCGCGGCGTCCGCCCTGCCCTGGGGCGGCTCGGGGACGGCGGGCGCGGCCAAGGCCAAGGCGAAGGTCAAGGCGCCCACGTCGAAGTCCGCGTCGGGGGCCACGCCCAAGATCAGCTCGCCAGGCGCGCCGAGCAGCACCAGGACGGCGGTCGGGCCTCAGGTCAACTACAGCTGGGGCGTGCTGTCGGTTTCCGTCACGGCCTCCGGGACCAAGATCACCAAGGTCGGGATCGCCTCGCTCGACGACGGCGGGAACCCCCGTTCGCAGTACATCGACCAGAACTCGATCCCGCTGCTCGAACAGCAGGCCGTGGCGACGCAGAGCGCGAACATCCAGGGAGTGTCCGGGGCGAGCTACACCAGCGCCGGATTCAAGCAGTCGCTGCAGGCGGCACTGCAGCAGCTGGGCACGGGATGACGTCGGCCCCCGGCGCGGTGACCGGGACGCCCGCGCACCTCGTCCACCATTTGGAGGAGGTGATGGGCACGATCGTGGTCATCGATGTCTACGCGACCGCGGGACCCGCCACCACCGACGGTGCCGCTTCTGACCGTTCCCGCGGAGGGGCGGCACAGGAGATGAGCGGGCGGCTCGCCGAGGCGGTGGCCATCTTGCACCGGGCCGATGAGATCTTCAGCACCTGGAAGCCGGATAGCCCGGTCAGCCGGCTGCGCCGCGGACAGCTCAGCGGCGCGCAGGCCCCTGCTGAGTTGGCCGAGGTCCTTGACTTGTGCGCGGTGGCCCGCGACCTGTCCGGCGGGTGGTTCGACCCGTGGGCGGTGCCCGGCGGTTTTGACCCGTCCGGCTACGTCAAAGGCTGGGCGGCGCAGAACGCGCTCGCCCCGTTCCGCACCAGCGGCAGCTGCGGTGTCCTGGTCAACGCCGCCGGCGACATCGCCAGCAGCGGCGGCCTTGGCGGCGGTACGCCCTTCAGGATCGGCATCGCCGACCCTTTCGCGCCACTGCGCCTGGCTGAGATCGTCGAGCTGACCGGGGCGATCGCCACCTCGGGAACCTACGAGCGCGGCGAGCACCTCATCGACCCGCACTCGGGGCGGCCGGCCGCACGCGCCGCCTCGGCCAGCGTGACCGGACCCGACCTCGGTCTCGCGGACGCGCTGGCCACCGCCCTGGCGGTGGCCGGAGAGCAGGGGCTCGCGCTGATCGACGGACTCGACGGCTACGAGGCTCTGGTAATCAACCCCGACGGCAGCAAGCGGCGGACGAAACGGTTTCCCGTTGCCGAGGCCGGCACTAGCTGAGAACAATCGCAGCCCTTAAACAGGTACCCCGTTTCGGTACGAGTGAGAAAAGCAGGGCTCCCGAACGGGTGGTGGCCCTAGGTTTCCCTTTTGCGGAACCCAGGCGGGCCTGGATTACCTAGGGCGTATGCCAGACACAATGCCGGCCTCCGCGACGACCGGCTCGAAGCGCACCTCGCTGAAGCCGGCATCGCGCAGCGCCCGCTGCCAGAACTGCGGCGCGACCGGGTGCTCGTGCCCTAGGCCGAGCCCGTACCTGGCAAGGTTCTTGGCGATCCGCCACCACCCGGCAGGCCCCCTGACGGCGAACGCCGTCGCCTTTTCGCGAAGTATCTCCCGGTCACGGCGTGTCGCGCCGCGGCCGAACATCATATCGGCTACCACGATGCGCCCCCCCGGGCGCAGCCACCGTGCCGCCTCGGCGACCAGCGCCCGCTTGTCCTCGTCCCGCAGGTGGTGCAGTGCGTAACTGGACACGACCAGGTCGACGCTGCCCGCGGGCAGCCGGAAGGTCCGCAGGTCCGCGACCTCGATTCTGATGTTGCGCGATCCGGCCTGCGCGGCCAAGGCTTCGGCCATGCGGGGCGAGATATCGACCGCGAGCACGCGATCCACCAGCGGAGCAAGCGCGAGCGCCACGAACCCGGTGCCCGCGCCGAGGTCGACGCAGACATCAGCCGACCGAGGGGCGACGTGCGGTTGCTGTGCGCCGTCCACAGTCGCTCCGGTGACCGCCTGGGGTACGACTGGGCCAGCATCACCATGACCAGCCACGGCCCGGCCGTCAGCCCAGCCGGACTGACGGCGTTGACGGCCGCGCCGCGCGGCCCCGGCTTCTTCGAGATCGGCGAGGAACTGGCGCTCGCCCGGACGCACGGTGGACTGATCACCGCAGTCGTGGTGGCCGGCCAGGGCGGGGCCTCGCTCGAGACCGCCGCATTCAGCGCGCCTCCCGAAGCCGCCGCCCCGCGGAATGCCGCGGGCACGCCCGTGTCCACGACCCCCACGCCAGGGACAGCGGAGACATCCGGACGCACCGCGCCAGGTGCTGCCACGGCGAGGGCCGCGAACTCCCGGCCGAGCGGATCCGCCGCCACGGCCGCGTGGCCGGCCGCGGCAGCACTGTGCTGTGCCGCGGCAGCCGGCACCCTTCTGCTGCTGCGCCGGCGGTCTGCGGCCCGACGCCGCCCGCCCGGCCACAGAAGGCGGTAAGGCGATACCCAGGCGGTCTAGAGTCAACGGCGAAGAGGCCGTGCTCGGCGGCCGTTAAGGTCAGTGGTTCAGTTTCCTCTGAGAAGAAGAGCTCTGCTACACCCGTGCGCTCGATTCGGGTTAGCGGACGGCCGGGTGTGGTACCCGTCCAGATTATTTTCAGATGCTTTGAATATCTCCGCCTGCGCTTGGCGTCATAGCGTAAGGAGGTGGCCTGGAAAAATAACCGCAATAGCAGGATTTTGCCGCTCTTTGCGCTGCTGCCGGGCGTGATCGCGCTGGCAGCCTGCAGTACGGTCAGCGCGCCGAAGCAGGCTCAGGCGCTCCCGGCCGTCACGCCGTCGGGCAGCACCGCTGCCAGCGCGGCTCCGCGTGCCGTCGACGGCACCGGCGCCCGCGCAGATGGGAAGACAGCGCTTCCCTGGCCGGTGACGCTGCGGCCATTCCCCGGAGCGCGGCCATACGCTGGCGAGGGGGTGTGGCGGCCGGCCGGGCGGCTTGTTGCCGGGAAGCCGGCGGTCTACGAGACTTTGCTCGTTCCTCCCGGCGGCACCGAGCGCGCCGGGATCGCCTGGATGGATACGAAACTGCTCTCTGCGCGGCTGTACTCGGGGTCGGTGTCACCGGGCGGCGGCCCGTACAAGTACACCGCGCCGGTCTCCCGGACCGCGGCCAGTTCCCTGGTCGCTGCGTTCAATGGTGGCTTCAAGATGAAAGACGCGCACGGTGGCTACTACACCGAGGGTCGGCTGATCGACCCGCTGGTGCGCGGGGCCGCCTCGCTGGTGATCTACGCCAACGGATCGATCACGGTCGGCGCCTGGGGCAGCGACGTCACCATGACGCCGTCCGTCGTGGCCGTCAGGCAGAACCTGTTTCCCCTGGTCGTTAATGGCAAGCCCAGTGCTCGCGCGTCCACGCGCACCTGGCGGGTGTGGGGCGGCACCTGCCCCTGCGGGGCCGGCCTGCACGGCCGGGATCACCAGTGGCGATCCGGTCTGGGCGTCACCGCAGACGGCGCTCTGGTCTACGTGGTCGGCCCGCTGCTCGACCCGCTCCAAGTCGCCGACCTCCTCGTGCAGGCGGGAGCGGTGCGCGGGATGCAGCTGGATATCAACCCGAGCTGGCCGGTGTTCGCCAGCTTCAAGCCCGCGGCCGCGGACGGCGTGGCCGCGCCGTCCAACGGCGTCAGCCTCACCGGCACCTACCGCGGCCCGGCGACGTTCTTCGACCCGGCCTACGCCCGTGACTTCATCACCATGTCCGCCCGCCCGGTACCGGGTGCCCGTTGACCGGGTTGACCGACTCCCGGGGCAATTGCCCGCTGCGCTCGTGCGGAACTCGACCGCGCGCTCCGTGGCCAGCTCAGCCGGTGACGGCTATCCAGCGGCCCAGGTACGCCACGACAGGCGTGTGGGCGACTGGCGCGACACTGGCTTGCCGCTGAGGAAAGCGTCCATCGCTTCGGCTCCGCGATGCATGTGCTCGTCCGCGTGCAGGTCATAGATCGGATCGCAGACGAAGAACACCATGCTTTCGTGGGCATAGGTCTTCAGTCTGTAGCCCGTCCGCTTCTTCACTTCCGCCCGGACTTCCCTGCGAAGCGCGGCCTGCTGATCACCGGGGACGCCTTGGATTTCGGCGGTGCCGTGCTCAAGTACTGTGTCGCCAATGATCTGCACGATGAGCGGGAACCCGTCGTTGAGCTTCGGGGCGGGGAAGAGCCTGTCCAGGAGTGCCAGGCAACTGCGGCATGACGGAGCGTACCGAGCCTCGCCTTCCTCCTGGCCGGCGCGCTCTCCCTCCATGAGGATCCACTGCCGCCCGCACAGGGTCGTTTCCGACCACTTCAGCTCCAGGATCGCGGGCAGGTCATACGTCTGCTCGAAGTCTCCAAGGTAGTGATCAGGAACGGCAGCCTGTCCGTTTTGTTCGCCGTCGGCTTCGCGCGTGAGATGGACGGCGTCTCCTGAGGTGGCGGTTAGCAGGAACTGCTTGCCGCCCGCCTCGATCGCGTTCAGACCGCGACTTGTCTCCATGTCACTACTATGCGACACGCGCGCGGGCACTGCCTAAATCACCGATCTGCACTTACTGCCTGGCCATTGAAGGTCGCACCGCGAGCCGTGCCGCCGAAGCCAGGGCGCCCGATCTGTTACTCGTCGCGGCCGGTGGCCGCGTCGCGGAGCCGGTCCGCGGCGGCGACTACGGCTCCTGCGACCTTGCGCAACCCGGGCGAGGTCGGGGTGTTCGGGTGCGGCCGGGTCGGGGCGTTCTCCTTGCCGTCCTCGAGCTCGCGCCCGAGGTTCTCCGCCTCGTCGGCCGTGAGCGCCGCCCGGAGGGCGGGCCAGACCGTCTCCTCCTCGAACGCGATGTGCGCCCGGCCCGTCTGGATGAAGTGCGCGACCTGGGCCTCGAATTCCTCGTCCCCCGGTGTCACCTTGTCGAGCCGGTCAAGGATGAACTTGCCCTGCTGCTCCTGGTCTTGCGCCAGGTCCGCCAGGTCGTCGCCGTTGGCCAG
This sequence comes from Trebonia sp., assembly GCA_050013875.1. GTDB lineage: Bacteria > Actinomycetota > Actinomycetes > Streptosporangiales > Streptosporangiaceae > Trebonia. The sequence continues at coordinate 30,087 of JBEKEK010000078.1, read as the reverse complement.
GCGCTCACGCACGATGGGCCAGAAGTACATCTCCTCAACCGCCTCGTGCTTGGACTCCTCGATCACAAGCTGCTGCACTATCTGCCCGCGCAGCGCGATCTGATCGGAACTCGCTCCAGTGGCCGCGACCGGCCCGACCTCAAGCTCGGCCAGCATGCGCATGACTTCGTCATGGTCCTTGGCCAGCACTTCGAACGCGTTGGGCATGGTCCCCCCTATCCACTTGATCACTCTTTTCACCTAGTCACGGCCTTCTGCCCCGTGCGCAGTCGCTTATGCCGCCGGCGTCTCGCTGCGTGACGAAGAGCCCGGCACCCCGCTCGGTTGCCTCCACTGAACCGTGCTCACCGCATCCTCGCCACTCGCCGCTACTGGCCCGCGAACCGGTCGAGCGCGCGCAGAAGGTGGTTAAGCGCTGCCTGCTTGCTCAGGTGGCCCGCATCCTCGATCACCGTGAGTTCGGCGGCTGGCCAGGCGCGGGCAAGCTGCCAGGCGGTGTCCAGCGGGCCGCCCATGTCCAGCCGGCCGTGGATCAGCACCCCGGGGATCCCGGCCAGCCGGTGTGCGTCGCGCAATAGCGCCCCGTCCTCCAGCCAGGCGCCGTTGGCGAAGTAGCGCGAGCAGATGCGCACGAAGGCCAGCTTGGCCGCCGCCGGGCGGCCCGCGTAGACGGCGGCCTTCGTCTCACCCGACAGCACCGCGTCCTCCCAGGCGCACCAGTCGGCCGTGGCCTTCTCCCGCACCCCCTGGTCCGGGTCCTCAGCCAGGCGCGCGTAGGCGGCCACGATGTCACCGTCGCGCGGCGTGCCGGGCGCACCCGCCAGGAAGCGCTCCCACTGCTCGGGGAAGAACCGGCCGACGCCACGGTAGAGCCAGTCGATCTCGGCGCGCCGGGTCGTGGTGACGGCGGAAATGACGATCTCGCTCACTCGCTCGGGGTAGCGCTCCGCGTAGGCCAGGCTCAGCGTCGACCCCCAGGAGTACCCGTGCAGCAGCCACCGGTCGATACCCAGGTGCTGACGCAGCAACTCCATGTCCGCGATCAGGTGCGCGGTTGTGTTGTACCGCATGTCGGTAGCCGGGTCGCTAGCGTGCGGCCTGCTCCGCCCGCAGCCGCGCTGGTCGAAAAGGACGAGCCGGTAGCGCTCGGGGCCGAACGTCCGGCCCTGGCCGGGACTGCAACCTGAACCGGGGCCGCCATGCACGATGACGGCCGGTTTGCCGTCCGGGTTCCCGCAGGTCTCCCAGTACACCTGGTTCCCGTCACCGACCTCGAGCATTCCCTGCGCATAGGGGCTGGTTGCCGGGTAAAGCTCGCTCACCGCACAGATCGTAGCGGCCTGGCACCACCGCCGCTTGCGGGCAAGACGGGCGCGACCACCTGTGGTCAGGCTCAGGCCTGGTCAAGCGCGCTCTGCAGCGACTGGATGTAGCCCTGACTCGTATAAGTGGCTCCGCTGACCGCGTCGATGCGGGCGCTTTGCGCGGTCAGGGTCTCGCTCGTCAGCTTGGGGATCGCGAAGGAGTCGATCTGGTTGCTCTCCTGGCCGTTATCGGTCCGCTGAAGGACGTTGACCTTGGTGATCTGCTTGCCGGTGAGGACAAGCTGGACCTGCATGGGACCGTACTGCGTGTTGGCCACCGTGCCGGTGACGGTCCGCATCGCCGCGGACATCGGCTTGGACGCCGCCCTGGATGCCGACGACGTGGCGCCGGGCGCCGACCCGGACGCCGACGGGGTGCTACCTGCCGCCCCGCTAGCGCCGCCTGCGTTGCCGGGACCGACCGCTAGCGTGGGCGACGGTGTGGTAGCGGGCAGGCCGGCGGCGGAGGCATCAGTGACCGGATGGGACTTGAATGCCAGCAGCGCGGCGAGCCCGGCGGCGGTGCTGCCGATGGTGATAATGGTGCGGCGCATGAAGCCTCCAGTGGTTCAGCGGGTAGTTGGCGGCCTTCGTCAGAAGTCGAAGGACTCGTGGTGGATGCGCCGACGGGGTACCCCCACGTCGCGCAGCGAGGCGATGGCGGTCTCCGTCATGGCGGCCGGCCCGCAGACGTAAGCCTCGTATCGGTGCAGTCCCGGGACTAGGCGCTGCAGTTCCCTGGCGGCGAGCGGGTCGTAACCGAGCCGCTCGCGGGATCCGATGACGTAGTGGACGCGCGCTCCCTGGGCCGCGGCGATGGCGTCAAGTTCCCGGCGGAACACGACGTCACGCGGATGGCTGGCCCGGTAGACGAGCGTGATCGCGTCGGGCATTCGGGTGGACAGCGCGGCGAACATCGCCCGGATCGGCGTGATGCCGACTCCTCCCGCAATCAGCAGGACGCGCCTGCCGCTTAGCGACGATGTGAACGCGCCATAGGGGCCTTCGGCGATGACGCGGGTGCCGGGCCGCAGGCCGGCCATCGAATTGCTGTGGTCGCCGCGGGCCTTGACCGTGATCCGCATCAGGTTGGCACCCGGTATGGCCGACAGCGAGTACGGATGGGACTGCCAGGCGAGCTCCCTGGTCAGGAACCGCCACCGGAAGAACTGCCCTGGCTCGGCGCCCAGCCGATGGAGATCACGGCCGCCGATGTACACCGATACGATGCCTGGCGCCTCAGGCCGCACCTTCATGACGGTGAAGCGATGCCTGGCGGCCATCCGCAGTGGGGTGAGAACCCGGTACCACGCGATCAGCAAGGCGACCGTGACGTACAGGGCGGACCAGACGACCCTCGCGGGCAAACTGGCGGTGAACGAGGGGCCGTCGGCGAACTGGTGGCTGAACGCCAGCGCCATCGCCAGGTAGGTATAAAGATGCGCGTAGTACCAAGTCTCGTAGCTGAGGCGGCGGCGGGCGGCGCGAGCGGAGAAGACGGCGACGCCCAGCAGCAGGAACCACCCCACCGTCGCCATGAGCACGTCCGGGTAGCTGGTCAGCAGCGTGACGGTCTCGCCGGTGACCGACTCGTGCACGGTGACCGCGTAGCCCCAGACGATAAAGACCACGTGGCCGCTGACCAGTGTGATGACGTACCGGCCGCCCATGGCGTGCCAGCGGGTCAACCGGTCCGCGCCGATGCTGTGCTCCAGTGGGGGCAGGCGGGCCATGAGCGCGACCAGGACGACGAATCCGTAGCTGGCGAGCAGGCCAAGGATTTCGCCCGCTCCTGTCAGCAGAGCCCCCATGTCATGGATCGGGGGAGTGTCCTTCCACCACAGGGCCAGGACCGCGGCGGCACCCAACCCGATGAGGAAGAGCACCACCGTCGGCAGGGCCGGGCGCTCGAAGCGGCGAACCTGAACGGCGGGCGCGGCGGCCCGGGCTGAGGTGGGCGGCTGGGCTGGAGACGGAGCAAGTGGCGGCGCGTAAGGACGGCCTGACCGGGAAGCCGGCGGGAATGGGCGTGGCGGCTCGGCCGGCCATGCCGGCGGCGCGGGCTCGGGCGGGAGCCCAGGCCATGAGGCTGGCTGCCGCCACCCGGGCGGCGCGGCCGCCCGGGCCTGGGACACCGACTGCGGCCAGGACGCCCGGCCTGAGGTTGGCTGCGGCCCCGATGGATGGCCTAGCCATATCCCTTGCCTGGGCGGCATCCCCGACCGGAGCGGCGTTGCCCTGGCGGACGTCTCCGCTGCCCGCGGCGGGCGGCCATCATCGGCTGGATACCTGCCGTCCGGGTAGCGTGAGCGGATGGCCACGGCGCTCCTCTCAAGGCAGGCCACCACGTGCCCGCTCTGGGTATCGCGGACCTGGCAGGTCCTAACTACTCGTTGATACGTGAGCCGGGCGGAAACGGTTCGCCGAACCGCGGGGACGTAAGCCCCGGTTAAGAAATCAGCCGCCAACTGCCAGGTCGGCGCGAGACCACGCGGCCGGTCTGCCCGGTGCTGACGACCTTGCCCCGGGCATGTCCCTGCTCGGGGCAGCGGACGGCTGCGGGCGGTGTGGGCTGAACCGCGGAGCAGTAACGCGCTAACCGCTTAGCCTCCCAGCTCAACCCGCAGTTCGGCCGCCGCCGCGGCCAACGAGGCCATCTTGCCGTCGGCGGACTCCCGCGGCAGGTACTTCATGCCGCAGTCCGGCGCGAGCACCAGCCGGTCCGCGGGCACGTAGGGCAGCGTCCGCCGGACTCGCTCGGCCACGACCGCGGGCGTCTCCACCGCGGGGTCGGACAGGTCGAGCACGCCGAGGATGATCGTCTTGCCGGAAAGCGCGCTGAGCACCGACGTGTCGAGGTTCGACTGCGCGGTCTCGATGGAGATCTGCTCGACGTCGCACGCCGCGAGCTCGGGCAGGAACGAGTAGCCGGCCGGCCGCTCATGGATGACCGCGGCGTAGCCGAAGCACAGGTGCAGCGCGGTCGTCCCCAGCCCGGTCACGCCGTCGAGTGCGCGGTTGACCACCTTGACGCCGTAGTGGGCGGCCTCGGCCGCGCGGGCCTGCAGATACGGCTCGTCGAGCTGGACGATGTCGGCCCCGGCGGCGAACAGGTCGCGGATCTCCTCGTTCACCGCCTCGGCGTAGCCGAAGGCGAGCGCCTCGCGGGAGCCGTAGAAGTCGTCCTGCGCCTGCTGCGCCATCGTGAACGGCCCTGGCACGGTGATCTTGATCGTCCGCGACGTGTGCGCGCGCAGGAACTCCAGGTCAGCGACCTCGACGGCGTGACGCCGCCTGATCGGCCCGGTTACCCGGGGCACCGGGTTCGGGTGACCGCTGCGGTCAAGCGCGGTGCCGGGGTTGTCGATGTCCACCCCGTCCAGCGCGGTCGCGAACCGGTTGGAGTAGCTCTCCCTGCGGATCTCGCCGTCGGTGATGATGTCAAGACCGGCGTCCTCCTGTGCGCGGATCGCGAGCAGCGTGGCGTCCGCCTGGGCCTGGTCGAGGAACTCGGGATCGACGCGCCACAGCTCGCGGGCGCGAACCCGAGGCGGGAACCGGCCGGCCAGCCGGGCCCGGTCGATCAGCCAGTCAGGCTGTGGATAACTGCCAACCAGCGAGGTAGGGAGAAGCATGTCCAGCACGTTACGCCGGAACCTCTGGTGCGCACAAACGGCAGTGAGGTAACGAGATAACTGCAGGATGTTGACGGCACGCGAAACCACCAGGGCGACGGTCACGATCGAGACGAGCGACTGCGCGGCCATCGCGAGCTTGGCCCACCGGGACAGCGGCATCACGTCAGTCGGGCTGAACGCGGCCGCGTTCGTGAGTGCGAGATACAGGTAATCGACGAAACTCGGCTCCCAGTCCGGCGGCACCATCTCCGGCGGGCTGACCATCTGCACGAACTGGAAGTCCGGGTAAGCCTTGACGTTAAGAGCCCTCGCCACCGGGCCGCCGCGGTCGAACTCCCAGTACCACAGGGCGAACACGACAACGTTGGTCAGCCAGATCATGGCGCCGCCGACCAGCAGGCGGGCTGGCGTCGTATCCGTGGTTCCCTCCGTGATGCCGATGGCGAGCCTGGCCACCGACCACCCGTTGGCCAGGCTCAGCAACGCGGCGAACGTGAGAGCGAGCACCCGGAGCGCCTTGGACTCGCGGTCGATCCGGTGCGGGTTGGCCATCACCAACGCGATAAGCAACGCACCCTGCACCGCGGGCAGCAGCCAGTACGGATGAACCAGCACCAGACGGTCAGGCACCGCGAACTGCAGCGCGATGGCCGCCCCGGTGGTCAGCGTGACCGGCCACCGCCGTTCGCCCTGGGTGCGCCGCTTCCACGCCGGGACGGTGCGGGCCGCGTGCAGCGCCGTCCCGGCCCGGGTGTGCACCCACTCGCCCGCCGTGTGCACGCTCTCCGGCTCGAGCCGGAGAGCGACCAGCCGGTGCAGCTCGTCGATCCGCTCGTGCAGCGAACGGATTCCGTCTATGACCTCGGGCGCCGGGTCTTCGCTCATGCTCGGCATGCTAGTGGCGCACCGGTTGATTCGTCAGGGGCGGGCGCTTGGCTGGGTACCCGGTTGCGGCCTAGTGCGGGATACCAGAAATGGCGTCGCCCACGCGGCCGAGCGCCTCACCGAGTCTGACCCCAGCGCCGGCATCGGTGGGCGATTCAAGCCGGTCGGCCAGCCGGTAGAGCGAGTAGAGCCCGTGCACGCCGGCCCACCGGGCGGGCTCGGGCTCCCAGGTCCTGCTCCGGTGGCCGACCCACGGCAGCGCCGTCAGCGCCGACGGCTGGCCGGCGACCAGGTCGGCCAGCGTCCGCCCGGCCAGGTTGGCGGCGGCGACGCCGTGCCCCGTGTAGCCGCCTGCCCAGCCCAGGCCGGACGCGGGGTTGTAGGTCACCGTGGCGCACCAGTCGCGCGGCACGCCGAGCACGCCGCACCAGGCGTGGACGATCTCAGCGGAGGCAGCCGCGGGGAACATCCGCCGCAGCACCGCGGTCAGCGCGGCCACGGTGGACGGATCGGTCTCGCCCAGGTGGTCCACCGCCGAGCCGTAGCGGTAGGGGACGCCGCGCCCGCCGATCGCGATCCGGCCGTCCGCGGTGCGCTGTGCGTACATATAGGCGTGCGCCTCGTCACCCAGGGTTTCGCAGCCGTCCCAGCCGATCTCCTTCCAGGCCGCGGGGGAAAGCGGCTCGGTCACGATCATGTGGCTGTTCATCGGCAGCAGCGCCCGCCGCAGGCCGGGCAGCGCGGCGGTATACCCCTCGGTACAGCGCAGCACCGAGCGCGCCCGCACGTCGCCGAATTTCGTCCGGGCGACCGCCCTGCCGGGAGCCGGCTCGATCGCCGAGACCGGCGTCGCCTCGTAGATCTGCACCCCGCGGCGCTCGGCCGCGGCGGCGATACCGGCCGCCAGCGCGGCGGGCTGCACCCGTGCGCTGGCCGGAGCGTAGAGCCCGGCCAGCGCGCCCGCCACATTCACCCGCGACCGCAGCTCCTCGGCGGACAGGAACTCGTAGACCTCGTTGCCGTCACCCCGCTCCCTGAGCGCGGTGAGGCCTTCGCGCATCCGGGCGAGCTGCGACGGCGTGGTGGCCACAGAGAGCCGCCCGCCCTTCACGAAGTCGCAGTCGATCGACTCGGCCTCGCACACGCGCCCGACCTCATCCACGGTCTCCCTGAGCGCGGCCTCGAGCGCGCGAACGCCCGCGACCCCGCCCGGGGCCTTGGCATAGGCGGCCCGCGACCCCGGCATCTCGGCGGTCACCCAGCCGCCGTTGCGGCCGGAGGCTCCGTATCCGGCGAACGCCGCCTCGAGCACCACGATCTTCAGCTCCGGATGGAGCCCGGCGAGGTAGTACGCCGTCCACAGCCCGGTGTACCCGCCGCCGACGATCGCGACGTCCGCCTCAAGCGAGCCGGGCAGTGACGGCCGCCTGGGCGGGAACCCGCCGCTCGCCCGCCACCAGTAGGAGATTTCACCGTTGCGCATGAGGGCGACGGTACCTCATGCCCTGTTCCGGGCCCTCGTGCACCGCATCGCCCGCGGTGGAAGGTACCGTCTGAGTCATGCGACTGGGCGTACTCGACGTCGGCTCGAACACGGTGCACATGCTCGTTGTCGACGCGCACCCGGGCGGTCAGCCACTGCCCGCGTTCTCGCACAAGGCGGAGCTGTCACTCGCCGCCCACCTGGAGCCGGACAACACACTGTCGGCGGCGGGCGAGAAACGGCTGACCGAGGTGGTCGTCGAAGCGCTGCGGATCGCCGAGGACACGGGCGTCGAGGACTTCGTCGCGTTCGCCACGTCCGCGGTCAGGGACGCGAGCAACGGCGATGAGGTGCTGGCCCGGATCCAGGAGCGTACCGGTGCCACCATCCGCGTGCTGACCGGCGACAGCGAGGCCAAGCTCACCTTCCTGGCCGCTCGCCGCTGGTTCGGCTGGTCGTCCGGGCGGCTGCTGGTGGTCGACATCGGCGGCGGCTCGCTCGAGATCGCCGCGGGCCAGGACGAGGACCCCGAGGCGGTCATGTCACTGCCGCTCGGGGCCGGACGGCTGACCAGGGACTGGTTCACCGCCGACCCGCCGCCGCCTGGTGAGGTACGGGCGCTGCGGCGGCACGTGCGGGCGCAGATCGCCAAGCTGGCGGGCGGATTGCGCCGGGGCGGCGCGGTCGACCACGCGGTGGGCACCTCCAAGACCTTCCGGCAGCTCGCCCGGATCGCCGGGGCGGCACCGTCGAGCGAGGGTTTCTACGTAAAGCGGTTCCTCAAGCACGACGACCTGAGCCTGTGGGCCGGGCGGCTGGCGACGATGGACCGCGCCGAGCGCTCTCGGCTGCCCGGAGTTTCCGAGGGGCGGGCGGGGCAGATGCCGGCCGGCGCCATCGTCGCGGACGCGGTGATGGACCTGATGGGCGTCAGCCGGCTTGAGATCTGCCCGTGGGCACTGCGCGAGGGCGTCATACTCAAGCGCCTTGACGTGCTCGCCGACCCGGCCACCCGCACCTGACCGGAAAACGCGCCGCGCACTGACCGGGAACCCGCGCCTTCAGTACCGGAACGGGCAATGGGCGCCACCGCGGATCGCGGCGACGCCCATCACGTGGTGCTGGTGCTTACAGCAGGCGGATGCCCTCGGTCGGCTCATCGGGGTCGATGAGGCTGGTGCGCCTCGCCTGCTCCCGCTTGATCTCGCGGTCGGCCAGCGGGTCGCCGAGGCCGGAGACCGGCGCACCGCTTGGCATCGGCAGCGGCGGCCGCGGCGGGCCGTCCTGCGGGCCGCCGAACCGGCTCGCCCGGTCCGCCAGCGAGGGCGGCGGCGGAGTCGGTCCCTGGCGCCCCGCCGGGCCACGGCCGAGGCCCGGCGGCAGCATCCCGCTGCCGGCGGGCACCGGCCCTTCGAAGGGCTCGCGCGCGGGCTCCTGGGCCGTCTGCCCTCCCGGGCGCGAGGACCGGTTCGGGTAGGGCGAGCGGTCGTCCTCGCCGCGCTGCGGGGCGCCGTTGCCCGCGCTGACCGTCTCCGGGGCCGGGGTGGCGGGCGCTGCCGCCTGCGGGTCGCTGTCGGAGCTGTCGTCGTCCGCCGGTGCGTTGGCCGCCTCGGCCGCCTCGGCCAGGCTGACGGCCCGGCTCACCGACTGGTTGACCTCTTCCTCAAGCGACATCCGGGCGGCCTCGGCGGCGACAAGGCCCTGCACGCCGTCGAGGATGTCGGTGAGCCGCCGCACGGTGTCGGCGTGCCTGGTGCTGAGCAGGTTGAGCCTGCGCTCGGCTCCGTCGTGGATGGCGGTGGCACGGGCGGTGGCCTCGTCAAGCACCTTCTTCGCCTGGGCCTTGGCCTGAGCGAGGGCGGCGTCCGCCTTCTTCCGTGTGTCGCTGGTGAGCCGGTCGGCCTCGGTACGGGCGGCGGTGCGGGTCTTGTCGGCCTCCTGCCGCGAGGCGGAGATGGTCCGCTCGGCCTGCTCCTGCGCGGCGGTCAGCATCCGCTCGGCCTGCTCGCGCGCGTCGGCGCGGACTCGCTCAGATTCCTGCTGCGCGTCCGACCGCTGCTTGGCGATGTCGTCGTCGGCCTTGTTCTTCTGCGCCCGCGCCTCATCGTCCGCCAGCTTCAGGATCTGCGAGATCCGCTCGCTGACCTCCTCGTGCGCGGGGCGGCCGGAGAGGGCCTGCTGGCGCACGGTGGAGACTTCGCGGCGCAGGTGCTCGGCCTCGTCGAGGGTCCGGGCGAGGCGCTGCTCCAGTTCGCGGATCTCGTTGTTGCGGCGCGCTACGAAATCGTCAACCTGACGGCGGCTGTAGCCGCGCATCTGCATCTCGAACTCTTCGTGCAACAGGTTCGGCAGGAGGTCACTATTTTCATTCATGGCATCACGAGAATCTTGGGTCCTGAGAGTCTGCGGGGACGATAGTCCGGGAGTCTAGCGGTGGCCGTGCCAGATAGAGGGCTGAAGTCGGCACGAGCCGGTGGCGGAGAAGGTTTACGCAGGTCAACTGTTCTCCCGGGAGAGCCCGGGCGCAACCGAAACGGCCGAATTGCCCGTTAGGTATGGCGCCGTAGCTGGATGCGACGTAAGCTGTAGTCAGTCGGTTACCGTCAGATATGCGGACATCGGGTCATGTATCGCGACATACGCGGACATGTGGTGCCCGTGGCGTTGATCGTCGCAATGATGGCAGAGTGCCGGAAGTAAACAGGTGTCCGTTATCAGAATCTGCACTCTTCCGCTGCCCTATCCGGGAATCGTTACCGGAAAGGCGGGTAAGACCGTACACAAGGGTGGTCTGCGAATGGCTCCGATGAGTCATGCGGAGGAATAGTGTCGCGACGTAGCCTGAAAGGCGGAGCAGGGAGCGCCCGGTCTACGGCCGGCGAGGCCGATCGGGAGGGGGTTACGATTCCCATGCAGGTGGATCTTCGTGTACACGACGACGTGGCGCTTGACGAGATCGAACTCTACACCGACGTGCTCGCCGCGGTAGCGGCGGCGAGTGACGGCCCGCTGCCGCAGAGCGAGCTCGACGCCGCGCTCGGGCTCCGCGCCTACAACTGCTGAGCTCCAGCCAACTGCTGAGCTGCCAGCGGGAACCGCTGGGCTATCGAGCCCGCGGCGGCCTGCCGCTCTTTCCCGCGGCCTACCGCCCAGGGTGCCGGTACATCACATCCGTTGACCAGCGGCCAAAGCCGAGCGCGGTGTACATCTTGACCGCCGCCGTATTGTCCTCATCCACGTAGAGCATCACGTCAGTCAGCCCGCTCCGGCGCAGATGGGCCAGGCCCACCTGGGTCAGCGCCCGGCCGAGGCCGCCGCCCTGCTGGCCGGGATCGACGCCCACCACGTAGACCTCGCCGATCGGCGCGGAGCCGTCATCCGGCTGATGCACCTTAGTCCAGTGGAACCCGGCAATCTGCCCGTCCCGCTCGGCCAGGAAGAAGCCGTCCGGGTCGAACCACGGCTCCTCCTCGCGCAACCGCAGGTCCTTGAGCGTCCAGGAGCCCTGCTCCGGGTGGTGGGCGAACGCCCGCTGGTTCACCCCCAGCCAGGCCGCCTCGTCCGCGCCCGGCACGAAGGTGCGGACGGTGACGCCCGCCGGGAAGACGGGATCGGTTTCCGCCACCTGGGCCAGTGGCATCCGCAGCTGGAAGAGCGCGCGGATCCTGGTGAGCTGGAATTTCCGGGCCAACGCGGCACTGCCCGGCAGGTCACCGTGCGCCCAGACCCGGACGCCGTGCCCATCAGCGGATGCGAGAACCCTCCCGAGCAGGAACGCTCCGTACCCCTGGCGCCGATGAGCAGGGTGGATGACAAGCTCAGCGGTGATATCACCGCCGCGCCCGGCATAGTCGGGCGCGTCCAGGTGCGCGTAGCCGACCGTGCGCCGGTCACCCGCCGAGTGCCCGCCCGCGGTCACCAGGAGATCCGCCGCGGGTGGGGTACTGCCGTGCCTGACCTGCAGCAGCACATCTTCGGAAAGCGGGGCGACGCCGTCCGCGGTGGTCGCGGCCGAGGCTAGCTCAAGGACTTGGGCGACAGCTTCCGTTGACAGCGGGCCTGAGTTCGTCCCGGTAAAGCTGTCTGCTGGCCCAGCCAGACCGGGCGCGGGCTCCGTCTCCTCGCGCGGGCCTGACGGGCTGGTCACCGCTGCGCCGTTACCGCTCGGCCGTGATGGCCGAGTCCCCCGTGAGGAGGTCGGCGCTGTCCCGGTCCTCCGGGGCGCCCCCCTTCACCGGCACGAACCGGTAGCCGACGTTCCGCACGGTGCCGATGAGCGCCTCGTGCTCGGGGCCGAGCTTGGCGCGCAGCCGCCGGACGTGGACGTCCACCGTCCTGGTGCCGCCGAAGTAGTCGTAGCCCCAGACCTCCTGCAGCAGATGCGCCCGGGTGAACACCCGGCCCGGGTGCTGCGCGAGGAACTTCAGCAGCTCGAACTCCTTGAACGTGAGGTCGAGCACCCGGCCGCGCAGCCGGGCCGAGTAGGTGGCCTCGTCGATCGCCAGATCGCCGGACCTGATCTCGTCCGGTGCGTCCGCGGCGGCGCGCATGGCCCGCCGTCCGGTGGCCAGCCGGAGGCGAGCCTCGACCTCGGCCGGCCCGGCTGTGTTCAAGATCACATCGTCAGCATTCCACTCCGCGCTGATCGCCGCCAGCCCGCCCTCGGTGACGATGGCGAGCATCGGGCAGTCAAGACCGGTCGTGTGCAGCAGGCGGCAGATACTCTTGGCATGCGCCAGGTCGCGACGCGCATCGACCAGCACCACGTCGGCGGGCGGCGCTTCCACCAGCGCGGAGGCGTCCGCGGGAAGCACGCGGACGGAGTGCAGCAGCAACCCGAGGGCCGGCAGAACCTCCGACGAAGGCTCGAGTACGCCGGTCACCAACAGCAACTCGCTCACGGGATGCCCCCTCCAGTCGTGCGGCGTGCGAACGCCATCATTATCTGTATAAACACAAACGGGACCCGGGGGCAACAGCGCCCTAGGTCCCGTTGAAGTGAGGATATCCCAAATGGCCAAGGTCACCATCAGGTACTGGGCGGCGGCGAAGGAAGCCGCGGGCGTCGCCGAGGAGCACATTGAGGCGGACACTCTCGGTGATCTGCTTAACGCGGCCGTCGCCAGCCGGAAACCGGACGGACGCTTGGCGACCGTCCTCGCCAGGTCGTCCTTCCTGGTAAATGCGGACCCGGTGGGCCGCCACCCGAGAGAGTCGATAGTGCTCGACGAGGGTGCGGTGGTCGAGGTGCTGCCGCCCTTCGCCGGCGGATAGGCCGGCAGAGGGTGACGACCGTGGCGCGCAACGCCAGTGACCGAAACCGCCTCGGACCCCGGAAATACGGCAAGTACCCAGTAAACGTGACGAGTTTCACGCCAGTCGATCACTATCAACAGGAGAAACATTGGCTACAAAAAGTAACTGATTGGGTCGATTCGGTTGCATTGCGTGATTCTAACCGGTATATGGGTTGAGGGTGAGCACCGAACCGGGTACCACCGGGCAGCGAAAATTTCCGCCGCCGTTGAACCGCCCCGCCAACGGCCACGTTCTACCTAACGTGCCGGACGCAGGAACGGCCGGCGCCAAGAGCGTGGCCGATGAAGCGTTTGTCAGGGCGTTGTACGCCGAGCATGGCGGCGCCCTGCTCAGGTACGCCATGCACCTGACCGGAGGGGACTCACAGCGGGCGGAGGATCTCGTGCAGGAAACTATCGTGCGGGCCTGGCGCCACCCGGAGGCCCTGGCGGACCGTCCGGCCCGCCCGTGGCTGTTCGCGGTGGCGCGCAACCTATCGGTCGACGCCCACCGCGCCCGCCAGTCCCGGCCGAACGAGGTCGGGCAGGCGGCCTTCGACACGCTGCCCGCGCACGACGACGCGGACCGCACGCTTGAGTCGTGGGCGGTGGCGGAGGCGCTGGCGTCGCTGCGGCCCGATCACCGCACCGTCATCGTCGAGACCTACTACCGCGGGTGCTCGGTGGCCGAGGCGGCGGCCACCCTGGGCATCCCGCCGGGCACAGTGAAGTCGCGCACCTATTACGCGCTCAAGGCGCTCAAGCTGGCCCTGCAGGAACGGGGGCTGGCACCATGACGCAGGCCATCGAGTGCCCCGAGGCCCGGGTATCGCTCGGCGTCTACGTGGTCGGCGCGATCGATCCGGCCGACCGGGCGCTGGTCGATGCCCACCTGACGACGTGCCGGGACTGCCGCGATGAGCTGGCCGGGCTGGCCGGGCTGCCCGCGCTGCTCTCCCGGGTCTCGGCCGAAGAGGCCTTCGCGCTCGCCAGCGTCGAGGGGCTGCCAGACGACGGCCAGGCCGGGGACCATGCGGCACCGCCGGAACTGCTGGCCAGCGTTATCGACCTCACGGCCGCCCGGAGCAGGCGGCGACGGTGGCGGGACGCCGGCCTTGGCGTGGCGGCGGCGCTGATAGTCGCGGCCGGGGTCTTCGGCGGGCTGCGGATCGGCGGCGGGGGCGGCACGCCGCCGCCGGCCGCGGCCAGTGGGGTGAACTACCCGGGACAGCCCAACGGCCCGTGGCGGACCGTCACCACGTCAGCGGCGGGCATGTCCGCGTCCGTGTCGTACCGGTCGATGGGCTGGGGTACTCAGCTCGCGGTCAAGGTCAGCGGCATCCCGGTCGGCACCTCCTGCAATCTCTGGGTCGTCGGACCGGGCGGCAGCCGCACGCTGGCGGGCGGCTGGGTGACCGACAACCGGGAGGGCACGGTCTGGTACCCGGGCTCGGCCGGGATGCCCGGCAGCGGAGTGCGCGGCTTCCAGGTCACCGTGGGCAGCGCCCAAACGCTCCGCCTCACAGCCTGAGCCACCGTCACCGTCAGGCGATGTGGTTGGGGTAGCTGACCTGTGAGTCGGTCGCTGCCGGGAAAGTCGCCGCCCGGCCGGGGAATACCGCTGCGCACTGTCTGCGCTGCTATGTCCGTGATCGGTGGCCTTATCGTGCTCGTGGTCGTCCTCGTCGCGGCATCCGCGGCGGGCCTTGGCCTGCGCGCACGCCAAGGCCGGTTCCGCCCGCAAAAGCTACAGTCAACAACCCTTCCAGCAGGAACGGGCCGGGGTGATTCTGTCCCCCAGGCCGCCTCTGGCAACGCGCTGACCGCCGCCGACCTGGGCGCACCGCTTGGCCGGCGCGCCACCTTGGTGCAGTTCTCCACCGAGTTCTGCACCTACTGCGGTCCGACGAGGGAACTCCTGGCCGAGGTGGCGGGCGAACGCGACGGCGTCGCCTTCGTGGAGATCGACGCGGCCGACCGGATGGACCTGACCAGGCGGCTGCGCATCATGTCGACCCCGACGGTGCTGGTGCTCGGCGCTGATGGCGCCATCGAGCGCCGCTCGTCCGGCCGGCCGCGCAAGTCCGACCTGCTGACGGCGGTCGGGACCGTGCTCGGCGGGGGCAGCGGCTCTTGAATTACCCACTAAATCAGGCGACAATGCCCTTGGTTTGTGCCGGACTGTCCGCGCCAGCCAGGGGGAGGGTGACAGCGACGGCGCTGGTGAATAGCATCTGTCACGTGTCTTCCAGAACAGCGCAGATGCTCACCAAGCGACGTGCTGTCGACTTCTGCCGGGTGGCGACGGCCATGTGTACGTCCCGCCCGGTGCCTGACGCCGCCTGAACAAGGCGCTGCCGTTGCAGCGGTTCAGCCGCAGGCCGGGCGGAGAACAGAAGATCTGATCCTGCAGCTGGGAGCCTGACCATGACCGTAAATTCGCCGACCATAGGTTCGCGTGGACAAGCTTCGCCGAACATAGATTCGCGCGGACCCCGCTTTGGCGCGGCGATCACCACCGTGGTGCTCGCGGTTGTCCTGGTCACCGCCGGCAGCTCGCACGCCTTGGCCGGCTGGCTCCTGTTCGCGCAGACACTGATCTTCGCAATCGGGGCCCTCGCGGGCCTGCGCTACGCGCCCTACGGGCTCATCTACCGGCACCTGGTCCGGCCACGGATCGGGCCGCCGTCCAAGACCGAGCCGGAAGCCCCGCCCCGTTTCTCACAGGGCGTCGGCATGGTGTTCGCCGGGATCGGCGTGATCGGCTTCGCGGCCGGGGTGCCGGTGCTCGGGATCGTCTTCGCCGCGTTCGCACTGGCGGCCGCCTTCCTCAACGCAGCCTTCGACTTCTGCCTCGGTTGCCACATGTACCTATTTATCCAAAGGATCCGGCCGGCCGCCTGAGGCGGGCCGCACAAGGAGGTTTCTCAGACATGAGCCGTTCCGACGTCCTAGTCGACGCCGACTGGGTCGAGGCGCATATCAACACGCCCGGCTTCGTCATCGTCGAGGTAGACGAGGACACCAGCGCATACGACAAGGGGCACATCCCCAGCGCGGTGAAGATCGACTGGAAGAAGGACCTGCAGGACCCGGTCCGCCGTGATTTCGTGGACAGGGTGGGCTTCGAGGCGCTGCTATCGGAGAAGGGCATCTCCAACGACGACACCGTCGTCCTTTACGGCGGCAACAACAACTGGTTCGCCGCCTACGCGTACTGGTACTTCAAGCTGTACGGGCACCAGAACGTGCTGCTGCTCGACGGCGGGCGGAAGAAGTGGGAGCTCGATTCGCGCGAGCTCTCCCGCGACGTCCCGTCCAGGGAGAAGACCAGCTACAGCGCCAGTGAGCAGGACAACGCGCTGCGCGCCAAGCGCGACGAGGTCATCGGGGCGATCGGCAAGCAGAACCTGGTGGACGTCCGCTCGCCCGACGAGTTCACCGGGCGGCTGCTCGCCCCGGCCCACCTGCCGCAGGAGCAGGCGCAGCGCGGCGGCCACATCCCGACCGCGAAGAACGTCCCGTGGTCCAAGGCCGCGAACGAGGACGGCACCTTCAAGGCCGACGGCGAGCTCACCTCCCTCTATCAGGAGGAGGCGGGCGTGGACTTCGGCAAGGACACCATCGCCTACTGCCGGATCGGCGAGCGCTCGGCGCACACCTGGTTCGTGCTGCACGAGATCCTGGGCCTGCCGAACGTCAAGAACTACGACGGTTCCTGGACCGAGTACGGCTCGCTGGTGGGCGTGCCGATCGAACTTGGGGAGGGCAAGTGAGCAACGACGGCTGCGGCGCGCCCGCTGGCGGCGTGACGATCACCAAGGACAAGGCGGGCAAGGAAGCGATCGTCGAGGGGCACGTGCTCCGCGGCGATGTCCCGGTCGCCACCGGCTACGTCCGGCTGCTCGGCACGGGTGACGAGTTCGTCGCCGAGGTGCCGCTTGGCGAGGATGGCGGCTTCCGCTTCTTCGCCGCGCCGGGCAACTGGACGCTGCGGGTGCTCGCCCCCGGCGACGTCCGCCTCGAGCAGTCCGTCTCCGCCGACATCGGCCACGTGACCACGGTCGAGTTCGCGGTCTAGCAGTCAATTCCCGCGATGGCGGGTGCCGGCGGCTCAGCCGCCGGCACCCGCCATCGTCGTTTCCGTTCCTTTCCGTTCCCTGCCGGTCAGGCCGCCTTGCGCCCCGGCTCTGCGTGCCGCTGCTCCACTGCCCGCGGCGGCCGCGCCAGTGACGTCGTCCCGGCAGCGCTTTGGTGCCGCGGTTCCCTGGCGGCGACGAACACGCCAACGAGCCAGATGGCCAACGCCAGCACCGGGACGACCGCCATGATGGCGAGCTGGCCAGCGGAGAGCCCCGAGTTCGGGTACGGGCCGATGGAGAGGAGCGAGTACGGGTTCATGGCGGCCTCCTAAGAGCCGACCGGGGCAGGATGCGCGGGCGGCGGTTAGCTGCTCCGGTCGCGCTGCTGCGCTTGGCCGCCCAACCTAACTCCACCCGCCGCAGGTGCTGCCAGATAGTGGCGGACGGCCCGACCGGCCGAGGACGAAGGTCCCCGAGACGGCCTCGAGTGCCGCCGGTGCGAAGACACCTCAGCCGGCGCCTGCCGGGGGACTAACGTCCCGGCAACGCGGTGACCCTGTGCCCTACGTGGCGGCCCGCTCCGGGCCGAAAGTTGGTGGTCAAGCGCCGGCGCCGCCGGCCTGACAGGGCATGGAGTCTGGAGAGCCCCCATGGATGTTCCGCTCGCCGCCAACCTCAATTCGCCGGGCACGTACCTGACCTGGTCGATATTCACCGTCTCGGTGGCCAACCTGGTGCTTATCGGCGTCATGGTGGCCATTTTCGGCGCGGCCCTGCTGCTGCCGTTCCCTGGCCGCCGCAAGCTGGCCGCGTCGTCAGCGGCCGCGCCGGTGGCCGCTGAACCCGACACCCCGCAGTCCGCGCCGACCGCGGCTGAACCTGGCACTGGCGTTGACGAGGACGCTGACATGTGGACGGCCAAGGCCCGGGGGCTCGCGCTCCGCCTGCTGCCGCCGGGCAAGCTGCTACCCGACCGGCAGCCGGCCTACGTCGCCTCCTGGGTCTACGTGTTCGGCGTGGCGACACTGGCGGCCCTGCTGATGGCGATCGTCAGCGGCTTCACGATCGCGCTGGGCGGGCCCGACTGGTGGCACACGAATTCGGTTGGCCACTTCTTCAACAGCATGCACCTGTGGAGCGTCGAGCTTTTCATGGCGTTCATGGTCATCCACCTGTGGGGAAAGTTCTGGATGGCGGCCTGGCGCGGGCGCCGGGCGCTGACCTGGATCACCGGCGTGGTCGCCTTCGGCGCGTCCATCCTGGAGTGCTTCACCGGGTACCTATCGCAGCAGAACTTCGACTCCCAGTGGATCTCGACCAGCGGCAAGGACGCCTTCAACGAGGTCGGGGTCGGCGCCTTCTTCAACCTGATGAACGTCGGCCAGATGCTGCTGTGGCACGTAGTGCTCATCCCGGTCATCCTGATCGCCCTGGTCGGCGCGCACGTGCTGCTGGTCCGGGTGCGCGGCGTCAGCCATCCGCTCCCGGCCGCGCGCCCGTCGTTCCGGCTCCGGCCGCGCCCTCGCGCCGAGCGGCTGGCCGAGCGGGCCGCGGACGCGGCGCCGTGGCGGGGACCGACCCGCCGGTACGACATCCTCAAGGAAGGCACGATCGCCGCCCTGGTGGCACTCGTGCTGACCATCGGGCTCTCCGTCCTGGTGTCATCGCCGGACGTCCCGCCGGTAACGGTGCGCAGCTGGACACAGGTGGCGCCCGCGGACTTCCTGGCCACCGCGGCCAGCGAACTCAACGGCACCAGCGAAACCGCCGGCTATGGTCCGCCCTACAACACCAACGGCACCCCGCAGAGCGAGCTGTTCGCTCCCGCGAACATCAGCGGCGTCCGGCAGCCGATCGACCCGGCCCAGACGTTCGTGCTCGCCCCGCTGGCCAAGGCCACGCCCACTGACCCGACCCTGGCCCGGGCGCTCGCCCAGTACACCGCGGCAAGCACCGCCCAGCAGGTCAAGTGGGCCACCAACTACGGCAACGCCGTCACCCATGTCAAGTTCCTCAGCGACGGCACCCCGGTGGTCCCGAACGCTGCTGACGGACCGGTGCCGGTCATGCTGGCCACCGAGCTGACCCTGGCGCGCAGCGGCGCGATCGACGCCGACCTCAGTGGCGCGCAGCCGTTCTACGGCAGCAACTTCACCGAACCGCTGCTGTTCCTCGAAGACGGGCAGTACTTCGCCAACCAGGCGACGTCGATGCACCTCACGGGCGCCCAGTGGGGCGTCATGAACGAGACCGGCTCCTACCCCGGGCAGCCATGGCTGTGGCTGTACCAGCTGTGGTACAACGTGCCCGGCTGGCGCAACTCCAACAACGCCGACCTGATCGCGATCTACATGACCGGCGCGGCCACGCTGCTCCTGCTGCTGGTGCCATTCGTCCCCGGCCTGCGCGACCTACCGCGCTGGATCCCGCTGCACCGGCTGATCTGGCGCACGCCGGGCGGTGGCACCCCCGACGGGACCGCCGGACCCGCGCCGGGCGGCGGCACCCCCGCCGGGGCGGCGGCACCCCCGCCGCCAGTCGTCAAGGAACCAGCCAGCTAGGCACCGTCAACGGCGTGCCCGCCGGTCCAAGCGCGGACCGGCGGGCACGCCGTCGGCATGGCGGCGGCCTCAGCAGCGAGCCGCGTGGCCTCCCGTTAACCGCCAGTACGCGCGACCGTCATGTTCTGCTCGCCGGCCGTGATTGTGCCCGCAGTACCCTTGGTCGCGTGACTGAGCGACGCCAGGAATTTGAGCACGACCTTGAATCCATCGAGGGCAAGGTCATCGAGCTGTTCGCGATGGTCGCCGAGGATCTGCCCACCGCCACCCGGGCGTTGCTGAACTGCGACGGCGAGGCGCTGACGGCGCTGATCGAGCGCGACCGGGCGATAGACGCGCTCTACCGCGAGGTCGAGGAGCTGGTCAACCGGGAGATCCTGCTGCAGGCACCGGTCGCTTCTGATCTGCGGTTCCTGCTGTCGGTGCTGCGCATCGTGCCCGAGCTGGAGCGCTCGCACGACCTTGTGGTGCACATCGCCGCGCGGGCCAACCGCCTCTTCAGCGACGACCTGTCGACGCGCGCCCGCGGTCTGGTCGAGGCGATGGGCGATCTCGCGTCCGCCATGTGGCGCACCGCGGCCGACGCCTGGTACCAGCGTGACGGGTCGGCCGCGTCGGCCCTGGTGGAGCGGGACGAGGAGATAGACGATCTGCACGCCAGCCTGATCGCCGAGCTCGCCTCCGGCCAGATGTCGGTTCCCGTGACGATGGAGATGACGCTGGCGGCGCGCGACTACGAACGGCTCGGCGCGCACGCGGTTAACGTCGCCCGTCGCGTCGTTTACCTGGCGGGCACCGGGAACATCCCTAACCCCGGTCCCACCACGGCCTAGAAGTTACGGGCGGGTGAGGCGAAGCCACGCGACCGTTCGAGCGAAAGATCTTCATTCCGAACGGTCGCGTGGTTTCTCCTTGCCGCGCCACGGCGGCGGTGCTGCTGGCAGGCAATCCCGCCGCCGTCATTTCCCGGGACTCAGCCCTGGACCGTGACCCGCACTGGCGGTGAGGCCACGCCGCTGGCCATCGCGTCCGGCTCGCTGGTGCGCGCCACGGTCGGCGTAGTTGTCACGGTCGCCCCGGCGGGCTGGTTTGCCCGTCTAGGGCGTTCACTGCGCCGTAACATCGGATGACTGGTTTATACGACTTCACGCACAATCTGTAAAGACCCGATCTATCAAGTGTGGCCGAAACGACACTTTGGGCTTTAATCCCGAAATTTGTCCGTAACTAAGCCTTGCGCCGCCCGTGCTCCAGGTGTAAACATCCGATCAATAGATCCGATGTTTCCACTTCGAGGAGCGCAAGTGTCGCACGTGCAGCCAGCAGAGCCCGCCACGAACCCGGCACCGGCCGGCGACGGGCCCGCCGGCCTTCCCGGGCGTGGCGCGCGCGTGGGGACCGCCGCGGCCGCCGGCCTTCTGGCGCCTGGCGCCAGAATCGTCGCACTCGACTGCTATGACGTGCGCTTTCCCACCTCGCTCGAGCACGACGGCTCCGACGCGATGAACACCGATCCGGACTACTCGGCGGCCTACGCGGTGCTGCGGACCGATGCAGCAGGGCTTGAGGGCCATGCCCTCTGCTTCACCATCGGCCGCGGCAACGACGTCGTGGTCGCCGCCATCACGACCTTGCGGCAGCACGTGGTCGGCCAGTACGTCGATGACATCACCGGCGACCTCGGCGGCTTCAGCGCCGGCCTGATCGGCGACAGCCAGCTCCGGTGGCTCGGCCCCGAGAAGGGCGTCATGCACATGGCCATCGGCGCCGTCGTCAACGCCGCCTGGGACCTGGCCGCCAAGGTGGCGGGCAAGCCGGTCTGGCGGCTGCTCGCGGACATGGCGCCTGAGCAGCTCGTGCGGCTGGTGGACTTCCGCTACCTGGAAGACGCGCTCACCCCTGGCGAGGCCCTCGACATCCTCCGCGCTGCCAGGGAAGGCAGGGACGAACGGATCGCGGCGCTGGAAGCCGTCGGCCACCCGGCCTACACCACGACGCCGGGCTGGATCGGCTACTCCGACGAGAAGCTGGTCGCACTGTCGCGGCAGGCCGTCGCCGACGGCTTCACCCAGATCAAGCTGAAGGTGGGCGCGGACACCAGTGAGGACGTCCGCCGCATGGGGCTCGCCCGGCAGGCGGTGGGACCGGACATCAGGATCGCGGTGGACGCGAACCAGCGCTGGGGGGTGGCGCAGGCGGAAGCCGCGATCGCCGCGATCGCCCCCTGGCACCCGTACTGGGTCGAGGAACCGACGAGCCCGGACGAGATCCTCGGCCTCGCCGTCATCAAGACCACCGTCGCACCGATCAAGATCGCGGTCGGCGAGCATGTCGCCAACCGGGTGATCTTCAAGCAGATCCTGCAAGCGGGTGCCGCCGACGTGCTGACTATCGACGCGTGCCGGGTGGCCGGGGTCAACGAGAACCTGGCGATCCTGCTGCTCGCCGCGAAGTTCCAGATCCCGGTCTGCCCGCACGCGGGCGGCGTCGGCCTGTGCGAGATGGTCCAGCACCTTGCGATGTTCGACTTCGTCGGGGTATCGGCGTCGGCCGACAACCGCGTCCTCGAGTACGTCGATCACCTCCACGAACACTTCACCGACCCGGTGCGCATCGCCCGCGGCCGGTATCTCGCGCCGACCGCGCCCGGTTTCTCCACGACGCTCCGGCCTCAGTCACTGCGCGACTACGAGTTCCCGAATGGTGCCGTCTGGCAGCAGCTAGGAGGTCAGCAGCCATTAAGAGCCCGAAAATTCACCTTCTATCCGTAACATTCCGAAACGTGTGAGGAGAGAGCCATGAGAGCAAAGAGACGCTTGGTTGGTACCGTGACGCTGGCCGCGGCGGGACTACTCGCCGCCGCCTGCAGCTCAAGCAGCCCGGGCAGCACCGGCAACAGCACAACGGGCGCGGCCAGCGCGGGCGCCGCCGCCACCGCGTCCAGCTCGGGCCAGGTCACCATCGGGGTCGACCTGACCTACAACAACACCGCCTTCTGGGCCGCCTACATCAACTACGAGCAGCAGTACGCACAGCAGATGCACATCAAGCTGCTCGGCCCGCTGCTCGCCAGCGCCAACGCCAGCCTGCAGAACCAGCAGATCGAGAACCTGGTAAACGAGGGCGCCAAGGCGATCATCGTGAACCCGGAGACGGCCACCAGCCTCGGCCCGGCCATCAGCTACGCGACCGCGCACCACGTTCAGCTTGTCTCCGTCGACACGATCGTCGGCGTCGGCCACGTGTACATGGTCGTCCGCGCCTCCAACACCCTGTACGGGCAGGATGCCTGCGCCGACATCGCGAGCAGCGTCAAGTCCGGCTACGTCCTTGACCTGGAAGGCGACCTCACCTCATCCAACGGCGCCGACCGCACGAACGCCTTTGACTCCTGCATGGCCGCCAACGACCCCGGCGTGAAGATCCTCAAGGACCCGACCGTCTGGACGGACGCGACCGCCGTCACCGACGCGCAGGACGCGATCAACGCCTACGGCTCGCAGCTGAAGGCCATCTACTCCCAGTGGTCAAGTCCGGACACCGGCATCCTCCCGCTGCTGAAGAGCAAGGGCCTGACGAACACCATGGTGATCAGCGACGACGGCGTGCCGTTCGAGATGTGCGACATCGGCAACGGCTCGGTGACCGCTTCACAGTCGCAGCCGGCGAACCTGTACGCACAGTACGCGCTTACCTACGCGGCCGACGCCGCCAAGGGCGTGCAGCTCTCGGCCGGCCAGCCCGGCGGCGGCGCGCCTGAGCTGCAGAACGTCTCGTACGACGGGGACACCAACCTCGCCGACCCGATCGTCGCGCCGTTCGTCACCAAGACCGCCACCAAGCTGTCGCTCACGACCGCGGTCGACGGCCTGCCAGCCTCGTTTACCACGACCGCGGTCTCGGACGCGGACCTCTGGGGCAACGTGTACGGCAAGGCGCACGGCGGCGTCTGCGCCTCGTCGGCCTCGTCCTAACGCCTCCCGGCGGCCGGCCGCCCTGCGGGCGCCGGCCGCCAGAACGGATATGAGCAATGACTTCCAGCGGCCAGGCGCTCGTCGAGGTGACCGGCATCGAGAAGCGTTTCGGCACCACCCGCGCCCTGCACGAGGTCAGCCTGTCGATCAAGGCCGGGCAGTGCCTAGGGCTGGTCGGCCGCAACGGGGCAGGCAAGTCGACGCTCGTCTCGATCCTGTCGGGCCTGGTCGAGCCGGACGCCGGGACCGTGGCATTCGGCGGGGCGCCGGCCCCCCGCGTCGGCGACATCGCGCGCTGGCGCGAGTGGATCGCCACCGTCTTCCAGCACTCGATGATCGTGCCGGACCTGTCGGTCGCCGAGAACGTGTTCCTCGGCACCACCCCGCGGCTGGTCAGCTGGCGGGCGGTGCGCAACCGGACCAGCGCCATCATGCGCGAGTGGGGCTTCGACATCGCGGCCGGGACGCCGTGCAGGGACCTGTCGGTCGAGCAGCTCCAGATCGTCGAGATCGCGCGGGCGCTCGCCCGCGGCGCCAAGTGCGTGCTGCTCGACGAGCCCACCGCCGCCCTTGAACGCGACGCGGGCCGGCGGCTGTTCGACCGGGTGCGCCAGCTCACCGCCGGCGGTGTCGCCGTCCTCTACATTTCCCACCATCTAGAGGAGGTCTTCGAGATCTGCCAGGACGTCGCCGTGCTGCGTGACGGCGAGATGGTGCTGACCGCGCCGGTCGCGGAGCTGTCGCGTGACGAGCTGGTGACCGCGATGGTGGGTGAGAGCCACACCCGGCCCGCGGAACGGGCCGTCGCGTCTGCCGTCGGGCAGTCGTTGCCCGCCGCGGTGCCGCCCGTCACCCAGGGGAGTGCTGCCGCCAGCGCCGCCGCCGCCGGTGAGGACGTGGTGCTCTCCGTCGGCAATCTCACCGCCGACTCGGCGCGGGGACGTCTGTCCGGGGTGTCGCTGCAGGTCCGCGCGGGCGAGATCGTCGGTGTCACCGGCCTGCTGAGCGCCGGCGTCGCCACCATCGGCCGGGTGATCGCCGGCGCCGAGGGAAGCTCGGGCGGAGAGGTCCTGGTGCGCGGGCGGCGCGTCCCGTCCGGGCAGCGCGATGTCGCCCAGCGCGCGGGCGTCGGCTACATCCCCGAGGACCGCCACACCGAAGGCTACGTCTCCCACCTCGGCGTCGCCGAGAACGTCACCATGACGATCACGAAGCGGCTGGCCGACCGGTTCGGATTGCTCAGCCCGGCCCGGCGGGTGGCTGCCGCGGCCCCGCTCACCGGCAGGCTCGCGTTGGTGTCGTCGGGGCCGGGCCAGCCGGTCGGCGAGCTGTCCGGCGGCAACCAGCAGAAGGTCACCGTCGCGCGGACCCTGGCCCACGACCCCGCGCTGATCGTGGCGATCACGCCGACCCGCGGGGTGGACGTCGCGTCCAAGGAACTGCTGCTCGGCTCGCTGGCCGGTGTCGCGCGAGACAGCGGGGCGGGTGTGCTGCTCTGCAGTGATGAGCTTTCCGACCTCAACATCTGCGACCGGGTCATCGTCTTGGTCCGCGGCGAGGTCTTCACCGAATTCACCGAGCCGCCTTTCGACCGCGACGCCCTGATCGTCGCGACCGAGGGAATAGCCCAGGAGGCAGCAGAATGACTTCAGACTCCCCGGCCTTCGCCGACGGCGGCGCGGGAACGCCGCATGCCGTCGGCGGCGCCGTCGGGTCCTGGTTCGCACGGATGAACGTCGGCGTGCTGCGCGAGGTGGCGCTGCTCCCCGTCCTGATCCTGCTGATCGTGGTGGGGACCGTGGCCAGCCCTGTGTTCCTGACTCTCTCCAACTTCGCCGGCATCGGCCAGCAGAGCGCCGCGCTCGGCGTGGTCGTTGTCGGCGAGAGCCTGATCTTGATGATCGGCGGGATGGACCTGTCGCTTGAGGGAACCTACGGCCTGGCGCCGATGGTCGCGGCCTGGCTGATCGTGCCGGTCGCCGCCTACGGCGAGGGCACCGACCTGAACCCGTATCTCGGCATCGTGGTGCTGGTCGTGGTGGGCGCGGTGATCGGCCTCGTCAACGGATTCCTGATCGTGAAGGGCAGGCTGAACGGGTTCATCGTGACCCTCGGCATGACGATCGTGCTGGCTGGCCTGCAGAACGGCATCGTCAAGGCGCAAACGCTGTTCAACCTGCCGACCGCCTTCGGCTACCTGGGCGCCGCGTCGATCGGCCAGGTGCCGGTCTCGCTCATCGTCGCCGTGATCATTTTCCTGCTTGTCGGCCTGTTCCTCCGGTACCACCGCACCGGCCGCGCCATCTACGCGGTGGGCGGCAACCCGGCGGCGGCCCGGGCCGCGGGGATCAAGATCGACCGGGTCAAGATCGGCGTCTACGTCGCCGGCAGCGTCCTCGCCGCCATCGGCGGGCTGATGGAAGCGGGCCGGGTGTCAGCCGTGACCGGCCAGCAGGGCTACGGCGAGGGCATCATCTTCAACGTCTTCGCCGCGGCGGTGATCGGCGGCGTCAGCCTCAAGGGCGGCCGCGGCAACATGATCGGCGCGGCCTCCGGCGTGATCCTGCTCGGCATCGTGCAGAACATCCTCACCCTGACCAACGTGTCAAACTACTGGATCGAGGCCATCGACGGCGCCGTGATCCTGTTCGCGCTGTTCCTCGCCCGCATCGTGGGCGGCGAATCCACCGCGGAAGGCCGGTAGGGGAGAGGGAGACGTGACATGGCAGAACTGAGCGGTCTGGCGGCGATCGTGACCGGCGGCGGGTCGGGGATCGGGCTGGCCACCGCGCGGCTGCTGGCGAGCCGCGGCGCGCGAGTGGCCGTGCTCGACCTTAAACCGGGTGATGAGTTCACCAGCGTGACCGCCGACGTCACCGACGACGCGTCGGTGCGGCTCGCGGTCGGCACCGCGGCCGGACAGCTCGGGGGCATCGACATCCTCGTGAACAACGCGGGCATCGGCTCGATCGGCACCGTGGCCGACAACACGGACGAGGAATGGCACCGGGTATTCGACGTCAACGTCGTCGGCATGGTCCGCGTCACCAGGGCGGCGCTGCCCTATCTGCGCGCCTCGGAGCACGCCGCGATCGTCAACACCTGCTCGGTCGCGGCGACGGCGGGACTGCCGCAGCGAGCGTTGTATTCGGCGACCAAGGGCGCGGTGCTTTCGCTGACGCTCGCGATGGCCGCCGACCACGTCCACGAGGGCATCAGGGTGAACTGCGTCAACCCCGGCACCGCCGACACGCCGTGGGTGGGCCGGCTGCTCGATCAGGCGGACGACCCGGCCGCCGAGCGGGCGGCGCTCAACGCCAGGCAGCCGATGGGACGGCTGGTCAGCGCAGACGAGGTGGCGGCGGGCATCGCCTATCTAGCCAGCCCGCTGGCGTCGTCGGTCACCGGGACGGCGCTGGCGATCGACGGCGGCATGTCCGGCCTGCGCATCAGGCCCCGCTCGTGACCGCTGCGCCACCGGACCAGGGGCAGGCCGCCCGCCCCGGTCTCCCGCTGCGCCCGCTTGGGCGCTCGGGGGTGGCGGTCACCGAGATCTCGTTCGGGGGAGCGGCGATCGGTAACCTGTTCACCGCGGTGACCGACGACGACGCCCGGGCGGCGGTCGACGCCGCCTGGGACGGCGGCATCAGGTCCTTCGACACCGCGCCGCACTACGGCCTTGGCCTGTCCGAGCGCCGGCTTGGCGCGGCGCTGCGTGACCGGCCGCGGGGAGAGTACGTGATCTCCACGAAGGTGGGCAGGCTGCTCGAGCCGGCTCCGTCAACCGGGCCTGGCACGGCCGCCGGGCGTGATAACGAGGGATTCGACGTCTCCGGCGGCCTCGTCAGGCGATTCGACTTCAGCGCGGACGGCATCCGGCGCAGCCTGGCGGCGAGCCTGGGCCGGCTCGGCCTTGACCGGGTCGACGTCGCGCTCATTCACGACCCCGATGCGCACGGGGAGCAGGCACTGCGCGAGGCGTACCCGGCATTGGCCCGGTTGCGCGCGGAAGGCGTTGTCCGCGCGATCGGTGTCGGCATGAACCAGACCGAGATGCTCACCAGGTTCGCCCGCGAAACCGACATCGACGTGGTCCTTGTGGCCGGCCGGTTCACGCTGCTCGACCAGTCGGCGGCGGACGCGCTGCTGCCCGCCGCCCTGGAGCGCGGCGTGTCGGTCATCGCCGGGGGGGTGTTCAACTCCGGCGTGCTCGCCGCGCCGGCCCCTGGTGCCACCTACGACTACGAGACCGCACCGGGCTCCCTGATCAGCCGCGCCCTGCGGCTGCAGGAGATCTGCGCGGAGTCTGGGGTGCCGCTGCGGGCCGCGGCCGCGCGCTTCCCGCTGGCGCACCCCGCGGTCGCGAGTGTGCTGATCGGCGCGCGCAGCGCGGCGGAGATCACCGACGCGATCACGCTGCGCGGGCTTGACATACCGGCGGAACTATGGGAATCCCTTGCTACCGCGAACGAGTAAGGCATCAGGCGGCGATGTTCGGCGTGGCGGCGGGAAGCGTGCACGGGATCGGCGGGATAAGCTCCCGTCTCGCCGTGCCCGGAGACGGGACAAGGGCGGGAGCGGTTCGTGGCGCTAACTGACGAGGCGATCGACAAGATCAAGCAGATGATCCTCTCCGGCCGGGTGCGGCCGGGAGAGAAGCTGCCCAGGGAAGCCGACCTGGCCGCTGAACTCGGCCTGTCCCGTAACTCGCTGCGCGAGGCGGTGAAAGCGCTCAGCCTGATCAACGTGCTCGACGTGCGGCAGGGCGACGGGACGTACGCGACCAGCCTCGCGCCCTCGCTGCTGCTTGAGGCCCTGAGCTTCATCGTCGACTTCCACCGGGACGATACCGTGCTCGAGTTCCTTGAGGTGCGGCGCATCCTGGAGCCCTCGGCGACCGGCCTGGCCGCGCTGCGGATGACGGACGAGGACAAGGCCGAACTGGGCAAGATACTCGACGCGGTCTCGGTCAACTCACCGGTCGAGGACTTTGTCGCGACCGACCTGGAGTTCCACCGGAGGATCGCGCAGGGTTCTGGTAACTCGGTGCTGGCATCGCTGGTCGACAACATGTCGCTGCCGACAGCGCGCGCCCGCGTCTGGCGCGGCATGACCGAACCGCGCGCCCTGGAACGCACGATGAACGAGCACCGCGCCATCCACAAGGCGATCAACAACAAGGATGCCGACCTCGCCGCCTCCTGGGCAATGGTCCACATCGCCGGAATCGAGGACTGGCTGCGCACGGCCCTAGCGGACTGAGCCTTCCGGTGGAGTGGCCTGCCCGCGCCTGAACAGCAACGGACGCGGCCAGAATCAGCCGCGTCCGTTCCCTATGATCGAATTTTGGTTCTGGCCTTTTCGCTTACCCCACCCGGCCGGTCACGTAGGCCTGGGTGCGGGTGTCGTGCGGGTCCTCGAAGATCTGCTGGGTGCGGCCATACTCGACCAGGACGCCGGTGCGGGTGTCGCTCTTGTCGTCGCGCAGCACGGAGTAGAAGGCGGTGCGGTCGCTGACCCGGGTGGCCTGCTGCATGTTGTGGGTGACGATGACGATCGTGTACTTGGACTTGATCTCGTGCATCAGGTCCTCGATGCGGCCGGTCGCGATCGGGTCGAGGGCCGAGCAGGGCTCGTCCATGAGGATGACATCGGGCTCGACCGAGAGCGTGCGGGCGATGCACAGACGCTGCTGCTGGCCGCCCGACATGCCCAGGGCCGACTTGTTCAGCCGGTCCTTGACCTCGTCCCAGAGCGCGGCCGAGCGCAGCGACCGCTCGACGATCTCGTCGAGTTTGTCCTTGCCGCGGATGCCGTTGATCCTGGGCCCGTAGGCGACGTTGTCGTAGATCGACTTGGGGAACGGGTTCGGCTTCTGGAAGACCATGCCGATGCGGCGGCGCACGGCGATGGGCGAGACCGAGCGCTCGTACAGTGACGCGCCCCGGTAGTAGATGTTTCCCTCGACCCGGGCGCCGACGATGAGGTCGTTCATCCGGTTCAGCGTCCGCAGGACCGTGGTCTTGCCGCATCCTGACGGGCCGATGAACGCGGTGATCTCGTTCTCGTAGATCGTCAGCGAGACGTCGGTCACGGCCCGGAAGGCGCTGTAGTAGATGGAGACGTTCTTGGCGTCGAAGACGGGCGCGCCGGTGAAGCCGTCGTCCTGCTTCCCGGCCGCTTCGGTCGAGGTCTCCGGCAGCGTCAGCTTGATTTTCTGCTCAGGCTGTTCCATGAAAATCCCTAGCGCGCGTAGCGGGTGAATCGGGCGGTGAAGATCCGGGCGACAAACAACAGGATAAAGGCGATGACGATCAGCGTCAGCGCCGCGCCCCAGGCTCGTTCCTCGGCGCCGACGTACGGCGACAGCGCATTGCTGAAGATCTGCGAGGGCAGGGCGGTGGTCGGTCCGCTGAACAGGTTGCTGTTGGTGGACTCGACCAGGCCGATGGTGAACAGCAGCGGCGCCGTCTCGCCCGCCGCCCGGGCGATGGCGAGCAGCGCGCCGCTGACGATGCCGCTGACCGCGGAGGGCAGCACCACGGTCAGCGTGACCCGTGACTTGGTGGCGCCGAGGGCGTAGCTGGCCTCACGGAGATGGTCCGGCACCAGCCGGAGCATCTCGTAGGTGGACCGGATCACGAGCGGCAGCATCAGGCAGGCGAGGGCGAGCGACCCGGCGAAGCCCGACAGCCCGGTGAGCCCGTGCGGAATCACCCAGACGGTGAAGATGAACAGGCCCATCACGATCGACGGCACGCCGACCATCACGTTCGACATGAACGAGATGAGGCCGGATAGCC
>JBEKEK010000077.1:0-36150 GCA_050013875.1 Trebonia sp. | reverse complement strand
TGGCCCTGGGCGGGCTCTACGCCCTGTCCGGGGTTGGGCTGGTCGTGCTGTACCGGGCCACCGGGGTGCTCAACCTCGCGTTCGGCGCGGTCGGGGCGATGGGGGCCTTCATCGCGTACTCCATGATCCAGGCGGGCGATCCCGGCTGGGTCGCCTGGATTACGTGCATCGTGTTCGGCGGCGTGGTGACGCTCGGCTACGGCATGCTCTTCGGGCCCGCCCTGGCCGGGCGCGGCCCGCTCGTCCAGTCCATCTCCACGCTGGGCCTCGCGCTGGTGCTCTTCGGGGTCATCGACCTGGCGTGGCCGACGACCGGCGGCCAGTCACCGTCGATCTCCTTCCCGACCGACAACGGCGGGTTCACGGTCGGACAGCTCCAGGTCAACTGGACGCAGGTCATCGCGCTCGCGCTCGGCGTCGCGATCACGGTCGGCACCGCCGCGTTCCTGCGCTTCTCCAAGCTCGGCACCGCGATGCGGGCGATGGCCAACGACCGGGAGATCACCGCTACCCTCGGCGTGCCGGTCCGCCGGGTGGAGGCCGCCGCCTGGCTGGGCTGCGGGCTGCTGGCAGGCATCGCCGGGATCATGCTGGCCGACCTGTCCGCCCTCGATGACACGACGCTGACCTTCACCGTCGTGATCTCGTCGCTGGCGGCCGCCCTGATCGCCCGGCTCCGCTCGGTCCCGGTGGCGTTCGCGGCGGCGATCGTGATCGGACTGGTCCACGACCTGATCACCCCGATCACCCAGATCAGCAACTACCAGGACATGACGCCGTTCGTGCTCGCCGCGATCGCGCTGCTTGTCATGTCCAGAGGACAGGTCATGACGCGGTCCCGTGAGGAGGGGTAAGCCGGTGATCGATACCGCCGGGCCCAAGGCGCCCGCCGCCTCGTCCCGCCCATCAGTACTCGACCGCCGCTCGGTGACCAGGGCCACCGTCATCGCGGTGCTGCTACTGCTCGCCATCTTCGCGTTGCCGCCACTCATGTCCGGCTACTACACCGACACGATGACCCAGGTGGCCATCTACTCGATCGTCACGCTCGGCCTCGGCCTGCTCGTCGGCCGGGTCGGCCTTTACTCCCTCGGCCAGCTCGCCGTGCTCATGATCGGCGCCTGGGTCGGCGCACGGCTGCTGTTCGCCACCAGCCAGCCGTACATCTTGGTCCTGATCGAGGCGGGCCTCGTCACGGCGATCATCGGCTCGCTGATCACGCTGCCGGCGCTCCGGCTCCGCGGCCTCTACTTCGCGCTGATCACGCTCATGCTGACCGGCGCCGTCATCGTGGTCGCGGCGACGCTCAACTTCCCGAACGGCGGCGGCGGCTTCTCCGGGTACAACGGCGCGCTGCTCCATATCCCGCAGATCAGGCGGCCGTCGTACGCGGGCACCGACCCGGCGTTCTACCGGTTCTCCGTGATCGTCGCGATCGTCATGTTCCTGCTCGTCTTCGCCCACCTGCGGACCCGGCCAGGCCGGACCTGGGCGGCGATCAAGCAGAGCGAGCCGGCCGCGCTGGCGGCGGGCATCAACACCACGGTCTACAAGCTCTGGGCCCTCGCCCTGTCGGCATTCGTCACCGGCGTGGCGGGCGCGCTGCTGGCGGGCGCGGACCGCGAGCTGTTCTCGATCGACTTCCCGATCCAGAACTCGATCAGCCTCCTCGCCGTCGTCCTCATGGGAGGTGCGTTCAGCCTGGTCGGCGCGGTGATCGCCGCGTTCCTGCAGGCGTTCCTGCCCGCGGTCCTGCAGATCTGGGGGGTGTCGAACGACGTGCTGATCATCTTGTTCGGCCTCGGTGTTATGCAGGTGCTCGCCACCGCGCCGGGCGGGATCGCCGACCAGTTCCCCAAAGACATGAAGCGGCTGTACGGGCTGATCAGCCGACTGTGGCGGCGGCCGCCGGCCGCCGTATCGCAGGGAGGCGATAGCGCGTGATCGAGGTCAATAACCTCACTGTCAGGTACGGCGGCGTCACCTCGCTCGATGGGATGAGCCTGACGTTCGACCGCGGCGTCTGCGGGCTCATCGGCCCGAACGGGGCCGGCAAGACTACGTTCTTCAATGTGCTGTCGGGGTTCGTCCGTCCCGCTTCCGGCACGGTTAGCGCGTTCGACGAGAACCTGCTGCGGATGACGCACTACCGCCGCGCCCGCTGGGGGGTGCGCCGGACGTTCCAGACCGAGCAGGCAATCTCCGACCTGACCGTCTACGACAACGTCGCGATGATCCACTCCCGGTTGCACGGCGCGGCCCGCCGCGACGACGTCATCAAGTCGATCGAGTTCGTCGGCGGCGGCGTCTCGCCGTGGGCGAAAGTCGGCTCGCTGACCGCCGGCCAGCGCCGCCTGGTCGAGGTCGCCCGCGCCGTCACCGGCAAGCCGCGGCTGATCTTGCTCGACGAGCCGGCCGCGGGCCTGCCGGATGCGGAGACCACCCACCTGACCTCGGTCATCCGCGGGATACCGGAGCAGACCGGGGCGCTGACCATCCTCGTGGACCACGACATGTCGCTGGTCTCCGCGGTCTGCGAGACGACGGCGGTGCTCGACTTCGGCAAGCTGATCGCGTCTGGCCCGACCGCGGCGGTGCTGCGGGACGAGCACGTGATGCGCGCCTATCTCGGCACCGCGGAGGTGTGAACGCATGGCATCACTGGAACTTTCCGGAATCACCGTGGAGCGCGGCGGCCGTCCGGTCGTCAAGGACGTCACCATCAGCGTGCCCGCCGGGGAGGTCACCGCGCTGCTCGGCCCGAACGGGGCGGGCAAGTCCTCCCTGGTCCTCGCCGTCGGCGGGGTGCTGCGGCCACGGCCGGGGTCGGTGTCGCTCGACGGCGTGGAGCTGGCGGGCAAGCGGCCGGAGAAGATCCGGGCGGCCGGGGTGGCGATCGTGCCCGAGGGCCGCCGCCTGCTGCCCGACCTGTCGGTGGACGACAACATCAAGGTGGCGACGTACGCGCTCGACAAACAGGCGGCGGCCGAGGGACGCGCCCGCGCCCTTGAGCTGTTCCCCCGGCTCGGCCAGCGGCTGAACGTGTCCGCGCGGTTGCTGTCCGGCGGCGAGCAGCAGATGGTGGTGCTCGCGCAGGCGCTCGTCTCCCAGCCCAAATACCTCCTCATCGACGAGCTCTCGCTCGGACTCGCCCCGGTGGTCGTCAACCAGCTCATCCCGGTGATCCGCGCGGTCGCCGAGTCCGGCATCGGGGTTCTGCTCATCGAGCAGTTCGCCGCCGTGGCCCTCTCGCTGGCGACCGGCGCGCACGTGATGGAGGGCGGCGTGATCCGCTACTCCGGCACCGCCGCCGAGCTGAAGGCCCGCCCGGACCTGCTCCACTCCGCCTACCTGCTCCGCGGCGCCGCCACCACTCCGGTTAGCGGTGACGACACTTAACCAAGAAGTGTTACCACTCTCCAGTCCTGGCGTCCGCGGCACTTCGTGATCGCTGGGTCGCCGTGTGTTCGCAACCCGCGTGCCCGCTTTGGGGGCGGGGGCTGCGGGGCGCTTACTAGACTGTGCCGATTGCCCGATACGGGGAACTTGGCCGGCGGAGGAGGGGTTGTGGCGTCTGGCGCTGGGAGTGGGCGGCGGACGCTGCTGGCGGGCACGGGGGCTGTAGTGGCCGCGCTCGCTGTGGCGGCTTGTGGGGGGCCGGGGGGATCTTCGGCGCTGGCGGGAGCCGCGGCTGGCGGGCGTTCAGTGGCGGCGTCGGCTGGGCCTTCGTCCGCGGGGGCTGTGTCGTCGGGGGCTGGGACCTCGGACGCGGCGGCCTCAGGGACGGGGCCGGGCGGGGCGGCCGCGACGGTAAAGTCGCCGCATGCTGACCCGTTCACCGCGGCGGTGCAGCAGTACCTGGCGGGGCGGACCGGGACGGTGCTTGCCGCTGTTTACGATGTGCGGACCGGGCAGTCGTGGCGGCTCGGGGACGGGGCCGCGCAAGATGAGGCGTCCGTCGTGAAGGTGAACATCCTGGAGACCCTGCTCAACTACAGCGACGGGGCCGGGCTGTCGGCGGATAACCAGGCGCTCGCGCGGCAGATGATCGAGGACAGCGACAACGACGCGGCCACCGAACTCTGGTACGCCGCCGGGGGAGCGCCCGGCTTGGTGGCCTACAACGCGAAGGCCGGGCTGACCAGGACCATGCCGTCGCCGTGCGTGGAGTGCGCCGGCTTTCCCTGGCCCGGCTGGGGGCTGAGCACCACCGTCCCGTACGACCAGATCACCCTGCTCAAGCGGATCATCCTGCCCAATCCGCTGCTGACCTCGACCGAGCGCGGCTACGCGCTCTCGCTGCTGGAGAACGTGACGCCCGACCAGGCATGGGGCATCAGTGGCGGCGTCCCGGCGGGCGTGACGGTGGCGCTGAAGAACGGCTGGCTGCCGCTGAACGATGCCAGCACCGACTGGCAGATCAACAGCGAGGGCTGGGTATCCGGCGACGGCCGTGACTACCTCATCGCGGTGCTCACCACCGGCAACCCCGATGAGCAGTACGGCATCGACACCATCAGCAATCTGTCATCCCTCGTCTGGACCGCGCTGCGCTGAATTTCACGGTGATCGCGGCATCTGAGCGATGTCCTGCTCTCCCGCTGAGTGGCATAGCCGAAATGCGGTATTCAGGGGTAATATTAACGCGCTGCGTCTATCAGCATGCATACCGTGCGCGGGAAGCAGCATGAGCACGGTCGGCAGCCCGCAGGCGGCATAGCTGCGGAAAAGGAAATAGCAGAAACGCGGACTCGGGCCGAGTACTACTACGAACTGCGCGCCGCCCTTGGCCTGCCGGCACACGACATCCACGCGGCAAGCGGGTCAGCTGACAGCGTGCCGCGATCCGCGTGGGACAGTGCGGACGCGCTCAAGCGTCCGCCGTTGGAAGCGCTCAGTATGCCGCGGGAACGAGCTATCCATATCCTGGACGGCGATGCAACCGGTGGTGGGCACCGGTATGGCACCGGCGCGCCCGGCAAGACCGAATTCCCTGCGAGCTGGGACGACAACAAGATAATCGACAGCATTGTTAGTGTTGCGCACGCACCTGATTCGGTCAGCCTCCAGCGAAATGGACGGTGGAAAGCTGAGGGAGTTCGTGACGAAGTAGCGCTTACCGTCATTATCATGGCAGACGGCCGCATCTGGAGTGCCTACCCGCCGCCCGGGTCACCGGGCGTGAGACAGAACCCAAGGGACCGGTAATGGACGAGCACGAACTCGCCGGACGGGCATATGCGCTGCCCAGTAGGTTCGCCGACCGCCTTGACCCGGCGGACCTGGCGACTGTGCGCGAATATGCGGAGGCGGGCGAATGGGGCGAGGAAATCGACCTGCTGCTTGCTTGCTTGAGCGCGGCCCGACGGCCGGTGACTGTCGCGGAACGAGCAGAGCTCGTCGCACTGCTCGAGGCCATGGGCATGCCGGCCGGGCTCGCAACAGAACTCAGCGCCGACGGCTCCCGAGACGGCACTGCCTAGTCCTTGAGGAGAGTGGACGCGACCGGGATGCTTGCGAGCGGACGTCAGCCCTGCTCGTGGCCAGCGCCCGAGTGTACCGGCCGGCCGTCATGCGGAACCCGCCCGTTTGGTGGAAGATGACGCCATGCCTAGTTCCCTGCCGCGCAGCGCAGCGGCTGATCAAGGGGTCGATCCGGCCGCGATCCTCAGCTTCCTCGATGCCCTCGATGAGCGCCCTGACATCGAGATGCACAGCCTGATGGTGGTGCGGCACGGACAGGTGGTGGCTGAGGGGTGGTGGGCGCCATACAGCGCCGGGCGGCCGCAGTTGCTGTACTCGCTCAGCAAGAGCTTCACCTCCACCGCGGCGGCCTTCGCCCAGGCCGAGGGCCTGCTCAAGCTGGACGACACGGTTATCTCGCACTTCGCCGAATTCGCCGCCGACATTACCGACCCGGTCAGCCGGTCGCTGAAGGTCCGGCATGTCGCTTCGATGGCCGCCGGCCATACCCGGGAGATGCTGTCGGAGGCGCTCGAGCGTGACCCGGAAGAGCCGGTTCGCGGGTTCCTGCTTCACCCGCCTGACCGCGACCCCGGCACCGTTTTCGCGTACAGCCAGCCCTGCACCTACACGCTGGCCAGCATCATCCAGCGCAACGCGGGAATGCCCCTGACCCGCTACCTGCGGCCCCGGTTGTTCGATCCGCTCGGCATCGGGCAGGTCGGCTGGCAGACCTTCCCGCCCGGACGCGAGCAGGGTTTCAGTGGCCTGCACGCCCGCACCGAGGACATCGCCAAGCTCGGGTTGCTGTACCTGCAGCACGGGCAGTGGGAGGGAACCCAGCTCATCCCGCGGGAATGGGTGGCCGAGGCGACATCGGAGCGGATCAGCAACGCGGGCGGTCCTAACCCTGATTGGGGCCAGGGCTACGGCTACCAGTTCTGGATGTCCCGGCACGGTTACCGCGGCGACGGGGCCTTCGGGCAGTTCTGCGTGATCTTGCCCGAGCACGAGGCGGTGATCGTCACGACCGCCTACACACTCGATATGCAGGCCATGCTCGACGCCATGTGGGCCCACCTGCTACCAGGCCTCGGCGTCGCATCGCCAGACGCCACCGCACAGGACCAGCTCAGCGCGCGGCTTGCCCGCCTTGAGTTGCCCGCCTGCCCCGGGGCGCCCGCCCCCGCCGACTGGGGGCCCTGGACCGGAACGTTCCCCATCACCGCCAGCACCGCTGGCGCCTCAGCTCAGCCGCCCGAGTTCTCCATCAATCGGATTCAGCCGTTCCTGGATTCCGTCGAGGTGACGCCGCGGGCCGACGGCTGGCAGATCAGCCTCATCGAGCCCGACGATGCGCTGACCTTTCCCGTCGGGAGCGGGGGGTGGGCCGTTTCCGAGCACGCCGACCGCCACGGCGAAACCATCCCGGTGGCCGCCTCCGGTGGCTGGCTCGATGATCAGACGCTGCGCATCGAGGTCATCTTCCTGGAAACCCCGCACCGGATGGACATCACCTGCTCCCTTCCCGGACGCACCGCCGAGGCGGTATGGCGCCATCCGCCGCTGTCTGCCAGCAACCTCCGCCGGCTGCACTGCCCCCGTTAGAACCAAGGACGGCCAACTAGCCTGCCTCTCCGTTAGAGCTGGTTCTGCTGGTAGGTGGTGAGGCCGTAGCGGGTGGCGATCGGATTCCACTGGGCGACGAAGGCGCTCTTGTCCTGGGTCGCCTCGTTGTCCGGGGTGATGGTGGCCTGATAGCCGGGGTCGTGGGTGTCATCGGGGACGCAGCCCTGGGTGACCTCGTCGTTGGCCCACGTGGCGAAGCCCTGGTCGGCCGAGATGGAAGCCTGCCAGGCATTGGCGAGGTCGCTGAGCAGTGCGGGCGGCAATGTCGAGCGGCCCGGCATGCTGCCCAGACTCGCGAGCATCGCCCGGCGCGAGCTCGCAGCGCGGGTGAAGACCGCTGCGTCGCTTTTCAGGTTAGGCCCGCAGCTGTCGACGTCGTTGTAAGCGTTGTCGATCTCCGTGCGGTCGGAGACGCTGCTCGCCAGCATCCCGGCGACGGTTGACGCGGCGTGGCGCTCGGTGACCGCCGTCGCCGAGACAGACGCGGACGTGGAAGCCGAAGCGGACGTCGCGGCCGAAGCGGACGGGGAGGCGGTGCCGGGCGCCGACGCAGCAGGCGGGCTCGCGGACACGGTGGAAGCTGGGCGCGCGGTCCCGGTGGAGTTGGCGGCGTCGTTGACCGTCTCGTGGTGGCTGAACGGATGGGCCAGGACCAGGAACAGCACCACCGCGGCGACCACCGCGGCGGACAGCACTGACCAGAACAGCGGCGCCCGGGAGCGCCGGTCCGGCCCCGACGGTCCGCGTGAGCCCGGCCCGCCTGGCCTGGCTGGACCGAAAGGTCCGCCCGGTCCCATCGGCCGACCTGGCACCTCCGGCGGAAACTGGGCTCGGGGCTGTTCGAACGGCGGCTGGTAAGGCTGCGGAGAGAATGGTGACGGAGCAGGCTGCTGATACCCAGGCTGCTGATACGCCGGAGGTGGGTAGGCCGGGGGCGGGCTCGCGGGCGGCTGGTTGGCCGGGGGTTGGAATGGTGACCGGGGGGCGGTGTCCGCGTACCAGCGACTCCAGTCATCGCGCGGCGGGGTGACGGCCGCGGGAGACGGTATCGCCGGGGAGGGCGGCCCTGGAGATTCCGCCGATGGAGATGGTGCCACTGGAGGCGGCTGCTCGGGCGCTGCCGCCGGGGCGGCAAGCAGCGCGTCCAACCCGGAACCCGGCGCCGGCGCGACCTTCGGGCCGACTCCGGTGAACCCGGGCCCACTGTGCTCATCGGTCTCGGCCGCGGCATCGATCCCGCCGCCGTCAAGCCCGGGACTGCCCGCCGCCGGTTGCCCGTCGACGACATGCTGCCCGCACTTGGAACAGAAACGCGCACCTGTGCGCAACTCGGTCCCGCACCTGCCGCACCAGCGGCTGAGCTCTTCCACAGCACCACCGCCCCCGCCCTTTCAACTCAGGGTAAGCGCGCGTTTGCTGGCTGCCAAGGGGCCCGGCAGCGCCGGATCGTGCTGCCCGCGCGGATGCGGGGCCGATGCGTTCCGTCCCGTCGACGGCAGGCCGCTCACCTGCGGGGACACTCCCTCGCGGGCTGGTCCTGCGCCTTGGCCACAAATGATCAGATAGGAAATGGTGGCTGTCTTTATAACGACGATGCGCTCTCATAGGTTGAATGGGGGAAATAGCCCATATATGTTCCTGCCGAATAGCTTCCACCAAGCGCGGGGACGCGCTGTCAGCAGAGCGGACAGCGAAGTGACAGGAGGCCGGCGTCCATGAGCGACCCAGCCGGGGGCGGGGAGACGAGGGACACGAGCGCGCTCGACGGAGTCCGGGTGCTCGACCTTACCCACCAGGTGGCCGGTCCTTCCGCGACGCTGATGCTGGCGTTCCTCGGCGCCGAGGTCGTCAAGGTGATCGCGCCCGGCAGCAGGGACAGTTACGACTCGATCGCGTTCTACCTCAACAACGCCTCGAAGAAGTCCGTCGAGCTCGACCTGAAGTCGGACGCCGGCCGGGACGCCGCGCTGCGCCTGGCCGACCGCGCCGACATCTTCGTGGAGAACTTCTCGCCCGGGGTGATCGACCGCCTGGGCCTGTCCTGGGATGTGCTCTCGGCGCGGAACCCCGGGCTGATCTACGCCCAGGTGAAGGGGTTCGCCGAGGACTCGCCTTACCGGGACTTCCCGTGCTTCGACCCGATCGCGCAGGGGTTCTCCGGCGGGTCCGCCATCACCGGCGAACCGGACGGGCTGCCGATGAAGCCAGGGCCGGACGTGGGCGACACCGGCACCGGCATGGTGCTGGTCGGCGCCATCCTCGCCGCGCTGTACCAACGGGAGAAGGACGGGCTCGGCCAGCGGCTGCAGATCGCGATGACCGACCAGGTGGCGACGTTCATGCGGATCCACTACGGCTGGCCGATCGAGCGGCAGATGGACACCCCCCGGTTCGCCAACCGGCCGCCGTTCCTGGTCACCACCGCGCCGTCCGACATCTACCCCTGCCCGCCGTTCGGGCCGAGCGACTACGTGCACATCCACGCCGGCAGCGACCGGCAGTGGGAGCGGATGGCCAAGCTGATGGGCCGCGAAGACCTGCTCGGCGACGAGCGGTTCGCGACCATGGCCAGCCGGGGCTTGCACAAGGCCGAGGTCGACGCGGCCGTCCGCGACTGGACGGCGACCATGGACAAGATGGCGGCGATGGCCGCGCTCGGCGCGGCCGGCGTGCCGGCCGGGGCGCTCCGCTCCACCACCGAGGTGCTGGGCGACGCGGACCTGCGCGCACGCGGCATCTTCGTCACCGTGGACGACCCCGGCCGGGGCGAGGTCACCATCCCCGCGTACCCGGTGACGATGTCCCGCTCCCCGGTCCGGGTCACCCCGCCGCCACAGCCCGGGCAGCACACCACCGAGGTGCTGCGGGACTGGCTCGGCGCCGACGCGGCCGCCGTCGAATCAGCGCTCGGCGGGCCCGCGGCGGAGACCGAGGCTGCGGCGGAGAGCGAGGCTGCGGCGGAGAGCGAGGCTGCGGCGGAGAGCGAGGCTGGTGCGGAGACCCAGGCGGCGACGGAGGCGCCCGCGGCGGCGGGCGGCGACCAGTGATCAGGCGCGAGGTGGCGATCGTCGGTATCGGCCAGACCACCTACGCCAAGGCGCTGCCCGGCACCGCCTGGGAGCTGGCCATCGAGGCGGTACGCGCCGCCCTGGCCGACGCCGGCATCGGCCCGGCCGACGTGGACGGCCTGTGCCGCTTCGCCCCGCCGTTCGAGCCGGTCAGCGAGGCGCAGTTGGTCCGCGCCCTGGGCATCCGCGAGCTGAAGTTCTTCGCCGAGGCGCCGCTGGGCGGTGAGGCCCTCGGCGCGGTCATCGCCCACGCCGCCGCCGCGGTCACGGCCGGGCTCGCGAGCACCGTCGTGGTCTACCGCGCTATCAGCCAGTCCAGGGGCGGCCGGTTCGGCCGGGCCGACAGCCGGGGCCCTGGCGGCGACGCCGCGGCCGGGCCGGACGCGCAAGTGGTGGTCCCCGAGGAGGACAACCGGTCGTTCGCCTGGCCGTATGGGCTCATGTCGCCGGGACAGCTGTTCGCGCTGTGGGCGCGCCGGTACGCGATCGTGCACGGGCTGACCGACGACGACCTCACCGAGGCGCTTGGCGCCATCGCGATCACCCAGCGGCGCTACGCCAACAGCAACCCCAACGCGATGATGCGCGACCGGAAGATGGACGCCGGGGATTACCGGAACGCCCGGATGATCAGCGAGCCGCTCCGCCTGTTCGACCTCTGCCTGGAAAACGACGGCGCCTGCGCCTACGTGGTCACCGCCGCCGCCCTCGCGCGGCGGCTCCGCGATGACCCGGTGTACCTGCTGTCGGCCACCCAGACCCTCAGCCCCTACCGCGAGCCAATGGGCATCTACGTCCCCGGCGAGCTCCTCACGCTGTTCCCGAAGGCGACCGCGGAGCGGCTGTTCGACGAGGCGGCGCTGACCAGAGAGGACATCGACGTCGCCGAGTTCTACGACGCCACCTCCTACATGCCGCTGCGCTCCCTGGAGTCCTACGGGTTCGTCCCCGACGGCCAGGCCTGGCGGTACGTCACCGAAACGGGGACCGGGCCGGACAGCCCGCTGCCGGTCAACACCCACGGCGGTCACCTGTCCGAGGCCTACCTGCACGGCATGAACGGCGTGCTTGAGGCGGTCAGGCAACTGCGCGGCACCGCGGCCAACCAGGTTGCCGGTGCCGAGACCGCCCTGGTGGGCGCACCCGCGGGCAGCGCCATGATCCTGGCCAGGTAGCAGGGAGGTCCACAAAGAAGATGGCGATCATCCCGGCGGCCACCGACCTGACCCGCCCGTACTGGGAGAGCGCGCGCGACGGCAAGCTCGTCATCCAGCGCTGCGATAACTGCCGGCAGATCTGGCACCCGCCGCTGCCGTCCTGCCCGCACTGCCACTCGGCCGACCTCGGCTGGCTCCAAGTCTCCGGCACCGGGACCGTCTACACCTACACCGTGGTCCGGCACGCGACGCACGCGTCCCTGGCCGGCCACATCCCTTATGTCATCGCCATCGTCGAACTCGCCGAGGGACCGCGGCTGGTCACCGGGATCACCGGCTGCGACCCGCGTGAGGTCCGGGCGGGGATGGAGGTCCGAGTGCGCTTCGTGGCCGTCACCGACGAGGTAACACTCCCGTACTTCGAGCCGGTCGAGGCAACCTGACCCGCAGTCCCGGAGGGAACCATGGGAACACTGGAAGGCAAGGTCGCCTTCGTCACCGGTGCGGCGCGGGGGCAGGGACGCTCGCACGCGATCCGGCTCGCGCAGGAGGGCGCCGACATCATCGCGCTCGACGCGTGCACCACGCCCGACTGGCTCAGCTACCCGCTCGCCACCGAGGCGGACCTCGCGCGGACGGTCAAGGAGGTCGAGGCGCTCGACCGGCGGATCATCGCGCGGAAGGCCGACACCCGCGACCTGGCCGCGGTGAGCTCGGTGCTCGGCCAGGGCGTCACGGAACTGGGCGGGCGGCTGGACATCGTGGCGGCCAACGCGGCGATCATCTCCTGGCCGCAAGACACCTGGGAGATCGACGTCGATCAGTTCCGCGAGCTGATCGACGTGACGCTGACCGGCACCTTCATCACCGTCAAGGCGGCCGTCCCGCACATGATCGCGGCGGGCAACGGCGGGTCGATCGTGCTCACCTCGTCCGGCGCGGCGATCACGGCAGGCGGCGGGCTGGGCGACTACAGGGCGGCCAAGAACGGTGTCCTGGCGCTCAAGGACACCCTCGCGTATGAGCTCGCCAGGCACTTCATCCGGGTCAACGCGATCTGCCCGACCGCGGTGGACACCCCGATGATTCAGAACGAGAACCTGTACCGCGCGTTCCGGCCGGACCTCGCCGCGCCCGGGCGGGACGACGTCAAGGCGGGCTTCGCGCAGCTGAACCTGCTGCCGATCCCCTGGGTGGATCCGGTCGACATCTCGAACGCGATCGTCTGGCTCTCCTCGGACGCCGCCCGCTACGTCACCGGCATCACCCTCCCGGTCGACGCAGGCAACCACCTCAAGTGCTGAGACGAACGGAGTGTGCATGCGGACGCAAGCGGCCGTGCTCTATGAGGCCGGCACCGACTGGCGGGTCGAGGAGATCGAACTCGACCCGCCGCGCGCCGGGGAGGTACTGGTACGGGTGGCCGCCGCCGGGCTCTGCCACTCCGAGGAGCATCACCGCGTCGGCGACATCCCGTTCGCCGCGCCGATGGTCGGCGGGCACGAGGGCGCGGGCTACGTCGAGGCGGTCGGGCCGGGGGTTTCGCTGGCCGGACCGGGCGACTACATCGTCTTCTCCTCGATACCGAACTGCGGGCGCTGCCCGTCGTGCGTGCGCGGCAGGCAGAACCTGTGCGACCTGGCGGCCGGGATCATGGCGGGCAGGCAGATCGCGGACGGCACCTGCCGGCACCGCAACCTGGCCGGCCACGACCTCACCATCACCTGCCTGGTCGGCTGCTACGCCAGGCACACCGTGGTCAACGAGGCGTCGGTCATCGCGGTTGACCCGTCGCTGCGGCCGGCCGCGGCCTGCCTCACCGGCTGCGGAGCCGCCACCGGCTGGGGCTCGGCCGTCTACGCCGGCGGCACCCGGCCGGGCGACGCGGTCGCGGTGGTCGGGGTCGGCGGTCTTGGCTCGGCCGCGGTCCAGGGCGCCCGGCTGGCCGGGGCGCGCCACATCTTCGCGATCGACCCGGTTGAGTTCAAGCGGGAGTCCGCGCTCAAGTTCGGCGCCACCCAGGTGGCATCCGATGTGGCGGCGTCGTACGACCTCGTCCGCGGGGTCACCTGGGGCCGGATGTGCGACCTGGTGGTGCTGACGATGGGCACCGGCGACTCGTCCCTGATGGACTCGGTCCTCGCGCTCGCCGCCAAGCGCGGCCGGGTGGTCGTCACCAACATTTACCCGACGTCCGATACGCGGCCCCGGCTGGCGCTGTCCGGGCTCGCGCAGTGGGAGAAGCAGATCGTCGGCTGCATCTTCGGCTCGGTCAACTCCCGGGCCGACATCCCGATGCTGCTGAACCTGTACAAGGACGGCCTGCTCGACCTGGACGCGATGGTGACCAGGACGTATGCCCTGGAGGACATTAACCGCGGTTATCAGGACATGCATGACGGCAGGAACATCCGCGGCGTCCTGGTTATGTAGGCCCGCGGTTGGCTGGCAGCCGGCGTTGCGGGACCTGACCCCGCTGACGTGGGAATTCATGCGGGTTAGGTGGGGCGCGGGGTGGCAAGAACAACCAGAGGGAACTCGTGAGGCTTGGCTGTGCTGGCCAAGTTGAGGGAGGGAGATCGGGGGGACTGTGTTCGGCCGCCGTCGCTGGCGTACGCCTTGGTCATCGGGGACATCGGGCGTGGATACGCCAACCGTGGAGGTGATCGCGCCGGGCGTGACCCCGTCTCCCGGTGCGGGAACCGCCCCCGGCAGAGCCGGCGGCCCGGACGCAACGCCGTCCACGGGACCCGCGGTCCCGCCGGGGACAGCGGGCCCACGGGAGTTGGCCGGCCAGGCGCGCACGCGGCTAATCCGGATCCCTGCCTGGAGCGAAGTCGACCGCCCGGGGGATTCCGGGCCGGCCTCTGGCGGAGTGGCATCGACGCGGCAGCGCTCCCGGCCGGCGTTGGCCGCGCGCGCGGCGCCATCGGTGGCCGCGCCTGCCTGGGAGCAGGCCGCGGATGACGGACGGGGTGGGATCGCGTCGGCTGTGCTCGCCGTCGTGGGCGTCTGTGCCCTGCTCGGCGGC
Source organism: Trebonia sp. (assembly GCA_050013875.1). Lineage (GTDB taxonomy): Bacteria > Actinomycetota > Actinomycetes > Streptosporangiales > Streptosporangiaceae > Trebonia. Next base: position 21,802 of record JBEKEK010000077.1, on the reverse strand, counting down.
CTGGCCGCCTTCGCCGCGACATTCAGCGGAAACGTCCCGGCTAGCCCGAGTCCGGCGGCGTCGATCGCGCGGAGCGGCGTCACCGCCCCCGGCGGCCAAGCCGCGACCGGGGTAAGCGGGGCGGGTACCGGACAGGTTGCCCACGGCCGTCACGATAGCGGGCGCGGCAGCGCCGCCCCGCTGCGGGCCAAGGCCCCAGGCACGACCCGTGGCGTGACCGGGAAGCCGTCCGCTCGCAACCGCGGCTGAGGCCTAGATCTGGGTGTTCTGGTAGGTGGGGAGGCCGTCCTCGCGGGCGAGTGGGTTCCACAGCTTCGTGAACGCCACCTTGTCATTAGTGGCCGGGCCGTCGAAGGCGTACGAGGCCTGCAGGCTGGGGTTGTTCTTGTCCCCGCCCTTGCAGTGGGCGGCAGCCGCCGTCGCCCACTTGGCCAGGTCGTCGTCCACCTTCGCCGAGGCCTCCCAGCCCCCGGTCAGATCGCTGAGCATGGCGCCGGACAGCGCGGACCGACCCGGCATCACCTGGAGCTTCGCCAGCAGCGTGCGCCTGTTGGCGGCGTCTTTCCTGAAGATCTGCGCGTCCTGGCCGAGGTCGCTGCCGCACCGCTGCACGTTGGTCACCGCATCGATGACGCCGTTGCGATCGGTGCCGCTCTGCGCGAGCAGCCCCGACAGGGATGTCGCCGCCTGCAACTGCTCCCCGTTGGTCGAGGCCGTCGCCGACGATGCCGCCGTCGGTGTGGTGCCGCCGGCCGCCGTGCCGGGCGAGGAACCCGATCCTCCGCTGGCGGAGAGCCAGACCGCCGTGACGACGATGACCACCAGGGCGGCGATGACGACCGCCGGCACCAGCGGGCTTCTCGGCAGGGTGATCTTGCCGAAGGTCAGCGGCCGTTTCTGATCAGCGATCGGCGTCCCGTCCGGCCCGTACTGGCCGCCCGGCCCGTACTGACCAGTGGCGTACTGGTCGCCCGAGTACTGCCCGGGCGCGTACTGGGCCCCCTGGCTGAACTGCTCGGTGCCGTACTGGCCGCCTGGACCGTACTGGCCGACCGGGGCCAGCCCCTGGGTGAACTGGCCGGGCGCGTACTGCCCGGGTCCCTGCTGTCCAGGTGCATACTGCCCCTGCCCGCCGATGCCCGGCTGATACGGGCCCGGTGGGTACGGGCCCGGTGGGTACTGGCCCGGCGGGTACTGCCCCGGCGGGGTGGCCGGGCCGCCACCCGGGTACCCGGTGCCCGGCTGGGCTGGCGCTTCCGTCTGAAAAGGCTGCTGCTGGTTGCCCGCGGGGTACTGACCGCCGCCCTGGTAGGGCCCGCCGGCCGGCGGCGGGGGCGTGGGGCCTCCGGCCGGCATGCCGCCGTTGACGGGGGGAGTGGCCCACGGCTGCTGCCAGGGGCTCTGGAACAGGCCCTGCGGTCGCAGCATCCGGTCCATCGTGTCGGACAACCGGGACTCGCCGGGCTGGGGCGCCGGTGGGCCCGCCGGAAGCTGCCCGCCAGCCGGGGACGACTGCTGGCCACTCTGCGCGTTCGGCCCACCCGGCCAGCCCGGCCCCGGCGCCCCGCCCGGCGGGGGCGGCCACGGGAGCCGGCTGTCAGCCGGCGGCGGCGGTGGCGTGGGGGGATTGGCCTGCGAAGTCAGGGGCGGCATGGGCAGCAGCGGCGGCGCGGAGAGCGGCTGGTTCGTTGACCGTGACTGCATGGTGACCGTTGGTGGCTGGGCAGGCGCGGCACCAGCCGGAGCAGCGAGTTGCTGCCCGCAGCTGGCGCAGAACGTCGTTCCCGGCTGCACCGAGTACCCGCAGGACGGGCACCACGAACCATCCATACTGACCATCGCATCCCTTTCGGGTGTCCCAGACAGGCTAGCCCGGCGCACCCGCGCTCGCCATCCGAACGGGCTATCAGGCGCGTTGTGGGGCGCAGTCAGCTTCCCGTTCGGAAGAAATTCAATCGCAACCTACCGCCCCTAGGTGTCCGCACTGACAGAATGCGTTGAGCTGCGTTCATAAGTGCAAAAAGGGAGGCTCCATGCGGATTTCCGGCCGGCTGGCCGCATCCACCGTAGCCGCGGGTTTGGTCGCGGTGATGATCCTAGCGGCTGGGCCGGGCGCGCACGCCGCCACCGTCGGGAGCCCCAAGAACGCCAGTAGCACCACCAGCACCAACAGTGCTGTGAGCAACAGGAGCGCCAAGAGCGCGAAGGCCTCAGGTCCGGTAGGAGTGCGGGCGCACTGGGCCGAGCTGGCGAACGAGGTGACCGGCAAGGACCTTTGGTCCCGGTCGTCGGTCACCGAGCGGCCGATGGGGTCGATCACCAAGGTGATGACCGCGTACGTCGTGATCGAGGCAGGCCACCTGAACCAGCTGATCACGGTGCCAAAGGGCATCATCGGCTACGACAGGACCTACGACGCGTCGACCGCCGGCCTGGTGCCGGGGCAGAAGCTGACCGCGCTGCAGCTGCTGTACGCGCTGCTGCTGCCGTCCGGCTGCGACGCCGCCTACACCCTCGCCGACGCCTACGGGCACGGTGACCCGGCCCGGTTCGTCGCCCAGATGAACGCGACGGCGCGCAAGCTAGGCCTGACCAAGACGCACTTCACCGACTTCAGCGGGCTGCCGGACCCGACGGAGTACAGCACCTACTCCACCGCGCGCGACCTGGTGAGCCTGGGGCGCGACGCGATGCGGCTGCCGGTCTTCCGCCAAGTTGTGGCGACGCGTACCTTCCGGCTCGCGGCCGACCGAGACCACCGGGCGTACGTCTGGTCGAACCTCGACCCGCTGCTCGGGCACTTCGCGGGCGCGACCGGGATCAAGACCGGGTTCACCGCCGTGGCCGGCGACTGCTTGCTGTTCGCCGCCGATCGCCGCGGCCAGGAGCTGATCGGCGTGGTGCTCGATTCATCGGCGTCCCCAGCCGGCCTGAGCGCCGCGGCCTCCGACGCGGCGATCCTGCTCGACTGGGGGTTCGGCCGATAGCTGGCGGTAGGAGGATGCGCCGGCTCTTACCTGTGGTGTTAGTGCGATTCCATGGGATTGAGGATCGAGCCGGGCGGTCAGAATCACCACGCAGAACCGCCCACGGTTAACCCACGGTTTCCGGCCGGCGGCCGTCCTGTGCGCATTCGCGTGACCGCCAAGGTTGACTGAGGATGCAAACCCCTAAAACCTCGATATGGAACGGACCGTGGTTTCCTCCTGCCCGCCACGGCCGTTCCCTCACGCCGTGGTCTGCGTGATCGGTTCCCCGGCGGCGAGCGGCTCGGCCGGGACGAGGCGGCGCCGGGTTTCCGGCGTGGCGAACAGGTAGGCGACCGCGATCGCGGCGACGACGGCGATGGCAACGAGCAGCACGCGGTAGTTGACGACGGCGATCAGGGCCGCGCCGAGGGCGATCGAGGTGAGCTGGGGGATTGTCAGGGCCAGTTGGAACGCCCCTGCCACCCGGCCGAGGACGGCGGGCGGCGTGCGCCGCTGCAGGGCGGTGGTGGCCGCGACCGAGAGCCACGGGCCCACCAGGCCGGCCAGCACCATGGCGACCAGCGCGGTCGCCAGGTTCGGCAGCGTCAGCAGCAGCACCGCGGCGGCCGTGGTGCACAGGCCGAGCGCGGTCAGCATCGGCTCGGTCATCCGCTTCAGCAGCCAGGCGGCCAGCACCCCGCCCGCGACCGCGCCGGTCCCCTGGACCGTCATCAGCACGCCGACGAACGAGGCGCTGTGGTGCAGGCCCACCGTGACCACCGAGAACCCGGCCGACTCGGTGAAGCCCATGGCCAGCAGCACCAGCGCCAGGGCGACGGTGATCGACCGGAGCACCGGCTCGCCGAGCAGGAACCGGAACCCGGCCGAGAACCGGCCGCCTCCCAGGCCGGCCGCCGCGCCAACTGCCGTCCCCGCTTCATCAGCCGGCGCCGCTTCATCAGACGGCCCGGCCCCGGCCCCGCTGCCGGGCAACGCCGCGTCGAGCCCCGGGAGGACTGCGTCCGCGCCGGCGCTGATCCCCCTGCCGTCCGGGCTCAGCCCCGGCGCCGGCTCATTCACCCGCAGCGCGAGCAGGGACAGCACCGCCACCCCGAAGGTCGCCGCGTCGATGACCGCGACAACGCCGCCGCCCACCCAGGCGAACAGGCCCGCGCCGAGCAGGGGCGTGACCAGCCGAAGCCCCTCGGTCAGCGTCATCTGCAGGCCGTTGGCCTCGGCCAGCAGCTCCTCGCCGACGATCTGCGGCAACAGCGCCGTCTCGGCCGGCCCGGTCGCGCTGCCAATCACCCCGTAGACGAACATAACCAGGTAGACGAGCCACATCTGGTCGCGACCGTGGACGAGCAGGATGAGCAGCACGACCGCTGCCGAGAGCAGGTTCGCGCAGATCAGCAGCGGGCGCCGGGGGAACCGGTCGGCGAGGACGCCGCCGAGCGGTGAGAACAGGCTGCCGAGAGTGAAGCAGAAGATGACCAGGCCGGCCCAGGCCGAGCTGCCGGTCAGCTCTTTCATCCAGATCGCCATCGCCAGCCAGAGGGCGTTGTCGCCCAAGGTCGAGATGACGTCGCCGAACAGGTAGATCCGTACGTTACGGCTGCGGAGGAGGTTGCGCATCGGGGGCTCCGGGTGTCAGTCCAGGGACGTGGAGTACGTGCGTGAAGACGATGAGCTCGAAGGGGTAGCCGCCGGCCGGGCGCAGCTCGGGGTCGAGCCGGTCGACATACCGCGACAGCAGCGCGATGAGTTCCTCGCGCAGCTGCGTCATCTCCTCGGGGGTCGCGAAGGCGATCGACTGGATGGTCTCGGTGACGTCCTGGACCTGCTGGGCGTACCGGGACCGCTCCAGGCCGAAGCGCCTGATGTTGGAGAAGAAGCGCTCGAGGAGGATCTTTTCCAGTGCGGCGCTCGCGTTGGCGCTCGCCGGGTCGTCCGGATCCTCGCCGACGGTAAAGCCGGTCGGCACCAGCCGCCAGGGGCGCTGCCGCCCCTGGCCGCCGCCGGCCTCCTCGACGAAGCCGAGCCGGGCCAGCATTCGCAGGTGGTAGGCGCAGGCGGTCGGGGACTCGCCCACCACCTCGCTCGCCTGTGTCGCCGTCATCGCCCCAGCAAGTCCGATCGCCTCGAGCAACGCGAGCCTGGTGGGATGGGCCAGCGCCTGCAGCGACGGCACGTCCCTGATCGCACGGTGCGCCGTTGCCCTGGCCGATCCGGTTTCGCGTTCAGTTTTCTCGTTCATCGTAGACCTTAGAAAGAACCTTTCGAAAGACTCTTTCGAGACTTATCGGGCGGCGCACAGGTAGCGTTGCCCGGGTGGCAGACATGGACATCGTCGTCGAGCAGATCCTCAACAGCTAGGACACCATCACCGTAGTAGGCGCGAGCACGGACCCGGCCAAGGCCGCGCACCGCGGGCCGGCGGTGATGCTCGGTGCGCCGGGCCGCGGGAACAGCCGCTGACGGCCGCCGCGCGCACCGGCTCGGCACGGTGCCGGTTACCCCGCGAATGCGCGGGGCGGGCAGGCGCCGTTCATCGGCGAGTATGCACGCGAGGACCTGTCGCCGCTGAGTGGAGGATTAATGGCCGAGACCGACAGCGTCGTGGCGATCTACTGGGACTTCGAGAACGTGCACGCCTGCCTGATCGACGATGGGGCGGGCGAGCAGACCTACCGGACCACCGCCAGGTACCGGCCCCAGGAGGTGGTGATCGACGTCGCCCGGGTCGCCGAGTATGCGGCCGGCTACGGCCGCGTCGCGGTGCACCGTGCCTACGCCAACTGGCAGTTCTTCGGTAAGTACGCCGCCCAGCTGCAGGCGCACGCGATCGACTTGGTGCAGCTCTTCCCGTTGACCAGCAGCAAGAACGGCGCCGACATCAGGCTGGCGCTCGACGTGATCGACGACCTGCGGCTGCACCCCCAGATCACGCACGTGGTGGTGGTCGGCTCGGACAGCGACTACACCCCGCTGGCGCAGCGCTGCCGGGCGTACGGCATCGGTTTCGTCGGGGTCGGCACCGCGCGGACCGCGCCGAGCTACCCGGCCGCCTGCGATGAGTTCCGCCGCTACCACGAACTGCCGCCCACTCCCCAGTTCGAGCCCGCCGTGCTGCCTGCCCCGGTGCCCGTCACCCCGGTGCCCGTCACGGCGGTGCCCGTCACGGCGGTGCCCGTCACGGCGGTGCCCGTCACGGCGGCGGACGTCACCGCGGCGGACGTGGCGTCGCTTGGCGACGCGGCCGGCCTCGTCGAGCGGGCCATCCGCCAGGTCGCCGCCGAGACCGGGGCGTCTTCGCCGTGGGTGCTCAAGGCGGCGGTCCGGCCGATGGTCAAGCGGCTGGACCCGGGCTTCGAAGAGTCGGCGCTCGGCTTCGCCGCGTTCAGCGACCTGGTGAAGGCGCTCGGCGGGCGGGTCAGCGAACGGGCCGGGATGTTCGACCATGAGCTCGCCGTCCAGGCCGACCTGCCGGTCGGCGCGATGGCGGGCAGCGCGGGCGCCGTGCCCGCGGCGGGCCTCAGCGTCGGCGGCCCGTTCGGCCCGTTCGGCCCGGCGACCCCGCCGGAGCTCATCGAGGGGCTGCTCAAGCGGAAGCACCAGCGGCTGCCCGCCGACCGGCAGCTGCTATGGGCGGGGACCGGGCTGATCGCGGAGATCTTCGCCGCGGCGCCGGACGGCATCGTGGCGAGCTTCGACCGTCTGCGGGCGGAGCTTGAGCGGGCCGGCGCCGCGCTCGGCATGGCCGTACCCGAGTCCGAGTTCAGGAAGCTCAAGGCGATCCTCTGGCGCGCCCACGCGTTCGAGCCGCTCGGTTACGCGCTGGGGCTGCGACTGCGGGAACCCGGCGCCGCGGCGCTGCGGCTGCGCGTGGTAGCCAGCCTGCTCCGGTTGCTGCCCGACCCGGCCGGGGCGGCGCCAGGCGCCCTGGCCGAGGCGATCTTCGGCCCCGAGGCTACCGCCGAGCAGCAGGACCTGATCAATGCCGCGCTGCTGACGCCGTCCCGCCGTCCGGCCGAGCCGTCCGACTGGGAGAGCGCCGCCTAACTTAGGATAACAGCAAGAAGCGCAACGCGCCGATTCACGGAGTTGCGAGGCTTGGCGGCCGGGAAAAGCGGCGCTTAAGCCCCGGGAGCGCGTTTTCGCCCCGCGGGCAGCAATGGGCCCGCGAGGCGGAGCAACGGTCCGTTAACACGGCGGATTTCTGTTAGCCGAACCGCCACGGACCCGCACATACTGAGGACATGGGGACGGGGTGGCGGCCCTGGTGGCCGCGGCGTGGCCGGGCGGGACGCGGCGCGGGCGACAACCGCGCGGTCGGCCGGCGGACAGCCGGCAGGGCGCAGCCTGACCCGGCGACGGCGGATCAGGAGACGGCGGATCAGGAGACGGCGGATCAGGAGACAGCGGATCAGGAGACGGCGGAGCTGACCGCCAGCTACTGGCGGGCCTACGACGAGCGGATGATGACGGTCGGGTTCCGCGACGTGGCGCGCCGGTTCCCGGGGCTCGTCGGGCAGGCGATCCGGCTCGGCTGGTCGGCCAGCCCGCTCGACACGGCGGCGACGATCGGGCTGAACGTCGTCTCCGGTGTGGCAGGCGGGTACGCGCTCTACGCGACCACCGGGGTGCTGGCGGCCCTGTTCGCGGCGGGCCCGACACCGGACCGGGTGCGGGCGGCGCTGCCGTCGCTGATTCTGGTCGCGGCGGCCACGGCGGCGCGGTCGGGGGTCGCGGCCGCGGCGGGCTGGGCGCAGGCGCGGCTCGAGCCGATGGTGGACCAAATCGTCGAGGTCCAGCTGTACGACCTGACCTCGCGGGTGGAACTGGCCGCGTTCGACGACCCGGACTTCCATGACCGGCTGGAGCGGGCCCAGCGGCGGGGGCTTGTCTCGGCGTCCCAGCTCGTCAACAACGTGATCGACTTCGTGACCGCGTTCTCCGGGCTGGCCTCGGCGGCGGTGGTGGTCGGGGTCCTGCAGCCGATCCTGCTGCTGGTGGTGCTGATCGCCCAGCTTCCCGGCGCGTGGGCGGCGGTGCGCTCGGCCCGGATCAGGTATGTCACACGGTTCGCGCTGGTGGACTCCTACCGCAGGAAGTACATCCTGTCCGACCTGATCGCGACGAGGCGGACCGCGGCCGAGCTGCGCTCGTTCACGATGCGCGCGTTCCTGCTCGACCGGGTCGCCCGGCTCGCCGCCTACGCCAGGAACGCCGAGCTCACGGCGGCCCGCCGCCGGACCGAGACCCAGGTGGTCGCGAGCTCGATGAGCGGGGTCGCGACGGTCGGCGTCTACGCGACGCTGGGCGCGCTGCTCGCCTCCGGGGCGCTGCCGCTGTCGGTGGCCGGCACCGCGGTGCTGGCGCTCCGCTCGGCCGCGGGGTCGCTGCAGCAGCTGATGTACGCGGTCAACCAGTGCTACGAAGAAGGGCTTTACTTCTCCGACTACGTGGCATTCTGCGAGGACGCGGCGGCACGGACCCCGTCGGCCGGCTCCGCGCCCGCCCCGGCCGCGTTCGACGCGATCATCGCCTCGGCGGTGACGTTCTCCTATCCCGGTGCGGAAGCACCGGCCCTGCGCGAGGTGTCCATCGAGATCAACCGGGGGGAGGTGGTCGCCCTCGTCGGCGAGAACGGGTCAGGCAAGACCACGCTGGCGAAGATCCTGGCCGGCCTGTACCGCCCGTCGGCCGGGACCGTCCGCTGGGACTCAGTCTCGATCGCGGACATGGAGGGCGAGCCGCTGCGCGAGCAGATCGCGGTCATCGCCCAGGACCACGGGAACTGGCCGCTGTCGGTCCGCGACAACATCACCATGGGCCGCCGCCTGGACGACGCGCTGCTGACCACGGCGGTCTCCGCGTCCGGCGCCGACACGGTGATCAACGGGCTCACCAAGGGCTACGACACGCTGCTGGCCCGTGAGTTCAAGGATGGCGCCGAGCTGTCCGGCGGGCAGTGGCAGCGGATCGCGGCGGCCCGCGGCATCTACCGGACCGCACCGCTGCTGATCATGGACGAGCCGACCGCTGCCCTGGACGCACGGGCCGAGTACGCGCTGTTCTCCTCGCTTCAGCTGCTCGCCCAGGACCGCACGGTGCTGATCATCACCCATCGGCTCGCCTCGGTCCGGCGGGCCGACCGGATCTACGTGCTCGCGCGCGGCGAGGTGGTCGAGACGGGCTCGCACGCCGACTTGATGGCGCTCGGCGGACAGTACGCCGACCTCTATACCTTGCAGGCGTCGCAGTACGACCTGTGAGGCGAGCCCGCCCGGGTGAATCGTGCGGCCGCTGTGCGAACCGGCGTCAAATACGAGTCCTGAGCCGATGGCGGGTCTACGGTGTAACCCGTGGTGCGCTACCCCAACATCAGCGAGCATGGGCTTATCGGTGACCTGCAGACCGCCGCCCTGGTGTCCACTGACGGCACGATCGACTGGTACTGCTGCCCCCGGTTCGACTCGCCCAGCGTGTTCGCGTCGCTGCTTGACGCCGACAAGGGCGGGCATTTCAGGATCTCGCCGGACAGCGAGGACTACGTCAGCAGGCAGCTGTACCTGCCCGACACGGCGGTGCTGATCACCCGGTTCATGACGCCCGACGGCGTCGGTGAGCTCCACGATTTCATGCCCGTCGCCGGCCAGCAGGTCACGGACCGGCACCGCCTGGTCCGCCAGCTGAAGGTTGTCCGCGGCACCATGCGGTTCGTGCTCGACCTGCAGCCGAGGTTCGACTACGCCCGCGCGCAGCACACCGTGCAGCTAACACCCGACGGCGCCACCTTCACCACCGCGGCCGACCACCTCGAGGGCCTCACGCTGCACCTGGCAGGCTCATCCGGCAGCTCACTGGCAGAGCAGGGCATAAGCATGGAGGCCAGGGGGGATGGGGGGCGGGAGCCCCCCATGCCGGAGGGCAGTAACGGGAGCGGGCTCCGCATCACCCGCACGCTGAGCGCGGGTCAGTCGTGGGGCGTGATCCTCGAATCGAACGGCGGCCCGCCCCGGCGGATCCACAATGCCGACATGGACCACCTGCTGCGCGACACCGTCGCGTTCTGGCGGAACTGGCTGTACGGCTCGAGCTACCAGGGCCGCTGGCGCGAGATGGTTGGGCGATCGGCGCTGACACTCAAGCTCATGACGTACGCACCGACCGGCGCCCCGGTGGCCGCACCGACCGCCGCGCTGCCCGAGCAGGCCGGCGGTGAGCGGAACTGGGATTACCGCTACACCTGGATCAGGGACGGCTCGTTCTCCATCTACGCGCTGCTCGGCCTCGGCTTCACCGAGGAGGCGGTGGCGTTCGGCGACTGGCTCCGCGACCGGGCCAGCGAGGCGGCGACCGGCGACGGCGCCGCGCCACTGAAGATCATGTACCGCGTCGACGGCACCTCCGATCTGACCGAGGTGAGCCTCGACCACTTCGAGGGCTGGCGCGGATCCCGTCCGGTGCGGATCGGCAACGGCGCGGCCGGCCAGCTCCAGCTCGACATCTACGGCGAGATGATGGACGCGATGTTCCTCGCCGATCACCATGGTGTGCAGGGCGGGCATCAGAACTGGGTGGAGATCGCGAGCCTGATCGACTGGCTCTGCGAGCACTGGGATCAGCCGGACGAGGGGATCTGGGAAACCCGCGGCGGGCGCAAGGATTTCGTCTACGGCCGGATCCAGACCTGGGTAGCGCTCGACCGCGCGATCAAGATGGCGGTGAGCCGCGCTCGCCCCTGCGACCTGCGGCGCTGGCGGTCAGAGCGGGACGCGGTCTACAACCAGGTTTTCGAGAAGGGCTGGAACCCGAAGATCGGCGGCTTCACGCAGTTCTACGGTAGCGAGGTACTCGACTCATCGCTGCTGATGATGCCGCTGCAGGGTCTTATCGCCCCGCAGGACCCGTTGTGGCTGTCCACGCTGCGGGCCATCGACCGTGAACTCGTCTCCGACAGCCTCGTCTACCGCTACAACCCGAGCGCGTCGCCCGATGGTCTGGCCGGCAACGAGGGCACGTTCTCCCTGTGCACGTTCTGGTACGTGGACGCCCTCGCCCGCTCGGGCCGCCTCGACGACGCCCGCCTGACCTTCGAGAAGATGCACACCTACGCTAACCACCTTGGCCTGTACTCCGAGGAGATCGGTTCCACCGGAGAGCAGCTCGGCAACTTCCCGCAGGCCTTCAGTCACCTGGCCCTGATCAGCGCGGCCGTCAACCTCGACCACCAGCTCGACCACGGCGCCGACAACATGCCCATGACCGGCGCCTAGCCGCTCAGCTTGGCGATGAGGCGGGCGGGGGCGACGGCCCGGTAGGCGTCCTCGCAGAGGTCGGCGATCTCGGTCCAGTCGATGTGCGGCGGGGTGTCCAGCCGGACACCGATCCAGCCCCGGCCGCCGACGTAGGGCGGGCGGAAGAAGCGGACGGAGTCGACGCCGATCGCCGCCGCCTGCGCGCCCGGCGGAGCGGCACACCACAGGTGCGGGAACTGGTTGTCGTGATGGCCGTCGGCCCAGAGGGTGACGAACGACTTCTTGTCACCGACGAACCAGGTGGGCGCGCCGTGGCTTGGCCGCTCGGTCACCTCGGGCAGCGCCTGGCAGATCGCGCGCAGTCGCTCGGCAAGCTCGGTCTCCATCTGACCAGGCTCGCACATTGGATACGCGCCAGGCGGCTCGGTGGATCTAGTGACGATGGTCACGCCTGTGCCCGGCGGGCGGCCAAGCGCCTATCGTCCCGCCGCACCGTACTTCTTGATGGGTGGGTCGGCCAGCGGCACACCGGCTGCGAGGGGGACATGATGGCACAGCAGGATGCGGCGGACATGGCAGTGCGGGACCGGCGCGAGGCGCGCGCGATTACGGTGCCCCACAGCGCGGTGCGGTTTTCCGGCGCGATGCTCGCGCTGGCGGTGGTGGCGGTGCACGTGGCCGATCAAGGCGGGGTGATGGTGCTCAACTCGCCCGCCTGGATCGGCTGGGGTTACCGGCTCATCGAGGTCGGCGGGGTGCTGACGGCCATGGTCCTGCTGCTGCCCCGTCCGGTGCGGCTCGTCCCCGCCTGGGGCGGCTGGGCGGCGGGGGTGCTGCTGGGCACCGGGCCGTTTGCGGCCTACGTACTCTCGCGCACGGTAGGCGTGCCGGGTGATCCCGGGGACGTCGGCAACTGGGACTACTGGGTGGGCACGGTGTCGCTGCTCGTTGAGGCCGGTCTGGTCGCGCTCAGCATCAGCATGCTCCCGTCACTACGCGAGACTCTCACCAGTCGCTTCCGCCGCGACCAGTGAGCACGGGGGCCATTGCGGGCGCGATCATCGGGCCGGGCCATCAAGTAAGCGCCCCGGTGTCCCGCTAGTCGAAGGGCCCGGACCGGGTGAGGAACTCGAGAAACCGGGCGGCCGGGGGAGCCAGCGGGCGGTCGGTGCGCCAGGTGAGGCCGACGACGCGCTCGGCGTGGTCGGCGGCGAGGGCGATGCCGACGGTGCCGGAGAGGCCGGCGAACCGCTCGGGCAGGATGGACACGCCGAGCCCGGCGGCGACCAGCCCCTCGATGGTGGCCAGGTCGTCGCTCTCGAACGACACCCGCGGCGACACGCCGCCCGCCATCAGCAGGTCGTCGATCAGCGAGCGGAAGCCGAAGCCGGCCGGTACGGTCACGAAGTCCTCGTCGGCCAGATCGGCCAGCCGCGCCTGGCGGCGCGCGGACAGCCGGTGCCCCGGCGGGACAATCAGCACCAGGCGCTGCCGCTGCAGCGGCAGCCAGCCGTGCGGGCCCGCCGGGCGGGGCGAGGTGATCGCCAGCTCGGACAGGCCGGAGGCGAGATCGCGGAGGATCTCATGACCGGGCTCCCGGCGCAGCGCGACCCGGGTGTGCGGTGCCTCGGTACGGAAGTCGTGCAGGATGCGCGGCACCAGCGAGGTCGCCATCGAGTGCAGGAAGGCGAGCCGGACGGTGCCGGTCTCCGGGTCGAGCAGGGTGGCCAGATCCTCGCGCAGCCGCTCGTACCGCCGGGTGATGTCCCGGGCAGCGGCGAGCACCACCTCGCCGTACGGATTGGGCCGAACGCCGGCCGCTTCCCGTTCGAACAGCCGGGTGCCGAGCTCGTGCTCGGCCCGGGCGAGCAGCCGGGAGAGCGTGGGCTGGCTCAGCCGCAGGGCCGCGGCGGCGTCGGTGATGCGCTCGTGTTCGGCCAGTACGATTAGCCGGCCGAGCTCCTCGATCTCCACGAGCAGGCAGTATACGTGAGTCGCATGGACACTATGAAGCCCATGCATTTGACGTATGCAAATGCCGCCGGGCACAGTGGCCTGGTGGCCTCCTCGACTGAAAAGGCATCCGCCGCGACCGAGCGGGAAGGCACAGCCGCGGCGCAGGCGGGCTACCGCGGCGGCGAGCCGGGCTACCGGCGGATCGCGGTGGCGCTGTTCGCGGCCGGGGTGGCGACGTTCGCGCTGCTGTACAGCACCCAGGCCCTGCTGCCCGAGCTCGCCCGCTCCTTCTCCGTGTCCGCCGCGCAGAGCACGCTGTCGCTCTCCCTGACCACGGCCGGCCTCGGCGTCGCCCTGCTGGCGGCCGGTCCCGCGTCCGAGGTGCTGGGCCGGACGGGGCTCATCCGGTTCTCGCTCGTGGCGTCCGGCATCGTGGCACTGGCCTGCGCCGTCGCTCCCAGCTGGAGCTGGCTCCTCATCCTGCGGCTGGTGCAGGGCATCGCGCTGGCCGGGCTGCCGGCCGCCGCCACCGCCTACCTGCGCGAGGAACTGCATCCCGACACCTACGCCCGCGCGGCGGGACTCTACATCGGCGGTAACGCCCTCGGCGGGATGGCCGGCCGCCTGCTCACCGGCGCGGTGGCGGACGTGGCGGGCTGGCGCTGGGCGCTGGCGTCGGTCGCCCTGCTCGGGCTGCTGTGCGCCGGCATCGTGGCGCTCACGCTGCCCGCGTCACGCAACTTCACCCCGGCGCCGGCGCGACCCCGCCATCTGGCGAGGATGCTCACGGGGGCCGTATCCGACCCCGGGCTGCTGGCGCTCTACGGGATCGGCGCGTGCTGCATGGGCGCGTTCGTGGGGGTCTACAACGTGATCGGGTTCCGGCTCACCGCCGCGCCGTTCGGTCTGAGCGTGGGGACGGCGGGCCTGGTCTTCCTGGTCTACGCGATCGGCACGGCCAGTTCGGCGATCGCCGGGCGGATGGCAGAGCGCTTCTCCCGCCGCGCCGTCGTGCCGGTCGGCTGCCTCATCACCGCGGCGGGCGTGCTGCTCACGCTGCCGGGCAGCCTGCCCTGCATCGTGCTCGGGCTGGCGGTGATGACCGCGGGGTTCTTCGTCGTGCACGGCGTCGCCAGCAGCTGGGTGCCGGTCCGGGCGCACGCCGGGGGCGTCGCCTCCGCCCAGGCCGCGTCGCTCTACCTGTTCGCCTACTACCTCGGCTCGTCCGTCTTCGGGAACCTGGCCGGCCATGCCTGGAGCGTGGGCGCGTGGCCTGCGGTGGTGGCCTTGTCGCTGTCCCTGCTCGTCATCTCCGGGCTGCTGGCGGCCTGGCTGCGGCGCACCCCGACGATCGCCACCGGCGTCACGCAGCCACGAAATGTCATGACAAAGCGTAGGTTGTGCCGACAACAGGTAGACAGGCCGTAATTTCCGTCATCCGCGCTGGTCGGATGCGTTCATTGCATGATTTATCAGCATGAATGCAGTTTGCGGAATCGTCCGCAGCCCGAGGGGGAGTGACCCATCATGACGGACCGGCGCAGGCACCTCCGCCCACTTCGCAGGACCGGGATGCGGCAGGCCCCGGATTGGTCGCTGCGGGTGCCGACACGATCATCCCGGGACGCGGGCCCGTCGGCGCGGGTCCGCCGACTGGTCTTCGCCCGCGCGTTCGGCTGCTGCGAGAGCTGCGGAGCCAGCGTCATCGGGCGACCGTACTCGATTCAGCCCCGGGTCGCGCGGGACGCGGGGGGCGCCTCCCGCGCCGAGGCCGCTGCGACGTGGAATCTGACTCTCCTGTGCGGGTCGGCCGCCAGCCCCGGCGGGTGCTACCGGCTGTGCGAGCAGCGCGACCCCTCCCTGCGCGACCGCGGCATCTTGTTGTGGTCATGGGAGAACCCGCGGCTGGTGCCCGTTCAGCTCCTCAACGGGCCCGGGCCGCGAATCCCGGTGTGGTTGAACGACGAGGGGACGTACGATTTCGAGACGCCGGCCGGCGGTTTTGCGGTCCGGGGAGCCCGGCTTTAGCGGCCGGGCGCGATCACCGCTTGCGCGGCTTGCAGGAAACCCCTGAGCCGCGCAAGCCAGGCATCATCACGCGTCGCGGCGGCGGACGACGGCGACGCCGAGCGCGACCAGCGCCGCCGCCAGCGCCACGAAGATGGCGGTCTCGATCGACTGGAACGCCCAGTACCGGCTGATCGGCTGGTAGCTGGTGAACTGCCGGAAGCCCGCCGACGCGATGCAGGAGGCGAGGTGGCTCATAGGCAGCCCGCCTCCGTTCGGGGTGGCGCGGGTCTCCGTCCCGACCGCGGCGGGAATCAGCGCCCTGCAAGTAGCCGAGAGGTCGCTCACCGGCACCCCCGCGATCACGTTGGGGACGCCGTCCAAATTGACGACGACGTCCGGCACCGCGAGGACCTGGCCGGACTTGTTGACCGTGCCGCTGCCGAGCACCCAGGCTCCGGGGGACGGCGTCCAGTTGCTGAGCACGCTGTAGTACGTGGTGACTGCGGTCAGGTAGTGCGGCCGGAGGATCTCGGCGACCAGCACCCGGACTCCGATGAACCCGGCCAGGGTCACGGCGATGGCGGGCACGGTCCGGCGCAGCAGCGCGCCCGCCGCGATGCCGAGCGCCATCCCGAACAGCGCATAGGCGACGGGCGCGATGCCCTGCATGTCGAAGTCGTTGGGCTGGAGCGCGTTGCCGTAGAGGGCGTTGCGCGGTCCCGACCACCAGGTGACGAGCGCGGCGACGCAGCCGCCCCAGACGGCGGCGGCGAGCAGCAGCCAGCCGGCCTTGGCCAGCAGCCAGCGGCTGCGGCTGATGCTCTGCGTCCAGGCGAAGTTGCTGGTACCGGTCTCGACCTCGCCGGCGACAAGCGGCGCGCCGATCAGCAGCCCGATCACGGCGGGCACGATCAGGCTGAAGATGGTCAGGTCGTAGACGGCGTGGTTGCCCAGGGACAGCGAGTTCACCAGCGAGGAGCAGGAGCGATCGGCCGTGCAGGCACTGAGCGCGGTGTGCCACTGGGACGCCATCTGCGTCCCGGTGACCAGCAGCACCAGCGCGAACACGGCCAGCAGTCCGCCCGCGATCGCCCCCTGCACCCGGTACTGCCGCCAGACGAGCCAGGTCATGACCCTTCTCCAATCGAGCTGAGGTGCGCGTACCCGGGCACGGCCTCGGCGCCCAGGTAGCCGAGCACGAGGTCTTCCAGGCTGACGTCCCCAACCTGGTAGGCGGGGTCGATCAAGGGCCCGCCGAGACGGACCAGCAGCGTGGATTGCCGGTCTGTCCGCGTGGCCTGCACCACCGTGTGCAAGCGTTCCAAGGCGGACGTGTCCTTGCGCGGGCCGACCAGCACCTTGTGCTCGGCCAGCAGCTCGTCGATCTCGCCGCACAGTTGCACCCGCGACGCGGTCAGCAAGACCATGTGGTCGCAGATCCGCTCCAGGTCGGCGACCACATGCGAGGACAGCAGCACCGTGAGGTCGCCCGCGGCGTCCGCCGCGGCCGCGGTCAGCGTGGCGAGGAACTGCCGTCGCGCCAGCGGGTCGAGCGCGGCGACCGGTTCGTCGAGCAGCAGGACCCGGGGCCGCTTGGCGAGCGCCAGCGTGAGCGCGACCTGAGCTCGCTGGCCGCCCGATAGCGTGCCGACCGGTTGCCCGAGCGGCACCCGAAGGTCGCGCAGCCGCGTCCGCGCGGCCGCGCCGTCCCAGCGCGGGTTCAGGTGCGCCCCGGCGGTGATGTGATCGTCGGCCGACAGCCGCTGGTAGAGGGGGATCTGCTGGGCCAGGTAGCCGATCTCGGACAGGAACGCCGGGTCCTGCCGCGGCGCTCGGCCGAGGACGGCCGCCGTTCCGCCGGTCGGGCGGGCGAGGCCGGCCAGCATCCGCAGCAAGGTGGTCTTGCCGGCGCCGTTCGGGCCGACCAGGGCGCAGATCCGACCGGCCGGCACCGTGATCGAGCAGTCGCTGAGCGCGGTAACCCGACGGAACCGCTTAGTCAGCCCGCGCGTCTCGATCGCGGGTCGCGCGCCGTCGTCGGAATCGGCGTCGGGGGCCGCGGCGAGGCGTCCTTCCGATGTGCTCACGCGATGTCCTCTTCGGCCGCCGGGTTCGTTCCTTCTGCCGCCCGCATCGTGATCCGCAGCAGCGACTCGATCGCCTCGTCGTCAAGCCCGGCCTCGCGCGCCTCCCGCACCCAGCGGGCGAGGGACCGGCCGAGCCGCGAGTGCGTGGTCGGGGGCGGCCCGGCGGGCCGCCGCAGCACGAACGTGCCCTGCCCCACGCGCGCCTCGATGAGGCCGTCGCGCTCCAGGTCGCGGTAGGCCTTGAGCACCGTGTTCGGGTTCACCGCGACCTCGGCGACGACCTCGCGCACCGTCGGCAGCTGGTCGCCCGCGTCGAGCACGCCCATCCGCAGCGCCTGCCGCACCTGCTGCACGATCTGCAGGTACGGCGGCACCCCGGAGCGCGCGTCCACCCGAAAACTAATCATGACCCAGACTCCTAGTGTCTTAGTTAACTAACACAATAAGGATCCGGCTCCGCCTCGTCAACTCGTCTCGCGGACCTGCCTCGCCGATCCGTGGCGACGGCCGCCCCGCCAGCCCATCGCGCCGACCCCGTTTGGCCGAGACGCATGCTCTGCACGTATTGTTGGGAAACTCTGTCGGATTGACCGGGTTTCGCTACCGCGTCGTAACGCAACCGGCACGGTAAATCCTGATTACACGCAGGCGACGCGGTTAGTGTTGAGAGATGCATCTGCCGGGGGCGCGGAAGGGCGTTGGTTGATCACATTCGAAGGTGTGACGAAGCGATACCCCGACGGGACGGTGGCGGTCGATAACCTCGACCTCGACGTGCCCGACGGCAAGACGATGGTTCTCGTCGGGCCCAGTGGGTGCGGCAAGACCACGACGCTGCGGATGATCAACCGCCTCGTCGACCCGTCCGCGGGACGCATCCTGCTCAACGGCGACGACATCAGGGCGCAGGACCCGGCCAGGCTCCGACGCGGCATCGGCTACGTCATCCAGCAGTCAGGTCTGTTCCCGCACCGCACAGTCGAGGACAACATCGCCACCGTGCCGGTGCTTAACGGGTGGCGCCGGGCAAAGGCCCGGGCGCGCGCCCGGGACCTGCTGACGACCGTCGGGCTCGACCCGGCGCTCGCCAAGCGGTACCCGCACCAGCTATCCGGCGGGCAGCAGCAGCGGGTCGGCGTGGCCCGCGCGCTCGCCGCCGACCCGCCCGTGCTGCTGATGGACGAGCCGTTCAGCGCCGTCGACCCGGTCGTCCGCGGTCAGCTCCAAGAGCAGCTGATCTCCCTCCAGGACGAGCTGCGCAAGACGATCGTGCTGGTCACGCACGACATTGAAGAGGCCATCAAGGTCGGCGACCTGGTGGCGCTCTACCACCCGCACGGCACGCTGGCCCAACTCGGCCCGCCGGAGCGGCTTCTCGGCGCGCCTGCCGACGACTACGTCGCCGGGTTCGTCGGGTTCGACCGGGGCATCAGGCGGCTGTCGTTCTTCCGGACCGACGGGCTGTCGCTGTCGGCCGGCCCGGTGCTGCCCGCATCGGCGACGGTGGCGTCCGCCGTCAAGACCGGGGAGCCGTGGATCCTCGTCGTCGCCAGCGAGGCGGACCTGACGCCGCGCGGCTGGGTGTCGGCCGAGCGGCTGGCCGGGCTCGACGGCGACACCCGGCTCGCCAACATGGCGACCGACAGCTTCGGGCACACGTTCACGGTCGGCGACGACTCGCTCCGGGCCGCGCTGGACGCGGCGGTGCTCTCGCCCGCCGGCGTCGCGATCGGCGTGGACGAGCACGGCCGGGTGGTCGGCGTGGCGACCTTCGACCAGCTTCGCGCCGCCGTTCAGGCGGCCCAGGCGGCCCAGGACGCGCTGGACGCCCGGGACGTTCTCGACGAGCAGGCGGCGCAGCTGGGACAGAGCCCCGGAGCGGCCCGATGATGTGGTCCTGGATTCCCAGCAACTGGTCCCAGATCTGGGAACTGACCAGACAGAACGCCTTCCTCGGCATCGTCTCGCCGCTGATCGGACTGGCGATCTCGCTGCCGCTCGGGGTCGTGGCGGCGCGCTGGCGCTGGATCTACCCGCCGACGCTGGTCTTCGTCAACGTGATCTACGCGATCCCCTCGCTCGCCCTGTTCATCGCGCTGATCCCGGCGTTCGGGCTGACGGACACGACGGTCGTGATCGGGCTGACCGTGTTCTCGCTCTGCGTGATCCTGCCGAACGTGGTGGAGGGCCTGCGCAGCGTGCCCGGGCCGGTCAAGCAGGCGGCGACCGCGATGGGGTACGGACCGCTGCGCCGCCTGATCACCGTCGAGCTGCCGCTCGCGACCCCGATCATCATTGCCGGGCTCCGGGTCGGCGTGGTGTCCAGCGTCAGCCTGGCCAGCGTCGGCCAGATCATCGGCGTGTCCAGCCTCGGCTACCTGTTCATCGACGGCGAGCAGCGGGACTTCCCGACCGAAATCTACGTCGGCCTCTTCATGGTCATCGCCCTCGCCGTGGTCTGCGACCTGATCCTGGTCGGGGTCCGGCGGGCCCTCACCCCGTGGGCGTCGGGCCGCAACCGAGCGGCCGGCGAACGCCCGCGCTGGGTGCTCACGCAGCGCGCGCCGGCGAGGGTCAACTGATGAGCTTCTTCGGCTACGCCTGGGACTGGATCACCACGGATGCCCACTGGCACGGGTCCGGCAGCATCCCCCAGCAGCTCGTCGCGCACCTCGGCTACAGCGGGCTGCCGCTGCTCATCGCCGCGCTGATCGCGATCCCGCTCGGGGTGCTGATCGGGCACACCGGCCGCGGCGCGGTCTTCGTCGTCAACCTGGCCAACGCCTGGCGGGCCATCCCCACCCTCGGCCTGCTCATCCTGCTCGCCGTGTACTTCGGGTTCACGCTGTTCACCTGGCTGATCCCGCTCGTCGTGCTCGCGATCCCGCCGATCCTGGTCAACGTCTACGAGGGCGTGGCCGGCGTCGACCCCGGCGTCAAGGACGCGGCCAAGGGCATGGGCATGACCCCCTGGCAGCAGGTCGTCAAGGTGGAGGTGCCGATCGCGATGCCGCTGATCCTGGTCGGCCTCCGCACCGGGGCGATCTTCGTCGTCGCGACCGCGACGATCGCCGCCTACATCGGCCTCGGCGGCCTCGGCCGGTTCATCATCGACGGCCTCGCGAACACCCAGTACGGGCCGGTGGCGGGCGGCGCCCTGCTCGTCGTGATCCTCGCCCTGCTCGTCCTCGGGCTGTTCTCCCTGCTGTCCAGACTGCTCGTCCCGGCGGGGTTGCGCGGGGCGGGCCGGGATAACCAGTAAAATCGACCACTAATGTCGGGTACACCGAAAGGGAACATAGATAATGGTCACCAGGATCGCCACCGCCACGGGGATGGCAGCCGTCACGGCCATCGCCCTCGCTGCGGTGGCCGGCTGCTCAAGCAGCTCTTCTAGCTCCTCAAGCGCGCCGAGCTCGGCCGCCGCAAGCGCCAGCACCAGCACCAGCGCCAGCTCGGGCTCCAACCCGCTGTCCGGCGGCGGCGCGTCCGGCTCGGTGGTCGTCGGCTCGGCCAACTTCCCCGAGTCCGAACTGCTGGCCGAGGTCTACGCGATCGCCCTGCAGGACAAGGGGGTCAAGGCCACCACCAAGCTCAACATCGGCGACCGCGAGGTCTACTACCCGCAGGTCGTCAAAGGCGCGATCACGATCTTCCCTGAGTACAACGGGGCGCTCCTGTCGGGCGAGGTCGACCCGACCTCCACCGCCAAGACGACCGCCGCGGTGGACGCGGCCCTGACCGCCAAGCTGCCGTCGTCACTGGAGATCCTCAACCCGGCCCCGGCCCAGGACTCCGACGCCCTGACGGTGACCGCGGCGACCGCCGCCAAGTACCACCTCAAGTCGATCGCCGACCTCAAGCCGTACGCGAGCGGCTGGGTGCTCGGCGCGCCGTCGGAGTTCACGACCCGCCCCGATGGCATCCCCGGGCTCAAGGCCAACTACGGCCTGACCTTCAAGTCCTTCGACCCGCTGGACGAGTCCGGGCCGCTCACGCTGGCCGCCCTGACCGGCGGCAAGGTGCAGGTGGCGGACGTCTTCACCACCACCCCGCAGATCATCACCGACCACCTGGTCTCGCTGTCGGACCCCAAGGCCAACTTCGCCGCCCAGAACGTTATCCCGCTCGTCTACAAGGCAGACGCGACCTCCACCATCACCGACACCCTGAACACGGTCTCGGCCGGTCTGACGACGCCTGCCCTGCTGCAGATGGACAACGCCGTTATCACCGACAAGCAGAACTACAGCACGGTCGCGACCGCCTTCCTGAAGACGATCGGGATCAGCTAAACACCGGCAAGAGTAACGTGACCGGACGTGCGTATCACTGATGTGACCGTCGTCCTGCACGAGCGGTCCACGTCCGGCGCGGCCAGCTTCGGCCCCGCCGGACGGCGGATCCCGCTCGGCGTCCTCCGCATTACCACCGACGCGGGCATCGAGGGGAACGCGTTTCTCTCGAGCCCAGGCCCGGGCCCAGCCCAGATCGCCGACCAGATCGTCACCGTCAT
>JBEKEK010000076.1:0-68714 GCA_050013875.1 Trebonia sp. | reverse complement strand
CAGCAGACCCTGATCAACGAGAACACCGCCGCGATCAGCCAGGACCTGTCGTTCTTCTCCACCGCGCTGCTGGTCTTCGCGTTCATCTCGCTGTTCGTCGGCGGGTTCACCATCTTCAACACCTTCTCGATCACCGTCGGGCAGCGGACCAGGGAACTGGCCCTGCTGCGGATCGTCGGCGCCAGCCGCCGCCAGGTGTTCCGCTCCGTGCTGGCCGAGGCGGCCATCACCGGGCTGGTCTCCTCGGCGATCGGCCTGGGCCTGGGCGTGCTGGCCGCGCTCGGGCTTGAGGCGCTGCTGCGCGGGTTCGGGATCACGCTGCCGACCGGATCGCTGGTGTTCGAGCCGCGTACTGTGCTGGTGGGCCTGGCCGTCGGGGTGGGCGTGACCGTGATCGCCGCGATCCGGCCGGCCCGCAACGCCGTGCGCATCCCCCCGATCGCCGCGCTCAGCGATCGTCAGGCCGACGGCGACGTCTCGCTGCGGCGCCGGATCATCGGGGGCGCGGCGGTGACCCTGGCCGGCGCGGTCCTGCTGGCCATCGGGCTGGCCGGCCCGGCCATCGCGCTAGTGGGCGCGGGCGCGGTCGGCATCTTCGTCGGTGTCGCCATGCTCTCACCGGCGATCGCCCGCCCGCTGTCCGGCGTAATCGGGCGTCCGCTGGCCCGGCTGCTCGGGGAACCGGGCAAGCTCGGGCGGGAGAACTCGATGCGCAGCCCCCGGCGCACCGCCCAGACCGCCTCGGCGCTCATGATCGGCCTGGCCCTGGTCGCCGCCATGTCGGTGTTCGGCGCCTCGCTGTCGAAGTCGGCTACCAGCAGCGTGGACCAGGCGATCAGCGCCGGCCTCATCGTGACGGCCAGCGGAACCGGGGAACTCAGCGATGCGGTGCCGGCCAGGGCCGTAGCCGTGCCGGGCGTCACCGCGACCACCACCGTCTACAGCGGGCAGTTCGAGGTCCAGAGCTCGCTCGCCACGCTCAAGGCGGTATCGGTGGCGCACCTGGCCGACACGCTGATCCTGCGCATGACTGCGGGCACCTCCGCCGCCCTGGCCCGGGGGGAGCTGCTCATCGACTCCCCCACCGCCACAGCGAAGCACCTGTCCGTGGGGGACACGCTCCCGGTGACGTTCGCCAGGACCGGTTCTGCCAGCCTGCGGATCGGCGGTATCTACCAGGCCAACGCCCTGATCGGCGGTTACCTGGTCAGCACCGGGTTCTTCACCGCCCACTTCAGCAGCCAGCCGCCAGCCGCGCTCCTCGTGGCAACCAACGGCAGCGCCGCCGTGAACAACGCCGTCACTAGCGCCCTCGCCGTCTTCCCGAACGCCCAGGTCCAGACTCGGGCTCAGTTCGAGCAAACCCAGGCCGCCGCCGTCAACGAGTTGCTCGGGCTCGTCTACGCCCTGCTCGCCCTGGCAGTGCTCATCGCGCTCATCGGCATCGTCAACACCCTCATGCTCTCGGTGTTCGAGCGCACCCGTGAGATCGGCCTGTTGCGGGCGGTCGGCATGAAACGCCGCCAGGTCCGCACGATGATCCGGTCCGAGGCGGTCATCCTGGCGATCTTCGGTGCCCTCATCGGGATCATCGTCGGCACTGGGATGGGCGTCGCACTGGTGTCTTCGCTGAAACAGCAGGGCGTCACCGACACGGTCGTTCCGCTGTCCAGCCTGGCGGAATTCCTGCTGCTGGCCGCGCTGCTCGGGCTGATCTCGGCCAGCTGGCCCGCCCGCCGGGCGGCCCGGCTGGACGTGCTCGCCGCCATCACCGTCCAGTTATGCGGCTGGCCCTACCCGCGCCGCGTTCACCGGGGGCCGCTCCATGTCCAGTCGCGGATTTCTGGCATGTCCTGGCCGTGCTTGTCGATGTACTGGCCGTGCTCGACGAGCTTGTCGCGCATCATCTGCCTGAGGTAGTCGCCGGTGGCGCCGAGTTGCGGCAGCCGGTCGATCACGTCCTGGACCAGGTGGTAGCGGTCCAGGCGGTTCTGCACGCGCATGTCGAACGGCGTGGTGATCGTGCCCTCTTCGATGTAGCCGCGGACGTGCAGGTCGCGGTTGGCGCGGCGGTAGGTCAGCCGGTGGATGAGCTGGGGGTACCCGTGGAAGCCGAAGATGATGTGCTTGTCCCTGGTGAACAGCGAGTCGTAATCGGTGTCGCTCAGCCCGTGCGGGTGCTCGCTGCTGGACTGGAGCTTCATCAGGTCCACGACGTTGACCACCCTGATCTTGAGGTCGGGCAGGTGCTCACGCAGGATCGATACGGCGCCGAGCACCTCAAGCGTGGGCGTGTCCCCGCAGCAGGCCATGACGACGTCGGGCTCGGCGCCTTCGTCGTTGCTTGCCCACTCCCAGATGCCGATCCCCTCGGTGCAATGCACGGCGGCGGCTTCCATGGTCAGCCACTGGGGCATCGCGCGCTTTCCCGCGACGACCACGTTCACGTAGTGCCGGCTGCGCAGGCAGTGATCCATGACCGACAGCAGGCAGTTCGCGTCGGGCGGCAGGTAGACCCGGACGACGTCGGCCTTCTTGTTGACGACGTGATCAAGGAAACCCGGATCCTGATGCGTGAAGCCGTTGTGGTCCTGCTGCCAGACGTGCGAGGTGAGCAGGTAATTGAGCGAGGCGATGTTCCGCCGCCAGGGCAGCTGGGACGTGACCTTCAGCCACTTGGCGTGCTGGTTGAACATCGAGTCGACGATATGAATGAAAGCCTCGTAGCAGTTGAACAGCCCATGCCGCCCGGTGAGCAGGTAGCCCTCGAGCCAGCCCTCTGACTGGTGCTCGCTGAGCATGGAGTCCAGCACGCGCCCGCTCGGCGCGAGGAACTCGTCGTTCTGCTGGATCCGGGCGTCCCACTGGCGGCTGGTGACCTCGAAGACCGCGCCGAGCATGTTCGAGAGCGTCTCGTCGGGACCGAACATCCGGAAATTCCGGCTCTCCTGGTTGAGCTCGACCACATCACGCAGAAACTCGCCAAGGACGAGAGTGTCCTGGGCGTCAACGGCACCAGGAGCAGGCACCGTGACCGCATGGACCCGGAAGTCCGGCATGCGCAGATCGCGCAGCAGGGCGCCGCCGTTCGTGTGCGGATTGGCACCCATCCGCCGATGGCCGCTGGGTGCCAGCTCAGCCAGGTCCGGCAGGAGGCGGCCGCCGATGTCGAACAGCTCAGCGGGCTTGTAGCTCATCATCCAGCTCTCCAGCTGGCCCAGGTGAGCCGGATGGTCGGCATCGACCAGGAGCGGTACCTGGTGTGACCGGAACGTGCCTTCGATCTGCAGGCCGTCAACGACCTTCGGGCCCGTCCAGCCTTTGGGTGACTTCAAGACGATCATGGGCCAGCGCGGCCGGGTGGCGTCACCGGCGGCGCGTGCGGTGTCCTGGATACGCAGGATGGCCTCGATCGCCTCATCCAGTACCCCGGCCATGAGTTGGTGCATCTCTTCCGGGTCGTAGCCCTCGACGAAGCGTGGCTCCCAGCCGCAGCCGCGCAGGAACTGGCCCAGCTCTTCTTCCTCAATGCGTGCCAGCACGGTGGGGTTGCTGATCTTGTAGCCGTTGAGGTGCAAGATCGGCAGGACGGCCCCGTCGCTGACGGGATTGAGGAATTTGGTGGACTGCCAGGAGGTCGCCAGCGGGCCTGTCTCTGCCTCGCCGTCACCGACGACGCAGGCGACGATCAGGCCCGGGTTGTCGAATGCGGCGCCGAACGCATGGCTGAGTGAATACCCCAGTTCACCGCCTTCGTGGATCGATCCGGGCGTCGTTGGTGCGACATGGCTGGAAATCCCGCCCGGGAAGGAGAACTGAGTGAACAGTTTTTTCAGTCCGGCTTCGTCCTGGCTGACATCGGGATAGATCTCGCTGTAAGTGCCTTCCAGGTAAGTGTTGGCTACCAGCGCCGGCCCACCGTGACCGGGGCCGGCCACATAGAACATGTCCAGGTCGAATTTCTTGATTACCCGGTTCAGGTGCACATAGATGAAATTCTGGCCAGGAGTCGTGCCCCAGTGCCCCACGATCAGCGGCTTCACGTCGGACAGCTCAAGCGGACGTTTCAGGAGCGGATTATCGTAGAGATATATCTGGCCAACCGACAGATAGTTGGCGGCCCGCCAGTACGCATCCATCCCGTGCATCATTTCAGGGGAAAGGGGACCCAGTGCGCTTGCCGGCGGAGCGAGCAGATGTGATTCCGGGAAATGATTCATGAGACTCCGGGCAGGTCGGCGGTTTTCGGCCGCGAGCGCTATGGTCACCGGGGTCCGGAGTGGTAACGCAAGTTTACCACGCACAAGTTGGGTCTCCCGAAACGAGAGATGAACACCGGGGTGCGTCGCGGACGTCGGGCGGGCACATCGACAGAATCGCGGGAGAGCGAAGAAAGTACCCTTGACCAGGGGAAACGCGAAGCGCCTGGCGGTGCCGGCGGATAGTAAACCGATACGCCGGCCCGGACGGCGCCGGCGGCTGCCTGGATCACCTGCGGGTGGTCGCGGAGGCGCCGGGCCCACTCGGCCGCGGCCAGCGCGTCGTCGGGACGGTCCTTCGGGTTCTTTGCGGTCAGCGCTGCGATCAGTTCCGCCACCGGCGCGGGCACTGTAGCGGGCAGTGGCGGCAGTGGCCGGTCCGTATGCGCGTGCGCGACCGCCAGCGGGCTGCCACGGAACGGCGGTCGTCCGGTCAGGCATTCATAGGCGATCATCCCGAGGCCGTACAGGTCACTGGCCGGCGTGGCGGGCAGGCCGGCCACCTGCTCCGGTGACAGGTAGCCGGGGGTGCCTGTCACCAGGCCGACCCGGGTCAACGGGACCGCGCCTGCCGCCTGGGCGATGCCAAAGTCGGCGATCTTGACCCGGCCGTCGTCGATCAGCACGTTTGCTGGCTTTATGTCGCAATGCACAATCCCGGCCGCATGGGCACACGCCAGTGCCTCGGTCGCCTGCGCAATCAGGCCAAGGACATGACGAGGAGATAGCGTGCCCTCCGCGCTGAGGACGGCGGCGAGCGAGGGGCCCTCCACGTACTCCATCACTAGGAACGGCACACCGCTAGCCGAGCCGTCGTCGTAGTCAAGGACCTGGACGACGCCAGGGTGCGGCACGCGGCCCGCCTGCCTGCCTTCCCAGCGCAGCAGATCCCGGAACTCAGGGTTGCCTGCGAACTCGGGGCGCAGCACCTTAACCGCGACTATCCGGCCAAGCCGGGTGTCGCGCGCACGCCACACCTCGCCCATCCCGCCGACCGCGACCCTGTCCCGCAGCCGGTAACGCCCGCTTAGCGGTAGCGGCGCACTCAGCGTGTGCCCCCCGCGAATCGACGGGGCAGCTGAGCCGTTGTCGAGTGGGTGGTTTCCAGGTGATCCGTGCTGGCGGGGTGAGTTCTCCGAGCCAACCACCCGGCTGCACCTCAGGCCGTGGTCATGGTCGGGTGGCGGTTCAGGTCCCGCCTGGCCGGCCCTGGGACCTGGCGGGGTTCGGGGCCGAGGAGCCGGGCGCGGAGGTGGCCGAGGGCGCGCGTGCGGAGCCGGGAGACGTGCATCTGGGAAATGCGGAGCTGCTGGCCGATTTGCGCCTGGGTCAGGCCGCCACGGAAATCCATGATCAGGATCTGCTGCTCGCGCGAGGGCAGCTCGCCCCAGTGAGCGGCCACAGCCTGCATGCCAAGCAGGTGGTCAAGTCGCGGATCCTCCGCCCCGATCACGTCGGCCAGAGTGATCATGGCGGACTGGCCGGCCAGCGGCGCGTCCAGCGAGAACGGCATGAAGGCCAGCTGCGCCTGCCGGGCCTGACGCAGCCTGGCCCCGCTGACTCCCAGGTGCAAGGCCAAATCGGAGTCGTCCGGAGTGCGGCCCAGCTGCTGGGCCAGCGGCCCGGATGCGTCGCGGACCTGGAGGGCCAGCTCCTGCACCGGGCGCTCGACGCGGAGGGGCCAGCGCTTGTCGCGGAAGTACCGCTTGATTTCGCCGCTGATGCACGGCCGCGCATAGGCAGCGAGGCCGGTTTCGGCGGCCAGATCGAAGTGATTGATTGCCTTCAGCAGGCCGAGATACCCCACCTGCATCAGGTCCTGGGTCGGCACAGGGGTACCCCGGTAGGGTCGCACGCAGGACCGGACAAGGCCCTGGTAGCGGGTGACGAGCAGCTCGCAGGCCGCCGCGCGCCGGTGGCTGCCCTGCGGCAGCGACTGGACCAGGCCAAGCAGCACTCGGTCATCCAGCCCGGCCAGGCCCTCTCTGAGCGCATGGGCAGAGGTGGCGGGGGGATCCAGAACCGGATCCGGGGCGGGTGCTGTTCCTGACGAACGTACTGCCATGTCAACCTCGGCTCGCCGACGGCAGATTGGAACCGCCGGGGTCCGGAGCAGCCAGGTACGCATCCTTGCTCGTGTGCGCAGAAGATGTCGTTTTACCCTGTAATCAACAGATTAGTGCACAGTCGCGGCAACAGCAATGCTGACCCGTTGGCGGGGGCGGGAGCTCGGTTGGCGGCCCCCACCGGAAAGCCGTCGGGTTATCTCCTATTCCTGCCAAGCCGGCGGGCTCCGTTCACGCCCTGTAAAAAGGCCCGCGATCGTAGGTGTAGTGTCGAAAGTCAGTTGCGACGAGGCTTCGCACCGACTTGATGTCCTGCTTCCCGTGGCACCCGAGAAAAGCAGGGATCGACTTACAGGTCGTATCAGCGGTAGACCCCAGGCGCGCCGCACCCGCCGCTGACGACCCAGAGAGGACCGACCGCGCGTGTGCTTCTCGCCTCAGGCTGACGTCGCCGGCGGCCTGCTGATCTGCGCGATCGGGATCGATGCGGTCCGCCACGTCCGCCGCCGCCGCGAACTCGTCGCCCTGGCATGGATTCCCTTGCTGCTAGGTGCCCACCAGTTCATCGAGGCGCTTGTCTGGCTGTGGCTGCAGGGCCATGTACCGCGTGAGATCGGTCACGTGGCGCTCTGGGCCTACTTGCTGATCGCCTTTGTGGTGCTGCCCGTGTTCATCCCGCTGGCCGTCATCGCGCTCGAGCCCACGAGGCGGCGGAAGGCGATGATGGTGCCCTTCGCGCTGACCGGAATCGTGATCGCGGCGGTACTGCTCGCGGCCATGGTGCGTGGGCCGGTCGGGGTGGAGCTCGCTCCGTATCACCTGTCCTACAGCATCAAGATCCCCGACGGCCTCCTGGTCGTCGCTCTGTATGTCGTAGCCGTGTGCGGGCCGCTGCTGTTCTCTGGTTACCGCAACGTCGTTATCTTCGGTGCCGTCAATCTCGTTGCCGTCATCGTCATAGCCCGGCTGACCATCTCCGGGTTCGCTTCCGTGTGGTGCGGGTGGGCGGCTGTCTCCAGCGCTGCGATCGCGCTGCACTGCCGCTATGCCAAACCAGATACTCAAACGCGCCGGGACCGGGCCGGCCGGGTGATCTCCGCTAGCTGACGGCTCACGGCGATTACTCCGGGGCGGATGCGGGATGGCCGGCCGGGTGCCCCTACCGCTAGCTGCACGCAGAGCGTACGGTCATACCAAGAGCCGTCCTTGCTCGCTGGGACGGTTATTTCAGGGTGATCCTGACAATTGTCGCTCCAGACCTTGGTGACCCAGTCGAGTCACGCGAGGAAAATCTGATGAGCGAAACCCGATGACACTGCCCCGCCGCCAGGAACTGGTGCCGCTGCGCGGCGGACAGCGCGGATGACGTATATCCGGCGACGCGGGCGGGTCTGGGGACTGGTCGCGGACCAGGCGGCCGCGCGCGGCGGGCGGGTGTCGGCCGCAGACGTATGCGCGGCGGTGGTTCCCGGGGTTGAGGTCACCGGCGCCTGGCTGAGCGCCGCCCTGGACGCGCAGGCGGGCCATCTGATGCAAGTGACCGACGAGATCGGCAGGCAGCTCGCCGACCTGCAGCTGACCCTCGGCGAAGGACCCTTGCTTGACGCGTCCGCGTCCAGCGGCCCGGTGCTGGCCTCGGACCTGGCCGACGCGGAATCGGGAACCCGCTGGCCGGCGTTCGCCCCGGCCGCGACTATGGCCGGGGCGGCCGCGATCTTCGCGTTCCCGCTGGTGATCGGGGCGATCCGGGCCGGGGTGCTTGGCCTGTACCGGGACCGGCCCGGTCCGTTGAGTGGCTTCCAGTTCGGGGACGCGCTGGTCTTCGCCGATACCGCCACCATGCTGCTGCTCGACGCGCAGGACGGGGCCTCGGGAGGGGCCGCGGCAGAATTCGGCCCCGGCGGCCAGCCCGCGGGCCTGGCTTCGCACCGGGCGGAGATCGACCAGGCCTCCGGCATGCTCACCGAGCAGCTCGGCGTGAACATCACAGACGCGTTCGCGCGGTTGCGCGCCTATGCTTATGTCAACGACATTCAGCTGGCCGATGTCGCCCGCGACATCGTAGCGCGCCGCCTGCGGCTATTTCCTGATCCTGATCTGCCCCTGGGTGACAAGACGTGAGGCACGCACTGACGTCTGCACGCCGTTGCGGGTCCGCGGCACGCTTGGCTGATTTCGTGGAGAGAGAGCACATGGACGGACAGCTGCTATCGGAGACTTTCGTCGAGCTTACTGACACCATGGTCGCCGATTTCGATCTCATCGACTTCCTGCATGTACTGACCACGCGCAGCGTTGAGCTGCTGAACGTTTCCGCCGCCGGGCTGCTGCTGGCCGACCCGCGCGGCGAACTGCGCGTGGTGGCCGCCTCCAGCGAGGCCGCCCGGCTGCTTGAGCTGTTCCAGCTGCAAAGCGACCAGGGACCCTGCCTGGACTGCTTCCGGTCCGGCCGGCCGGTATCAGCCGCCGACCTGAGTGCTGAGCAGCGCTGGCCGCGGTTTGCCGAGGCCGCCGAACAGGCCGGCTTCTCGGCCGTGCAGGCCCTGCCGATGCGGCTGCGCGACCAGGTCATCGGCGCGCTCAACCTCTTCCGGGGCACGGCCGGCGCCTTCGACGCCGACGTTGTGCACGTCGGCCAGGCGCTGGCTGACGTGGCCACCATCAGCCTGCTGCACGAGCGCAGCATGCGCCGCAGCGACACCCTCAACGAGCAGCTGCAGACCGCGCTGAACAGCCGGGTTGTCATCGAGCAGGCCAAGGGCAAACTCGCCGAGCGGCTGGGAATCGACGTCAACCAGGCGTTCAGCTTGCTGCGCGACCAGGCCCGCAACCGCAATCAGCGACTGTCCGACCTCGCCCGCGCCTTCGTCGACGGCACTCAGGTCATCACTGCCCCCGCCGTCGGCGGCCCGCGTAGAGCAGTACGGGACAGACGGCTGACCTAGACCCGGCCTCCCCGCCGGGTCCAGGTCAGCCGCGGCCGGGTCAGGACGGCTGCGGGACGATCCGGATGTAGGGCTTGGGCTCCTCCCAGCTGCCGAAGAGCTCCTTGG
Organism: Trebonia sp.; assembly: GCA_050013875.1. GTDB lineage: Bacteria > Actinomycetota > Actinomycetes > Streptosporangiales > Streptosporangiaceae > Trebonia. The sequence continues at coordinate 59,336 of JBEKEK010000076.1, read as the reverse complement.
CGGCGTCGTTTGAGACCGAGCCGGCGATCACGACGTCGTCGCCCTGCTTCCAGTTGGCGGGGGTGGCGACCTTGTGCTTGGCGGTGAGCTGCAGCGAGTCGATCACCCGCAGGATCTCGTCGAAATTGCGGCCGGTCGTCATCGGGTAGAGCATGATCAGCTTGATCTTCTTGTCCGGGCCGATCACGAAGACGCTGCGCACGGTCTGGTTGTCGGCCGCCGTGCGGTCGGCCGGGTCGCCGCTGACGTCGGCGCCCAGCATCCCGTAGGCCTTGGAGATGGTGAAGTCAGAGTCGCCGATCATGGGGTAATTCGGCGCGGTGCCCTGCGTCTCCTCGATGTCGGCGGCCCAGCCGGCGTGCTTCTCGATGGGGTCCACCGACAGGGCTATGACCTTCACGCCGCGACGGTCGAACTCCGGCTTGATGGAGGCCATGTAGCCGAGCTCGGTCGTGCAGATCGGGGTGAAGTCCTTCGGGTGCGAAAACAGGACGGCCCAGGAGTCGCCGATCCAGTCGTGGAAGTTGATCTCGCCTTCGGTGGTCTGGGCGGTGAAGTCCGGGGCAGTGTCACCGATCGTCAAGCTCATCGTGAGTCTCCATTCGAGTGATGCAGGTCCAACGCCGGCAGCGCGGTCTCGCTTGTCAGCTGAGACTCTACGGATCCGGCGCTCCCTGAACCTTCGCTTGTCAGCTTGCGTTTCCCTCCGCTGTCAGATTAATCGACACCAACCCGGTCCAGAAGCTGGGATAGCCGCCACAGTTGCGCACCGGCAACCCTGCTTCGTTTCCGACTGTGCGGGGCATGTTCCCGCGGGGGAAGGCGGAGCGGGGGAAGCAGAAGGGAATGAGGCAATGGCACAGACAAAGAACGGCGATGCCGCCGCCCCGGCGGTAGCGGTCATCGGCGCCGGGATTATGGGCTCGGCCATGACCCGACGCCTGGCCGCCGCGGGGCTGGACACCCGCGTATGGGACCGGTCGCCCGCGGTCACCTCCTCGCTCGCTGAGTCGGGGGCGATAGCCGCGGCGTCAGCTCAGGACGCCGCGCGCGACGCCGGGGTGGTGATCACCATGCTCCCCACCGCCGACGTGGCGGAGGCGGTGATTTTCGACGGCGGCGTGGCCGAGGCCTTCGCGGACGGATGTGTGTGGGCGCAGATGGGCACCATCGGGGTCGAGGCCACCAGGCGTTTCGCTGCCAGGCTGGCCGCGCAGCGGCCCGGCGTCATGTTCGTGGACGCCCCGGTGTCGGGCAGTAAGGCACCGGCCGAACAGGGGCAGCTGCTGATCCTGGCGTCAGGGCCCGACGCCGCCGCCAGTGCGGTGCGCCCGGCGTTCGATGCGATCGGCCGCAAGACCGTGTGGCTGGGCCAGGCCGGCCGCGGCAGCCAGGTCAAGCTGCTTGTCAATGCCTACATGTCCATCCTCATTGAGGGCGTGGCGGAGACCATGGAACTCGCTGATCGCCTCGGTATCGGTCACGAGCAGCTTGCCGAGGTCATCGAGGGCGGCCCGCTAGACGCGCCGATCGCCGACGCCAAGCTGCACAAGATGGACCGGCAGGACTATGCCGCGGAGTTCCCGCTCGAGTGGGCGCTGAAGGACGTAGACCTCGCGATCAGTGCCGTCGGCGGCGAGGCGCCACCGCTGCTGGCCGCGTTGTCAGGGCAATGGCATGCCGCGGTCGCCGCCGGGCACGGCCGCCAGGACGTCAGCGCCGCTCGCCTGGCGCTGGCCAGCCCGAACCCCGGCGCTTAGCAACCTCGCCGCACCAGAACGCGTGAGCGGCTTGCGCCGGGTCCGCCAGGCACGACGGGCGTCTCGCCGCGTTTTATCGCGAAATATGCCTTACGACGCGCCAGGGCTCCTTCGCCCAGAGACGGGCAATGGGCTAGCTTGGGAGCTTGGATGTCCGAGGTGTGCCGGGGGCCCAATTTTGACTGCGAGAGCTTGGCAACAGCTGGTGCGGGCATCGGCCGTTCCGGGCTATGGCTACCGGTACCGGCGCTGGGTGCTTGATTCGCTCAAGTACGTCGACGCGCAGGATCTCGCGACCGGCGGCGATCACATCCCGGAACTGGGCGACGTCTACGTCGATGTCGCGCTGGTCAGCCGGGCACCCCACGAGGCATCGGGGACCGCGATCGTCCAGGCGACGCAGGACACGTCGGAGCGGCGCTCGGTCAGCGAACTTCTCGATGGCCGCTCGCGGGTGGTCCTCGCGCTGGTCGGGCAGCCCGGAAGCGGCAAGAGCACTCTGCTCGCCCACGCGGCCCGGCGCAGCGCCCGGGCGGCGGTGCGCGGGCACCTGAACCGAAGGCGGGTTCCCATCTTGCTCGCGCTGCGCGAGCAGGCCGGGCGGATCGTCGCCGATCAGGCGGTCTCGCTGCCGGATGTGGCGCGGGCCGCGGTCGGCCGGGCGGCGGGCAAAGAACCCGGCGGCTGGTGGGAGCGCCAGCTCGGCCGAGGCCGGTGCCTGGTCCTGCTCGACGGCCTGGATGAGATCGCCAGGGACGAGGACCGCCTCGCCGTGGCCGACTGGGTCCAGCGGCAGATCGCCGCCAACCCGGGCAACCACTTCGTGGTCACCTCCCGGTCCTTCGGCCTGCCCGGCTCGCTGACCGCGCAGGCGGACGTCCTGGTGGTCAGGCCGTTCACGGCCGAGCAGGTGCAGCTCTTCCTTGATCGCTGGTGCCTGGCCGCCGAACGGCACGCGACCGGCGCCTCCGGCCGGACCGCGCGGCGCGCCGTGCGGCTGCGGGCCCGCGAGTCGGCCGCCAGGCTCAGTTTCCTGCTCCAGGAGCATCCGGCGCTGCGTGAGCTGTCCACCAATCCACTGCTGCTGACGATGATCGCCACCGCGCACCGGTACCGCGGTGCGCTGCCCGGCAGCCGCGCCGACCTCTACGGTGAGATCTGCCAGGTCCTCCTTTCGCGCCGCAGTCAGGCCAAGGACCTGCCGGAACTGCTGTCCTGGCCGGCCAAGCAGACGCTGCTGGCCGCGCTGGCCTACCAGATGATGCGCGAGCGCGTCACTGACCTCCCGGCCGACCGCGTCCTTGAGATCCTCGGGCCCTCACTTGAGCGCTTCTCCGCCGCGGTCACCGGCGCGGCGTTTCTCGACGACATGTCGCGCAACGGCCTGTTCACCGAGGCGACGGCCGGCCGGTACGCCTTCACCCACCTGACGTTCCAGGAGTACCTGGCCGCCCGGCACGTCAGCGCCACCCCCGACCTGGTGAAAAGCCTGGCCGACAACGTCAGCGACCCCTGGTGGCACGAGACCATCCTGCTGTATGCGGCGAGCGCCGACGCCAGCCCGATCGTCCGCGCCTGCCTGGAAAGCGGCACGATCCCCGCCCTCACGCTCGCCTTCGACTGCGACGAGGCCAACGCCGAGATCGATCCCGAGCTGCGCCGGCGGCTCGACCGGGAACGCGAGCGGGCGTACGAGCCGGACAGCTCACCCGGGCACCGGCGGCTGATCGCCGGGGCGCTGGCCGCGCGGCTCATCCGCCGGACCCTGATCACCGCCAGCGGGACCAGGATCTGCGCCCGGCCCGTTCCCGCCGACCTGTACTGGATCTTCCTCAAGGACACCAAGGCGCCCCCGCCCGACAGCCCGTGCGACCCGCACACCGACCAGCCCGCCACCGGCATGTGGGGTACCGAGGCGCGGGCCTTCGTCAAGTGGCTGAACTCGATCACCGCCACCGTTACCGGTGTCGAGGTCAGGCTGCCGCGCCACGACGAACTCAAACAGGAGGCCATCGCCGGCGCTCTCGCCGGTCAGCTCCCGGCCGCCGTGACGTCCGCGTGGACTCAGTCGCCTTCGGAACTATGGCTCCGCCCCGGTCAGGCGCACCCGCACGCGCTGACCGGCGCCGCCATCAGCCAGGCAATCGCAGGCGACGTAAGGAACACCGCGATACTGCCCCAGGTGCTGACCGCCGCCGTCCTTAACATCGCCCTGAATATCGCCGGCGACCTCGACGACATCCGGGCTCTGAGCGGCGCCCTCGACAGGGACCTGACCGTCCGCGCCAACTCCAACGGACGCGCGGTCGAGCTTATGCACGCGCATGCCCACGCCATCGTCTTGACCTACGCCCACGCGCTCGGCCTCACCCGCGCCGACGTCATCACGCACGCCTGCGCCGCCGACCCTGATCTGCTCCGGAGCCTCGACCTCACCCGTGCCCGCGGCCTGGCCGACGCCATCGCCAGCGACCTGACCGGTGCCCTCGAACTCGGCCACATCCGCGCCGTCGAGCTCGCCGCCGCCATCGACCTCGACCTGAACGTCCTCGGCGCCTTCGACTTCGATGTCCCCCAGGCCCGCGAGCTCGCACAGGTGCACAGCACCGGTCTCGACCGCGCCGACGCCCTCGCGCGCAGCATCCTGCATGCCCCCGATCTCACCCTCGCCAGCGTCGACACTCTCCACCAGGGGATTCCGGTCCCTGGGGTCCTCGGACTGCCGCTGCGCTGGGTGGGTGACGGGCCGCTGGCGGGCACCCTGCTGCGGGTGCTGGCCGCGAACCCGGCCGCGGGCGCGGGAGAGCGCCCGCCGGGCGACCCGCACCTGGCATTCGCGCGCGCGCTCTCGTCGCGGGCCGGGATCGACGATTCCACCCAGCTGACGGCGGAGCTCGGCCGCCCGCTGACCGACGGGCTACGTGAGCTGGCGGCAGCACACACCCCGCAAGGGGCCGGCTCTCCCAGCTGGCACCAGGCAATCGGGCTCAGCCGCCTGGCGGACGCCTGCGCGCCGATGGGCCTGACGCACCAGCCCCCCGACCCGCCGGAGGCGGCGGCGCTGAGAGCTGTGGCGCTCGACCTCGCCGACGGCGCCACCGAGGGCGGCACGGCAGGTACGGGCGCCCCCGGTGCGCTGCGGTCAGCCGCCGCCACCGTCACCCTGGTTGAGAGCCGGGGCAAGGGCGACTCCACGGTCGGCGAGTCCATCATCCTCGCCCTCGTATGACTATGCCTTCCCGCTGGCCGGCGGCCATCATGAAGGCCTGGCTGTTTCTGCGCCCGGCAAGGAGATCACGATGGAATACGCGCGCCTGGGTAACACCGGCCTGAAAGTGAGCCGGCTCGCGCTCGGCTGCATGAGCTACGGCGATGCCACCGCTGCCCGAGCGCACCGCTGGGCCCTGGACGAGGAGGCGGCTCAGCCGTTCTTCCGCCAGGCCGTCGAGGCGGGCATCACCTTCTGGGACACCGCGAACACCTACCAGCTCGGGACCTCAGAGGAACTGGTCGGACGCGCCATCAAGCGGTACTCCCGCCGCGAGGACATCGTGCTGGCGACCAAGGTCTTCGGCAAGATGCACGACGGCCCGGGCGGGCAGGGCCTTTCCCGCAAGGCGGTCCTTGAGCAGGTCGACGCCTCGCTGACCCGGCTCGGCACCGACTACATCGACCTGTACCAGATCCACCGCTTCGATCCGGACACACCGGTCGAGGAGACCATGGAGGCCTTGCACGACATCGTCAAGGCAGGCAAGGTCCGCTACCTGGGCGCCTCCTCCATGTACGCCTGGCAGTTCGCGAAGATGCAGCACCTGGCCGACCTGCGCGGCTGGACCAGGTTCGTGGCCATGCAGAACCAGTACAACCTGCTCCGGCGGCAGGAAGAGCGCGAGCTACTGCCCATGTGCGCGGACATGGGGGTAGGCGTGGTGCCCTACTCCCCGCAGGGCAAGGGCCGTCTGGCGCGCCCGTGGGGTGAGCAGTCACATCGCTCCACCGTCGATGACGTCGTCAAGTCCTTCGACTCACCCCTCGACGAGCCGGTCGTCAACGCCGTCCAGCAGGTCGCCGAAGCCCGCGGCGTCAGCATGGCCCAGGTCGCGCTGGCGTGGGTGCTCAGCAACCCGGTCATCTCCGCCCCGATCATCGGCGCGACCAAGCCACACCACCTCGCCGAAGCCGTCGCCGCCCTCGACCTTCAGCTCAGTGAGGACGAAATCCAGTCAGTCGAGAAGCCGTACACGCCCCACGGGCCCTCCTGGTTCTAGGCCCATCGGGCCGGCCAGCTGGCTGATCGTGGCGGCGAACGCGCGGACCGGGCCCGGCGATATGGAAGGATCGGGGCAGGTAACACTGCTTGCGGGATTCTGGGAGGCAACATGGCCGAGCGTCCCTCTGCCCCCGGCGTGTCGGCGCTGCGGGCCCGCTACGAGCAGCGCGTCGAGCAGCGCGTCGAGCGGCTGACCGCGCTGCGGCATGTCCGCAGCGAGCTGGTGAGCGTGGCCGGCCTGATCGGCAAGCCGGTGCTCAACCAGTCCGGGCAGCAGATCGGTCACATGGCGGACGTCGTCGCCCGGTGGGACAGTAACCAGCCCTACCCGCCGGTGACCGGCCTGATCGTGCGGGTAGGACGGCGGCGGGCCTGGCTACCGGTCGATGCGGTGGAGGAGGTCGGCCGCGAGCGGGTCCGGCTGCGAACGGCGCGGCTGGATTTGCGGGAAGTCGCGCTTCGTCCCGGCGAGGTCGAGCTGGCGCGCGATGTCATCGATCACCAGCTGGTCGATACCGACGGCGCGCGGGTCATCCGCGCCGCGGACCTGTACGTGGCGCGGGTAGCCGGGTCGGTGCAGCTGGTCGGCGTGGACGTCGGGTTCAACAGCCTGCTGCGACGGCTCGGACCCGCGCGGTTCCGGTCCCGGCCGACCCCGGAGAAGGTGATCGACTGGGCCAGCATCACCAGCTTCGGCTCGCAGCACGGGCCGGGCGGCACCCTGCAGGCGTCCGAGCACGGCCTGCAGCGGCTGCGGCCGGGTGAGCTGGCGGACCTGCTTGAGGACCTGGGCCGGACCGAGCGCCGCGACCTGCTCGCCCGGCTGACGCCGCAGCAGGCGGCCGATGCCCTTGAGGAGATGCAAGACGAGGAGCTGGTGCAGCTGCTGCGCGAGTCCGGCACCGCCGAGGCCGCCGAGCTGCTTGGCCGGATGGAGCCGGACGAGGCCGCCGACGGGCTGCGCGAGCTGGAGCCGGCCGAGCAGGAGAAGCTGCTCGCGGCGATGCCGGCGCAGGCCCGTGACCGGGTGGCGACGCTGCTTGGCTACGGCGAGCGGACCGCGGGCGGGATCATGACCACCGTCCTGGTCACCGCCACCCCGGCCGAAACGATCAGGCAGGTCAGGGACCGGCTGCGGGCGAACCGGGAGCATGACGAGGATCTGGCCGGGGTCATCGTGCTTGGGGACGACGGGCAGCTGCTCGATGACGTGACGATGACCGAGCTGTTCCTGGCCGACCTCGAGGGGACAGTGGATGCCCTGATCGGGCCCCCCTGGCCGGTGACCGTCACCCCGGACGCGGGGTTGGATGAGATCACCGAGCGGCTGGTGGAGACCCGGCACGCGTCGGTGGTCGTGGTAGACGAGCAGGAGCGGCCGATGGGCCGCATCCTGGTCGATGACGTGCTGGACATGCTGGTGCCGGACCGGCACCGGTTCCGTTTTCCCCGGCGGCTGTCCTGAGCGGCGTGCGGGAGGGGGCGCTGCCGTCGCCGAGCGAGGTGACACCGGGGCCGCGCCGCCTGCCCGGCCCGGTCCGGCGGCCGCTGCGCCGCCGGATCCTGCTGCTGCTCGCGTTCATGGGGCCGGGGATCATCGCGGCCAACGCGGGCAACGACGCGGGCGGGATCGCGACCTACGCCAGTGCCGGGGCCCAGTTCGGTTACCGGACGCTGTTCGCGATGGTGCTGGTGACGGTCGCCCTGGTCGTGGTGCAGGAGATGTGCGCGCGGCTTGGCGCCTACACCGGCGAGGGCCTCGGCGCGCTGATCCGTGAGCAGTTCAGCATCCGGGTCACCGCGTTCGCGCTCGTCGCGCTGATCGTCGCCAACGTCGGCCTGGTCGTTTCCGAATTCGCCGGGATCGCGGCCGCGATGGAACTGCTCGGCGTCTCGAAGTTCATCAGCGTCCCGGTGGCCGCGGTCTCGATCTGGGCGCTGGTGGTCTTCGGCTCCTACAAGTACGCCGAGCGGCTGTTCCTGGTGCTGAGCCTGGTGTTCTTCGCCTACCCGGTCGCCGCGTTCCTGAGCCGCCCCAATTACGCCCAGGCCGGGGCGCAGCTGATCTTCCCGCACTTCCTGGCCACCCATGCGTTCCTGTTCCTGGTGGTGGCGCTGATCGGGACCACGATCACCCCCTACATGCAGTTCTACGTGGCGGCCGCGGTCGCCGACCGTGGGATCGGCCCGGCCGACTACCCCGGCGAAAAGATCGACACCATCGCCGGCTCGATCTTCTGCAATGTGATCAGCATCTTCATCATCGTCGCGACCGCCGCGGCGATCCATGTGCGCGCTCCGCTGGAATCGGCCAAGCAGGCTGCCCAGGCGCTCGCCCCGGTCGCGGGCCGGTTCGCCACCCAGCTGTTCGCGGTCGGCCTGCTTGGCGCCAGCGCGCTGGCCGCCGCGGTCGTGCCGCTGTCGACCGCCTACGCCATCAGCGAGGCGGCCGGGGCCGAGCGCAGCGTCAGCAAATCCTTCCGCGAGGCCCCGCTGTTCCTCGGCCTGTTCACCGGGCAGGTCTTCATCGGCGCGGCCATCGCCCTGGTCCCCGGCAACCTCATCCAGCTCCTCGTCGAAGCGCAGGTCCTGAATGGGATCATCACCCCCATCCTGCTCACTTACGTGCTTATCCTCGCCAACCGGGCCAGCGTCCTCGGCGACGCCGTCAACGGCCGCGTCTTCAAGATCGTGGCCACCATTAGCGTCGTGGTCGTCGCGATCCTTTCTGCCACCGTGCTCGTGCAGACCGTCTTGAGCGGCTTCGGCATCTCCTGACCAGCGGGGCGGCCACCGCGATTGCCTTGCCTTGCCTGGCCGGCCGGGTGAAACACGCGTGCGTTCGGGATGAGTGTGTCTTTGACCTTGGCACCGCCCGGCTGAGCGCGCGGAGGACGGCGGCGGCCGGGATTTGTGAAGTGCGGTTAGTGTGGACTATGAGGTTGGCAAGAGCGCCGAGCCGGGAATTGCTCGCCGGGCAAGGAGGCAGGGCCATACAGCAGTCGCTAGCCGCACGCCTGGACACGCTGCAGCGCCACCTGGGCGCGGCGCTGTTCGCGCGGGTCGCGGGTCCCGAGGGGCCTGCCAACCGGGCGCGTTTCGATACGCCGGGACCGCGCTGGTTTGCACCTGACCGCCCGATCCGCCGCGTGCACGGGGATGCCTCGATGTTCGTCGGCGGTCTGCTCGCGCTGCTGCTCCAGTCGCTGCACCCGCGGGCGATGATCGCGGTCGCGCAGCACTCCGATTACCGCACTGACCCGTGGGGCCGGCTGCAGCGGACCAGTACCTTCCTGGCGGCCACCACCTTCGGCCCGGCCGAGGACGCACAGCGCGCCGTGGACCACGTCCGTAGCGTCCACCGGTACATAACCGGCACCGACCCCGACGGGCGGCCGTACCGGGCGGACGACCCGCACCTGCTCCGCTGGGTCCATGTGGCCGAGACCGACAGCTTTCTCCGCTGCCACCAGCGCTATGGCGCGCAGCCGCTCGATCCGGCCGGCTGTGACGGCTACGTCGCCGACACCGCCCGGGTCGCGCTGGCCCTGGGGGTGCCCGACCCGCCGCGGACGCGGCGGGAGCTCGCCAGCGCGCTCGAGGACTACCGGCCGGAGCTGCGGGCGACGCCGGAAGCGCTTGAAGCGGCCCGTTTCCTGGTGTGGAACCCGCCGCTGCCGCTGCTTGCCCGTGGCCCGTACACGCTGCTGGCGGCGACCGCGATCGCCGAACTGCCTGTCTGGGCGCGGCAGGACCTGCGGTTGCCGCGGCTCAATGTCGGCGAATCGGTGCTGGTTCCCCCGGTCGGCCACGCGATCGTCAGGACTATCCGCTGGGCGATGGGCGCCCGGCGTTAGGGGGCTATGCCAGTGAGCGACCTGCCACGCCAGGCTGACGTCGTTATCGTCGGCGGAGGGGCGGCCGGACTGGCCGCGGCCCGCCAACTCACCGAGGCCGGCCTTGAGGTGGTGCTGCTTGAGGCGGCCACCCGGCTCGGCGGCCGGATCGTGACCGACAGCATCGACGGCTTCCGTCTCGACCGTGGCTTCCAGGTGGTCAACTCCGCCTACCCCGCGCTCCCCGACTTCGTCGACGTGGACCAGCTTGACTTGCGGTTCTTCGACCACGGGGTGCTGGTGGCGGACGGCCACGGCCCCCAGCTGCTTGCTGACCCGCGCCATCACGGGCTTACCGCGCTCCGGCCGCTGCCGGTTCCGGTGAGCGGGCTGGCGAAGCTGGCGCTGCTGAGCCTCCGGCTGGGCTACGGGGACGCGCGGAAACTGCGGGCGGAGCCGGAGACCACCGCCGCCGCCTACCTGTCGGATCGCCTCGACCAGCAGACGGTTCGCAAGCTGGTCGAGCCATTCCTGACCGGTGTGTTCGGCTATGCGCCGCTGCTCACCTCCAGCCGGGTGCTCGCGATGATCTGGCGGTCGTTCGTCCGCGGCCGCATCGGCGTTCCCGCGGCCGGCATGGCGGCGCTGATCGAGGCGCTTGCCCGGCCGCTGCCGCCCGGCTGCGTTCATCTCGGCACCCCGGTCCTCGCCGTGCACGACCAGGGGGTGGATACCCCGGCGGGCACGGTGCGCGCCCGCGCCGTGATCGTGGCCGCCGATCCGGCCGCCGCGGCCAGCCTGCTGCCGGGCCTGCCGGCGCCGCCGCAACGGGTGCTTGTGACCACCTACCACGCCGCCGACGAGTCGCCCGCCAAGCGCCCGGCGCTGCTGATTGACAGCACCGGCCGCTCCGGGATCGCCAACAGCGTCGTGCTGACGCTGGCCGCGCCCGGTTACGCGCCACCCGGCCGTCATCTCATCGCGACCACCGCACCGGCCGAGGCCGGCCTCGACGAGCCGGCCATCCGCCGTCATCTCGCTGTCCTCTACGGTCAGCCGACGGGAGACTGGGCGCACATCCAGACCGTGCGGGCCGACCCCGGCCTGGTCACGGCGCCGCCCCCGCAGGGCAGCCTGCGCAAGCCGGTCAGGCTCAGCGGGACCCTGTTCGTCGCGGGCGACCACCGTGACACCCCCTCGCTGCAAGGGGCGCTGGTCAGCGGCCGCCGGGCGGCTCGCGCGGTGCTGAGCGAGCTCAGCGTCATGGCCCGCTAGCCGAGTCGGGGCGGCGTAGCCGGATTACCGCGGCTGCTGCCTAACGGGCTGCTCGCTTGCTCGGGCCGGGTGCGCCGCCGCTGCGCCGGGCTTCGTGGAACGCGCGCGCGGTCGCGGCATCGGCTGGGTAGAAGGACTCGATGGCCAGTTCCTCCACGGTCACGTCGGTGGCCGTGGAGACCTTGGCGCTGATGCTGAACAGCACCAGCTCCTGGTCGCGATGCCGGTAGCGGAGCGGCAGCACGACGTCGCCCGCCGGGTAGGTCTCCTGGGCGCCGCCTGGGTAGCCGCGGAGCTCGTCGTGCAGTTCTCGGAGCCGCTGATCGCCGAGGGCGGCGGCCCGGTGCGACAGCTGGGTCAGCAGATGTCCGCGCCACTGAGCCAGGTTGGCGATCCGCGGGGACATCCCGTCCGGGTGCAGCGCGAGCCTCAGCGCGTTCACCGGCGGCTGCAAGAGCGCCGGGGCGGAGCCGGCCGAGAGCAGGGCAAGGCCGGAGTTGGCGTCCCTGACGTCCCACCACCGGTCCACCACGATGGCCGGGTAGGGCTCATGGCCGGCCAGCACCTGGCCAAGCGCGATGCGCACGTTGTCGAGCTCTGGCGCGTCAAGGCCGTGCTGCGGGTAGGCCGGGGCGTAGCCCGCCGCCAGCAGCAGGACGTTGCGCTCGCGCAATGGCACCGCCAGCTGCTCGGTCAGCCGGACGATCATCGTCGCGGTCGGCCGGGACCGCCCGGTCTCCACGAAGCTGAGGTGCCGGGCCGATATGTCGGCCTGGATCGCCAGGTCGAGCTGGCTGAGCCTGCGCCGCTCGCGCCACTCGCGCAGCAGTTCACCTACGGGCCGCCGCGCGGCCTCCGGCATGGTCATGGTGCTCATTATCCCGACCGTAGCCGACCTCGGCGCGCGCAGCGATTACCTCCCAGGTAATGCCGGCGCATTACCTCGGGCGTAATCGACACGGCGGCCCGCGGCCGGCACTATGGATTCCGTCGCGGAAATCATTCAAAGCACGGAAGGAAATTCCAATGAACGACGTCATCGCGCGTTACCTCGACTGCTGGAACGAGACCGACCCGGCGGCGCGACGCAAGGTGATCGAAGAAGTCTGGGCGGCCGACGCGGAATACATCGACCCGATTGGTGAGGCGCACGGTCGGGCCGAAATCGACGCTCTGATCGCGGCCGCCCAGAGCCAGTTTCCCGGTCTGGTCTTCACCGCGGCCGGCCCGGTCGACGCCCACCACCGGCAGGCCAGGTTCCGCTGGGGGCTGGGCCCTGAAGGCGGGGAATCCCTGGTCGAGGGGTTCGACGTGGCCGTGATCGATGAGCAGAACAAGATCACGACCGTGCTCGGATTCCTCGACAAGGTACCGGCCTGACACGGAGCGAGAGGCCCGGCGCTACCACCAGGCAGCGCCGGGCCCCCGCTTCCGCCCTTCCTGCGGAAGTGGGCGGGACGCGGCCACGGAATATCTCAGGACCGCGAGTTCCTGAAATCAAAGGAGAAATTCTCGTGAGTACTATGGAAAGCCGTGCCGCTATTCAGCGGGAGCGGACGGCGGAATATGGCTGGGGTCCACTGTTCGTGGTCCTGGCCGGCACCTTCATGACCTTTCTCGATTTCTTCATTGTCAACGTCGCGCTGCCGTCGGTCCAGCATGACCTGCGGGCCGGGCCGGCCGCCATCCAGTTGGTGGTGGCCGGGTACGGGCTGACCTTCGCGGCCGGCATGATCACCGGCGGCCGGCTGGGCGACCTGTACGGGCGGCGGCGGATGTTCGCGATCGGCCTGGCCCTGTTCACCGTCACCTCCGCCGCCTGCGGGCTCGCACCGAACGCGACGTTCCTGGTCGTCGCCCGGGTCCTGCAGGGCGCGGCCGGCGCGATGATGACCCCGCAGGTGCTTGCCATCCTCGGCACCGTCTACGCGGGCGAGCGGCGGGCGAAGGCGTTCGCCATCTACGGCATGGTGATGGGCATCGCCGGGGTGCTCGGGCAGCTGCTCGGCGGGCTGCTCATCCAGGCCGACATCGCCGGCTCCAGCTGGCGCGGGATCTTCCTGATCAACGTGCCCGTCGGCATCGCCGGGCTGCTGCTGTCCGGGCGGGTCGTCCCGGAGTCGCACGGCGAACGGTCACAACTCGACCTGGCCGGCACCGCGCTGGCCACCCTGGGGCTGGCCGCCATCATCGCGCCGCTGGCCGAGGGCGAGCAGCGCGGCTGGCCGCTGTGGACCTGGCTGTCGCTGGCGGCCGGGCCGGTGCTGCTCGGCACCTTCGCCGTGCAGCAGGCCCGCCGCAAGCGGGCGGCCCTGGCCCCACTGGTCGATCTCACCCTGTTCCGCAGCCGGGCGTTCGGGGTCGGCTCGCTGGCCGCGCTCACCTACGCGCTGGTGCCACCTGCCTTCTTCTTCGTGCTCGCCCTGTACCTGCAGGACGGCCGGGGATTCTCCGCCCTGTTCTCCGGTGTCGTCTTCACCGCCGTCGGCGTGGGCTTCTTCGCGGCGATGCTGCTCACCCAGGCGATGACCACGCGGCTTGGCAAGCAGATACTCGCGCTTGGTGCCGTCGTCACCGCCGCGGGAAGCGTGCTCATGGTCCTGACCGCGAGCGCCTCCTCGGCCGGGGAGCTGCTGCCGGGGCTGGCGATAGCCGGCTTCGGGATGGGAATGGTGCTGGTCCCGCTGTCAGCGACGGTGCTGCTCAATGTCGAGCCCAGGCAGGCCAGCTCGGGGGCCGGTGTGCTGGCCACGTTCCAGCAGGTCGGCGGTGCGCTCGGGGTCGCCGTGATCGGGGCGGTGTTCTTCGCCGCACTGCACACGGGGTCGTTCCCGCACGCCTTCGCGCTGAGCATGGCGGTACTGGCGGCGCTTACCGGGCTCACCGCGGCCCTGGTCCAGCTGCTGCCATGACGCGGCCCTGTACCAGGAAGATGGGATTGGGTACCATGAGAACGGGATTCGGTACCATGATTGGGGAGATCCGCGCATGAACGATGCCACCGCGCCGGGCTCCGGCGATCTGGTGCTCGCCGCCGAGTTCCCGGCGGTCACCAGGGAGCAGTGGCAGCGGCTGGTCGCCAAGGTCGTGGGCGGCGACGCCGGCCCCTACCCGGAGCGGCAGCTCGCGACGATCACGGCGGACGGCATCGAGATCGCGCCGCTGTACGTCAGCGACGCCAGCCGGCCGGGCTCCGGCTACCCGGGGCAGGCGCCCTTCGTGCGCGGGCGGACCGCGGCCGGCCACCGGGCCGGCTGGGATGTCAGGCAGCGTCACCAGCACCCGGATCCCGCGGTCGCGCGCGAGCAGATCATGGAGGACCTCGACGGGGGAGTCAGCTCGCTGTGGCTCGGCCTCGGGGACGGGCAGATCCCCATCGGCGCCCTGCCGGACGTGCTCGCGGACGTTTACCTCGACTTGGCGCCGGTCGTCCTTGATGCGGGCGACCGGTTCGCCGAGGCGGCCGACGTGTTCCTCGCCGCCGCCGCCGGGCGCGGCGTGCCGGCCGGCGAGCTGGCCGGCTGCCTGGGAGCCGACCCGCTCGGGGTGATGGCCAGGACCGGCGCCGGGGGCGACCTGAAGGGCGCCGCTGACCTGGCCGCGCGCTGCGCGGCCGATTTCCCCGCGGTCCGCGCGATCGTCGTCGACGCGCTGCCGTTCCACGAGGCCGGCGGCACCGAGGCGCAGGAACTTGGCTGCGCCCTGGCGGCCGGCCTTGAGTACCTGCGGGCGCTGCGCGCGGCCGGACTGTCCGCCGACGCGGCGTTCTGGCAGCTCGAATTCCGCTACGCCGCTACCGCGGATCAGTTCACGACCATCGCCAAGCTGCGGGCCGCCCGCCGGGTCTGGGCGCGCGTGGCCGAGCAGTGCGGGGTGGATTCCGGGGCCGGCGGGCAGCGGCAGCATGCCGTGAGCTCCTGGTCGATGCTGACCCGCCGGGACCCGTGGAACAACATCCTCCGCGCCACGCTGGCCTGTTTCGCGGCCGGCGTCGGCGGTGCCGACGCGATCACGGTCGCCCCCTTCGACGCGGCGATCGGGCAGCCCGACCAGCTGGCCCGCCGGGTCGCCCGCAACGTCCACGCGCTGCTGGTCGACGAGTCCCAGGTGGCCCAGGTCATCGACCCGGCGGGCGGATCCTGGTACGTCGAGGACTTCACCGAGCAGCTTGCCGCCAGAGCCTGGGCCGAATTCCAGGACATCGAGCGCGCGGGTGGCCTGCGCGCCGCCCTGGCCAGCGGGTTTATCGCCAGCGAGCTAGCCGCCAGCCGTCAGGCCCGGCGGGACGCGCTGGCCCGGCGGCGGGAGGCGGTCACCGGCGTCAGCGAGTTCCCCCTCGTCGGTGAGACCCTGCTCCGCCGGCCCGCCGCCCAGCCCGCCGCTGCCCGGCCGGCCGGCCGGGCCGCCCCAGGACTGCCGCGCATCCGCTGGTCGCAGTGGCACGAGGAGCTCCGCGACCGGTGCGACGCCTACGCGCAGGCGACCGGGACGGCGCCGGCCCTCACCCTGGCGCCGCTCGACGCCTCGCGCCCGAGCGCCGCCCGCGCCGGGCAGGTAGCCGCCCTGCTGGCACCGGCCGGCATCACCACGGTCACCCTCGACGCCGCCCCCGGCGATGGCGCCGCGGCGATCCCGGTGCCCGTGATCATCGTCTGCGGCAGCCCCGAGGCCGGCCAGGACGAGGTACGCGCGGCCGTGGACCGGGCCCGTGCGCGGGGGGCGTCCACGGTGGTGGCGGCGGCCGGGGACCCGGCCGCGCCAGTGCCCGGCGCCGCCGAGAGGATCACCGACGACATGGACGTGCTGACGTTCTCAGAACGGATGCTGGACGCGCTGGGGGTGCCGCGGTGACAGGCGACTGGGAGCTGCCCGATTTCACCGAGGTCGGGCTGGCGGAGCCGCCCGCGCCCGGCCCGCATGACGAGAAGCGCTGGCGCGACGCGCTCAGCGCGGCCGGCGCGGGCAGCGGGCAGCCCTGGGTGACGCCCGAGGGCATTGACGTCAAGCCGCTGTACACCGCCGCGGACACCGACGGGCTGGATTTCCTGGCCACCTATCCCGGCCTGCCCCCGTACCTGCGCGGGCCGTACCCGACGATGTACGTGAACCAGCCCTGGACGATCCGCCAGTACGCCGGGTTCTCCACCGCCGAGGAGTCCAACGCGTTCTACCGGCGCAACCTCGCCGCCGGGCAGAAGGGCCTGTCGGTCGCCTTCGACCTGCCGACCCACCGCGGCTACGACAGCGATCACCCGCGGGTGGCGGGCGATGTCGGGATGGCGGGCGTCGCGATCGACTCGATCTACGACATGCGGCAGCTATTCGACGGGATCCCGCTTGACCGGATGAGCGTATCCATGACCATGAACGGCGCCGTGCTGCCGGTGCTGGCCCTCTACGTCGTCGCCGCCGAGGAACAGGGCGTGGCCAGCGAGCAGCTGGCGGGCACGATCCAGAACGACATACTTAAAGAGTTCATGGTCCGCAACACCTACATCTACCCGCCGGCCGCGTCGATGCGGATTATCTCCGACATCTTCGGGTTTACCTCCCGCCACATGCCGAAGTTCAACTCGATCTCGATCTCCGGCTACCACATCCAGGAGGCGGGGGCGACGGCCGACCTGGAGCTTGCCTACACGCTGGCCGACGGCGTCGAGTACCTGCGGGCCGGCCTTTCCTCCGGCCTCGACATCGACGCGTTCGCGCCGCGCCTGTCGTTCTTCTGGGCGATCGGCATGAACTTCTTCATGGAGGTCGCGAAGCTCCGGGCCGGGCGGCTGCTCTGGGCCAAGCTGGTGCGGGAGTTCGAGCCGAAGAGCCCCAAGTCGCTGTCGCTGCGCACGCACTGCCAGACCTCGGGCTGGTCGCTGACCGCGCAGGACGTGTTCAACAATGTGGCCAGGACCTGCATCGAGGCCATGGCCGCGACCCAGGGCCATACCCAGTCGCTGCACACCAACGCCCTCGACGAGGCGCTCGCGCTGCCGACGGACTTCTCCGCCAGGATCGCCCGCAACACCCAGCTGCTGCTCCAGCAGGAATCCGGCACCTGCCGCGTCATCGACCCCTGGGGCGGCAGCGCCTACGTGGAACGGCTCACCTACGAGCTCGCCCGGCGCGCCTGGGCGCACATCCAGGAGGTCGAGAAGGCCGGCGGGATGGCCCGCGCGATCGAGGCGGGCATCCCCAAGATGCGGGTCGAGGAGGCGGCGGCCCGCACCCAGGCCCGGATTGACTCCGGCCGCCAGCCCGTCATCGGCGTCAACAAGTACCGCGTCGCCGGGGCCGACGACATCGACGTGCTCAAGATCGACAACCGAGCCGTGCGCGCCCAGCAGCTTGAGAAGCTCCGCCGGCTCCGCGCGGAGCGCGACCCGGCCGCCTGCCGGGCCGCGCTTGACCGGCTGACGGCCGCCGCGGGCAAGCCGCATGGTGACGGCGACGAGAACAACCTGCTCGCGCTGGCGATCGACGCCGCCCGGGCCAAGGCCACCGTGGGCGAGATCTCGGACGCGCTTGAGCAGGTATTCGGCCGCTACACCGGGCACATCCGTACGATCAGTGGTGTGTACAGGCAGGAGGCCGGCCAGACGGACGGGATCGAGCGGGTCCGGGCGGCGGCCGCGGACTTCGAGCGGGCCGAGGGGCGCCGTCCCCGGATACTCGTCGCCAAGATGGGCCAGGACGGTCACGACCGCGGGCAGAAGGTCATCGCCAGCGCGTTCGCCGACCTGGGCTTCGACGTCGACGTCGGGCCGCTGTTCCAGACCCCCGATGAGGTGGCACGGCAGGCCATCGAGGCTGACGTGCACATCGTCGGAGTCTCCTCCCTCGCGGCCGGGCACCTCACCCTCGTCCCGGCGCTCAAGGCCGCACTGGCCGAAGCGGAACGCGATGACATCATGGTGGTGGTCGGCGGAGTCATTCCGCCCCAGGACTTCGACGAACTGCGCGAGGCCGGGGCCGCGGCCATCTTCGGCCCCGGTACCGTCATCCCCGACGCCGCCTACGACCTGCTGACGGAGCTGACCGCCCGACGCGAAACGGCGCCGTGAGCGCGGTGCCGCGCGAAGGCGTGGCCGACGGGCCGGACGCGGCCAGGTACGCGGACGCGGTTCTGGCCGGTTCGCGGGCGGCCATCGCCCGCACCATCACGCTGGTCGAGTCGAGCCGCCCCGATCACCGGATCCTCGCTCAGCACGTGCTTGCCCGGCTGCTGCCGCACGCCGACCTGGCCCGGCGGGTCGGCATCACCGGCGTCCCCGGCGTCGGCAAGTCCACGTTCATCGACGCCCTCGGCGGCCGGCTGATCGACCAGGGGCACCGGGTCGCGGTCCTCGCGGTCGACCCGTCGTCGACGCGCAGCGGCGGCAGCATCCTGGGCGACAAGACCCGGATGACCAGGCTGGCCACCGACCCGGCCGCCTTCGTGCGGCCGTCACCCACGGCCGGCACCCTCGGCGGCGTCGCCCGCGCGACCCGGGAGTCGCTGGTCGTCATGGCCGCCGCCGGGTACGACATCCTGCTGGTCGAGACGGTCGGCGTGGGGCAGTCGGAGACCCTCGTGGCGGAGATGACCGACACCTTTCTGCTGCTCGCCCTGGCCCGCACCGGCGACCAGCTGCAGGGGATCAAGAAGGGCGTACTTGAGCTGGCCGACGTCGTCGCCGTGAACAAGGCCGACGGACCGCACGAGGATGAGGCCCGCCGGGCCGCCCGCGAGCTGGCCGGCGCGCTGCGGCTGCTCGGCAGGCCCGAGGACGGGTGGTCGACCCCGGTCGTTACCTGCAGCGCGCTGGCCGGGACGGGCCTGGCCGAGGTGTGGTCGCTGGTCGAGAAGCACCAGCGGATGCTCACTGACAGCGGCGAGCTCGAGCGCCGCCGCCGCGAGCAGCGGGTCGGCTGGATGTGGTCCCTGGTCCGGGACCAGCTGCTTGACCGGCTGCGCGACAGCAACGAGCTGCGCGCGCTCGCTCCGCGCCTGGAAGCCGGAGTCAGGGATGGCACGCTCCCGCCCGGCCTCGCCGCGCAGGAACTCGTCGCCGCGTTCCTGCCCGACCGGACCCCGGCAACCTAGCCGTCAGCTGGTGTAAACGCCGGTGGGCTTGTCGTGGTAGCCCTTGGCGCCAATGGCCCGCGCGAGCGGGCTCGACGGGTCCTCGCGCGCCTTGAGGGCGTCAAGCACCGAGCGGAAATCGTACCGCGGCAGCCAGCCCAGGTCGGCCCGCGCGCTCGCGTTGACGTAGACCCGGCCGACGGACGGGAACATCCGCCAGCCGCGGCGGGCGTACTCCGCCTCGTAGTCCGGGTACAGCCGCCGGACCACCGCGGGCGCGTCGTCGCGCAGCGCGGCCAGGTCGGCCTGTGTGAATGGCGTCGTCGCGCTGACGATGTACTTCCCGAACCCGATCCGGGCCGCTCGCTCCATCGCCAGCAGGTGCGCGTCCGCCACGTCGGCCACATCGACCCGGCGGTACAGGTACTCGTTGGCCTTCACGCATCCGTCGGGGAAGGCGCTGCGAACACCGGCGTCGTCGTCACCCTCGGGAAAGAAGCGCGAGGTCCGCAGCACGATCACCGGCAGGCCGTGCTCAAAGTGGGCGAGCTCGCACAGATCCTCGGCGGCGGACTTGGTGGCGCCGTAGATGTTCCGCGGCCGTGGCACCACCTCCTCGGTGATCCACGCGGCCGGCTGGCCGGCCGCCGGGGTCAGCGCGCGCCCGAAGGCGCTGGTCGTGCTGGTGAAAACGAAGCCGCTTACCCCGGCCGCGACGGCCTCCTCGAGCAGCGTCAGCGTGCCGGTGACGTTGGTGTCGACAAACGCCTGCTTGCCGTGCGAGCTAACGTGCGGCTTGTGCAGCGTCGCGGTGTGCAGGACGGCGCAGGCGCCTGCCACGCAATCGCGCACCACGGCCCGGTCCGCGACCGACCCGACCACGCTTGTGTAAGGCGATTCGCGGACGTCGATCCCGGTTACGTCGTACCCGCGCTCACGCAGTACCCGGACGAGGGCCTCGCCCAGATGACCGGAGCTTCCCGTCACCAGTACCTTCGCAGTAGTCACGGTCGCCAGCGTACAAAAGCCCGGCGTTTCCCCCGGTAACGCGCGGGAGCGAGCCGGCCGGAGCCGCCCGCCGCGGCGGGCGTCGGCACGGTGGGCGTTGGCGCGGCAGGTGGCTAAACTGAAGCCGGATTCCAGTTCCGGACCCGGGGAGACGGGGGAGTGCTGCAGACCGACGGGCCGCCCGCGCCGGAGACGTTGCGCCGCGATCAGCTCGCCCGCCGCGAGCGCATCGTCCGCACCGCGCTGCACGCCCTCGCCGGCAGCGACTACAACCAGGTCAAGGTCTCCGATGCCGCACGCGGCGGACCTTACACGTCGGCTGCCGCGCAGTTCCGCGACGTCGTGCAGACGGCGTTCAGCGGGCCGTCCGACGCCAATCACGACGCCGTCTTCACCACCGTCAACGCGGTGCTTGGCGGATCCCTGCGCGCCTGGGTGATGAACCGGGCGACGGCCGGCGACGTCTACGGCAACGTCAACGTCAACGTCGACCAGGCGATCCGGCTGATCTACCAGTACTGCCCCAGGTAAAGCGGCCGGCTCCGGTTCTCCCCGCCCGGAGACCAAGGCCGAGATGAGTAACGAAAGGTGGTTGCTCGATGGCCGGAGGATATGGACGTCAAGCACGCGATATCGCGGCAGCGGTCCTCGGACGCGACCCCGGCCCTTTGGCCGCCGCCGACAGCGACTCCCACCACGTCTACGTCGGCCCGGACGTCGCCGTGAAGGTCATCGACGCCGCCCGCCACTCCCGGCTAGATCGGGAGATCGCGCTCGCGCCCTTCCTGCCCGCTGGTCTCACGGCACTCCTCCTTGCCAGCGGGCTCTGGCAGTCGGGAACGCCAGAGGTTCGCTACGCCTGCTACGCCCGCGTGCGAGGGACAGCGCCCGGGATGGGGCTGCCCGATACCGATGCCGGGACCGCCCGGCTGCTGGCTGAGCAGGCGGTGCAGCGACTCGGCGCACTCCACGGCTGGCTGCCCGTCGGCCATGCCGAGCAGACGCTGCGAGAACCACCCGACGACGGCGGGTTCGTCGGCCGGGCCGGGCTGCTGGCGGGAATCGACAACCTCGCCGCCCTCGACCGGGGCGGCCTCGTCCCGGCCCGCCTGCTCAGCGGGCTGACGGCGATAGCCGAGCGCGCGCCGCTGCGGGCGCCGCAGACCACCGTCCCGGTTCACGCGGACTGCCACTGGGGTAACTGGCTTGCCTGGGACCGGAGCGTGACGGCGCTGCTCGACTTCGAATGGGCCCGCTTCGGCGAGCCGGCCGACGACTGGTTCTTCCTGATCAGGTTCAGCGGCCCGCACCGGGAGACGGTTCTCGGCGTCATCGCCGACGCGACGGGTGCCTCGCAAGAGACGCTGCGAGCGGAATGCGAGGTCCGTGAGGCAAGCTATCTGGTCTCCGATATCCGCATCGGGCTGGAGCGCCCGGGCACCCCTTCACCCACGACTGCCGACAGGCTCCGTGCCCTTGGTGAACTCATAGTCGGGCGCTCCTGGTGGCACCACGCCGGGTGACATCAGCGCGTCCCGGGGGCGTGCGAGAGCGCCGGTGTCATAGGTCTGGCGCCGCATGGTCCGTGATTAGTACAATTTCGGCGTCGGTCGCTGGTGCCCGGGCCGCCGTCACCGGACGGTCGGGACAGCCGGTCTTACCCAGGCCGGGTGAGCAGCAGGGGGACGGATGACCGAACTCATCGGCGGCGGTCACGAATCCGACACGCACCAGAAGGCGCTGCGGATCAACCTCGATCCCCGCTGGTACGGCACGATCGCCGAGATCGGGGCGGGCCAGGAGGTCGTGCGCTGGTTCTTCCGGGTGGGCGGCGCGGCCGGCACCGTCGCGAAGTCGATCTCCGCCTACGACATGGCGGTCAGCGACGCCGTCTACGGCAAGGTCGACCGCTACGTGTCCGTCGGCCGGCTGCAGGGCATGCTCGACCACGAATTCCAGCTCAACGTCGACCGGCTTGACGAGGAGCGCGGCGACGAGAACTGCTTCTTCGCGTTCGCCGACACCGTGGTGGCGCGCAGCTTCCGCGGCGGCAACGAGTGCCACGGCTGGATGGGCGTGAAATTCCAGGCCCAGCCGCACGATGAACCCAGCCAGATCGTCATGCACGTGCGGATGCTCGACGTTGAGGCGTTCGCGCAGCAGGAAGCGCTTGGCATCGTCGGGGTGAACCTCCTCTACGGGGCGTTCTTCCAGCACCACGAGCCGGACAAGCTCATCGAGAGCCTCCTCGACCGGCTGACGACGGGCCGCATCGAGATTGACATGATCCAGTTCCGCGGCATCGAGTTCCGCGGCGTTGACAACCGGCTGATGGCGCTCAAGCTCGTGCAGATCGGGCTCAGCGGGGTCGCGATGTTCGGCCCCGACCGTGAGGTGCTGCAGCCGAGCGAGGCGTTGCGCAAGAAGGCGATCCTGGTGGAGCGCGGCAGCTTCCGGCCGCCCACCCATGTCAATCTCGACATGCTCGAGACGGCGAAGGCCAGGTTCGAAGAAGATGCCGCGGTTGCCGGCAAGCCGGTGCTGGCGCTCACCGAGATCACGATGCGCAACCTGCTCGCGGGCGGCGCCACCGACGTGGACCGGCGTGACTTCCTCGCCCGCGCGGAGCTGCTCGCGGCCTGCGGTATGACCGTGCTCATCACTAATTACTTCGACTACTTCCGGCTGGCCGCCTACATCGCGGAGCGGACGAGCGAGCGGATCGGCATCGTCATGGGGGTGCCGAGCCTGGTCGACCTGTTCGACGAGAAGAACCACGCCCAGCTACCTGGCGGGATCCTGGAAAGCTTCGGGCGGCTGTTCAAGAACGACCTGAAGCTCTACGTCTATCCGCTGCAGCCGGCGCCCGATGACGAGCTGCGGACGGTCGACGACATCCAGGTCGGCTCGGGGCTCCAGCCGCTCTACGACTATCTCGCCGGACGCGGCAGCTTCGTTCACCTCGACAACTACCGTGCTCCGCCGGATCGCCGTCGGCGACGACTCGTGGGAGACCATGGTCCCTTCGGCCGTCGCCGATCTCATCAAGCGCCGCGGGTTCTTCGGCTACGCAAGGCCAGGCCGGGGCTGACGGCCGCTACCCTTTGGCCGGTTCAGGCGACCTTGCCAGGTCGGCGTCCACCGAGCCGCCACAGGGTTCGACGTTGGGTCAGCAACGTCGATCATGAACGGTCTCGCGCCGCTGCGACGGTCAGCGGCAGCGCGAAACACAGGCGGTGGCTGCGAACAGGCTCCAGAACACCGTCGCACGGGAGCAATTGTCTGTGGATTGACTGGCTGTAGTGCTGCGGATTGCCGCCCTGGATGAGTTCGCTGGCTGGATCAGGCGGGCGCCGTCGTCTGGAAGCTTGCCAGCCGCGGCGAGGAGCCCGGTTGCGCGTCAGGCCGCCGGCTCCAGCACTGTCAGGTCGTCCCGCGTGAGCCGGATGGCCCCCGCCGCGACGTTCGCCTCCAGGTGTGCCGGATCGCCGGTCCCCGGAATGGCGAGGATGTGTGCTCCCTGAGCGAGGGTCCATGCCAGCCGGATCTGCTCAGGTGCCGCCCCGTGGGCCTTGGCCACCGTCAGCAGCTCGTTGCCCTCCTCCGAGATCGCCGGATCCAGCACGGCCGCTGATGCCCGGGCCCCGGCGATCGCGGAGAAGGGCACGAACGCGATCCCCGCCTGCCCGCATTCGCGCAGTACCTCGGTGGCGCCGCGGTGCCCCAGGCCGAACCGGTTCTGCACGGCCGCCACCGGCGCGATCGCCCGTGCCTCGGCCAGTTGCGCCGGCGTCACATCCGAGATTCCGAGGTGCCGGATCAGCCCGGCCTCCCGCAGCTTGGCCAGGGCGCCGAAGTGCTCGGCGATCGACTCCCACCGCATGTTGCGCAAGTACACCAAGTCCAGGTGGTCCCGGCCGAGCTGCCGCAGGTTCTCCTCGACGTCGCCGCGCAGCTGCTCCGGTCGCGCTGCATCGGACCAAGCCCCGCCGCGGTCCCGGCGCGGACCGACCTTCGTGGCGACCAGCACCTCGTCGCCGAACGGCGTGAGCGCGGCGTTGATGATCTCGTTGGCCGAGCGCAGCGACGAGAAATAGAACGCGGCGGTGTCGACGTGGTTCACGCCGAGCTCGACGGCGCGGCGCACGACCGCGATCGAGGCGTCGCGGTCACGCGGTACCCCGCCGTGGAAGGCCATGGTGCCGGTCAAGCGCATCGCGCCGAAGCCAAGGCGGTGCACCGTGCGGTCGCCGAGCCGCCACGTACCCGAGTCCGCGGCGCGCGGGGAGCCGGCGACGTCGGAATGGGAGTTCATAGAAGTAGTCACAGGGACTTCTATCATTCTCTTCGGCCACCGGGTAATACCGTGTGCCGTTCTGCCCGCGGACCAGCGGGCAACGTCGGCGTACCTTGGGCGCTGGATCAGGGTTGCCCCGACAAACTTCCGGTGGTCGAAGCGCGGCCAGCGCCCACCGAACCCGGTGTCGGAGCCGGTGCTGACGGCCACCAGGCTCATGGCGAAGTCGTCACCCTGGCGCACGAACCATGGGCCGGGTGTCGCCGCGTCGCTGAGTTGCCCCAGCCTCGCCGATCTCCGAGTCGCCTCCGGACCGCCGGTCGTCACAATTGCGCCACCGCAGCCCTTGGAGTCAATCGTCTAGAGCCGAAGCCGGGGTCACCACCTTGACATTCCGGCGAACAAAGCTGCCGACGCGCTGGCTGCCTGGGTGATGGCGGAATCAAACCCTTCACGCGAATTATCTCCCGGCGTACGCTATGAGAGCAGGTGCGCGGTGCGCATACGGGTCAGTGATCGCGGGAATTCAGGATGGTAGTCTCCTCGCCGCAGCTGGAGGTCGGTAACGGTCATCTTGGCATGGCCGGGCTGACCGGGTTGGTTGAGATGACCATCGGTACTCCGGAGGTCATCGTCGGCTTGATCGACGGCCCGGTGCTGCTGGATCACCCGGACCTTAGTGGGGCGGCCGTCCGGGTGCTACCCGGATCGCGCCGGGCGGCTCACGCGGCCGAGTACGGGCACGGCACATTCATCGCGGGGATGCTGTTCGGGCGCCGCGGCGCTGCCGCCCCGGGGATTTGCCCCGGGTGCAGCCTCGTACTGCGGGCGATCTTCCCTGGAGATGGCCGCGAGGCCTTCACGAAGGGCGACGGCGGCCCGTCAGCGTCAGCGACCGAACTCGCCGCCGCTGTGGCCGAATGCGTGGACGCGGGCGCTTGGCTGATCAACGTGAGCGCATCTTTCGGGCAGGTCTCGATGCTCGAGCAGCACGAGCTGACCAGCGCCCTGGACCACGCCGCATCGCGCGGGGTGCTCGTCGTAGCCGCCGCGGGTAACCAGGGCGCGATCGCGGGCTCGGCATTGACCAGGCACCCATGGGTTATCCCCGTCGTGGCTTGCGATCACGATGGCCTGCCGCTGCCTCACGCGACCCTGGGATCAGGCATCGGCCGCCGCGGGCTCACCGCCCCCGGTAGTGGCGTAACGAGCCTTGCGCCGGACGGCGAGCCCGCGACGGCCAGCGGTTCCAGCGTGGCGACGCCGTTCGTTACCGGCGCGCTCGCCCTATTGCTTTCGCTATTGCCCGGCGCCGGGCCGACCCTGGTGCGAGCGGCGCTTTGCGGCACTGCGCGCCCGCGCAAGACGATCATTCCGCCATTGCTTGATGCCTGGGCCGCCTATGCGTCGCTGGCACCGGAGACACCTTTCAAAGGAAGATCAGCAAAGGAGCCGTCATGACCACTCCTGGCTTCACCGCAGAACACGCACTGGGCGTCCGCCCCGCTGCTGGCAGCGGCGTTCCGGTGATCTTGGCGGGCGGAGCGCCATCCGCCGAGCGGATCATTCCCCAGGCGGTCCACTGGGGGAGCTTCTCGACTTACAAGTGCGTGGGTCCTGGAATCTCAGCGACTAGTGCCATCATATGGGGCATCCCATGGGGCCAATCGTGGCTAAACACTTGTGCCAGCACTCCCGGCCAGCCGTCCGGTTTCAGCCATCCCGTGGACCCCTATGCCTGCTGCACAGAGTACGTAGCGGGAATCGCTGTGAATGAATGGGGCTACTGGCTCCTACCGGACGCAAAATGTCCGCCCGGCGATTACCCCACCCCCTGCTGGGTAACCCAGCGCGGCGATTAACTGGCCGGGGCGGCATCAGCACGTTCAACGGTCGAAGAACGGCGAGAGTTTGGTGACTAGGAACGGGAATTCCTCGGTCACGTCCACCCGGCAGAAGTATTTCGTGGCCACGTCGGTCTGGCGATGAGTGTAGCTGAAGATGACATCCACGACCGAGCGGACGCCGCTGAGCCGTGAGGGCCGTACCTCTACCGCGGCTAGCGAACTGTTCCCCTCGTGCTCCGTGGCCGCAGTTGAATAGATGACCGGGTATCGGACCGCCAGGTAGTTCAGCGCGCGGTGTTCATCGGTCGCGCCGGCGTTGTCGGCCACCTGGATTATCCGGTCGAACAGCTCACGGGCTGAGGCACGGAAAGCCGCCTCCCCGGACTCAGCGGTGCCTTCGGGCAGTGGCAGAGCGCCGATCAGAGATTCCCGGTCGAAGGAGTACAACTGGTCGACGCGTACCACAGGCAACCCAAGGCCGTTGCATAGCTGGGGCGGTGCGAACGGTCCCCTGGCGCCCACGATGACATCGACGTCCACCGGGTCGGGCTCGGGCCGGACCGCCTGGACCAGCAGGTCGTAGTCGGCCGGGTCATTCGGCAGCAGGATGTAAGTCTCCAGTCCCTCAATGACGAAGACCCAGCACATCTGGCGAACCAAGTACCGATTGGCCCGGTCCCCCAACACCGACGCGATTACCTGCCTGTCTGTCTGGCCGCCGGTCTCGCCGCGGCCGGCTGCTTGGGCGAATTCCTTCTGGATGGCAACGCTTGGGAACCGCGGCTGCACCTGGCCGATGCCGTAGACATAGGCGTTCTGCTGACCGGCCGGCCCCTGCGCTTCAGCAGGGCCGCCCTCCTGCCGCGCGGCTGGAACTGGCGCGGGCGCCTGCGGCGGACCTGTGATGTTCTCCGGAATCGATACCGCGATTGGCTGGTCATGCGTCGGGCTTGACATGTGCGACTCCCTCTCCGGCTGGAGGTAGTGCGTCAGGGGCGGCGGCCGGTCAGGGTGATCCGGCGGTCCAGCGCCGCTGCCCGCCGTGCGCAACCACCACACGGCTTTATGCCAACGGCCGACGTGGCACGCTTAATCATCTCGCCCGCCCCGATGTCATCCTCAATGAGAAACCCTGGCAGGCGGACTTGTCGCGGCCCTCGCCGCGACGAGTCCTCCGGTTCCGCGCTGGACACCGTGTCCTCCCGCCGACGCTCGCCGAACTCGCTTAGCTCTGGCCTACCAGCCAAAAACCTTCAGGTCAATACCAGATCACCTGTCAGCTCGACCGCTATTGACGCCGGGATGCCCACTGCGTAGACCGCGTACCATTGGGATGTCAGTCGCAAAGGCTGCCTGAACCGCACACGCCCGCGCTAGCCCATACTGTACCAGAAGCGCATTCCCAAGCGCAGAGGCAGGTGTCATTTGCGCCGCATACGCAGTCACCCGTCGCGATGCAGCAACTGCTGTCAGATACGTACCAATAGCCCCATTCGTTCAATCCCGAATTCCAGCATCTATTCGGCGCCCGGGAAGGGCTGATCCCCGGGGGGCTGCCGGGAGTGGTTGCGCACGTGGTTTCCCACGATTGCCCCCACGGGATGCCCCATAGTATCGAGCCCCATTCCGCCACACCGGGGGAGTAACACGACTTGGAGTAACTGCCCCAGTGAATGGCTTGGGGAAGGACGCGATCGGCCGACGGCGCGCCGCGCGGCGCAGGTACCGGAACGGCCCGATTCGAGCCGGGATGGGCTGCCAGCGCGCGCTCTGCTGTGAAGCCAGGAGTACTCATCGCGGTTCCTTGCTGATCTTCCCTTCGGGAGCGCGGGATCGTTTGCGCCAATGCGACGTGAGCAGCAAGTGCCCCACTCTCTTTCCAGAAACGTACGCCCAGAAACCGCCTATGGGAAGAGAGCAAGGTCCAATGCCGGCCCAGCCTCTAACTTCCGCCATCCTTGATCACTGCGGGATGGAGGGCTCGGATCAAGGCCGCGCCGCCGTGCTCTCTGGCCTCCCGATAGGTCGAAGGGGAAAATCTGCGCGCCCGCGCGAACTCGGATGCGCTTGTATTTGAGCGCCGATTCGGCGGCACGCGGTTGGCGCCGCGCCCTGACTTGCGTCACGGCGCGCTCCACTGCTGGTTCGAACCCCCGTTGCAGGTCCAGAGGTCCAGTTGGGTGCCTTCGGTGGTGGCGAACCCGGGGTCGTCGAGGCACTTGCCTGAGACCGGGTTGACTAGCTCGCCGTTGACGGCGAGCCACTGCTGGTTGGCGCCCCCGTTGCAGGTCCACTCCTCGATAAGGGCGCCGTTGGCGGTGCTGGCGCCGGTGATGTCCAGGCACTGGCCGTTGATCTCAACGGTCCCGTTGCTCTCCATGGTCCACTCTTGCGACGTCGTGTTGCCGCTGCAGTCCCACATCTGCACCTTGGTGCCGGGAGTGCTTGACCCGCCGTTGACATCCGCGCACTCGGCGGTGTCATCGCCCGCGATGATCTCGCCGGTCGGCGTGGCCGAGCCGACTAGGGTGGTCGACAGATCGCTGAACTGGTCGGTCTGATAGCTAGAGGTCCCGAGCCCGATCATGCCTGAGGCGTAGGCCGAGTCGGTGACGCTGCCGACCGTCGTGCCGTTGATCGCCGCGCTGATGGTGCCGCCGTTGAAGGTCAGCGACAGCTGCTGCCAGGTATCCAGGCCGGGCGCCGTCACCGTGCCGCTGGCCAGCGTCGTCAGCGTGCCGCTGGTGGCGTTGCGCACGATCGACCAGGCACCGGTATTGCTGAGCTGCAGGTAGTAGTCGTTGATGTCGGCCGGGTCGAACGGCTCCATGGTGCCGACCCGGCCGAGCAACTGGACCGCGCCCGCCTGCTCCATCATCGCGTCGGCCGACACGGTGTAGTTTGCCCAGCTCAGATTCCCGCCGATGGTGTACGGGTCAGCGTTGTCGTCCCACTCGACCGGCTCGGTCGCCGCCTGCTGCTGCAGGCAGTCTCCCGAGCGGCCGCCCGCGCACGGTTCCACCTCGAAGGCACCCTGCATCTGAGACAGGTACCGCGGCTGCTGGCCCACGGTGTCGCTGGCGAAGGTGTCGGAGTACGGGAGCGCCAGTGTGCTCTGCGCGGGGCCGGTCGCGGTGCCCTTGCCCTGGCCGGTCGTGGTGGTCAGCGTGTAAATATAGCCGGGCTGCACGGTGAGCGAGTAGGCGCCGCTCACCGGGGTGATGCTGGCCTGCTGGACGAAGGTGTTGGCAGCGGTGGGCGCGTTGACGTCAGTGGACCACACTTTCACGGTCCCGGTGGACAGGCCGCCCGACACGTTGACGTCGACCGTCTGGGCGGCGCTGGCGGTGGTGGTCTCGATGATCGTGGAGTAGTCGGTGCCGTCGGTGGACTTGAGCGTGACGTAGCTGCCGTTGGACTCGGCGCCGCCGAGGTAGCCGGAACCGGTATTGAGGAACTGCCAGCCTGGCTGGGTGAACTGGGTGACTTGCGCGGTGGCCCACAGGCTCTCGCCGGTGCTGTAGGCGCCAGACCATGGCTGGTTCGCCAGCATCAGCCCGTCGTCGTCGTAGGGCAGGTCGGGGTAAATGGAAGCGATCAGCGGCCAGTTGATGTAGCCGGTCAGCTCCGCGTCGGTATAGCCGCGGATGATGGACCGGATGAGCGCGGGAGCGCCGCCGTTGAGATCCTGAGACCCGTTCTCGCTGGCCCAGAGGGGCTTGCCGGTGCTCTCGGCGGTGGCGTTGGCCGGGCAGGTGTCAGCGCTGCCGCCGTCGCCACCGGTGCACGGGTAGTGCACGCCGATGATCGAGACCGCGTTCGCGAACGCCGAGTTGCCGGCGATATCGGTGGCGATCGACCAGTCCGAGTCCGCGCCCACGATCTGCACGGCTGAGTACCCATCGGCGTTGAGCGTGGACCTGAGCTGCTCGTACCAGGAGATGTTGTAGCCGCGTTCGTTCCAGCCGCCGAGGTAGTTGATGGTGAGGCCGTGCGAGGTCGCGCAGTTCAGCCAGCTGACCAGGTAGTTGATGGTGGCGGTGGACCAGAAGGTGCTGACCCAGCCGGGCGCGCCCCAGGCCAGGCCGTAGAGCTTGATATTCGGGTTGAGCGCCTTGGCCTGCTCCATCAGCCACCACTCGTACCCGCTATTGCAGTTAATGGAGCCGCTCGTGTGCTCGATGCTGGACTCCGCGCCATCGGTTGAATTCGTGTCACCGCCGATCTCGACCTTGAGGATCTGCAGGCTGGCGCCGTAGTCGGGCTTGAATAGGTAATCCAGAATCTGCTGCTGTTCGGCGGCGGGATAGTCGGTCAGCAGCCGCGAGTTGCCGCCGCCGCCGCTGATCGCGCCGATGCCGCCGAACGTCAGGCCCGCACTGGTGCCGTTCACGCTGATGGTGGTGGTCGCGGCCCGTGCCTGTGGCGCAAAGCCGGCCAGGCCGGCCAGCAGCAGGCAGGCGATGACGAAGACGTACCCGATGACCCGCCGAGAGGTAGAGAGCATGACTGTTCCCCTCTGTCGCCTGCCGCTTAAGTCCGTTCGACGCCGAACGGAAACGTGGCATTTACCACATTGAGGCACGACGAGGGATGCCGGTCAATGTCCGTATCGCAACAGGTGCGCACAACTTAGGAACCTGCAGGTCGCGTCTAAGAACGGTCAGCCGCTGCTGTCCGGCGGCTGGTCGGCGTCAAGGAACAACGGCGTGAGGTAGCGCAGCATGAGCACCGACCAGGTGACGTGGGTGACGGCCGGGGCGAGCACACCGCCGGTGACGTCCCGCTGCCAGCCGAAGATCACGCTGGTGATCAGGCCGGCCAGCACCAGCGCCGGGTTGCCGGTGGCGGCGGTCGACGCGGCGTAGGCGAGGGTGGTGGTGCGGAGCGGACGCGGCCCGGACCACAGTGCGCCGTGGAAGAACAGTTCCTCCGCCACCCCGCTGCCGGACGCGATCAGCACCACCAGCGGGGTTGACCCGGCATCGGCGTAGCGCAGCACGCTGGCGATGGCACGGCGCAGACCGCGGTTCCGGCGGGCGGCCCGCGCCGCGCCGTAGAACATGGCGAAGGTGGCGGCCCCGGTGACGACGGGGACGACGACAAGGGCACGCACCGCCCCCCCGGGGCGGTCGCGCCAGCCGTCGCCGCGCCACGGGATGGGGCCCGCGCCGAGTGCGGCGGCCGTCCAGGTACCGGCCAGGCTGGTGGTCAGCAGGTAGAAGCGCGCCGAACCGGCCTTGGCGGCGAACGAGGACCTGAGCAGCGCCGCCGCCCCCAGCCCGGCCGCCCCCAGCCAGGCAGACGTGCTGAACCCGGCGGGGTCACCGCGCCCGGGCGTCACGAGCTCGCCTGCTGGGCCTCGCGCCGTTCGCGGAGCGCCATGCGCACAGCGTCGTCGTAGGACATGGGCTGGATGGGGACCAGCTCCTTGATCGACTGGTCGTGCACGATCACCTCGTTGGTCATGGAGTCGATCAGGTTCCGGCCGGTACCCGTGTCGACGTCGGTCACCAGGGTCAGCCACAGCGACGACAGCCAGGGGCTGAGCAGCGGCACCGGCAGGATGACCAGCGGGCGGTTCTCGATGGCGGCGACGCGCTCCAGCATCGTCGAGTACTGGAGCACCTCCGGGCCGCCGGCCTCATAGACCCGGCCGGCCGCCTCCGGCGGCACCAGCACGCCGGCCAGGTACCGCACCACGTCATCGACCGCGATCGGCTGGGTGCGGGTGGCGACCCACTGCGGGGTGACCATGACCGGCAGGTGCTCGACGAGCTGGCGGGTCAGCTCCCAGGAGATACCGCCGTGCCCGATGATGATCCCGGCCCGGATGACGGTGACCGGCACCCCGCCCGCGCCGAGCAGGCTCTCGACCTCCCGGCGGCTGCGCAGGTGGGCGGAGAGGTTGTCCGCGTCGTTGCCAAGGCCGCCCAGGTAGATGATGCGGGCCAGGCCGGCCCGGGCGGCCGCGTCGCCGAAGGCGGTGGCCCCGGCGGCGTCCATGCGCTCGAAGTCCGCGTCCTGGAGGGAGTGCACCAGGTAGTACGCGGCCTGGCAGCCAGTCATGGCGGGCTCCAGGGTGGCGGGGTCCTGAACGTCGCCGCGCACCGGCGTGCCCGCTCCGTGGTAGCGGGCCGGGTTCCTGGTCATGGCGACCACATCGTGGCCGGCTTGGTCAAGGGCCACGCACAACCGCCGGCCGACGAAGCCGGACGCGCCCGCTACCAGAACTTTCAATGGCCCCCCCGAGCCTTGCGCGGTCGGCCCGGCCACCGTGGCCAGGCCGGACCGCCCCCGTAACCAGGACATGTCCCGACTACCCGCGAGCCCGGGTTCATACACCAGGGAATCCGCCGCGCGAGCTTGCCCGGCACGACGGCCACGGCCATCGTCTTGGCCTGATCACGGCCGGCGGCGTAACCGGGCGGAGCGGAGCCCGGCCGCTGTCGGCCGGAACCCGCACGCGTTCTCGTAGAAGCGCGTGAGCGCGGGCTCGTAGTCGACGTGCACCCAGTCGCAGCCCGCCTTGAACGCCTCACCGGTCACCGCCCGCACCAGGTCCCGTCCGATGCCGCGACCCTGGAAGTCCGGGTGCACCGCGGTGTCCAGGATGAACGCGTGGGTCCCGCCGTCCCAGACGGCGTGCACAAAACCGACCAGCCGGCCCTCGCTGAACGCGCCGATCCAGGTCAGGCTGTGGCGTTCCAGGCGTTCCGCCCACGGGCGGATGGCGGCGTCGGTATCCGGGCGGTCAGGTCTGAACGCCCGGTGGTGGAGCAGTGACAGCGTCGCGTCCTCGACCGGGAACCTGACCTTCAGCTCGACCGTCATCGCGTCAACCTATCTGTGTTCGGCCCCAAGACGACGATGCAGGTGCCGATTGCCGAAGCCGGCTGGCGGGTGAAGGATGGGCACCATGACAAGCGATGAGGACGTTTCCGCGCAGATCAGCGCGCTTGAGGCCAGGCGGTACGAGGCGGTGACGGCCGGTGATGTGGCGGCGCTTGACGAGTTGTTCGCCGCCGACCTGGTGTACACGCATTCCGATGCCAGCGCCGACAGCAAGCAGAGCTACCTGGAGAAGCTGGCGGCCGGCCACTTCAAGTACGGCCCGATCAGCCACCCGGAGACCGGCATCGTGGTGCACGGGGACACCGCTCTGGTCATCGGCGACATGCGCGGCGAGGTCCAGATCGCGGGCCAGGTGCGGGTACTGAACAGCCGGTCGCTGGCGGTCTGGGTGCGCGAGAACGGCCGCTGGGTGCTGCTCGCCTTCCAGCCGACCAAATACCCGGGCTGAACCGGCCCCGCCGTGCCAGCGGCGGCCCGCTTCAGCCGGACTGGCGGCAGAGATAGGCGTACCCGGCCCTGATCTGGGATTCGGGCCAGACCTGCTGCTTCTTCAGCGCGATCTCGGCGGAGTCCGACGACCGGCGGATCGGGCCCGCCGCCATCGCCTGCAGTTGCACCTGACAGGCCCGGGCGAGCAGAACCGCGCGCATCACCGCTGTCGCGGTATCGGGCCCCACGGTCACCAGTCCGTGCTGTGGGATCAGGCAGCCAACCCCGGCGGCGATCGTCTCGGCCAGGGCCCGGCCCAGCTCGGCCGAGCTGATCAGGGCGCCTGTCTGGGTAAAGCGGGCGATCTGCGGTTCGGCGAACTCGACCCCGTCGTGCGAAATGGCCAGCAGTGGCACGTCAAGCGCGGCGAAGGCGACCGCGGCCGGGGCATGAGTGTGCACGACGCTTCCGACGTCGGGCCTGGCGTTCATCACCTCGGTGTGGATGGGGTATTCAATGTGCCTCGGCCCATGGCCCGCCAGCACCTCGCCGTCGGCCGACACCAGCGCCACCCGGTCGGCCGTCACCTCACCGAAGGACCATCCCGCGGCCTTCATCCAGACCCCGCGTCCCTCGGGATCGCGCACGGACGCGTGCCCCCACACCATGTCCGACTGGCCGCTCGCGCCCAGGGCCTGGTTGGCCTGCGTGGTCTCGGCGATCAGGTGTTCCTGGGTTTCCATGTCTGCGTACTTTACCCAGCTGCCAGGAACTTGCTGTCAAGGCCGGTGACCCGCATGAGCTTGGTCACCCGCGGGCTCGGCGAGGTGACACGGAACGGTCGGCCGGCCTGCTCCGCGCACTTGGCCATGAGCACCAGCGCCCGCAGACCATGGGCGTCGCAGAAGGTCACGCCGGCCAGGCTGATGGCCACCGGCCCCCGGTGGCGGCTGATGATTTTCTTGACGTACCGGAACGCCTTGTCGGCGGTGTCCATGTCCAGCTCACCGCCGATCTCGACGGCGGCCTCGCCGGTCGGCAGGACTCGGTGGCTCAGCTTAAGTGGTGTCGGCGGGCCCTGCTCTTGACTCACGCGCTTCTTCCCTTGGATTACGGTAATTCGCAGGTCCTCACACGAAATGCTCCCAGGCGGAATTCCGTGGAATGCCTGCACCGATCCGGTATGCGTATAAGGCTATGAAGACTGGAGTTGTGATCATTTATTGTCAGCTTGTTATTGGCGCCTTCGATGCGTGACATCCACGCATGGCCCCGTGCAGGGCCAGCCGTGGTCATGGCACGGCTGGCCCTGGCCCGCGTACATGATTACAGGTGACCGGGGACAATTGCCACGCATTATGACCCACAGGAGAAGCCACAGGAAGGCCCACAGGATCAGGCTGGCGCTGTTCTCGACGGTCATTTGGTGTAAGGTAATTCCCGCACTGCCCAGGATCGCGAGTCGGATCCAATAGGAGCGTTCGATGCAAATGCTATCTCGTCCAGTCGATCAGATACAGGACCACTACTCGGCGGTCGTGGTCGGCTCGGGATACGGCGGGGCGATTGCCGCCGCCCGCATCGCTCGCGCCGGACGGGATGTCTGCGTCCTGGAACGGGGCAAGGAACTGCACCCGGGTGAGTACCCCAATACCGCGCTTTCCGCGGTGCGCGAGATCCAGGTCCACACCCCCAAGGCTGACCACGGGTCCGCGGTGGGGCTGTTCGACTTCCACGTGGGTCCCGACGTCACCGTACTGACCGGCTGCGGGCTTGGCGGTACCTCGCTGATCAACGCCAGTGTGGCGCTTGAGCCGAGCGACGCGATCTTCTCCGACACCCGCTGGCCAGCCCCGCTGCGGGATCACCCCGAGGTGCTGCGGCCGTTCATGCACGCGGCCAAGGGCATGCTCGGGTCCAACCCGTACCCGCTGTCGTGGCCGCAACTGCCCAAGCTGCGGGCCCTCGAGCAGGCCGCGGCCGGCTTGGGCACCGCGGTGGTCCGCCCCGACCTCAACGTCACGTTCACGGCCGGCCCGAACGCGGCCGGGGTGCGGCAGAACGCGTGCACCCTTTGTGGTGACTGCTGCGCTGGCTGCAACTACGGCGCGAAGAACACGGTCCTCATGAACTACCTCCCTGACGCGTATGCCCACGGCGCGCACGTCTTCACCGAGGTAGCCGTGCAGTCCGTGCGCCGCTGCCAGGGGAAGTGGCGGGTGGCCTTTGACGTGCTGGGCGAGGGCGGCGAGCGACCCCCCGGCGGCCCGTCCCGGTTCGTTACGGCCGACGTCGTGGTGCTCGCCGCGGGGACCCTCGGGTCGGCGCAGATACTGCTCAGGTCGCGGGACCTGGGGCTGCCGGTGTCGGGCCGGCTCGGGCAGGGGTTCTCCGGCAACGGCGATGTGCTGGCGTTCGCCTACGGCGCCGACCAGTCGGTGCGAGGCGTCGGCCTCGGCGACCATATCCCGGATCAGGACACGGCGGTCGGGCCCGCGATCACCGGCCTGATCGACCTGCGGGGCCCGGATACGGCCGTCGACAACGCGCTGATCATCGAGGACGGCGCCATCCCGGGCGCGCTCGCCTCGGTGATCCCCATCGCGCTGTGTGCCGCGGTGGAAGGGACGCCCGAGGACGGTGAGATGCGGCTGCGGGAACTGGCCGGGATCCCGTTCGGCTCGCACCACGGGCCTATTGGCCGCACCCTGACCTACCTGGTCATGAGCACCGACGACTCCGGCGGCCGGATCGCGCTCGAGAACGACCGCATCCAAGTGGTGTGGCCGGAGGTCGGCAAGCAGCCGGCCTTCTCCCGCGACAACCAGATCCTGGCCGAGGCCACCAAGGCGCTGCACGGCACGGAGACCCCCGATCCGCTCTGGGCCTGGACGAACGGCCGGTCGCTGATCACCGTGCATCCCCTGGGCGGGTGCGTGATGGCGGACGACCCGGCTAACGGTGTGGTTGACCACAAGGGACAGGTATTCGACCCCGTCAGCGGCGGAGTGCATGACGGACTGTACGTCTGCGACGGCTCGGTCGTCCCCTGCGCGCTGGACGCGAACCCGTCGCTCACGATCTCCGCCATCGCGGAACGGACCGCCGCGATTTTGCTCGAAGACCGTCACTGGACGGCATCGGCCCCGGTGGCCAGCGTCCCGGAGCCGATGCCGGTGCTGGCGCCGTCGGCGGTCCGCCTTCAGTTCAGCGAGCGGCTGACCGGCTTCGTGTCGATGAGCGTGCCCGGCGGCGGTTACACCGAGGGCTACGACCGCGGCCGCGGCGACGGCGCGCGGGTGGACCTGTTGATCACCATCGAGTACGACGACTTCCGCGAGGCGCTTAACGACCCGGCCCGCGAGGCCAGGATTACCGGGACGGTGCTCGCACCGCGGTTGTCACCGCACGGGCTGACCGTCACCGACGGCCGCTTCCGGCTCTTCGAGTCCGATCCGGCGCAGCCGGAGACCTGGCACATGAGCTACCGGATGACCTTGACGGCGGAAGAGGGGAAGCGGTACAGCTTCGAGGGCCACAAGGTGCTGCGCGAAAACGGGATCCGCCACGCCTGGTCGGAGACCACGACGCTCTACACGAAGATCGGCGAGCTTGGCGGGCCAGATGCGGGCACCGGAATCCTTTACCTGAAGCCACCCGACCTGCCCAAACTGCTCCGCAGCATCAAGGTCGACGGTGTCCCGCGCCGGGAGCAGGGCAAGTACCGCCGGGCGTTCCTCGAGCTGTTCGCCGGCGAGATGGTGCACATCTACGGCGGTGTCCTCGAAGAGGCGGGTGCCTTCCCCAGCGCGCCGAGAACGGCGCCCGCGGTGCGCGAGCCGAAGGACCCGGACGGCATCTGGTGGTGTGACAGCCGCCAGCAGTGGCATGCGGGCGGCCGCCTCGGCGACGACGCGTTCCTGCGCCTGACCAGGTACCGGGCGGGCGACAAGGGCCCCTTGATCATGGCCACCGGGTTCGGCATGTCATCGCATTCGTTCCTCGCGTCGACGATCGAGCAGAATCTCACGGAGTTCCTGGCGGAACGTGGCTACGACATCTGGCTGTTCGACTACCGGGCCGGCATCGACCTGCCGTCGGCGCGGACCGAGTTCACGATCGACGACATCGCGCAGACCGACTGGCCGGCCGCGGTAAGGAAGGTCCAGGAGCTGACCGGCCGGGAGGATGTGCAGGCGTTCGGGCACTGCGTGGGCTCGGGCTCGCTGCAGATGGCGATACTGAGCGGGCTGCAGGGGATCCGCACCGCGGTCTGCGCTCAGTTCCCCCTGCATCCGACCACGTCGGTCTTCAACCAGCTGAAGTCCCGGCTGCACACCGCGGGCGCCTTCGCCCGGGTAGGCATCGGGGGGATGGCACCCGACGTGGCCGGCTCGCTTCCTGACGAGCTGCTCGACATGACCCTGCGGACCCTCCCGATGCCCGCTGAGGAACGATGCGGCCAGGCGGTGTGCCGGTGGATCAACGCGATCTACGGGTGCACCCACCGGCACGCGCAGCTGAACGACGCGACCCACCGCGCGCTTAACGAGATGTTCGGGTTCGGGAACATCGATTCACTGCAGCACCTGTCGCTCATGCTGCGCCGGGGGCTCGCGGTCACGCACACCGGCGGGATGGACTACTTCGAGCACCCGGAGCGCTTCGCCGGAACCAGCCTGCTGCTGCTGCAGGGCGCGGACAACTACATCTTCCATCCGCTCGGGACGCTTAAGACTCTCCGCTGGCTCACCGAATGCAACCCCGGGGGCGATTACCACCGGGAGGTGCTCCCGGCCTACGCCCATCTCGACGCGATCGTGGGGAGCAGGGCAGCCCATGATGTGTACCCGAGGATCGTGGACTTCCTCGACCGGAGGTAGCGTCATTGTGCGTGCTGCCGTCGCGTGTCGTTTGCGGGCGTCGTCAGGCCCGCAGGCGGCGGCGGTTGATGATCGCGGCCAGCCCGAGCTCGTCGGCCGTCCGCATCGCGGACTCTGCTAGCTTGGCCGCCTGCCCGGCGTCGGCCGCCTGTCCGCGCATTGACAGCACATGCCCGTAGGCCTCCTCGGTGAGCGCCGTCCACGGCCGTGCGCCCATCTCGCGGTGCCGTGCCAGCGCGGCCTCCAGATGCGCGATGGCCTCGGTGAACCGGCCGGCCGTGCCCGCGAGCACGCCGAGCCAGTGGTCGGCCGCGCCGAGGAAGCTCGCGACACCCAGCGTGCAGTTGCTCCCGGCGTACGGAACGGCCAGTTCATACAGGGCCTCGGCCCAGCGCCGGTCCTCCGTCAGGTCGACCGCGGCAGAGAACCCCACGACCACGGCCCACCACAGGTAGTTCTTATCGGCGGCCGCCGCCGACGCCGGATCGGTCCGGCGGAGCAGTTCGGCCGCCCGGTCCCGTGAGCCGGCCTCGGCCAGGGACCACGCGGTGATGGCGGGCCACGCGAGGTTAGCAGGCTCGGCCACCGACAGCGCCTCGAACAGCGATATGTACTCGGTTGCGTGCCCCTCGAGCAGCCGCCACGACGCACTCTGCGCTATGGCGATAAGCGCGGCCTGCGGGTGGCCGATCCGCTCGAGCCTGCGTCCGAGTTCGCCCGACAGCTCCTCGGCCTCCTTGAACCGGCCCTCCAGGCTGGCGACGGCGATGTCCCACATCGCGGCCAGGCGGATGAACTCCGGATGCCGCACCTCTTCCGCCAGCGCCTTCAGGTCGTGTGCGGTCTGCTCGGCGGTGGCGTGGGTGCCGTTCTCGAACTGCGCGGCCAGCCGGATCCGCAGCCCCTCGAGCCGCAGCTCTGAGTCGTCCAGCTCGTCGCCGATTTGCAGGATCTCGGTGGCCACCCGGAGGGCATCGCCGGCGTCGTCCGGACCGTCGAGCGCCCAGCAACGGTGCAGCAGGACGGTGGCGAGCGTCCGCGGGTCACCGGCGTCGCGGGCCATGGCCACTGACCGGTCGCTGAGCTCCAGCCGTTCTTGGTAGCGGCGAACATTGTGCAGCCAGTGCGCGAGGCGGGCCAGGACGGTCGCGTGCGCGCCGTTGTCCGCCTCACCCAGCCGCTTGAGCGCCTCTTCCAGGAGCGCCTGCGCCCGCAGGTCAGGGCGGACCGCCGCCGGGAGGATACCGCCGTACCCGAGCGCGGCCCGCGCGAACAGCTCGCCGTCGCCGAGGCGGCGGGCGGTATCGGCCGCGTCGGCGAACCGCTCGTCCCTGGCCGCGTACTCCCCGGCCCGGTCGTGTGCGTCCGCCAGGTCAAGGAGAAGCTCGCACCGGAGGGCCTGGTCCTCAGGGCCGAACCGGTCGAGCAGCTCAACCGCCCGCCGGAAGTGCCGCACCGCGACCTCGGCCGCCACCTCGCGCAGCGCGCGCTGCCCGGCCAGCCGCCCGTACCTGACCGCCTTCTCGGCCGAGCCCCTGCTGGCCGCCGCGCCGAAGTGGTGCGCGAGCTCGGCCGGGGAGACACCGGGACGGGATTCCAGCGTCTCGCCGATCTCCTGGTGCAACCGGGCCCGGTGGCCCCTGCTCAGCTCCTCGGACGTCACCCGCCGGGTCAGCGAGTGCGAGAACCGCCAGCAGT
Organism: Trebonia sp.; assembly: GCA_050013875.1. GTDB lineage: Bacteria > Actinomycetota > Actinomycetes > Streptosporangiales > Streptosporangiaceae > Trebonia. The sequence goes on along the minus strand of JBEKEK010000076.1, from coordinate 19,116 downwards.
CGGGCTCAGCGGTTTCCGTGAGGTCGATTTCCGTGATCAGGCGCGCCCGCGCCGCCTCCTCGAGGAGGTCGACGGTGGCGGCATCCCCCAGCGACGCCGCCGACGCCAGCAGGTCGGTATCGAACCGCTCGCCGATGAGCGAGGCGATCGCGAGCGTCTCAACGCACGGGTCAGACAGCCGGCGCAACCGCGACCGGATCATGTCGCGGACCGACTGCGGGATTTCGGCCGGCGTCTCGCCCAGCTGGAGCACCTCCCGGTCGAACGCGCCGACGTCCGACAGGTGCTTGGCCATCTCTATGAGGAAGAAGGGGTTGCCCGCGGTTTCCCACTCAAGTTTGGCAACCATCACGGACTCGCGCTCGCCGAATGGCCGCCCGACCGCGTCCTCCAGCAGGGCGGTCACGGCGCGGTGCTCAAGCCCGTGCAGCGAAAGGCGCCGGCAGTCGACGTCGCGCGTCAGGGCGGGCAGGGCAGCAGAGAACTCGCTCCGCTCGGGCCCGATGTCGCGGTACATGGCCGCCGTGAGCAGCGGGGTCGAGCGCCTGGCCCGCATCAGGTGCTGGAGCAGGAACAGCGATGGCTCGTCCGCCCATTGCAGATCGTCGAGGACGAGCAGCACCGGATGCCGGGCCGCGATCCGCCGGATCCACGTGTCGATCGATTCGAACAGGCGGAAGCGCTCGGCCTCGGCCGCCGCCTGGGGCGGGGCCGCCGACGCCCCGATCCGGTGCGCGGGCTCGGGGCACAGCCGGCCGATCTCCTCGGCCAGGCCGGCCAGGTCCTGCCGCAGCACGGCATCCGGGCAGGCCCGCGCGTAATCATCAAGCGCCTCACGGAAGGCTTGGTAGGGGGCAAGCACATGCTCATCCCACCGTCCGTAAAGCACCAAACCGCCTGCCCCCTGTACCTGCCGCGCCAGTTCGGCCGTGAGCGCGGTCTTCCCGATCCCCGGCTCACCGGCGATGAGTGTCAGGACCCGGTGACCCGCCTTAGCGTTCGACCAGGCCTCCCGCAGAACGCCGAGTTCCTCCTCGCGGTCCACGAATGCCGCGCTGGCCGCGGATTCGATCCACACGACGTTGGAGGCATTCGCGTCGTCACCGGGCGCGCTCGCGTCGGCGGGCCCGGCGGCCGTCGCGGCCGCGGGCCGCCGGCGGGCGGCCGCCATGAACTGCGCCCGCTTCTCCCCGGTTAGCTGCAGCGCGTCGGCCAACAGCTCGGCGGTGGCCCGGCGCGGACTTTGATTGATACCGCGCTCCAGGTCACTGACCGTCCGCGGGCTCAGCCGGGCGACCGCGGCAAGCTCCTCCTGGGTCAGTCCCGCTTCGACCCGCAGCTGCCGCAGCAGTCCGGAGAAATCGATTGCAGGCTGCTCCGACATGGTCGGGATCCCTTCGCGGACCATCGCTTCCCATCGCTTGGCCGGACCCTGAGGACGCCGCGCGGACGTTGCGCCGGCACGGCGTAGCGCGGACGCGGCATTGCGCGGTCACGGACACGGTGCACCAACAGGACCCGGAACCAGGTTAGCGACGAGCGCACCTCCGCACTATCGGTACCTGAGAACGTTTACCCGGCATTTGGTTCGCGAAGTTTCAGGTGTGACTGGCAGGACCGGGTGCGGCTTATGGGGTTGCTTGCCCGGCGGCGAGCCTGGGCCGGACGGGCGGCTCGTCAGTCGTCGTTTGGCTGTTTGACGAGCTGTGCCAGGTAGAGCTGCTCGCCGAGCTGGCTGACCAGGCCGAGCTGGGTCTCGAGGTAGTCGATGTGCCCTTCCTCGTCCCCGAGGATGTCCTCAAAGATGTTCGCGCTGGTGACATCGCCGATGCCGCGCATGTACTCGATGCCGCGCCGCAGCCGGTCCACCGCCTCGGTCTCAACCGCCAGGTCCGCCTCGAGCATCTGGACGACGGTCTGGCCGATGCGCAGCGGGAAGAGGCGCTGGAAGTTCGGCAGCCCGTCGAGGAAGAGGACCCGGTCAGTGAGGGTCTCTGCGTGCCGCATCTCGTCGATCGACCCTGCGCGGGTATGCCTGGCGATCTTCACCCAGCCGAAGTTCTCCTGCATCTTGGCGTGCAGGAAATACTGGCCGATCGCCGTGAGCTCGGCCGTGAGCTGCTCGTTCAGGAAGTCAAGTACCCGATCGTCTCCGCGCATCCCCTCACCCTAACTCCGGGTAATTAGCCAGACGCGGCAACGCGGTGCTTTCGTGCGGTTAGGCTAACCTAATTTTCTTCGTGGCCTTGCGGCTCGATGACGGCCTGAGCGATCCCCCGCAACGGGCATCCTTGAGTCGTGCCCGAAGGTGATGTCGTCTGGTATACCGCCCGCCGCCTGCACGAGGCGCTAGCCGGGCAGCTGCTGACGCGCAGCGACTTCCGCGTCCCGAGGTACGCGACGGTCGATCTCCGCGGGCAGCCGGTGACCGAGGCGGTCGCGCGGGGCAAGCACCTGCTGATCCGCACGGGAAATGGCCTGACCGTGCACACCCACCTGAAGATGGACGGTTCCTGGCGGGTCTTTCCCGCCGACAAGCGCCTGACAGAGAGCCACAAGATAAGGCTTGTGCTCGCCAACGCCCACTGGCAGGCGGCGGGCTATCTGCTCGGCATCACCGAGGTGCTGCCCACCGCCAAGGAAGACCAGGTGGTCGGGCACCTTGGACCCGACCTGCTCGGCCCGGACTGGGATGCGGCCCAGGCGGCCGGCCGGCTCAGCCGCGACCCGGCCAAGCCGGTCGGCGAGGCGCTGCTCGATCAGCGGAACCTCGCGGGGATCGGTACCTATTTCGCCGCGGAGATGCTGTTCCTCCGGGGGATCGATCCGTGGCGTCCGGTGGCGGAGGTGAAGGACCTGCACGCTCTCGCGGAACTCGGGCACCGGCTGCTCGACGCCAACAAGGCGCGGCCCGGTCACGTGACCACCGGCGACACCAGGCCCGGCTGGGACAGCTGGGTCTACGGGCGAGCAGGGCGGCCCTGCCGGCGGTGCGGGACCCTGATCAGACGGGGCGAGCAGGGCCCGCCGGGCCAGGAGCGGCTCAGGTTCTGGTGCCCGAACTGCCAGAGATAGCATCGCTTGACATCGCTCAGACCTCTAGTGGTCGGAAATGCCGACAGATTAGGCTTTCTCGTAGGCAGAGGAGGCGGGGTGGACACCGAAAGCGCGGTGCTCGCGTCGACAGCGGCGGCGACGATGGTGACACTGCTCACGACCGATGCCTGGGCGCAGGCGAAGAAGGAGATCGGCGGCCTGTGGCGGCGTTCGCGGCCGGAGCATGCCGACGCCGTGGAAGCCGACCTCACTGAGGCGCGCGACGAGGCCCTGGCGGCCGCCGAAAGTGAGGACGAGCGGATCGCCCTTGCACTGACGGTCGAGTGGGAATCCAGGCTGAGGCGGCTGGTCGCGGCGGACGCAACCGCGGCGGCCGAACTCGCCCGGGTGGTCACCGCGCTCTCGGGACTGCTTGAGCGGACGACCGCGGAGCGCGAGAAACGACACGAAAACATCACGATCACTCAGGACGCGCACACTTCTGGTCATAGCACCGTAATTCAGGTAGCGGGCGACGCGCGGATCGGCAAGGTCGTGTTAGCGCCCGGAGGCCACGATGACTTCCTGGGAGACACTGCCCGATGACCACTGCCCGTGACGAGGGACAGCAGAGAGCCCCTGGGCACATTCACGTTCAGCATGCCACCGCCGCGGATGCCGCGGTGGTCATCCAGGTGGGCCACGACCTTTACGTGTCGGACGCGAGCCTGTCCGCCCTCTGGGCGTCGGCCGAGACCGCACCGGGTGAGTGCCCGTTCCCCGGCCTGGACGCCTTCGGCCCGGGACAGGCGAAGTGGTTCTTCGGCCGGGAGAGGCTGACCGGCGATCTGCTCCAAGAGCTGGACAATGCGCTGCTGGCCGACACCGGCGGGCCGGTGCTGGTCGTCGGCCCGTCCGGGGCGGGCAAATCCTCTCTGCTCGGCGCTGGGCTGCTGACGGCGCTCGGCGAGGGCCGACTTCCGGCGACGGGCGCGGAGGCTTGGCCGCGAGTGCTGGTCACGCCGGGCGCCCATCCGCTCCAGACGCTCCGCGAGGCGCTGGCCACCTGCGCACGAGCACGGGACGACGCCGCTCGCGCCGTCATCGTGGTCGATCAGCTCGAGGAGATCTTCACCGCCTGCCGCGACGAGGCGGAGCGATCCGCGTTCCTGGCCGAGCTCGCGGGCCTCGCGTCGGCCGAGAGCCGCGGCGGTAACGGCCCGGCGGCCGTCATCGTGCTTGGCCTGCGGGCCGACTTCTACGCCCAGGCGACCGGATACCAGGTGCTGCGCGCTGCGATGCAGTCCCGCCAGGTCGTGCTAGGCGCGATGACTCCCACCGAGGTCCTGCAGGCGATCACCCTGCCCGCGCGCGCCGCCGGGCTGAGCCTCGACGATGGGCTGGCCGAGCGGCTGCTGCGCGATCTCGGCGTGGACGAGGCGGGGGGCTACGAGCCTGGCAGGCTTCCGCTGCTAGCGCACGCGTTGCGCGCGACCTGGCAGCGGCGCGACGGCGACCGGCTGACGATCGCCGGCTACCAGGCGACCGGCGGAATGCACGGTGCCATCGCCAAGACCGCCGAGGACGTCTACGCGCGGCTGGACGACGCAGGCCAGCGGGTCGCCCGGCGGGTATTCCTCGCGCTTGTCCGGGTGGGTGAGGCCGCCAGCGACGCGGACGGCGAGGGGACGGCGGATACCAGGCGACGGGTCAGCGCGGAAAGCCTGTACGCGTCGGCGTCCGACGCGGCCACCGCGCGGGCGGTGCTTGACGCGTTCACCGCCGCCCGGCTGCTTACCTCCGGCGGCCAGGCGGTGGAGATCACCCACGAGGCGCTGCTGCGCCGGTGGCCGCGGCTGCGCGACTGGATCGCCGAGGACCGGTCAGGCAACCTCGTCCGCCAGAACCTGGAGGACGCCGCCGGTATATGGGACCGCGAAAACCGCGACGCGGCCGGCCTGTACGGCGGCGTCCGGCTCGCCGCCGCCCACGCCTGGGCCGCCGCCGATCCGGGCCGTCCCGGCGAGCTGAGCCCCGCGGCCCGTGACTTCCTCACCGCGTCCGACCGCCGTCGGCGGCGGTCTGTCCGTCGCCGCAATGAGGTCATCGCCATCCTGGCCGCGCTGTCGCTCGTACTTGCCGGTCTCACCGGCTTCGCGTTTAGCCAGCGCACGGCCGCGCAAACCAATGAGCGGCAGGCCCAGGCCAATGAGCGGCAGGCTGAAGGCGGCGAGCTCGCGGAGCAGTCGGCCGTGGCCCTGTCGAATCAGCAGCCAGACCTGGCCATGGAGTTCGCCGTGCAAGCCCAGCGGCTGGCCCCGTCGTCGCCGCAGGCCCTCGGCGCGCTGCTCGGCACGCAGTCGCTGCACATCGCCGGCCGGCTCATCGTCGGTCATACGGGCGTTGGCGTGACCAAAGCGGACGCGAGGAGTGTGGCCTACAGTCCGGACGGCGCCCTGCTCGCAACCTCGAGCGCCAACGGCTACGTGCAGTTGTGGAGTACGTCCACGTACCGCGAAGTGTGGTCCTCTCCCTTGCTGGCGTTCGCCGGCAGGGACGTTATCGTCGACAGTGTCGCCTTCAGCCCCGACGGGCGGATCCTGGCGGCCACCGCGATCGGCGGGGTCTATCTGTGGAACGTCGCCAACCCCGCGCGCCCCGTATCGCTGGGCATCTTCGGCACGGGCAGCACCACGTACGCAAGCAGTTACTTCGCCTTCAGCCCGGACGGGGAGACGCTGGCCACGGCCGATTCGCCCGGCACGGGTTCCTCCCTGGTGCGGTTGTGGAACCTGTCCAGCCACGCCCTCGACGGCACGATCAGCCCCGGCGCCGATATCGACAGCCTCGCGTTCGCCGACGGCGGCCGTATGCTCGCCACCGCCGACGAAAACGGCGGGGTCAAGCTCTGGGATGTCTCCCGGCGCAGCCTGGCGGACGTACTGCAGTCGCCGGCCGGCCTGGTGAGCCTGGCTGCCGTCACAGCCAGCCCGGACGGGCAGACGATCGCATTCAGCGGGCCGGAGAACTCCCACGGCCAGTACCCCGTTGAGCTGTGGAGCGTCGCCCGCCACCAGATCACAGCGACGCTGCCGGCCGACGACACCGTCGCGGTAACCACGCTCGCGTTCAGCCCGGACGGCGACATGCTCGCGAGCGGCGGCGGTGACGGCGCGGTGAAGCTGTGGGACATGCAGGACGGCGGAGCACTACTCGACACACTGACCGGCCACAACGCCGCTCCGGTCAATAAGGTCGCGTTCGATCCCGACGGCGGCGCGGTGGCGAGTGCCGGGAACGACGGCTCCGTGGTCTTGTGGGATGTACGCGGGAACACTCTCGACAGCCGGACCAATCCCGCGATCGCCACGGCGTTCAGCCCGGACGGGCACCTCCTCGCGGTGGGCGTCAACGTGGACGCCGACATCACCGGCCAGCCGGCGGTCGTCGCGCTGTACAGCATGCCGACGGGGACCAGGGTCGCGACCCTGCGCACCGCCACCGGCAGCGAGACCGTGACCGATATGGTGTTCAGCCCGGACGGAGACGTGCTGGCCGTCGCCCTTGACGATCCGCCGTCCAGCACCGTGCAGCTCTGGAACGTGGCCAGTCACCGGCTGATCGGACAGCTCCAGACCCGGCAGGAGCCCTTCATCCGCGGCCTGGCCTTCAGCCCGGACGGGCGCCTGCTGGCGACATCGAGCCCCGTCGGCCCGGTGGTGCGGTTGTGGGACACCACCCGGCTGTCGCAAGTGGCGGCGCTGAGCCTTCAGCCGCTGAGCACCGACAACGAGGGTGGCTATACGGTGGCGTTCAGCCCGAACGGGGCGCTGCTCGCGGTGGCGAACGTAGCCGGGTCGAGCGAACTGTTCGACGTGGCCCAGCGAAGGATCGCGGAGATCTTCCTCGTCCCGGACGCGTCCGAGTCCCTGGCCTTCAGCCCGGACGGGCGCACCGTGGCCATCGGCGACGTGAGCGGCACCGTGTACACGTACACGGTGCGGCCGAGAGCGAAAACTAACCTGCCAGCGGACTTGTCTGACCTGTACCAGTACCCCAACCCCTCGGGGACTTTCTCGGACAGCACTCAAACTATTACGAGCGTGGCGTTCGAGACCGGCGGCCGAACCCTGATCGCAGCCGGCGCAGACGGGGTCGTCCGGCTGTGGAATGTGTCGCAGGGCACCCTGGAGGCGTCCGTCACCGCCAGCACCAAGACGATCTGGTCGATGTCCTACAGCGGCTCGCTGGGCCTGATCGTCACGGCGGACGGCGTTGTCACCCGGGTGTGGCATACCGACCCCGGCCTGGTAGCGGCGGATATCTGCCGAACGCTGCGCGCGCCTGTCCCACTTAACGACTGGAAGTCGTATCTCCCGGGGACCCCGTACATGCAGGTCTGCGCCTAGGTTAGGCCCAATGCCGGGAGCCCCGGTCGGGAGAGCTGAGTGCCCGGGGGCGCTGGTAAGCGGTCCGGCGCGTGAGAATTTGCAGCGAATTCACCCTGGGCCGGACGGCTGATATCCGGCACCGCGGCGGACCCGGGCATCTGGCCCCGGTCCTCACCGGCCGCTTATGCTGCCGGTGTGCGCTATGGCATCTGCGTTCCCAACCTTGCCGAGTTCTCCGACCCGCGCCAGGTCGCGACGCTGGCGCGGCGCGCGGAGGAGGCGGGCGGGACGGCTTCTTCGTATGGGACCATGTGCTCATCGTGATCACCGGCCGCACCCGGCCGGCCGGGGCCAGGGAGACGGTTACGGCCCCCGGGGCGGGCGGCGCGACCTGGTGGCTGGAGGGCTTCCGGCCAGCGCCGGGGGAGTACGAGGCCGCCCAGCGGCGCATCGAGGCCGGGCCGCCCACTTAAACACGTTCCGTGATTGTCCTGGACAACACGGCGGGTGTGGCATTGTGATGCCGGCGAGGGGAGGCGGCGATGCGGCACCGCGGGAGGCCATTGCTGAGGGACGCCCGGCGAACCAGGGCCTGGCCAGTGCTGGCCACGTGTGTGATCGTCATCGCCACGCTCGGCCTCCTGCTCAGGGAGCAGGCAAAGCCGGACGGATTCGATTCCGCCGTCGACACCGCGACGGTCGCGTCATTCAGCGGTCACCGGGGCGTCCTGCCCTGGCTCGCTCTGCCGGGGTCGACCATCCCGCTCATCGCGGTCAGCATTGCCATAGCCGTCGGTTGCCTGCTCGCCAGACGGCCGAATGGCGTGGTCCTCGCGGTGACCGCCGTCCCTGCGACCGCGTTTCTGGACGACCGGGTGCTCAAGCACCTCGTCGACCGGACGCATTTTGGTCAGCTGTCGTTCCCCAGCGGTCACACCGCGTCCGCCATGACCCTGGCCACTGTCCTCGGCGTCCTGCTCCATGACCCGGCCCGGCGGACCGCGACCCGCGTGGCCCGCGCCGCGCTCGTCCTCGTGGCCTGCGCGGTCACGGCGCTCGTGGCCGTCGGAGTCATCGGCCTGCGCTGGCACTACTTCACCGACACAGTGGGGGGCACCGCTCTCGGCACGGGAACCGTCCTCGCGCTCGCCTTCCTCATAGATCTCGTCCCGGGCGTGATGCGGTCGCGTCGGGCCAGGGACAGCGTCGTGCGCTGGTCCCCCTAAGCGGCTGGCATTGTCATCGTCTGGGGCGCGCGGCGCGATGGCGGCTGATTCGATAATGGCGAGGCCCCGGCCGCGCAGGCGGCGGCGCTCCTCGCTGAGGCAGGCCAGGAGGCGGTCGCGGGTGCCGCGATTGTGCGCCACTGTCAGCGCGGCCGCCTCGTCGGTCGCGCGGACCTTGAGCGCGGCGACGATGCCCAGGTGCTCGTCTCTCGCGTTCGACCGGGACTCTGGGGTGCGCACACCCAGCCAGCGGGTGCGTGACAGCCTGGTCAGCGCCCCGGACATGCCGTCGGCGAGGAACTGGTTGCGCGACAGCCGCACCAGCGCCAGGTGGAAGTCGCTGAAGTCGCGCAGCCCGGTCTCCTCGTCGTCGCAGCCGCGGTGTGCCCCGGCCAACGCCCACAGCGCCGCCAGCTCTTCGTCGTCGGCCCGCTCGACCGCCAGCCTGACCGCTGCGACCTCCACCGCCTCGCGGTACTCCATGACCGCGCGCACCTCGGCCAGGTCGATGGGGGTGACCCTCCAGCCGCGGCCCTCCCGCTGCGTGAGGCCGTCGTTCTCCAGTCGCATCAGCGCCGCTCTGATTGGCGTCCTGGAGGCGCCGAGCAGCGACTCCAGACCGCGCTCGGTGACCCGCTCGCCCGGAATGAGCTCAAGCGACAAGATCGCGCCGCGCAGCCGGCCGTAGGCGCTGTCATCGCCGTCGGTTCCCATACGACTCCCTCGTTGGTATACCAATATGGTATCCCTAAATGGTACCCCAGGAGAAAGGGAACGGGCATGGTCATCAGCGTCGCGCCGGCGCGCGAACGGGTCCCCGCCGCGGCCTGGCGGATGCTCGCCATCGGGGTCGCTGCCCAGGCCGCCGGAAGCCTGTTCCTGAGCACCCCCGCCTACCTGATCCCGCTGCTGCACCTCGACCGGGGCATGCCACTGGCGCAGGCTGGGCTGCTGTCGGCCGCCCCGTCCCTCGGCATGGTCCTGGCGCTGGTCGCCTGGGGCGCGGCGGCCGACCGGTACGGTGAGCGATGGGTCATCGCCGGCGGCCTCGCGCTCACCGCCGGGTTCGCCGCCGCGGCAGCGGTCGTACCCGGCTACGCCGGCCTCGGGGCGCTGCTGGTGCTCGGCGGCGCGGCGGCGGCCAGCACGAGTGCCGCGTCCGGCCGCGTCGTGATCGGCTGGTTTCCCCGCTCCCGCCGCGGCCTGGCGATGGGCATCAGGCAGGTCTCCCAGCCGCTCGGCGTGGCCGTTGCCGCGCTCGCCGTTCCGGCGCTGGCCCGCCAGTTCGGCATCGGGGCGCCCCTGCTGCTGGCCGCCGCGGCGACCGGGGCCCTCGCCGTCGGCTGCGCCGTTGGCATCGCGAACCCGCCCCGGCCGCCCGCCAAGCCCGCCGCCGACGGTGAGCGGCCGTTCAACCCCTACCGGGAGAGTCTGTTCCTGACCCGCATCCACCTGCTGTCAGTGCTGCTGGTGGTACCGCAGTTCACGCTGTCCACCTTCGGTCTGATCTGGCTCATCACCGGCCTGCACTGGAATGTCACCGCGGCCGGGGCGGTCATCGCGGCCGCCCAGTTTGTCGGAGCCCTCGGCCGCATCGCAGTCGGCTGGGCCAGCGATCGCGTCGGCAGCCGCATGCGCGTGCTGCGCTTTGTCGCCGTCTCCGGAGTCGTCGTCATGCTGAGCCTGGCCGCCTGCGGCTGGCTGCACTGGGCCGCGGCCTCCGCCGTCGTACTGATCGTTGCCTCGACCGTGAGCGTCGCCGACAACGGCCTGTCTTTCACTTCCGTGGCCGAGGCCGCCGGGCCGTCCTGGTCGGGCAAGGCCCTCGGCATCCAGAACACTGGCCAGTTCATCGGCGCCGTGGCGGTCGGCCCCGGCATCGGTGCCCTCATCTCCGCCGTTGGCTACCCCGCTGCCTTCGCGCTCGTCGCCCTCACTCCCCTGGCAGCCATCCCGCTCGTCCCTGCCCGCGATGAGCACAGCCCCTAGACCTGCTTGGCGGCGCCGCGAATTCTGCCCTTGCCAGCATTGGGACTGGGCTAGTTAGCGGCGGGGACTATCAGCCGGAGGATCTTGGCTGCCAGTGCCAGGTTCTCGTCGGTGTGGTGCGCGTGGGCGGTCAGCCGTAGGCGGGAGACGCCGTCCGGGGTCGACGGCGGCCGGAAGCAGCCAATGCGGAGGCCATGTTCGGCGGCGGCCGCTACGCCGGCCAGCGCCTCGCGCGGGCCTGGCATGGGCACCGACAGCACCGCCCCGGCTGGTGCGGCGACCCCCACGGCGTCGGCCAGGATCGCGGCATTGCACCGGGCCTGGCCGGCCAGTTCCGGAGCGGCCTTCAGGACCCGTAGCGCCGCCAGCGCGGCGCCCGCGGCGGCTGGCGCGAGCCCGGTGTCGTAGATGAACGGCCGGGCCCGGTTGACGAGGTGCTCGCGGAGTGCGGGCAAGCCAAGCACCAGGCCGCCCTGTGAGCCGAACGACTTAGACAGCGTTCCCGTCGCCACCACGTCGCCGCGGTCGGCTAGGCCGTGCGCGGCGAGCAGTCCTCTGCCGCCGGGTCCGGCGACGCCAAGAGCGTGCGCTTCGTCGGCGATGAGTACCGCGTCATTGGCCGCGGCAAGCTCGGCTAGCTCGGCTATTGGCGCGGCGTCGCCGAGGACGGAGTAGATCGTCTCGGTGAGCACCAGCGCCCGGCGCTGGCTACGGCCGGATAGCGCCCGGGCGACGGCGGCCACGTCGTTGTGCGGTGTCACGGTCACGGTCGCACGGGCGAGCCGGCAGGCGTCGATCATCGAGGCGTGGATATGCGCGTCAGCGACGATGAGCGTGTCGGTATTGGTGAGCGCCTGGACGACGGAGAGGTTGGCGTGGTAGCCGGTGGAGAACGCCAGCGCGCTGGCGAAACCAGTGAACGCGGCCATCTCCTGCTCCAGTTCGGTATGGATTGACAGCGTCCCCGACACCAGTCGTGAGGCGCCAGCCCCGGCGCCGTACGACTGGGCAGCCATCACCGCGCCGGCCACAACCCGCGGATCGCGCGCGAGGCCGAGGTAGTCGTTGCCCGCGAGGTCGAGCAGGTGCTCACCGTCGGCGTGCACGAGCCGTCTGGCGAGCCCGCGGTCGGCGCGATCGGCCGCCTGCGCTGCCAGCCACGCCGGGAAGCTTGACTCGGTCATCCGCGCATCCGGCCGGCGGCCTCGTCGAAGCGCAGCGCTCGTGGTGCCGTCCCCGCGGTTGCCGCCGCGTCGCTTACCCGCATGGTTCCCCTCCCTGGTAGCTGGCTACGACCACGGTACCCAGGCAGCGTCCGGCCGCCGTCGGGTGGAGCGACCGCGGTGCCTGCTGGCTGCCTTCGACTCGGATAGAGGGAAGCCCGGCAGGTCAGTCCAGTGCCACGTCACCGCGCACGAAATCGATGTACCGGCTGGCCGACGCCGCGAGGATCTCGGCGGCGCCGGTGCGCAGCACGGGCTGCCACCACCCGCCATAGATGCGGTCGAAGCGATACGGGCGCACGGCCTCGACTACCCGCCGGACCGCCCGTTCTGGCAGCGGCAGTCGGTTCGGCGCGCTCCACACGAATGTCAGCCGGTCCTCTCCCGGCGTCACGAAAATGGTGTCGCCTGCCAGCAGGACGCCCGCCCCGTCCGCTCCGCCCGCCCAGTGCGCGACCGCGCTGCCGGGGAAATGGCCTCCGCACTGGACCAGGGTGACGCCCGGCAGGACCGGCCGGGAACCAGACCAGGTCCGCGCGGCGGGGTCCGGGCGGGTCAGCCAGTGCACGTCGGCCTCGGGGAGCAGGATCTCCGCGCCGAACGCATGACTCCACTCGACGATCGAGCCGTAGAAGTGCGGGTGGCTGGCGGTGACCGCCGCCAGCCCGCCGATCTCCCTGACCGCGGCGATGGCCCGCTCATCAACGAATCCAGGCGGGTCCCACAGCAGATTGCCGCCCGGGGTCTGGATCACCAGGCCCCGCTGGCCGATCGCCACCACCGGGTTGACCCCCACGCCGAGCAGGCCTGGCTCGACCTCGCGGATGTCACTGCGGTGCCCGGCCCTGGCGAGTTCGGCCGCCGTCGTCCACCGCTGCCCCGACGACGGCACCCATTGCCGCTCGTCCGCACAGATGACGCATTCAGGCGGCGGCGACTCCTGATCACGATAGTGATTGCCGCAAGTGGCGCAGATCCAGACCGGCACGGCCATCCTCCTGTCGGTTACCCGAAGCTGGCGGGTCGGGTGCGAGCAGGGGACTGCCCGCAGCCGCCACCCTAGACTTTGCCCGCTGTGAGCACCCGGTGCCACTCGCTGTCAGTGCACATGTGCGCCTTGGCTGAGTCGCGACGGCGGCGTTGCTCGACTGCAGTACTCCAGCCTGGTGGCGGAATAACACGCGGCGGTCTACTAGCCGAACCGGGCCGCGAGTGCCGCCAGCCGCGGCGTTCAGGGCCGCTACGCGCGCAGCGGCGGCGCACCGTACAAATCGCCAATGTCCAGCTGCCGCGCGTCGGCGAGCACCGACTGCTGCTGGCTCTGCGCCTTGACCGCGGTTTGCTTCGCCAGTTCCGACGCCAGGCCGCCCAGCTGACGCACGCCGGTGACATCGATAAGCACACGGCTCGTGGAAAATACCGCGATGCCTTCTACCGGCCGTTCTTTCTGCCCGGCGGGGGCAAGAGCGGCCCCGACCTTCGCTGCCTCGAATGAGTCCGCCGGATGCTCGGTAAACTTGTCACGTTCCTCGATAACCCATTCGTGGAATTTCGTTACCGCCCCTTGCAGCGGCAGCTTCCCTACATCTTCAACTGTCAGCCCGGAACCCCTGCCCGCGCCGAAACAGCGAGCGTAGGCCACCAGTCCGGATGACCACAACGCGAGCGGCACAACCCCGTCCCGATCCTCCTCGGGTTTAGCCAGTTCCTCGAGGAGCCGCTTACAGCAGTCCATGACAAATTGCAGATCTTGAATAACAGACGCTTGGCCAGCGAGAATCCGCGCTGACGGCATATCAAGAGCGACAGTCAGCCCAGGCGCCTGTCGCGACTTGCTCTCCGACTCGCCCACAAGTCCTCATTTCGGATCGCAGTCGTAACTTCTTGGCTCGATCCTGGCACGGCGGCACTCGGCTCTCGTCTCAGATCGCGACAAGCCCTTACGGTGCCGTCGTACGTGCCCACACGATGGGCATATCTGCCGCCCGTGCTCGGTCCCGCGGTTCCGCGCGCTGAGATGATGGCACTGGCCGGTGGCGGGGCGGGTGCCCGGTCGTTTCTTTCGCCGGGAGGTATCGCGATGGGCTTGGCGCCAGACGTAGCATCCGCCGAAGAGCAGGTGATCGAGGCGGCCTTGCGCCGTGCCGCGGCGCTGGCGGCCGGGGACGAGCAGGCGTTGCGTTCGCTTATGCACCCTGGCCTGCAGTGGACGTCTTTTCTTGGCGAGGTTCTTGGCTATGAGGACTACATCGGCGGCAATACCCGCGGGAACCTGCGGTGGCGGTCGCAGCGGCTGGCGGACATCAAGGTGACCGTGGTCGGCGATGCGGCGGTGCTGACCGCGGCGGTGACCGATGAGGTAAGCAGGGACGGGCAGGACCACGCCTTCAACCTGCGCCTGACCCAGATGTGGGTCCGCACACCCGAAGGCTGGCGGTGCGTTGCGGGACACGCCAGCCGGCCAGCTGGGTGATCGCGTCCGGCGGGGGCTGTCCCAGGGACTCGCCGCGGTGCGTCCCGCCTGATCCTCTCGCGCGGGCAGCCCTCTCGGGCGTGGCGCCTTCAGGCCTTCGGCGGCGTCCGGTAAGGGCGGAAGAACTCGCGCAGTTCGCGCGCGTAGAGTTCGGGCTCCTCGAAGGGCGCGAAGTGCCCGCCGCGCGGGAGCCTGGTCACCCGGACGACGTTCGCGGTGCGGTCAAGCCACGCCTGCGGGGGGCGGGAGATGTCGGCCGGGAAGAGCGAGAAGCCGGACGGCACCTCGACCCGGCGGGCGTGCTGCGCTGGCGGGATCGCGGCGTTGGCGTTGTACATGCGCATCGAAGAACCGATGGTGCCGGTGAGCCAGTAGATCGTGATGTTGGTGAGGATTTCATCCCTGGAAAAGCGCCGTTCAACGTCGCCGTCGCAATCGCTCCAGGACCGGAGCTTCTCGACGATCCACGCGGCCAGCCCGGCGGGGGAGTCGTTGAGCCCCACCGCCGCGGTCTGGGGCTTGGTACGGTGCATGGCGGCGTAGGCGCCCTCGGCCGCACCCCAGGCGGCGACGTCGCCGATCCAGGCACGTTCCTCGGGCGTGAGGTCGCCCGGGTCGCCGGTGAAGACGGGCACCCCCGCGTCGGTGCGGTGGACGGCCACGACCCGGTCGGGGTGATCGAGCCCGAGGTAGCGGCTGACACTGCTGCCGATGTCCCCGCCCGCCGCGCCGAACCGTGGGTAGCCGAGGCCGCTCATGAGTTCGGTCCACAGGCCGGCGACGGCGATGGAGTCCAGTGCCGCACCGGCCGGGCGGTCGGAGTACCCGTAGCCCGGCATGTCCGGCACCACCACGTCAAACGCGTCGGCGGGGTCGGCACCGTGCGCGGCCGGGTCGGTCAGGAGCGAGATGACCTTCGCGTAGCGCCAGAACGAGTCCGGCCAGCCGTGGCTGAGCACAAGCGGCAGCACAGGCCCGGTCGGCGCGGCGGCCCGGGCGTGCACGAAATGGATCCCAAGGCCGCCAAGCCGGACACGGAAGCGGGGAAGCCGGGCGAGCGCCGCCTCCTGCGCCGGCCAGTCGAACAGGTCCGCCCAGTAGCCGGCCAGCTCGCGGAGGTAGGCGACGTCGGTTCCGATCGACCACCCGGCGTCCTCGGGGGCATCCGGCCAGCGGGTCGCGCGCAGCCGCGTGCGGAGGTCCTCGAGGGCCGCGGGCGAAGCCCGCGGCGTGAACGGCTCGGGGTGGAGCGTCGCGTCCGGCACGGAACACACCCTACCGACGGCCTTGGCCTCGGACCCGTGCGGAGCAGCGGAACCATCGGGCCCGGGCTGAGTGCGTTCTCAGCCGGCCCAGGTCGGCTGGTGACGGCCGAGCGGGCCCGCCTCGATCCGCCACTCCGGATCGACCCCGGCGATCTCGCCCGGCAGCGGCACCCTGCGGGCCGGCCCCCAGGCGGTGTGCGTGTCCACCAGGCCGAAGTCGCCCGGTTTCGGCATTGACGGCTGCTCGCCTAGGTCACCTGCGCGGGGCAGCGACCACAGCAGGTTGGCCACGCCGATGAGGGACACGCGGATCCGGCTCACCACGGATTCTGTGAGTCGGCGGGTCAGGGCGCGGCCCACCGCGGCCGCGATCAGGTAACCGCATCCGTGGTCGAGGGCCTGCACGGGCAGCGGCACCGGGTGGTCGGCCCCCGTTGCCGCGGCGCCCGCCGCCGCGATGCCCGCGCTCATCTGCACGAGGCTGTCGAACCCGCGGCGGTCCTGCCAGGGGCCGTCCCATCCGTAGGCGTCGAGCGAAGCGACAATCAGCGCCGGGTTCAGGTCGGCCAGCGCGCCGTCGTGATAGCCGAGCGCTGCCAGGGCGTCCGCGCGCAGCCCGGTCACCAAGACGTCGGCGGCCGCGACGAGACCCTCGAAGGCCGCCCGGCCGCCTGCCGTCCTGAGGTCGAGCGCGGCGGTCCGCTTGCCCGCCGTCGTCTCCGGCAGGAGCGCGGGCACCTCGGCGAAGCCTGGCGGGTCGACCCGGAGCACCTCCGCACCGTGGGCGGCCAGGAACCGCGTGCCCACCGGCCCGGCGATGACGCGCGTGAGGTCAAGCACCCGCACGCCGGCGTACGGCCGCCGTCCGCCATCCCCTCCCGGGCCGGCCGAGACTCCCCTGCTTGCCGTCACTTCCGGGCCGGGCGGCAGCCGGCGTTCCGCGGCAGACACCAGCGCGGCGCGCGCGGTGGCGGCGCCCGCCGGCGAGGCCAGCCAGTTCTCGCGGGTACGCATGACCGCCGCGCACCCGCCCGCCTCGACGACCGCGGTCTCAAGATCCTCGGCCTTCCACCGGGCCACCGCCGCCCGAACGGACTCGCGGTCCGCCGCGCCAAGCAACCGCTCGACGACCGCCCGGTGGTAGGCGTAGTTGGTGTGCAGCCGGATCCACCCGTCCCGCGTCCGGTAGTTCCCGGCGATCGGGTCCCAGATGGCCGGGAGTTCCCAGCCCACCGGGGTGAACAGTCCCTCGGCGGCGAAGGCCGCGCACGCCAGCCGGCTGTCCACCGTGACCGGCAGCGGCCGCGTGCCGTTCCCGGCCGCGAGGAACTCGGCGGCGGCCAGCGTCGCGGCCGCCACCGAGGCCGTCGCCAGGCCGGTCACGTCGAACTGCGATGGCAGCACCGTGCGCGGCCCGCCGGTGCCGACCGAGCCAAGCAGGCCGGCCGGTCCGCCGACCTCGCTCCACACCCGCGCGGTGATGTCACTGAGCTGTTCCGGCTGCGTCATGACATTGATTCTGGGCGCGGGTAGCACGCTTAATCAACGTTGATTATCGTCAACGTCATGGGTGAGCTGGTGGATGCGCGGACGGCGGCGGATCGGCTCGGCGTCGACGTCCGCACCCTGTACGCCTATGTGAGCCGGGGCTCGCTGCGCCGCGTCCGCGCTGCCGACGGCCGCGGCAGCCGGTATGACTCTGATGAGCTTGAATTGCTCGCCCAGCGCTCTCGCCCTCGCACGCTGCCACGCCCGGCCGCGAGCATCGACCTCGTCATAGCCACCCGGGTGAGCACGGTGGCCGACGGGGCGGTGCATTACCGCGGTATTAGCGTGCTGGATCTGGTCAAGGCCGAGGAGCCGTTTGAACGGGTCGCGGAGCTGCTCTGGCAGGAGCGCCCGCACCAGGAAACAGCCGATGGCTGGGGCCGGCCTCGCCCGCAGGACCCGCGATGCTGGCCGCCCCCTGCGCTGATCCGCGAGATCCCCGTTTTGCAACGCTTCGCAGTCGCGGTCGCCACCATGACCGGCGGGGCCACCGACGATGTCACTGGCCCGGGTGTCGCCGCGGCCACGTCCGCCCCGGACTGGCCGTCCTGCGGCCGCGGCATGATCAGCTGCCTCATCGACGCCAGTGGGGAGGGCAGCGGCGATACCACCGGACCCGCGTCGCCCAACCCGGCTTGCTCGGTGGCGCGAGGCCTCTGGCAGCGCTGGTCCCCGCTGCGCCCGACCGATGCCCGCGTCCGCGCCCTCAACATCGCGCTGGTCCTGCTGGCCGAGCATGAGCTCGCACTCTCCACGCTGGCCGTCCGGGTCGCCGCGTCCGCGCGCGCTACCCCGGCTAATTGCCTGCTCGCGGGCCTGGGCACGCTGAGCGGCCGCCTGCACGGCGGCGCCGCCCGGATCGTGCACGAAAAGCTGCTGGCGAAGGAAGCGGTCACCACGGGATTCGGCCACCCGGTCCACCGGCACGGCGATCCCCGGGCAGCGCCGCTCCTCGAAGCGGTGTACGCGTTCGCGACCGGCGAGGATCGCGTCCTCATCGAGAACGCGCGGCGGGAAGCGCCAGCGCCACCCAACGCGGATCTCGCGCTCGGTGCCCTCACCTACGCCGCCCGCATGCCCGCGGACGCGGCCATGGCGATCTTCGCTGTGGCCCGGACCGCGGGCTGGATCGCCCACGCGGCCGAGGAGTACGCCGAGCCGCCGCTGCGCTTCCGTGGCCGCGCCGTCAAGCCTGGCCGGCGTCGCCAGCCTTAGCGGTTCTGAGCTGGCCGGCCAGCCGCTGCATCGACTGCCCGAAAGCGCGGCGGGCGATGCCGCGGACGATGGGCTCCGCCAGCCGCTCGTTCCATGGGGCCTGCTGCCAGGCGTACGTGAAGGTGACCCGGGTGCCCCCGTCGGGCAGGTCCGCCAGCGTGTAGGTCCCGGTGCCGACCCGCTTGCCGCCCGCGCCGACATTGCGCTCAACGGTCTTCACCGGGCGCTCGGCCTCGATGACCTCGATGTCGACGGTTTCGGTGCGGCCGGCGGCGACCGCTTTGACCCGCGCTTTGGACCCGATCCCGCGCGGGGGTCCCTCAAATTGCCAGTCCCGCATCATGTGGTCGTTGAACGGCTCGTGGTTGGCCATCAGGTCGAGGAAGTCATAGACGGCCTCGCGAGGCTGCGGCACGTCAATAGTCACCGTCACCGGTTTCATGTACCAAATGCTACGTCGCGATCACCGGCCGGGCGATGGGCACCCCCATCGCCCGGCCGGCCGCTGCGAGCCTTGACCCGAACGCCGGCCGTGGCAGTCCCGGCCAAGACAAGTCCCGGCCAAAGGCCCTCAGCCGTCAGCCGTCAGCCGTTGCCCAGGAGTTTTGCCTTGGCCGCGCTGAACTCGGCATCGGTGAGCGCTCCCTGCCCGTGCAGCGAGGTGAGCTTGTTGAGCTGGTCACTCATGGAATCCTCGGCAGCCGGAGCCTGCTGAGGGACTTGCTGTGCCTGCTGTGCCTGCTGTGCCTG
>JBEKEK010000075.1:0-36471 GCA_050013875.1 Trebonia sp. | reverse complement strand
GCGCGGCCGGCGGCGCCATCCAGGCCGCGCTGCCGGCCAGCACGGCGGCGCTGCTCAAGCTCCGCCCCGGTGACGTGCTCCGGGTACAGGACCGGGACTCCAGCGCGCAGCTGACGTTCATTCTCACCGGCCTGTACGCGGAACGGCAGTCGCGCGCAAGCACCGCCTCGTACTGGCAGCTGAACTCGATCCCCGCCAGCGGATCGAGTTCAGCCAGCGGATTCACCACTTACGGGCCCCTTGTCGTGTCCCCCAGCGTGTTCCCAGGCCGGCTCGCCGAGGGAACCGGGAGCTGGGTCGCCCAGCCGGACATGGCCGACTTCAACGCCTCCGACCTGTCGGCTGTCTCCGCCAACTTGGGCGCGATCAGGGACGCTTCCGACTTGCTCAGCGGGCTCACCCTGACCACCAACCTGCCGACCGTGCTCGCCACTACTGGCGACAACGTCGCCGTCGCCAGATCGCTGCTCGCGATCAGCGCGCTCGAACTCCTCGTGCTCACCGCGGCGGCGTTGCTCGCGGTCGCCCGGCTGCTCGCGGGGCAGCGTGAGGGCGAGACCGCGCTGCTGACCGCGCGCGGTGCGACCAGGTGGCAGCTGACCAGGCTGACCGCGGCCGAGGTGATCCCGCTGTCGCTGGTCACCGCACTGATCGGCGGGATCGCCGGGATCTGGCTGGCCCGGCTGCTCGGCAGTACCCTCTACAGGGCCGGTACCGCCGACGGCAACATCCCGGACGGCGGCATCAGCCTCAGCTCCTCGGGCACCTGGCTCGACGCGCTGGCCGCGGCACTGGGCATCGCCGTGCTGTCGATCGTCGCGCTCCTCTACCCGGTGCTGCGACCCGGCCGGGCCGCCGCCCAGGTCCGGCGGGGCAGGCAGGCCGTGCTCTCCGGGGCGACCAGGGCCGGCGCTGACCTGGCGCTGGTCGCGTTGGCGGTACTGGCCTGCTGGCAGCTGCGCCGGTATTCGGCCGTCTCAACGTCCGTGAACGGCCCGTCGGCCATCGATCCGGTGCTCGTGCTCGCCCCCGCGCTCGCCCTGGCGGGCGGCACGGTGCTCACGCTACGGCTGCTGCCGGCCGCGGCCCGCGCCGTCGACCGGGTGTCGGCGGCCGGCCGCGGGCTCACCTCGGCGCTGGCCGGCTGGCAGTTCAGCCGTCAGCCGCTGCGCCAGGGCGGAGCCGCCCTGCTGCTGGTGATGGCCGTCGGCACCGGCACGCTGGCGCTCGCTCAGCACCAGAGCTGGACCAGGTCCGCCGCCGATCAGGCGGCGTACGTGACCGGCGGGGACGCGCAAGTGAACCTGGCCGCCCCGCTGCCGGCCGGGGCGGCCACCTCGATCAGCGGGGCGGCCGGCGTGCGGGCGGCGATGGCGGTCTCCGTCAACCAGGTGGTGACGCCCGCACCGGTGGTGGCCATCGACGCCGCCAAGGCGCCTGAGGTCGCCCTGCTCAGGGCCGATCAGTCGAGCTTGCCGCCAGCCGCCCTGCTTCGCACGATCACACCTTCGTCGCCGTCCGGCGGCTTGCTCATCAGCGGCCGCCCGCGGTCGGTTCAGTTCACCGTCACGCTCAGCCGCGCCCCCCTCGATTCGGTGACGGCGCAGTTCACGGTCACCGACGCGACCGGTGCCGCCTTTCAGCTGTCATCGGGGCTGTTCTCGGCCGATGGCCGCCCGCACGTGCTCACCGCCTCGCTCGGCGGGACCCACGCCGCCTACCCGCTCCGGCTCAGCCAGGTCGTCCTCTTCTACACGCTGCCCGCGAAAAAGCTGAACACTCCCGTCACGCTGACCGTCGCCGGGGCGACGCCCAGTACGTGGTCGGCGGTCGCAAGCTCACCCGAGCTCGTCTCGCAACTCGCCACCAACAACATCTACGGCCCGTCAGCCAACCCGCAAGCGATCGGCTGGCAGCGCGCGCCCGGCGGCGCGACGCTCACGTTCTCCCCCGGCTACGGACTATATTCGCAAGCCCCGGGCGCGCCAGATGTCATCACCGAGCCGGTAGCCGGGCAGATCTCGCTCACCGCCCCGGTCACGGTGCCGGCCGCCGTCCCCGCCATCGCGACCAGCGCGTTCGACAGCGCCAACAACACCGGCGTGGGCAGCATCGTGCAGACGACCATCAGCGGCATTACCGTGCCAGCGAAAATCGTGGCCGTGGCCAGCTCGTTCCCCACCCTCACCGGTGCCGGGCTGGTTATGGACCTGCCCACTCTTGAGATGTTCCTGGTCAGCCACGGCGCCACGCCGGTGGTCGTCAACCAATGGTGGCTGGCAACGCCCGACGGCCAGGTCCCCGCGTCCCTGACGCGAGCGCTGCCACCCGGCGCGACCATTGCCAGCAGCAGCGCGCTGGCCGCCGCGACCGTCGCCGACCCGCTCTCCGCCGCACCGCAGCAGGCGCTGCTGGCCATGGCCGTCGCGGCCGCGCTGCTCGCGATCTCCGGCTTCTGGGTCTCGATCGCGGCGAACGTCAGACAGCGGCGCGCCGAAAACGCCCTGCTGGCAGCGCTCGGCGTCAATCAGCGCTCAGCGGCCGCACAATTGTTCCTTGAAAAGCTGCTGTTGTCCGTACCCGCGGCCGTGCTCGGCCTGGTCCTCGGCACGGTGGTCGCCCGGTTGCTGGTGCCCGCGGTCACCCTCAGCCCCACCGCGCAGATACCGGTCCCGCCGCCGATCACGCTGTTCGACCTGCCGCAGACGATCCCGCTCGCGGTCGCGGTCGCCGTGCTCCCCGCACTGGCCGCCGCGCTTGTCGTCTTCCGGCGCCCGGACCCGGCCGCCGAACTACGCGCGGCGGAGGCAGCGTGAACCGGCGATACCGGCCCCGTGGGCTGTACATCTGGCTGGCGCTGCTCACCCTGTGCGTGGTGTTCGCGGCCACCGCCGGCGCTCGTGAGGCGCTCGCCAGCAGGACCCAGGCGGTGCGGCAGACGCTGGCCGTCACCACGCCGAGTACCCGGACGATCACCGTCGCGGCGGCCTGGAATGACGTGCAAGGCGCTCTCAACAGCGCCAACACGCTCACGTCGATCGTGCCGGCGGCCACCATCGACGGGATCACCGGTCAGCTGCACGACGACTTCAACCGCGCCCCGGTCAGCCTCACCCCGACCGGCACCGACTGGTCCTCGATGACGACCCCGCTCAGCGTGGTGAACGGAGAGCTGCCAGGGACCGGCGGCACCCCGGTCAAGATCGAGGTCACCGAACGGCAGCCGTTCGGCCCGCAGCTGCGGCTGCTGAGCGGGCGCTTGCCGGCCGCCACCCCCGTTCCCTCGACCGTGGCCGGTACCGCCGAGCCGGGCGCCAAGCCACAGATCGCGACCCTCCAGGTCGCCATGACCAGGCAGACGGCCGCGACGTTCCGCGTGCACGCGGGGTCCAAGTTCATGATCACCGGCCCGGAGCTCCCGTCGACCGGCGCGGTCACTCCCATCATGGTCGAGGTCACCGGGATCGTGGCCCCGGTCGACCCGGACTCGTCCTTCTGGGGCATCGACCCCGGCATCCTCGCGCCCGACCTGCAAGGGCCGGTCACCGGCCCGTACTGGGCGGGCGCGGTGATGGTCGGGCCGGACGAGGCGGACGAACTGCAGTCCTACTTCAGCTCGGGCAATCTACAGATGGAGTGGGTGTTCCCGCTGGACGTGAGTACGCTCGACGGCCAGCAGGTGCAGCCGCTGAGCGACGCACTCAGCAAGATCGGCACCCAGGTGCCGGCGCTCTCCGGGATCTTCCAGCCAGTCTCCTCCACGCTGACCCCCTCCTCGGGCCTGTTGTTCTCGCTCAGCACGTTCATCGCCACCGCCCAGTCGGTGGATGCGCTGCTCTGGCTGCTCTATGTAAGCCTGGCGATCGCCGGCCTGGCCGTGCTGCTGCTTGCCGCCCGGATGGTCGCGATGCGCCGGTCGGCCGAGATCACCGTGGTCAGGGCGCGGGGCGCGTCGCTGTGGCAGATCGCCATCGGCACCGGCCGCGATGCCGCGCTGCTCTGCGTCCCGGCGGCCGTTATCGCGGTCGTGCTGGCGATCGTGGCCGTCCCCGGGGCAGGCTCCGTACAGGGCGCCGGATCAGCCGGTGGGTGGTGGCCGCCGATCGCGGTACTGGTCGTCGCGGTCTTGGGTCCCGCGCTCATCGCGACCTGGCAGCATCGCCTGCCCCGCCGCCGAACCGCCGCCCCCCGCCGCCGGCGGGCCGGGACCCGGCTGGTCATCGAGGCGGCGCTGGTGGCCGCGTCGGTGGCGGGCATCATCGCGTTCCGTGACCAAGGTACGCAGGCCGGCTCGGGCGTGAACCTCTACACCAGCTCCGCGCCGGTACTCATCGCCATCCCGGCGGTGATCGTGATCCTCCGGCTCTACCCGCTGGTGCTACGCGGACTGCTGCGGGCCACCGCCCGCACCTCCCGCGCGCCGGCGTTTCTCGGCCTCGCCCGGGCGTCCAGGACCGCGCTCACCCCGGCGCTGCCCGCGTTCGCCCTTGTCCTCGCGCTCACCGTGGCGGCGTTCGCCGGCATGGTGCGCGACGCGGTGATCAATGGTGAGGTCGCGGCGTCCTGGCAGACCGCCGGCGCGGACGCGACGGTCACTCCGTCGTACGAGGGTCAGAGCCTCACGATCATGCCGTCCGCCGCGCGGGCGATCGCGGCCGTGCCCGGCGTGACGCACTCGGCCGAGGTCGTGAACGAGATCTGGTCCACCCCGGCCGGCAGCCAGCTCAACGTGCTCGCCGTCGACCCGGCCAGTTACGCGGAGCTCGTCGCCCACACCCAAGGCTTCCCGCAGGTGCAGGCCGGCCAGCTGGCGACGCCGGGCAGCGCCGGGGCACCCCAGCCCGTGCTGGCGTCCCCGCAGGCCGCCGCCGCTCTCGGCACTGGCACGATCACGCTCAGCACCAGCCAGGCATCCCTGCACGCGGTGCGGGTACGGGTAGCCGGCCAGCTCTCAAGCACCCCCGCGCTGCCCGGCGGCGGTGCCTTCGTGATCATGCCGTTGGCCGCGATCGAGTCCACGATCAACCCGCCGCAGCCAACCCCCGTCAACGAGATGCTGCTGACCGGCGAGTCCATCGACCGAACGCAGCTCAACGCGGTGGCACAGCGCATGCTGCCCGGCGTGGTCGTGACCTTCCGTTCCGATGTCCTTTCCGCACTGACCAACGGGCCACTGCAGCACGGGGCGTTCACCCTGTTCACACTGGCAGTCGTGGTCGCCGCGATCCTCGGCCTCGCCGTCATGCTGCTCGAACTCGCGCTGGGCGCCTCGGAACGGGAAGCCACGCTCGCTCGTCTTGCAACTATGGGACTTGGCGAGGGACAGCGGGCTTGGGTGGTAGCGCTCGAGGTGCTGCCCGCCGTCATCGCGGCCGCGGTGGCCGCCTGGGCCTGCGCCCTGGCGCTGCCCCAGGTGCTGGCCCCGGACATCGATCTATCGGTATTCACCGGGTCGTCGGTTACGGTCAAGCTGGCGGCCGACGTGGCCTCCGTCGTGCTGCCGCTCATCGGGCTGGCCGTGCTGGCGGCCGTCGCGCTCGGCATAGAGATCAGGTCGGGCCGCCGCCGCGGCCCGGCGTCCCTTCGAATCGGCGGATGAACGGGAGAAATGGGTGACGGAACCACAGCCGCCGCGAGCGGCCGGGCCGCTTGCCGAGGCCAATGGGCCCGGTGCGGCCAGCGACCCGGTCACGATCAGCGCACTTGGCGCGGACGTCACCCGGGTGCACGCCGACTACGGGGCGGGTGCGCTGATCGTCTGCGACCGCCTGGTCCGGATCTACACCGCCGAGGGCATCGAGGTGCAGGCGCTGCAGGGCCTTGACCTGGTGGTCGAGACCGGCGAGCTGACCGCGCTGGTCGGCGCGTCGGGCAGCGGCAAGTCGACGTTGATGAACATCCTGGCCGGCCTGGACACCCCTACCGCCGGATCGGTCCGGGTGGCCAGCCATGACCTGGCGTCCATGTCGCCGCGGCAGCGGCTCGGCTACCGGCGGTCCGTCGTCGGGTTCATCTGGCAGCAGACAGCACGCAACCTGCTCCCCTACCTGACCGCGGCGCAGAACGCGGAGCTGCCGCTCCGGCTGGCCGGCGCGGGCCGGTCCGCTCGCCGCAAGCGCGCGGCCGAGCTGCTCGACCTGCTCGGCGTGGCGCACTGCGCCGGCCGGCGGCCCGACCAGATGTCCGGCGGCGAGCAGCAACGGGTCTCGATCGGGGTGGCGCTGGCGAACTCGCCGTCGGTGCTGCTCGCCGACGAGCCGACTGGCGAGCTGGACAGCGCCACGGCGGCGTCGGTGTTCGGCGCGCTGCAGACGGCCAACGACGAGCTCGGGGTGACCGTGCTTGTGGTGACGCACGATCCGGCGGTGTCCTCGATGGTGCGCAGGACGATCGCGATCAGGGACGGGCGGACCGCGACAGAGACGCTGCGGCACGGCACCGCCGACGATTCAGGCGCGCTCGGGCATGCGGTCGAGTACGCGGTCCTCGACCGCGCCGGCCGGCTCCAGCTCCCGCGGGAGATGACCGAGACCCTGGGGATGCGCGAACGGGTTCGCCTCGAAGCAGAACCGGATCACATCGGAGTCTGGCCAGACCGCAACGGCTCTCGCGGCACTACCGCGACCGACATTCCCGACACTTCACCATCCGAGGAAGACGCCACGTGAGCAGCCACCCCAACGGCGACGAACGTGTCACCGACGCCATCGGCCCGAAGGGGGCCGACCGGGCAATGATGGTCGATGTGCGGGAGGTCACCCGCACCTACGGCAGCGGCCCGACCGCGACCGCCGCGCTCCGCGGCGTGACCTTCGCCATCGGCGAGGGCAGGCTGGTCGCGTTGCGCGGCCGGTCGGGTTCGGGCAAGACCACGCTGCTCAATGTGGTGGGCGGGCTCGACTCCCCCGACGGCGGCACCGTTCAGGTCGCCGGGCAGGACGTGACCGGCATGGGGGAGCGGAACCGGATGCGGCTGCGCAGGGAGACCGTGGCCTATATCTTCCAGTCCTTCGGCCTGCTGCCGGTGCTCTCGGCGGCCGAGAACGTCGGCGTCCCGCTGCGGATCGCCGGCGTCGCCCCGCGCGAGCGCGAGGAGCGGGTCAGCCTGATGCTGTCGATCGTGGGCCTCGCCGACCACGCGAAGCAGCGGCCGGGCGAGCTCTCCGGCGGCCAGCAGCAGCGCGTCGCCATTGCCCGGGCGCTGGCGAGCAGGCCGAAGCTGCTCCTCGCGGACGAGCCCACCGGCCAGCTCGATCAGGAAACCGGAAAGCAGATCATGCGCCTGCTCCGCGCGGTCGTCCGCTCGGAGGGCGTCACCGCCCTGGTCGCCACCCATGACCCGGTCCTGATCGACCTGGCCGACGAGGTCCTGTACCTGCAAGACGGCAGAATCGTCACGCCAGTCGCGGGAGCGGTCGCGGGATAAGGCGACCGTGCTGCCAGTGCCGGCCGAGAGGTTCGCGTAAAGCTCGGTGAGCTGCTTGGTGACCGGGCCGGGCGTGCCGTTGCCGATGGCACGCCCGTCGACCGAGGTCACCGGGGCCAGGCCGCCCATCGTGCCGGTGACGAAGACCTCGGACGCGTTGTACAGCTGCGGGAGGGTGTAGTCGCCCTCGGTGCAGCTGATGCCGGACGACGAAGCCAGCCGCAGCACGGTCGCCCTGGTAATCCCCTCCGGGCAGGCGGCCGTGGTCGGCGTCGCGAGGGTCGCCCCGAGCCCGCCAGACCGGTCACCGGGCAGCACCATGAACAGGTGCGTCGCGTTGGTCTCGGCGATGAAGCCGCGGTTGTCCAGCATGACCGCGTCGTCCGCGCCCGCCACGTTGGCCTCAACCTTGGCCAGGATCGAGGTCAGCAAGTTGTTGTGGTGGATCTTGGGGTCCAGTGAGTCCGGAGCGGTGCGCCGCACGCTCGACGTGATCAACCGGATCCCCCCCAGGTCGTACACCGGGTCTTTGAACTCGGCCAGCACGATCAGCGTCGGCCCGGAGACGTTCAGCCGGGGATCCATGCCCGAGGTGAGCTTGACGCCGCGAGTGAGGGTCAGCCGGATGTGCACGCCGGTGTGCATCGCGTTGGCAGCCAGCGTGCGGCTGATCTCGGCGATGATCGACTCATCGGCCGGCACCGAGGCGAAGCCGAGCGCGTGCGCTGACCGGCGCAGCCTGGCCAGATGCTCGTCGAGGGCGAAGATCCGGCCGTTGGTGAGCCGCAGGCCCTCCCAGACCGCGTCCCCGCCCTGCACCACCGAGTCGAACGGGGACACCCCGGCCTCATCCCGGTGCGACAAGCGGCCGCCGACATTGACGATCAGGTCGCGGTTGCGCTCATCGAACTTCTGCAGCATGAACCCTCTATCCGTTCGGAATCCCGATCTTGATCTTGTTTTGGCTGAGCCGCTCGTAGTAGGGCAGGCACTGCTCGAGCAGCGGCTCAAGCGACGGGGCGAGGTCGGCGGGCGGACCCGGCCTGACCGGGGTGAAGCCGGTCGACCGCCAGACACTGTCGTACCAGTAAGGTGCCCACACCCCGTCCGTGAGGCGGGGCCCGGCCGGCCACGACAGCATCGACGGGCAGAATGGCACGCCGAGCGCCGCGCACAGCGCCCGCAGTCCCGCCTCGGGGGCGGCGAGCAGGTCGGCCGAGTCGATGACCGGGCCGCCGAACTCCTCGAACAGCCACGCCTGCTGCCGCAGCCCCAGGTCGGACAGCGTCGGCGCGGACCGCACCCGGGCGTAGGAGGCCAGCAGCGACCGCGGGTCCCTGATCAGGAACGCGTGCCGGAATGGCGCGAACGCCGCCAGGTCGACCGACGGCAGCACGTGGTGCGTCATGTGCTTGGCATAGCCGATGGTCACCCCGGGCGGCAGCGGATCATCGGCCAGCGACGACAGCACCACCTGCCACGATGCCGGCTGGCTGGCGATCACCTCGTCCCGGCCCGGATGATCAAGGCCGGTCGACGACAGGTAGTACGCGTAAAGCGGCTCGTCGAAGACGGCTGTGTCGGGGCGGTTCTCCCAGGCGCGCATCATCGCGGTGGAGACGGTTCGCGGCCCGGACCACATCGCGATCCTGGTCGAGCCGGGCTGTGCGGCGGCGGCCGGAGCGGTCAGAAGACCACCACGCTACGCAGGACTTCTCCGTGCTCCATCTTGTGGAACGCCGCCTCCACGTCGCCTAGCGCGATCGTCTCTGAGACGAACTTCTCCAGCGGCAGGCGCCCGTCCAGGTGCAGGTCGACCAGCATCGGGAAGTCACGGCTGGGCAGGCAGTCCCCGTACCAGGAGGACTTGAGCGCACCACCGCGGCCGAATACCTCCTGCAGCGGCAGCTCCAGCCTCATTTCCGGTGTCGGCACCCCCACCAGGACCACGATGCCGGCCAGGTCACGGGCGTTGAACGCCTGTGTGTAGGTCTCGGGCCGCCCGACCGCATCGATCACCACGTCCGCACCGAAACCCTCGGTGAGCTCCTTGATGCCGGCCACCGCATCGGCCGACCGCGAGTTGATCGTGTGCGTCGCGCCGAACTCGCGCGCCCAGTCGAGCTTCCGGTCATCCACGTCCACCGCGATGATCGTCTTCGCCCCGGCCAGCCGGGCACCAAGCACGGCGGCGTCACCGACGCCGCCACAGCCGATCACCGCGACCGTGTCGCCGCGCGAGACGCCGGCCGTGTTGATCGCCGCGCCGAGGCCCGCCATCACGCCGCAGCCAAGCAGCCCGGCCGTGGCGGGTGCGATCGCGGGGTTGACCTTCGTGCACTGCCCGGCGGCGACCAGCGTCTTCTCGGCGAACGCGCCGATGCCGAGCGCGGGCGAGAGCGGGGTGCCGTCGGCCAGGGTCATCTTCTGCCTGGCGTTGTGGGTGGCGAAGCAGTACCACGGGCGGCCGCGCTTGCAGGCCCGGCACTGGCCGCAGACCGCGCGCCAGTTGAGGATGACGAAGTCACCCGGGCTTACTTCGGTCACGTCGTCACCGACAGCCTCAACGACACCGGCAGCCTCGTGGCCGAGCAGGTAGGGGAAGTCGTCGCCGATGCCACCCTGCTTGTAGTGCAGGTCGGTGTGGCAGACGCCGCACGCCTGGACGCGGACCAGCGCCTCGCCCGGCCCCGGCTCAGGCACGAGCACCTCGGTAACCTCTACCTCTTCGCCCTTGCCCCGCGCCACCACGCCGCGCACGCTGATCGCCATCCCACACTCCTCTTCCTTCTGTAAAGCCAAGATCTTCATACTGAACGGACCGTGACTTCGCCTGCCCGCCTAACGCATTCTCTTCCCAGCGGGGCCGGCCGTACAGCACCAGCCCGTATCCGCCCGCGCACCGTCCCAGCCTCAGCCCCTCAGCCGTGCCCGGCCACGGTCGCCTGGCCATCCCGTCTGCCATCAGCCCGGCCAGACCCGCTTGCTCAGACACGGTCGGCGGCGCGGCCGCGCCAGGACACGGCCCGGCCGGAGTAGTGGCGGCGCGCGGAGTCGGCGGTCATCGCGGCATAGAGAATCGCGATCAGCGGCAGCGCCGGAGCGCGCAACGGCGACAGCCGGTAGAAGCGGAGCATCGGCAGGTAGCTGGCCGTCATCAGCGCCCAGCCGAGCAGGCCGGCGATCCCGGCGACGGCGACGGCGCTGTCGGCAGCGCCGGCCGCGACCGCGATCAGGGCGGCGAGTACGCCGGCGGGCGGCACCGCGTAGAGCAGCAGGAGGCCGATGAGCGTGCCCGCCAGCAGCGCCGGGTTGTACCTGAGCTGGACGTACGCGGACCTGGCGATCATGTGCCAGAGGCTGGCCAGGCTCGGGTACGGCCGCGCCGACCTGATGTCCGTGGTCAGCCCGAGCCAGATGCGGTTGCCGTGCTTCTTGAGCAGCGTGCCAAGGGCCACGTCGTCGATCAGCGCGCCTCTCATCGGCTCTAGGCGGCCGGCCTGCTCCAGCGCCTCGGCCCTGATCAGCATGCACCCGCCGGCCGCGGCCGAGGTCCCGCTGCGCGGGTTGTTGACCTTCTTGAACGGATAGAGCTGGGCGAAGAAGTAGACGAAGGCGGGCACGACCACCCGTTCCCACGCCGTCGCCGCGCGCAGCAGCGCCATCTGCGAGATGAGGGCGCGGTCGTCGTCTTCCGCGGCCCGGACCAGGTCGCGCAGCGCGGTCGGCGCCCAGGCGATATCCGCGTCAGTGAACAGCACATACCGGGCCGGCGCGCCCATCGCGGCACTCTCACCGGTTGCAGTGCCGGCCGAGGCCCCACCGGTTGCAGTCCCGGCCGAGGCGTCTGCCACGGACGCGGTGCCGCTTCCGCTCCCGGCACCCGCACCAACCGCGGCGCCGAGGCCCTGGGACATCGCCCACACCTTGCCCGCCCAGCCCTCGGGCCTTGGCTGGCCGACGACCACGGTCAGCGGCGCGCCGCCGTCCCTGGCGGCCTTCTCGCCAAGCTCGGCGGCGATCGCGGCCGTGCCGTCGTCACTCCCGTCATCGACCACAAAGACGCGGAACTCCCCGGGGTAGTCCTGCGCCAGCAGCCCGGGCAGCGTCGCCGGAAGGGAGTCCGCCTCATTGCGGGCCGGCACGACGGCCACGACCGCCGGCCACGATGCGGGCCAAGCTCCGCCCGCCCGTCCCGTCGGCAGCCGCTGGCCGGTCCGCCAGAAACCCCCGTGCGCCGCCACCAGGTAAATCCAAGCGGCGGCGCTCACCACCCCGGCGATCGCAAGTCCAAGCACGTCAGAAGCTTGGCACATCCACCACCGCCACCGGGCACTCCGTGCCAGTTTCGCCCGCCCCCCGCCACCGCTCCATCCTCCCGTCCGCACTCGCCACCCGCGCCAACGTCAGCCCAGCGGCATGTCAACTACGCCAACGACATCGCCCATTAGTGTCAATGGCGTAGCCGACAGGGCCCATCAGGTCGATGGCGTAGCCGACAGGGACGCGGCATGTCAACTACGCCAACGACATCGCCTATTGGTGTCATTGGCGTAGTTGACAGGTCCAGAGGCGCGTAAAAGAGCTCCTCATACGCGTAAGAGGGGCACGCTATTCGCGTGCCCCTCTTACCTGGTCTTTCCGTGCGGTTACATTGACACCAGACCGCGCTGGCCGTTATAGGCGGGGACCCTGACCCGGGTCGGCCGCTGCTTGCGCGACGTCCGCTGCTGCGCCCGCATGTAGGCCGGTACGCTGCGGTTTTCCTTGGGGTGCTGCTCCGGGTGGCGCAGCACGAACCAGAGCGGAACACCGACCCACGCGCCGAAAGCGAGGATCATGAGCGGAATGTTCATCCACAAGACCTGAGCAGTCATAATGTTCTCCTTGGACCCGCCTTCCTGACGCGAGCCTTTATCGCTATGTCCTTAGACTGCCTCATCAACTTCTGCTGGGCCCAATGCCAGGCTATGCCTTGGCTCTGCTTGCCGGCCGTTCCTCTGAACTCCCTCTGCATACCGGCAACAGGTGCTATTCCGGGAATTGGAGGCAAGCGCGAGCGCCCGCGACGCGTGGCCGCTGCGCCGGGGCAGCAAGGGGGCACCGCCCAGGCGGCCGGCCCTCGTGGCTTCAGTGACTCTCTGTGCTTCCATCAGTGATTTGAGGTGACAGCAGTCACTTGATGCTTGCACAGTTATTTGAGGTTGAAGCAATCGTTTGGGGTTGGAGTGACGCGGGCGGCCTTGGGCCGACGGCGACTGTACCTCTTTCGTTATCTTCTTGACGCAACGCCGGAACGTGACGCGATGTCCTGAGAAGAAGAAGATCAAGCTACAGGGCAGATTTCTCCACTTGCAGAAGGACGTGAATGGCATGTTTGCAGTGAGGCACGGCAGTCGGAAGGTGCGGATTGGGGCGCTTGCGCTCGCGGCGGCCACCGTCGCCGTGGGCGCGTGCACGGCGGGGACCGCATCGGCGGCCTCGGTGGCGGCCGGCGGGCCGGCCAAGGCGGCGTTGGCAGCGAAGACCGTTTCGGCCAGCGTCTCGACGCCCGCCGCCTGGACACCGCCGAAGGGCACGCTGTCCGAGGGCTCGTCGGGGGCCGCCGTCAAGTCGGTGCAGCGGCGTCTGGCCGCGCTGAAGTATGACCCAGGCACAATCGATGGTCACTTCGGCGCCAATACCGTAGATGCGGTGTGGGCGTTCCAGGCGATCAACCGCATCCCGGTGACCGGCGTGGTCAACGCGCGGACCATGCGGGCCCTGGTTCACCCGAGGACGTATAAGTCGAACGACCCCCGCCAGGACTCGACAAGGATCGAGGTCAACCAGGCGCTTGAGGTGCTGGTCTTCTACAAGCACGACAAGATCTCGCTGATCAGCCACGTCTCAACCGGCGGCGGCTACTGGTACAACTGCGGCGGCTCCGAATGCCAGGCGATCACCCCGAACGGCAACTACCGGACCACGGTCTACATGCCCGGCTGGGTCACTGTGCCGCTCGGCGCGATGTACAACCCGGTGTTCTTCATCAGCACCGTGTACGCGATCCACGGCGACACCTACGTCCCGGTCTTCCCTGACTCGCACGGCTGCGTCCGCGTCCCGATGTTCATCGCGGACTTCTTCCACAAGCTGGTCGCGACCCCGGGCACCGAGGTCTTTATCTACGGCAAGGCGCAGTGGATGAAGTGAATTAGCGCGGCTAACGATCTGGACGTGCCACCGCCGGCCGGGAGATAGTGAGAAGCGGCGCGACCGCGCCGCGCCCGGCCAGCGGCCGGGCCGTTCGCTGGTAGTAAAGGTGGTTCCATGCTGCAGGCCTTCGTCTTCGAGCGGGTTGGCATCGTCGTCGGCGACCTGTACTTCCTCGACCCCAATCCGCACCCGGGGCAGGAGGGCGCCGAGCACGGGGTCCGGCTTGAGCTGCGGGTCTTCGACCGCGGCGACCTCAAGGGGACGATCTACTCGGCCATGCCGATCGAGGTCGGCCGACCCATCTGGCGGGTCGACCTACTCGAGTCGGTGGACGGCAAGCCGGGCAGCTTCAACCGCACCCACCATCACCCGAAGTTCAATGGCTGGGACCCGACATCCCGGCAGTTCCTGCGGGAGCTGTCATCGGACCCGCTCGGCTGGCTGGCGGCGCAACTGGCCGACCTGCCCGCGGTGCTCGAGCGGGCCGGGGTGCCGCCGGAGGTGGCAGACCCCTCCGATGCGGCGTCGCTGCGGGACATCGCACCGGCGATCGTCGGCGTGACCAGCATGATGCTGGACAAGGTCCGGGCGGGCGAGCTCGGCCTGCCACCCGCCGACGACGCGGTCGACAGCATCAGGAACGGCTGGTTGTAAATGTGTTTTCCCCGCTCGCCGGGGTCCCGCGTAGGGCGGAGAGGATGGCCGCGATCACCATGAACGCCACCGACTCGTAGAACGCCGCGTGCAGCCCGGTGGTGAACGCGGTGGCCACCCTGCCGTGCAGCGACGTGGAGCCGACGAAGATCGCGAACGCGAGGCCTCGGGAGATCGACCTCGACGCGACCAGGATCGCCACCGCGAACGAGAACACCATGCCGACATTGGCGAAGGTCCGCAGCATCCCCGACGCGATCCCGAACATGTCGGGCGGTGCCGCCTTCATGATCGCCGAGCTGTTGGCGGGGAAGAACAGGCTGGTGCCGACCCCGTTGACCAGGCTGATGACCACGATCAGCCAGAGCGGGGTGGAGATCGTCAGCTGCGCGTAGCAGATCAGCGCGACCGCCTGGAGGCCGAGCCCGAGTGTGGCCGGCAGCACCGGGCCGCGCCGGTCCGCCAGCCGGCCCGCGTAGAGGCCGACGCCGGCCGACACCACGTAGCCGGGGACGAGCAGCAGGGAGGCGTGGATCGGCGAGAGCCCGCGCGGTCCCTGCAGGTACATCAGCACCAGGAAGAGCACCGCATAGCTGGCCAGCCCCTGGAACAGCGAGGCGCAGAGCGAGGCCGCCATGGTCGGAACCTTGAAGATCCGCAACGGCAGCATCGGCGCGGCGACCCGTGCCTCGATGGCCACGAACGCGCCGATGAGCGCGACCCCGCCGACCAGGAAGCCGACCGTCGAGGCGTCAAGCGGCGCGTTAGCGAGCTTAGTGATCGCCCAGAGCACCCCGAACAGGCCGAGCCCGAGCGTGATCATGCCGAGCGGGTCAAGCCGCTGGCGCGTCCGGTCCCCCTGATCGCGGAGCACCCGCAGCGCCCCGATGATCGCCAGCACCCCGGTCGGCACGTTGATCCAGAAGATCCACCGCCACGAGACGTAGGTCACGATCAGCCCGCCGAGCACGATGCCGAGCACCGCGCCGACCGTCCAGCCGAGGGCGGTGAACCCGTAGGCCCGGCCCCGGCGCTCGCGCGGGTACAGGTCGGCGATCACGGCACCGCTGTTGGCCATGATCAGCGCGCCGCCGATGCCCTGCACGATCCGGAAAACTATGATCGACAGCTCATTCCAGGCGAGCGCGCAGAGCAGCGAACCGAGGACGAACACCGCGAACCCGGTCTCGTACATCCGCACCCGCCCGAACATGTCGCCCAGCCGGCCGACCTGGGTGGCGAGCAGGGTGATGACGAGCAGGAAGCTGATGATGACCCAGACCACGTCGGTCAGCGCGACGTGCAGGCTGCGCTCGATCTCCGGCAGTGCCAGGACAACGATCGTCGTGTCCACGGCGGTCATCAGCACGCCCGCCATGATCACGATCATGGCGAGACCGATCCGCTGCGGCTGGCCGCCGGGGTCGGTACCGCCTTGCGCGGGGGGATTCCGCTGGAGCCGGGGGAAAGTCACTTACTTAGCCTAACGAAAGGTGGTTTTTACGCCAGCCGAGACTAGGCTGTGTTCCCGGTATTCCAACTACAGGAGCGGCAGTGTTGTGGCTGGCGACGATTCCGCGATTGGCATGGTAGGCGTGATCACCATCGCCACCCGTGGCCAGGCCGGCCCGGGTGAGGTCAGGATCAGGATCCGCGGCGGCGCGGAGAGCTTCATCGCCTGGTCGCAAACCCCCCTGCCGATAGGCACCACCGTCCTTATCGCCGACAACCGGGGCAGGCGTACGGTCGATGTAATGGAATGGACCGACCCGCTCGGCGAGGCCCCCACCATCCCCGGTTCTACTGAAGTACCTCGCTCAGGAGAGTGAAACGATGTTCGGTTATCGAGTTCCCGCCCCCGATGAGGCGATGCTCATCTCTGGCGGTAGTCGCGGGATGAAGGACGCGCCGTTCCGGGTGGTCACCGGGCACGGCGCCTTCGTCACGCCGATATTCCGCAAGGTCCGCTACCTGACGCTGGCCATGCGGGAGGCCGAGGTCTCCGAGACCTGCGTCACCCATCAGGGCATCTCGCTGAACGTCCGCGCCGTCATCGCGTTCAAGGTCGGCAACGACACCGAGTCCATCGTCAACGCCGGCCAGCGCTTCCTGTCCGACCAGGACCAGATGGCCGTCCTTACCGGCCGTATCTTCGCCGGTCACCTCCGCTCGATCATCGGCTCGATGACCGTTGAGGAGATCGTCACCGAGCGGCAGAAGCTGGCCACCGAGGTCCTCGACGGTTCCAAGACGGAGATGGTCTCCATCGGGCTGACCGTCGACTCGCTGCAGATCCAGTCGATCGACGACATGGGCGCCGGCTACATCGCCGCGATGGCCGCGCCGAACAACGCCGCGATCCAGCGGCAGGCCAAGATCGCCCAGGCGGCGGCCGACCAGGCGGCGGCCGAGGCGGTGCAGGCCTCGGCCCGCAAGCAGGCCGAGTTCGCCCGGCAGACCGCCGTCGTCCAGGCGCAGTACAAGGCCGAGATCGACAAGGCGCAGGCCGAGGCGGCCCAGGCCGGCCCGCTCGCGCAGGCCGGGGCGCAGCGCGCGGTGATCGCCGCGCAGACTGAACTCGCCCAGCACCAGGCCGACCTGCGCCAGCAGCAGCTCGTCTCCGAGGTCATCAAGCCCGCCGAGGCGGAGGCCGAGAAGGTGAAGATCCTCGCCATCGCCGACGCGGAGCGGACCCGCATCGCGGCCGAGGCGGCCGCCTCGAACAACCGGGTGGCTCTGGACCAGTTGCTGATCGCGCAACTCCCGCAGATCGTCAAGGAGGCGGCCGTCGGCCTGCAGGGCGCCAACGTCACGGTGCTCAACGGGTCCGACGGCCTCGGCGAGATCGCCGCGGGCCTGGTCAGCCAGGGCCTGACGATCCTTGAGTCGGTCCGCCGCGGTGTCGGCGTCCCGCCGACCGATGGCAGCGGCAAAAACGGCGGCCCCAACGCCATCGGCAACGGCAAGTCCGCGAACGCCTAGCCCCGCGGGGAAAGCAGTGCGGCCAGCTCCGCGGCGGGCGATCCGTCGCGGAGGGTGCCGTGCACCAGCTCCACCCGGTGGACCATACGGGGTGTCGTGACCGGGACGGCGGTGAACCGGGTCACCGGCAGCGCCGTCTCCGGCAGCAGGACGAGACCGTGGCCCGCCGCCGCCAGCCGAATGAGTGACGCGGTGTCCGTACCGTCGTAGCGAAAGGCGGGCCGGAACCCTTCCACACCGGCCAGACGGCGGATCTCCGCCAGCGGCGCGGCCACATCGCAGGCCTCTATCCAGCGCGCGTCGGCCAGGTCGGTCAGGCGGAGGCAGGGCCGGCCGGCCAACGGGTGGTCCGGCGGTAGCATCACCGCGACGCCGACTTGGCTGAGGCCAACGGCGGTCAGTGACGCGAACCCGGCCAGCGGGTCGCCCCGCGCGGCCAGGCCGTCGGTCAGCCCGAGGTCAAGGTCACCTCGCGCGACCGCGGTGAGCACGTGGCCGCGCCCGCCCACCTGAACCGTGACGTCGAGCCTCGGCATCCGCTGGCGGAGCGCGGCAAGCGCAAGCGGCAGCCCCGGCGCGCCCCCGGCCAGCGGGGTTACGCCCACGACGAGGGTGGCCGACGGCGGGTGGGTCATGCGCGTCACGTCGGCTCTGGCCGCATCCAGGCGGAGCAGGATCTGCTCGGCGTGCTCGAGCAGGCGCGTACCCGCCTCGGTCGGGGTGACCGGGCGGCGGTTGAGCAGCGGGACCTTGAGGTCGCCTTCCAGCGCGGCTATCTGCTGGGAGATGGCCGCCTGGGTGTAGCCAAGCTCGACCGCGGCCGCCGAGAAGGAGCCGAGCCGGGCCACCATCACGAACGTCCTGAGCAGCTGCGCTTCCACTCGATAAGCATCGCTTATCGAGTTACAAGAAACCATCGTTGGCGCTTAACGGTTCGCCGCGGCCATGATGGCTGTATGACGCAGCCCATGGCCAGGATCGCTCTCGTTGGCGATCGCAGCGCGAACGTCCGGGCGCACGCCCGCATCCCCATGCTCATCGACGCGCTGCTCGGGCGCGACGGGATCGCTCTGGACGCCTACTGGATCGCGACGGCGGACGCCGAAGCGGCCGACCTCGGCGGGTTCGACGCGATCTGGGTGGTTCCCGGCAGCCCCTACGACAGCGCCGACGGGGCCATCGCCGCGGTGCGCACCGCCCGCGAACGGGGGATTCCGTTCCTCGGGACCTGCGGCGGCTTCCAGCACGCGCTGCTCGAGTTCGCGCGGAACGTGTGCGGGCTGCCCGGGGTCGAGAACGCGGAGGTCGCCCCGGAAGCGGCCGAGCACCTGATCGTCGCGCTCGAATGCTCGCTCAAGGGCCATGACGAGGCGGTCATGATCGTGCCGGGGACGCTTGCCGCGAAGATATCCGGCGCCGGCCGCCGGACCGAGCGCTACCACTGCGACTACGGCCTGAACGCGGACTACCTGGCGCGGCTGTCACAGGGCGGTCTGGCGTTCAGCGGCTTCGACGACAGCGGTCAGGTCAGGATCGCGGAACTTCCCGGGCACCCGTTCTTCCTTGGCACCCTGTTCCAGCCGGAACTCCACGGCGACGGCACCCAGCCTCACCCAGTCATCGTCGCCCTGGCCGCCGCCGCGGCCGCGCACGCCACCGCGCACGCCAGCGCGCACGCCAGCGCCAAGCCCAGCGCCGGGGCCATAGTCGGCTAAGCCGCCGGTGGATCCTTGAGCAGGACGAAGTTGATCGCGGTCAGCTTCAGCGCCAGTTCGCCGTCCTGATTGGTCAGCTCGGTAACCGAGCGGACGATCCCACGGTCGGGCTTGCTGCTCGACCGGCGCGCCTCGAGCACGGTGGCGCGGACGTGCAGCGTGTCGCCGGGGCGGACCGGCCTGGGCCAGCGAACTTCGTCCACCCCCACCGCCCCGAGCCCGGACTCCGGGCTGACGTAGTGCTCCACAAGCAGCCGCATCGTCTTGGCGATCGTCTGCCAGCCGCTCGCGATCAGCCCGCCGAACGGTCCGTCCTTGGCCGCCACCGGATCGGTGTGAAACGGCTGCGGGTCGTACTCCTTGGCGAAGTCGATGAGCTCCGCCTCGCCGATCGTAAACGTCCCGCAGTCCACCACAAGCCCAGGGGTGTAGTCCTCGAAGTAGCGGATCACGCGCTCAGAATCATCAGTCACGTCCGCAATTATCGCTGTTCTCTCGCCGGGGGGCGACTCCCCCGTCCCCCTGGCCTCTCAGCACGCCCGGTCCGTTGTGTCCCCATCGCTCCGCGTATGCCCGAATCGGATCACGACACGGTCACAAAAAAAACTCAATTTACGTGCGGCGGCCGGCCGCACCTGCAATAGTTCCATCCGACGGTTCGGAGCGGACAAAGCCTAACAAACCATCCGAAACCGCAGCGTAGCGGGCGGTTAGCCCGACAAGACTGTGTATGCCCGCCGAGAGACGCTAGCCGTCGCGTAGGCGGGCGAGGCATCGACCATGGGGAGAGCATGACCGCTGGGCACAGTGACCGCCGGCTCGTGAAGATCAGGCGTCGGGGCAGGCACTCGACCCCCTCACAGGTGGAGAAGGTAGCGGCGCAGGCGGGCAAGGCAGCGCCGGCCGTAGCCATCGCCGGCGCGCTCGTCGCGGTACCGTCGGCACAGCACGCGTTCGCCGCACCGGACAAGCCGACCACGGTAACAACGCAGGCCCACGAGAATGACCACGCCGCGCAGCAGGGCACCGAGCCCTCGGCGTCACTCGATTCGATCTCAACTCGCGCCGTCACCGTCGCGTCAACCACCACCGCCAAGCACGCGGCGGCGGTCGCGTCCAGCCACTACAAGGTGCGCAGCGGCGACACGCTCTCGAAGATCGCCCAGCGCTTCTACGACAAGGCGACCGACTGGGGCTACATCTACCGCGAGAACGACAAGACGGTCTCCAACCCGAACCTGATCTACGTGGGCCAGAGCCTTGTCATCCCGGCCACCGTCCCCGGCGATTACAAGCTCTCCGACTACCTGCCGAAACACGCCGCGCCGGTCGTGGCGACGACAACGACCGTCGCGGTCACCACCACGTCGCACAGCCACAGCGGCCACAGCCACAGCGGCGGCGGCACCGTCGTGGTGCAGTCAAGCAAGGGCACCGGAACCGGCACCAGCGGCGGCCTGAGCGGCACACTCGGGTGCTCCGGACTTGAGCAGCTCTGGGACTCGGCCGGCGGCAACCCGGCCGACTCGTTCATGGCGGCCGAGATCGCGATGGCGGAGTCGGACGGTAACCAGTACGCGCTCAGCCCGACCGACGACTACGGCTACTGGCAGATCAACGCCTCCAACGGCGCGCTCGCGACGTTCAACGCCTACGGCAACGCACGCTCCGCCATCATCCTCTCTGACGATGGCACCAACTGGGACGCGTGGACCACCTATACCGAGGGCCGCTACGTCGGCCGCTGCTGACTGGCTAACCTCCGATAAAGCCGATCGGGCCGCGTACCTTCCCGGGCGCGGCCCTGATCGGTTCGTGACGACGCTGCTTAGCCTGACCCGAACGTGCCCGCCGAGGTCGCGGCTGGACGACCGGGCACCTGCGGAATCTCACTCTGCGAGTATCCGCCGATTGGCCGCAAGCCAACCATCTCGCGGCCGCGGTACCAGTCAAGAAGCCAGCGCCCTTCCTTGTCCTCGTCCCGGGGCCAGTCGCTGCCCTCCCCCGACGTCTCGAAATATTCAAGGAAGAATTCGGTGAGCTGTCGTGCCGACACCAACTGCCCGGGACCGGTCGCTTCATTGCTGCCGTCGAGGACAGCCAGGAACAGCCCGTACACACGCATCTTGCCCTTGCCCTTCAGCCGCGGCTGGAAGTAAGGGCCGATGACCACCTGCATGCCATGCCGCGCGCAAAAGGCCAGACGGCGCTCCGCGTCGATCTCACCCGTCGGCGGGTGGTAACGCGGATCGTCGATCTCCGCCACCACCAGGCTGATGCCAGGCTTCCCGTACCACCGGCGCCGGGCCTCATCCAGAAGCAATCCGCCGATGCCGCGGCTGCGCAGGCCGGACCTGACCGCGACGTAACCGATCAGCAGCACTCCCGATCTCCGGTAGGGATACCCCACGATGCAGCCGACAGCTTTCTCCCCGTCCACCGCGCACAATCCCCAGGCCTCGTAGCTGCCGCCCGGCATCAGTCCATCGAGGACGGAGTCCAGCGTTTCGAGCTCATCTGGTTCGAAGGATGGTTCGAGAATCTCGTGATAGACGGCCTCGATGAGACCCGCATCCGCCTCGGCCCGCAGGTCGCGGAACCGTATCGGGGCATGCATAGCTGTATAACCTCCCGGTTTTCTGCCCTGACGCCCGGGATCTGGGCTTTCGCGCGACGGCACCGAGGTGCTTGTTCAGCCAGTCCTCGACATTCTGGTTGAAGAAATATGCCCCGGCCAGCAAGGCGAGCACGAACAGGGTCAGCATCAGCCAGACTTCCCACACTCCCGGCGCGCCGAACTGCGTCGTGTTGACGAGTCCGAGAAAGGTGCCAACTTCGAATATCGTGAACAGGCCGATGACGCCAAGCAGCCAATTTCGCCTCTGGTCAGATCTCTGACGCTTGTCTTCGTCCTCGCGATGTCTCTCCTCGTTCTTGCGGTACTCCTCGTCCGCTCGCTGGCGCGCCCGCTCGTTGAACCAGTCCGTCAGCCGCTCTGCGGCCACCAGTTGGGCTTCGAGCTCTCCTTGGAGCCGGCCAAGTCCCGCCATCTCCAGGAGCTGGTCGAGAAACCGCGGGGCCAGGGTAGCGGTAAGTTCTTCTGCCTTGGTCTGGGCCAGGTGCAAACGAACCTGACTCTCGATGAGCCGGAGCTTCTCGGCGTCACTTCCCTTATCAGAGTGCGATTCCGCAGTTCTGATGACACTCAAGAGGCGGCTGCTCCACAGCCGCAACAGC
This sequence comes from Trebonia sp., assembly GCA_050013875.1. Taxonomy (GTDB): domain Bacteria; phylum Actinomycetota; class Actinomycetes; order Streptosporangiales; family Streptosporangiaceae; genus Trebonia. The sequence continues at coordinate 14,259 of JBEKEK010000075.1, read as the reverse complement.
GGTGGCCACGAACTCACAAACTGGGCGGCTTCGAGATATACATCGCTATGCCACGACGGGGCGGCGACGATGCCAAAGACGGTCGTTTCCCCGGTGTGGGTGCACCAGTCGCCTGCCAGGCCCAACTCGGGCAGGCCGGCGATGGCGGGCACGGCGCCTTGCCGTCCGGTTCGCGGCACCGGCGGGTACCGAACCCATTCGTCCAGTGTGTTCATGGCCCGCTGGACCGACCTGGCGAGGAGCCTACCGCCCACGGACCGGTCTAGAGCATCGGTGATCTCTTCCGAATGCTCGCCAAGCAGACCGTCGGTACGGACGACGACGATCTCATGGAGGCTCCCGCGCACGAGCCGATCCGCGGTCGGAGGATCTTCCTTCACGGGCCAAAAGCTGGCGGTCGCGACGGCCTTGATGACGTCTCGGCTGAACAAATGCAGGTTGTCCCAGGTCGCGTCAGTTCCCACCACCGTGACCATCGCCCCGAGAGTGACGGGCGTGCCTGCCTTGAGCGCCCGGTAGAGCAGATGCGGGAGGGGCGCGTCAAGCGGCTCCGGCTCGATGCACAGACAGTGGTTCCCCATGTAGGCCAGATAGACCCATACCTTGCAGCGCTCTCCCCGCCCGCCGCTACTCGCTCCTGGCGGCGGCTCGTGCCTTATTTCTATATCTGGGAGGTCCAGCCGCCGACCTCCGTAAAGTCCGGAGTCTGGATCGAAGAACAGGGTCGAAGTCAGCAGCCCGGGTTCGCCGACTTCAATGCCTATGGCCCTAAATGCCTCGTCGAGATCCTTCTTCCGCAGCTTATCCAGGCAGCCGGCAGTCCGTTCGTCTGCTTCGACCGCGAACGGATAGCAGTACCGGATCAAGACGCGCTTCGGGACAAAGACACGGGCGGGCGTAGCGGTACCGCTCAGCCTGGTGGTACAGGACACGATCTCACGTATTTCGACCAGCAGCCGCTCCCATGGCTCACAGCGCGACAAGATCTCACCGCTGAGGGACTTCTGAGCGCTGGCGAATTTCCCGATGGCGGCGTCAATGCTGGCCAGCAGGTAGCGGCGCTCGACAGGTTGATCTGCTTGAAGATGCTCGCATCCGCGGTGATCAGGCTCATGGCCCGGCTGACCGCCCGCAGGGCGCCGCGTTCCCAGTCTCCTGGCGGCGGATCGGCGTGCGGCGCGCTATCGCCGACGAACGCGGCCGCGGCCTCCTCCACGGCCTGCAGGGTGCGATAGGCAAGGGTCGCATCCCACAGCTTCCATGATTCCTGCCAGAGGCACACGAGCAGCCAGACCCGCGCTGGCCCTGATACAGGGGACCATTCCGTCAGCTGTCTTATGAGATACTCGCGGCCCTCCTGGCGAGCGGCTTCCAGGTCGCTCGCCCGGTGGAACGTGGCATTACTATCGGGCTGCCGCGGCCCCCCGATAGCGTGTTCTCCCAATTCTCCGTGAGGAACCTGAGCTCCTCACGGACTCGCGTTTCGATCTTCTCGGCGTCCATCGGCGCAGCCTCGGTCGGCGCAGCCTCGATCGGATCTGGCGCCGGCGACACCACCTTCGGCTTGCTCGTCACTGCGGGGCCCCTTGCTCACGGATTACCGGACTAGCGGGCGGCGGCGAGGACGTCGGCGATGCCTTGGCGGGCTAGCTCGTCGGCGCGTTCGTTGCCAGGGTCCCCGTTGTGGCCCTTGACCCAGTGCCAGCTGACCTGGTGCGGAGCCATCGCGGCGACCAGGCGCTGCCACAGGTCCACGTTCTTGACCGGCTGCTTGGACGCGGTCTTCCAGCCCTTGCGCTGCCAGCCGGGCAGCCACTTCGTGATCCCGTCGAGCACGTACTTGCTGTCGGTGTAGAGCTGCACCGACGCCGGGCGGGACAGGGCCTCAAGCGCGGAGATCGCGGCCAGCAGCTCCATCCGGTTGTTCGTGGTCGCCGGGTCGCCGCCATGTAGCTCCTTTACCACCGTGCCGTACGCCAGCACGGCCCCCCAGCCGCCGGGGCCGGGATTGCCACTGCACGCACCGTCGGTGTAGATCACAGCATCACCCATGCCGTCAGGTTATTGCTTCCCGCAGCCCAGTAAGCCGGCGTGGACTGGAGCAGGCCCTTCGGCTCGCGGGTTTGTTTCCCTCATACGCCTCCGGCCCGCCGGAGTCCGCCTCCCTATAACATCCCGACTCGTGATCACATGGGGGAATCCCGACCGCGCCAGGGCTGCCGGAAAAGCTGAGCTTGTCCTCGTCAGCGGGAGGATCCGCACGCCGGCCCATCCGACTGGGTTCGTGCAGGCCGCCGCGATCAGCGGCGGCGTGGTCGTGGCGCTGGGCAGCGACGAAGAGATCCGCGGCTTCGCCGACCCGTTTACCCGGGTGGTGAACCTGCGCGGCCGGCTCGCGATCCCCGCCTTCGGCGACGCGCACGTGCACCCCGTCCAGGGCGGGCTGGAGTCCCTTCGGTGCAACTTGGTCGGCCTGCATACCAGGCAGGAGTACCTGGACGCGATCGCGGACTATGCCAAAACCCTCGCCCGTAGCGCCTGGGTCCTCGGCGCCGGCTGGTCGATGACTGCCTTCCCAGGCGGCACGCCGACCGCCGCCGACCTGGACATGGTGACCGGCGGGCGGCCGGCCTTCCTGCCCAACGACGACCACCACAGCGCCTGGGTGAATACCGCCGCGCTGGACATCGCCGGGATCACCGCGCGCACTCCCGACCCGCGCGACGGGCGGATCGAGCGCGATCACGATGGCGTCCCGGCCGGCGCACTGCACGACGGCGCGATGCGCCTGGTCGGCGATTACGTCCCGCCGCCGGCCCAGGCCGAGCTCACCGCCGCGCTGCTGCTCGCCCAGGCGCATCTGCACTCGCTCGGTATCACGTCCATCCAGGATGCCTGCATCGGCGAGGCCAGCGAGCTTGGCATGCCCGACGCGTTCGGCACCTACCGGCGGGCCGCCGCGGACCGGCTGCTGACCTGCCGGGTGACCGGGGCGCTGTGGTGGGACCGGTCCCGTGGCATCCATCAGCTCGACACCCTGCGGGCACGCCGGGAGGCGGCCGATAGCGGTGGGTACTTCCGCGCTACTTCGGTCAAGCTGATGCTCGACGGCGTCTGCGAGACGTTCACCGCCGCGATGGGCGCCCCGTACCTCGATGGTCACGGGCACCACACCGAGCGGTCGGGGAACCTGTTCATCGAGCCCGAGGAACTGGCCGAGGCGGCCGGCCTGCTGGCCGGCCTCGGCTTCCAGATGCACTTCCACGCGATCGGCGACCACGCGGTGTCCACCGCGCTCGATGCACTGGCCCAGCTCCCCGTCGGGCAGCGGGCAGCTGGCAGGCACCACGTCGCGCACCTGCAGTTCGTCAGCCCGGCGGATCTTCAGCGGTTCGCCAAGCTCGGCGTGATCGCGAACTTCCAGCCCCTCTGGGCCTGCCGGGACGCGCAGAACGACGAGCTCACCGTGGCGTTTGTGGGCGAGGAACGGGCCGGCTGGCAGTACCGGATCGGCTCCTTCCTTGGGCTGGGGTCACGGGTGGCGTTCGGCAGCGACTGGCCGGTGTCCAGCGCCGACCCGCTGCAGGAGATGCACGTAGCGGTCAACCGGATGCTCTCCGCCCGGCTGGGCGAGCCCGGATCGGTGGAGACGACCATGCCGTTGCTGCCGGACGAGGCGATCGCCGTGGACGCCGCGGTCGATGCCTTCACCCGGGGCGTCGCCTACGTGAACCACGAGGATGACCTGGCGGGCACGCTCGAACCAGGCAAGCTCGCGGACATCGCCGTGCTCAGCCAGGACATCTACGCGATCCCGGGGACGGCGATCGGCGACACTTCCGTCGCGCTGACGGTCGCGGGCGGCCAGGTCGTGCACGGCGACGAATAATGCCGGGGCGGTGACGTGAAACCACGGCTCGTTCCCTACCTAAGAAAAGAGAACCAGACGCTGACGCGCGGGTGAATACACCACCCCCACCCGTGACTGAGGCGCGCTGATGTGTTGTATTTAGATCGTGATCAACGAGCTGCCTTCGCCGGGGTCGCAGGATCCCGCCGACCTCGCCATCCTCGCCGGGCTGACCGTGGAGGACAACGAAGACGACGATCCGGTGCTGCTCTGGCCGGACGGGACGCCCGTGGACACGTGGCGGGAAGATTATCCGTATGACGAGCGGATGACCCGCGAGTATTACGACCGCGCCAAACGACTGCTCCAGATCGAGCTGGTCAAGCTGCAGAACTGGGTCAAGGAGACCGGCCAGTCGATCGTCATCATCTTCGAGGGACGGGACGCGGCCGGCAAGGGCGGCACCATCAAGCGGTTCACCGAGCACCTGAACCCGCGCGGCGCGCGGGTGGTGGCGCTGGAGAAGCCCAGCGAGCGGGAACGGACCCAGTGGTACTTCCAGCGGTACGTGACGCACCTGCCGTCCGCCGGGGAGATCGTGCTGTTCGACCGCTCCTGGTACAACCGGGCCGGGGTGGAGCGGGTCATGGGCTTCTGCTCGCCCGAGGACTACCTGGAGTTCATGCGGGAGGCACCCGAGTTCGAACGCATGCTGGTGCATTCCGGCCTGTCCCTGACGAAGTTCTGGTTCTCGGTGACCCGGTCTGAGCAGCGGACGCGGTTCGTCATCCGGCAGGTCGACCCGGTGCGGCAGTGGAAACTGTCGCCGATGGACATCCAGTCGCTGGACAAATGGGACGAATACACCGAGGCTAAAGAGGCGATGTTCTTCTACACCGACACGGCCGACGCGCCGTGGACGGTGGTGAAGTCCAACGACAAGAAGCGCGCCCGGCTCGAGGCGATCAGGCACATCCTCGAGCAGTACGACTACGACGGCAAGGACGAGGAGGTCGTCGGCAAGCCGGACCGGAAGATCATCGGGCCGCCGGCGCTCCTGTCGGAGAACTCGGCGGTCCAGCCATTCACGAGGTTGTGAGCAGCCATTGAGAGCTAGCGAGACAGGCGTTACCGAGATCACCTCAGCCGAGGAGTTGCGGGAGGTGCTCGGCGGGTCCCCGAGCGGCCGCGCCGCGACCAAGGACCGGCCCGCACTGCATCCACTGCAGATCGAGTGGCTGCACCGGTCGCCGTTCTGCGTGCTGGCCACGTCGGACGCGGACGGGAACTGTGACGCCTCGCCCAAGGGCGACCCGGCCGGCCATCTCATCCACGTGCTCGACCCGTGCACCATTGCCATCGCCGAGCGTCCCGGCAACAAACGGGCCGACGGCTACCTCAATATCCTTTCCAACCCGCACGTCGGTGTCATCGCGCTGATCCCTGGGCGGGACGACACCCTGCGGATCAACGGGCGCGCCAAGATCGTGCGCGACGCGCCGTTCTTCTCCGACCTGGTGGTCCGTGGCCGGCGGCCGGTGCTCGCGCTGGTGGTCGAGATCGAGCAGGTGTTCTCGCACTGCCCGAAGGCGTTCCTGCGGTCATCGCTGTGGGAGCCGTCGTCCTGGGCGGCCGCCGAGGACCTGCCGTCGGTCGCCGCGCTCTGCAAGGCCGTGCAGGACCCGCCGGAGACGCTCGCCGAACTGGAGGCGCACTACGCGCCGGACAACTACTCGGGGCTGCTGTACTGAGCCTCGGGACTGTTGTACTGAGCCCAGAGGTCGGGGATCGTCACGCCAAGGTCGCCAAGCAGGCGGCGCAGCAGCGGCAGGGAGATGCCGATCACGTTGTTGTGGTCGCCGTCGATCGATTCGACGAACCAGCCGCCCAGTCCCTCGATGGTGAACGCGCCCGCCATTCCGAGCGGCTCGCCGGTGCCGACGTAGGCGGAGATCTCGTCCTCGGTGGGGGTGGCGAAGCGGATCGTCGTCGCCGCTGCCGCCGTGAGGCGCTTGCCTGACTCGATGTCGATCACGCAGTGCCCGGTGTAGAGGGTGCCGGACCTGCCCGACATCTCATGCCAGCGGGCGACTGCCTCCACCGAGTCAGCCGGCTTGCCGTACGCGGTTCCGTCGAGGTCGAGCATCGAGTCGCAGCCGATCACGATCCCGTCGCGCAGCGATGCCGCGACCGCCGTGGCCTTGGCCGAGGCGAGCGTCTGGGTGAGCTCGGCGGTGGTCCCGGCCGAGAACGCGTCCTCGTCAACACCGCTGACGATGACCTGTGGATCGAGGCCGGCCGCGCGGAGCACGGCGAGGCGGGCCGGGGAAGCTGAAGCGAGTACAAGGCGCACGCATCAGAACATACGGCAACACTTGCCAGCGCGTACGATCGTTGCCATGCGTTTCGGCCTCGTTGGTACCGGTTACTGGGCGAGCTTCACGCACGCGCCCGCACTTGCCTCCACCCCGGGGGTCACGCTGACCGCCGTCTGGGGGCGGAACGCGGAGGCGGCCTCCGCGCTGGCGGCGCGGCACGGCGCCCTCCCGCACGACGACTTCGACGAGTTCCTGGCCGGCGTAGACGCCGTCGCTTTCGCCGTCCCGCCCAACGTGCAGGCACCGCTCGCGGTCCGCGCCGCCGAGGCGGGCAAGCACCTGCTGCTTGAGAAGCCGGTCGCACTCTCGGCCGAGGACGCCGACGCGGTCGCCGACGCGGTCGGGAAGGCAGGCGTCGCCTCGGTCGTCTTCTTCACCTGGCGGTTCAACCGCGAGATCCGCGCCTGGCTCACCGATGAGCAGGCGCGGGGCGGCTGGCGCGGCGAGGGCTGGTCGGGCGGCACCGCGATCTGGCTCGGCAACTCGCTGCAGCCGGACTCGCCCTTCAACACGCCCTGGCGGCAGGAGAAGGGCGCGCTCTGGGACCTCGGCCCGCATCTGGTCGGCATGCTCTGGGCCTGCCTCGGCCCGGTGACCTCGGTGACCGCCATCGCCGGGCAGGGGGACCTCACGCACCTGGTGCTCGGCCACGAGGGCGGCGCGTCCTCCACCACGACCATGGCGCAGGACGCGCCGGAGGCGGCCGCCGGGTACAACCTCTTCGTCTGGGGCGCGGCCGGCCGGTCGGTCATGCCCGCCACCCCGCCCGACCCGGAGCAATCCCTGCGGGTGGCCGCGGCCGAGCTGATCGCCACCGCCAGCGTGGAACGGGCCGAGCACCACCCGTGCGATGTCAGCTTCGGCCGCGACATAGTGAAGGTCCTGGCTGAGGCCGAGACGCAGCTGACCGCGACCCGTTCCCGGCGGAAATAACAGATCAAGCCGTAGCACCCAAGCCGGCCGGCCACTGTACCTAGGTCCGCGCGTCCGCCTAGGCTTTAGCAATATGAGTACCTCGCCCGCCGTACCGGATCCCCAGCACCTGCGCGCCTCGGACGCCGACCGGGAGCGCGTCGCGGAGAAGCTCCGCGAGGCTGCCGGGGACGGGCGCCTGACGATGGACGAGCTCGACGAGCGGCTCGACGCCGTTTACGCGGCGAAGACCTACGCGGAACTCGTCCCGATCACGCACGACCTGCCCGACTCGGGGGGCGGCCCCATGCCCGCCCCCTCTCAGCCAACCTCGGGGGCGCTGCGGCAGTACGGCGGGGACGGGACGTCGCACACCGCCGTCGCCATTCTCGGCGGCTTCTCCCGCAAGGGCGACTGGGTGGTACCGAAAACCTTCAATGCCTTCATGCTGCTTGGCGGCGGGGAAATCGATATGCGCGAGGCCCGGTTCTCCGAGCCCGAGGTCTCCATTCACGTGGTGGCGATCCTGGGCGGCTGCGAGATCACCGTCCCCGAGGATGCCACCGTCCACGTCACCGGTGTCGGCATCATGGGCGCGTTCGAACACTCGGTGGCCGGGGCCCCGACCCCGGGCGGACCGGTGATCCACGTCAGCGGCGTGGCCCTCATGGGCGGCGTTGAGGTTAAGCGCAAGCCGTCGAAGAAGGCCAAGCGCGAGAAACTCAAGTCCCGCCAGACCGGCGAACTGGAATAAGCGGGAACCATGGCTGCGGACGACCTTACGGCGGTCGTGGTTGGCGGGGGCATCGGCGGGCTGGCGTCGGCGCTCGCACTGGCGCAGGCGGGGTGGCGGGTCACCGTGCTCGAACGGGCACCCGCGTTCGGCGAGGTCGGCGCGGGGCTGGCGACCACCGGGAACGGGATGACCGCGCTGGCCGCCCTCGGGCTCGACCAGGCCATCGGCGCGGCCGCCTACCAGACCGGCACCGCCGGCATGCAGGACGAATATGGCCGGTGGATCATGCGCATGCCCGACACCCGGTCCGATCCGCGCGCGGTCACCACGATCTGGGGGCTGCAGCGGCAACGGCTGCACGGGGTGCTGCGCGAGGCCGCCGAGGCGTCCGGCGCCATCGAATTGGTCACCAACGCCGAGGTCGTCGCCGTCCAGGCCGGCCAGCCCGGCGGCGACCGGGCGGTGGTCACCTGGCGGAGACCAGACCAGGGGCGGAGGTCCAAGGCGGAACTCGTTGTCGCCGCCGACGGCGTACGCAGCGCGGTGCGGGCGCAACTGTTCCCCATGGCCCGGGCGCGCTACAGCGGCAGCACCAGCTGGCGGGCGGTCATCCCCGATACCGATACCGACGGCCGGCTCATCCAGGCGTGGGGACCGGGCACCGAGTTCGGTTCGCTGCGGGTGAGCCCGGCCGAGATTTACTGGTACGGGTATTTCCGCAATCCCGAGGGGGCGGTCTTCGCCGACGAGCTGGCCGCCGCCCGCGAGCGCTTCGCGGACTGGGCACCGCGGGTTCGCGGCCTGGTCGGCAAGACCACGGCCGACCGGCTGATCCGCCACGACGTCTACCACCTCCCGGGCGGGCTGCCCGCCTACACCAGCGGGCGGGCCGTCTTCGTCGGGGACGCGGCCCACGCCATGCTGCCCACCGCGGGCCAGGGCGCGGCCACCGCGCTCGAAGACGGCGTCTGCGTGGGCCGCCTGATCGGGGCACCCGTCCAGGCCGGCGGCGACCTGGCGGCGGCGCTGGCCGCCTACGACGGCGCCCGCCGACCACGGTGCAAGCAGATCGCCAGGACCGCGATCCTGACCGCCCGGTTCGGCTGCGACCTCGGCGGCGGCTGGCGTCAGCCGGTGCGCAACGCGATCTTCCGGCTGCTGCCGCCCGCACCGCTGCTCAAGGCAGGCCAGTCGATCGTCCGGTGGACCGCCCCTTAAGCGCGTCACACCTGCCGCCGTGCCCGACACTTCGGATATGTCGGGCGGAGATGCACAGGTTTTTCGCGGAAGTTTTGCACGCGCCAAGCGTGTTTCTTCCAACAGGAACAAACGTTCCAAGATCTTTAACGGCTAGGTAAACGGTTGAGGGCAATGGGGCAGACGAGAGTAAGCCGCGTGCGTTCAGGATGAATGGTTAAGATCTTCTGCTTTCTGGCGGCGTAGTCCGGGCACTCAAAGGGCCACGCGGCCGCCAGCCATTCGGTGACCGTGTCGTGCAGCGGCTTGTCCAGGTGGGCGCGGTCGGCACGGGTCCAGGAGCGGACGTCGGCGGCGTTGTCCTCGAGCGACAGGCCCAGGTCGAGCCAGGTCTTGCCGCCGAAGCCCGGGGTCGCCTTGATGTGCTCAAGGCTCGAGGTCCAGGCCGCGTAGTCGGACTCGTTGTGCCTGACGTCGAGGGGCTCAAGGACGAACAACTCGGTGGCCAGACCGGCGGGGACGGCGAACTCGGCAGAAACCAGCAGGCGGGGCGGCTCGGTCACGGTGACCATCGTAACGACCGTCCGGCACCGGCCGCCTTAGCCACGAGCCGACACCCGGCAGCCGGCTACCGCCAGCCCAGCGCCGGGGCCACGTGGGTCAGGATGGACTCGATGGCATGGGCGTTGTACTCGACGCCCAGCTGGTTCGGCACGGTGAGCAGCAGGGTGTCGGCGGCGGCGATGCCCTCGTCCTCCTTGAGCTGCTCGATAAGCTTGTCCGGCTCGGCCGCGTAGGTGCGGCCGAAGATCGCCTGGGTGGACTGGTCGATGTAGCCGATGCTGTCGTCATCGCCGCCACGGCCGCCGAAGTACTGCCAGTCGCGCTCGTCGGTGAGGGCGAAGATGGACCGGCTGACCGACACCCGCGGCTCGCGCTGGTGGCCGGCTTCCTTCCATGCCTCGCGGAAGGCCTGGATCTGATCGGCCTGCTGGGCGTGGAAGGGCTTGTCCGACTCATGGGTCTTCAGCGTGGAGCTCTGCAGGTTCATGCCCATCGTGGCCGCCCACCTCGCGGTCGCGTCCGAGGACGCGCCCCACCAGATGCGGTCGCGGAGGCCCGCGGAGTAGGGCTCGACCCGGAGCAGGCCGGGCGGGTTGCTGAACATCGGCCGCGGGTTGGGCTGAGCGAAGCCCTCACCCTTCAGCACCTGGAGCAGAACCTCGGTGTGGTCGCGGGCCATGTCCGCGTCGGTCTTGCCCTCGGTCGGCTGGTAGCCGAAGTACCGCCAGCCGTCGATCACCTGCTCAGGGGATCCACGGCTGATGCCGAGCTGCAGGCGGCCGTCCGCGATGAGGTCGGCCGCGCCCGCGTCCTCCGCCATGTACAGCGGGTTCTCGTACCGCATGTCGATCACGGCCGTGCCGATCTCGATCCTGCTGGTCTTCGCGCCGGCCGCCGCGAGCAGCGGGAACGGTGAGCCCAGCTGCTGCGCGAAGTGATGGACGCGGAAGTAAGCGCCGTCCGCCCCCAGCTCCTCGGCGGCGACCGCCAGCTCGATTGACTGCAGCAGCGAGTCGGACGCCGAGCGCACCTGCGAACCCGGCGCGGCCGACCAGTGCCCGAACGAGAGAAAACCAATGCTCTTCACGCCCGCTTGAACGCGAATACATGACATGACATTCCTTGAGCCGGATTCGCCGTCCGGGAAGGGCCCAGCGGGCTTCCTATTTGCAGGGATTCGGACCGGGGTCAGAGGTTTCTTGGCCCGGGTCCCTGGCGGCCGAGGATGTCGTCGGGGTTCACCAGCTTGCACAGGCCCAGGGACAGGCACCCGCAGCCGATGCAGCCGGTCAGGTTGTCACGCAGCCGCTGCAGCCGGGTGATCTGGTCGTCGAGGTCGTCGCGCCACGCTTCCGACAGGCGCTCCCAGTCGCCGCGGGTCGGGGTGCGGCCGCCGGGCAGTTGGTCGAGCGCCGCCTTGATCCGGCGGAGCGGGATCCCGACACCCTGCGAGGCGCGGATGAAGGCGACGCGGCGGAGCACTTCCCGCGGATACCGGCGCTGATTCCCGGCCGTCCGCCGGCTCGAGACCAGCCCTTGCGCCTCGTAGAAGTGCAGGGCGGAAACCGCGACGCCGCTGCGCCCGGCGACCTCGCCGACGGTGAGCTCGCCGGGTACGGCTGGTTGCTTCGGCATGGGCGATGACCTCGGACGCTGGGCCTGACCTGACGCTCTGACTTGACCTCAACATTACTTGAGGTCCTAGCGTTGGTCACATGACACTCACCGACGCCGAGCAGCGGTTCCTCGCCCGACAGCCCCGAGGCCACCTGGCCACCATCGGCCCCGACGGAACGCCGCAGGTGAAGCCACTCGGCTTCACCTACAACGCCGCCCTCGGGACGATCGACATCGCCGGGTTCAACATGGGCCGCAGCGCCAAGTACCGCAACATCCAGGCCAACCCCCGCGTGGCCTTTGTCGTCGACGAGGTGACCGAGGCGAGCATGGAAGGGGCCCACTTCCTGGAGATCCGGGGCACCGCCGAAGCCGTCTTGAGTCCCGCCACGGCCGACGGCCACCTGGCGGCGGAGATCATCCGCGTCCACCCGCGGCGAGTCATCGCCTACAACGTCGATCCCGGTCAACCCGGCCTGCAGACCCGCGCTGTCCCGGCCGGCAGCAGCCAGCCGAACGTGGCCTGAGCCGGTGCGCGTCATCGAGGTGTCGCGCTTCGGCGGGCCGGAAGTGCTCGTCCCGGCCGACTCGCCCGATCCCGTCGCCGGCCCCGGCGAACTCGTCGTCGCCGTGACCGCGAGCGACGTGATGTTCCTCGACACCATGATCAGATCCGGCCGTGGTCCGGGCTTCCCGGTCCGGCCGCCGTATATCCCCGGGAACGGGGTGACCGGGAGGGTGACCGGTGTCGGCGACGGCGTGGACGGCAACTGGGCCGGACGGCCGGTGATCGCCCACACCGGCGGGCCGGGCGGCGGTGGCGGCTACGCCGAGCAGGCCATCGCCAAGCTCGGCGACACCGTCCTGGTGCCCGAGGGCCTCGACCCGCTCGATGCCGCGGCGGTCATCCACGACGGGCCGACGGCTCTTCGCGTCGTCAGGGTCGCCAGCGTCCGCCCGGGGGAACACGTCCTGGTGCTCGGCGCCGCGGGCGGCATGGGCATCCTCCTCGTCCAGCTGCTGCGCGCTCGCGGCGCGCAGGTCATCGGTGCCGCCCGCGGGAAAGCCAAGGTGGACGCGGTGCGCGAGGCCGGTGCCGGCGTCGTGGTGGACTACGGCCACGCCGGGTGGACGGCTGAGGTCCTGGACGCCACCGCCGGGGCGGGCCCCACCGTGGTGCTCGACGGAGTTGGCGGGCAGCTCGGCCGCGACGCCTACCAGATCATGGCCGACGGCGGCCGTTTCTCCGCCCACGGCGGGCCCAGCGGATCCTTCACCTCCATCGACCGTGCTGAGGCCAAACAGCGGGACATCGTGGTTACCGGCATCGCGGACCTGCAGGGCGGCCCAGGCGAACGCGCCGACCTTGCCCGCCAGATCCTGCCCGACGTCCTGTCAGGGAAGGTTCGCCCGCTCATCGGCCAGACGTTCCCGCTCACCGAGGCGCCCAGCGCCCACGCGATGATCGAAGCCAGGGAAGCCATCGCCAAGACCCTGCTGATCGTGGATCCGGAGGCACGCTGAGGTGCGCCGCGCGCTGGGCTTACCCGTCGTGCCGCTCCTGTCGGGCGGCCGGCTACCCCAACGGCCCCGCTTGAGCCGCTGTCGCCGCCTTGGGGCCAAACTTGTACGGGGCAAAGGGGTCATTCTGGACAATTAGGCATGGAAAAGCGTACAACTTTGGCCCTAAGTCACTGGCGAGGACTGGTCGCGCATCGTCGCCCACCCCTGTGCCGCGGGCCGCGGCGGCGATAGCGGTGGGAGCGCACGCACAATGCCGGCCGCGGCATCAGCCGGAGACAGCTCAGTGGTGTCAACAACGAGATCGGCCGCGTGCAGCAGCCAGGAGCGCGAGGCCTGGTATTCCGCCACATGCTGCAGACGCCACTCGACGGCTTCCTGTGAGCCTTCGATCCGCCTGCGCAGGGCCGGCTCCCGCACGTCAAGGAGGACATGGAAAACGTCGATCCCCGCCGCGTGCAGCGCGGTGATGATCTCCTCCAGGTAGCGCTCAGTCGTCACGGTTTGCGGCGCGATCAGGTGCTGGCCGGTGTAGGCGGTCAGCTCGGCCACTGTGGCGGCGACCAGTGAACGCCACGGCGGCCAATGCTGGAAGTCGCCCGGCCATTGATCGGCGAGGTTCGGCGTGAGCATGTAGCCAACGGTTTCCGGGTCGAATACGCGGCTGTCGGGAACCAGCGTGACGAGTTCCGCGGCCGTCGTGGTCTTCCCCGCACCGAACGCGCCGTTTAGCCAGATGATCACCGGATCAGGCTACTTCGATGGCTCGCTCCACGTGCCTCAGACCCGAACGTGGGGGTACGACGAGGACATGCACAAGGCCGGTTCCCACATTGAGAACCGGCCTTTGCCCTGCTTGGTAGCGGGGGCAGTGTCTAGGTTCAGGACATCGAGGACAGGGTGTCTCAAGACATCGAGGACAGTTACGGTGCGCCTCCGACCACAGTGATCTGGCTGGTCAGAGGCTTCCTGGATGTCGAAGGCCAGGCTGGTCATAACCGCCGTCACCGTTGAGAAGCGCCCGGTCAGCGAGGTCGCGAAGTCCTACGGCGTCGCCCGCTCCTGGGTCTACACCCTGCTGGCCCGCTACCAGGCCGAGGGCGAGGCGGCGTTCGAGCCGCGGTCCCGGCGGCCGAAGACCTCCCCGTCGGCGATCAGCGACGACGCAGCCGACCTCGACGGCGGCCTGCTCCGATTCGGCCGAGCCGACGGCGACCATCTCGTCACCGTCCAGCCCGGACGCGACGGTGCGGGCACGCCAGCAGCGCGGCGACGAGCATGCGGCGTCGGCCGAAGCGGTCGGCGGGCGTGAGCGGAAGCCGGCATCTACGGCGCTGAGCCTGGCGGCATCCTGATTCGTCTGCGCAGCAGGATGCTGCCGGGCCGGGATCGGTGTCGCAGGGAGAAGATCATGGACCGCGGGTCGGTGTGCCGACGGTGCGGATGCCAGGACGAGGCAACGCGCCCGCGGACAGCGCGGGAAC
>JBEKEK010000074.1:0-36748 GCA_050013875.1 Trebonia sp. | reverse complement strand
ACAAAATGGCAGCTCCCGGTACGTGCTAGCATTACATGACAGCAGTTCAAGGAGAATAACCGAACTGAGCAGCGGACTCTTAATCCGCGGGTTCGGGGTTCAAGTCCCTGGCGGCGCACCCGGAGGTCTTCACGTTTGGGTGAGGCCTCGTTTCACATTTCGGTCTGGCGTTCCGTTGCGTGTGCTGGCTGGTGCTGTGCCGCTTGCGGTTGGTGTCTGTTCGGCTGGGTTCTGCTGGCGGGGGCTGGTTTGCGGGCATGCTGCCGTCGTCTGCATGCGGTTCGGGGTGCTGGGGTGGCCGTTCGCGCGGACGTGCCCGCTGGTTTTAGGGCGGGCCGGCGCCGGCTGTGAGCATGGCAAGGGTCTTGCGGCGGCGTCGGCGGGTTTTCGGGGGCAGGCCCTTGGCGGCGCGGCGCTGGTTTTCTTCCTGCCGGGCGTCCCAGGCGGCGAGGATCCGCTGGTTGCGGACGATGAGCAGCGTGACGGTGAACAGCATTAGGGGTGTCAGGCCCATCAGCCGGCACCAGCCTCGGCTGATGTCGCTGGCGGCGGGGTCTTTGGCGGTGGCGAAGGTGCGCTCGGCGCCGGTGCGGCGGGTGTAGGAGCGGCGGTGCGCGGCGGACGGGTAGTCGTGTTTCTGGGCGGTCTTGGCGAGCACGTCCGGGGGAACGGTGATCGTCTGCTGGGTGCAGCATTGCTGCGGGTGCCTGGGCGGGGTGAGGATTTCGGGCCGGTCCCGGTCAAGGCTCATCGAAGCGGGGCGCAGCGGGCAGCGGACCTTGCCCGTGACCGCGGGGCAGGCGGCGCGGTGGTAGCCGTCGGCGTCGTCGCGGGTGATGCGGCCGAGTTTATAGCGGGCAAGCTCGGCAGTCTTCGCGTCGTGTGCCGCGGCCTGTTCCCTCGCCGCATCGCGGGGCAGCGGGCCGAGTTCCAGCAGCGGGCGGGGGGCCGCGGGGCAGTACAGGTTCCCGTTGCTGATGACGGCGCCGTCGTGGGTGCCCTTGGGTCCGCGGTCGTGCGGGTGCAGGTCCTGGACGAGCTGCGCCCCGGCCTGCCGCAGCGGGAGCGCCCAGGCGGCGGCGTCGCGGTGGGAGTAGCCGGAGTCGGCGAGCACGTCGCCGAGCGGGATGCCGTGTTCTGGCATCGCGGTCAGGACCGGGACCAGGGCGCGGGCGGGGTCGTGGCGGCAGGAGCACAGGGTCATGCGCCGGGCCAGCTCGGGGACGGCCGGCCCGTTTTCCTCGCGTTCCGTGGTGCCGGCGGAGAAGTAGTAGCCGTAGAACAACTCGTCCTGGCTGCGCAGCAGGTTGTTCCTGCGATGGCCCCAGGACGCCTCGGGGTCGGCGCAGTCGCAGGTGCCGCGCGGCGGGGGCCGGGAGAAGGACTCCAGGTCTGTCCAGTCCACGGCCAGCGAGGCGCTGGCGTCCTTGAACTGTTCAGGGACTGATGCCTCGAGCAGGCCGTCGCAGGCCGCCTGCAGTTCCGGCGACGGCAGCCCGTCGGGCTCGTCCCTGGCCAGCGCCCTGGCGGCCAGGCCGAAGGTGTACTCGGTCTGCCGGTAGGTCAGCAGGTGCGGGCCGCCTTTCCAGTCCGCGAGGACGCCGAGCCGCCTCTGGTCGTCTGCGGGCAGGCTGACCAGGGCCTGCAGGACGCGGGTCAGGTGCGCTGGCCGCCCGTCAGCCTGGGCCAGGCACATGCCGGCCAGCAGCGTGCGGGCGCTCAGCTGCCGGGGCCGTGCCCCGGCCGGGAGCACGGCCTCGATCCGCGGCGCGATGCCGGAGGCATCGATGATCTCCTCGAGTGCCGCCAGCGAGGTCATCGCAGGGCGCCCCCGAGCAGCCGGGCTGCCTCGGCCTCCCCGGCCGGCTCCAGCCCGGAGACCAGGTCCCCCAGCCGCTGGGAGCAGCTGATCCCGGCCGCGTGCATGAACGTGGCCAGCCCGAGCCGGTCCGCGCAGTCGGCCAGCCAGGTCGCGCGCAGCCGGGAGGTGTCCAGCCGGGGCAGTCCGCCCCCGCCGTCCAGCGCGGCCAGCAGCGGGTTCGTCAGGTTCCGGCGGCCCGGATAAGCCCCGCCGCAGATCAGGGCCGTGCCGGCGAACCGTGCGGCGGCCAGCAGCCGGGCGTGGTAGCGGGCCAGCGCCGGCACCGTGCGCGCCCGGGGGCCGCGCACGGTTACGAGGACGCCGCCGGACCGGCACGCCACGTCGGTGCCGCGAACGTCGCGCAGGTCACCGCGGACCAGCCCCGCGCCCGCGCCCAGGCAGACCAGCCCGGCCGCGCGCATCCGCCGCTCCGTCGTGGGCTGCGCGTCCGCCAGCGCGAGGTAGCCGCCGATTTCCGCCGGGCTGTACGGTCGCTTCGACCGTTCCCGGGGCAGCGGCAGGTCAGCCGGGTAGAACTGCGGCACGACCCGCCGGCCGATGAACCGCAGGTTCGTGCGCAGCGTCCGCCGCGCCGCCCCGGACAGGCCCGGCGCGCACCGCGTGAACCGCTCAGCGGTCGACGGGTGCAGCACCGTCTCCGGCACCAGGTCCAGCCCCAGCCCGGTCGCGTAATCGGCGAGCTTCCCGGCTGCCCACAACAGGTTCTTCGCCCGCTCGCGCCCCTGCGGCCCGGTCCGCGTGATCACGTCCCGGGCAAATGCGGCCGCCTCCGGCGAAACCGACGACGGCCGCCACCGCCCTATATAGACGGCAACACCAGCATTCTCCATACAGCACTTATACTTAACGGAATGCTCAGGATACGGGATCTCGGCTGCGACAATGGCAGCGTGTCGCCCACCCCGGACCAGCAGGCCCGCGCGCAAGCTATCGCCGCCGAGATCACCGCCCGCCTCGCCGGCCTCGCCTTCGCCCTGCCCGGCACCGTCGCCGACCGGATGACCCGCTGCGGCTATCCCGGCTGCCGCTGCCACGCCGACCCACCGCAGCTCCACGGCCCCTACCACCAGTGGACCCGCAAGAAGAACGGCAAGACCGCCACCCGGATCCTGACCGACGACCAGCTCGCCGACTACGCCCCCTGGTTCGACAACCACAAGCGGCTCCGCGAGCTCATCACCGAGCTCGAAGCCCTCAGCCTCGACATCGCCGAGAACGACCCCCGCTGGAAGCGTTAGCCCCACGGCCAGTGCAGGCACCGGCCAGCCCGCCGGAAACGGAACACCAGCCTCCAGAAAACGTGGTCCCAGTCCGCTTAACCTGTGAGCAGCTACCTAGCCAGACCGCGTTTGCGCAGGCCAGCCGCAAACGTGAAGACCTCACCCGTACTGAACTGGGGCTTTACCGCTCCAGGTCATTTTTATATGTCCGTTTTGCCCCCATGTTTGCTCCATGTTTGCTCGGGCGCACGGACCCAGCAATCCGGGGCTTGTCAAAAACGGCCCGTCCGGCGCTGGCGCCGCCCCGGATCGGCTAGACCAATGGTCTAGACCTTCACGGCGGGCCCCGGGGGCGTGCCTGGAGCGCCCTCATCGATGTCGTCACACAGCGTGAGACCTGCTGGTAGTCGGCACTCATGCGGCAGTATGCCGCTGATGCCGCAGGCAGGCACGCCGGTTACCTGCCAGGGATGCGCGGGCCGGCGGCCAGGTGTTCCCCGGTGGCGCCGGAGGCTGTCATCGCCCGGGGCGGTGAGTCCGCTGGGCGCGCTTCCGCCTGTACGCACTCGGGGGCGACGCCAGGGGCTCCGCAGGAATCGCAGCGGAGCGCCCCCGTGGTTGACGCGGCCGTCAAGCTGGGGCGAGGACGGCCGCACCCGGGCGGACGTCCCTGTAGCGTTCGATAAGCACATCACGCCCTCTGAGTGACGGCTTTGCGGCTGGCCAATAATGGTCATGCGGCCCGTTCGTACTCGTGGATCAGCCCGCCGAGGACCCGGTGGCGTTGTATTCGTGCCGTGGCCAGGCCGACGACCGGGGCTGTGCTGATGTCACCGTCGTCCTGTGGCTGCAGGTTCCTGGACCGGTGCGGGCGATGGTGGTTGTAGTGCGCGGTGTACTCGGCCAGGACCGCGCCCAGGTGCCGCGGCCCGGCGGTCAGCATCCGGTCGGTGACCTCGGCCCGGGCGGTCCGTACCCAGCGCTCGGCATAAGCGTTCGCTCTCGGGCTGCGCGGCGGGATCTTCACCATCCCGCTCCCGGCGCTCGACAGCACCGCGTCGAACGCGTCGGCGAACTGCCCGGCCCGGTCTCGGATCAGGAACTTGAAGCGGTCCGCGCGCTCCCCCATCGTCGCAGCCTGGGTACGCAGGAACTGCCGCCTGGTCGGGCGGCTGCGCTGCGGCGCGGGCGGTACCTGCAGGCGCTTCAGGATCCGTCGCACCGTGGACGGCCCCGAGCCGGTAGCCGAGGCCGGGCAGCTCGCCCTGGAGCCGCTTGTAGCCCCGGCCCTGCTTCTCCCGCGCCATCTGCTCGATCAGGGCCACCAGCCTGGCATCGACTGGCGGCCGTCCTGTCCTGGGCTGATAGGTCCACCGCCAGCGGACCAGACGCCGGTGCCAGCGCAGCAGCGTGTCCGGCGTGACCAGCCGGCTCCCCCGCAGCGGCCTGGGCAGCAACCGGGCCAGGGCGGCGAGCACCGCACGGTCGGGCCCAGTCCAGCTTCGGCCTGGGGCTCCGCCGCCGCAGCACCGCGACCTCGTGGCGGAGCACCAGCAGCTCGGCGTCCTTCGATGCCGCCGAGCGTGCCAGCAGCGCCATCCAGCCGATCATGGAACCCCACAGGTCACAGCTCCCGCCCCTCGAACCTCGCTATCTCTCTCCAATTTCGCACGGAGGCGCCGACCGCTTCGCTCCCCCGGGAGTCGGTTTCACGGCCGTTGCCCGGCCGACGGGCACGACATCGACCCGGTAGACCTCTTCCGCCGCATGCTTCAAACCCAACTCGATGCCGTCTCCCAGTGACTTGACCTGGGCACCGCGCAGGCCATCGTCGATGTCAACCCGGGCGACAATCCAGATCCGGCCCGGACCAACAAAGGTGAAGAGGAGCTCGCGAATGGCTGTCACACCGGGGTACCCGAGGAGAAAAGCTCTTATTCTCTCTTCCTCAGCTGGCCGAAATGGCTGGGTGAGGCCAGCAACATCATGGCCTTGCGGTCCGCCCGCGGCCCCTGACCAGGCGCCGACCAGGAAGTCGTGGCTGCGCTGGATAAGCCGAAGACTGACGCGGATCATCACTAGCGCGATGAGCACCGCGCCCACTCCCTGCGGGATCGACGACCCGGTGATCTGATTAAGGGCCAAGGCGGCAAACGCGATGACGTCTCCGGCGATCGACACCATGTCCTCGAGGAACACAGCCCGCAGCGAGGGTTCAGAGGTGACCCTGGACTCCTCCAGGAACTCGCGATGGTAGCGGTGTGCCCGGCGGATCAGCTGGCCCGCTGACTGGCGAAATGACACTAGATCCAAGACGGTCGAGATGGCAAGCACCACATACGCCACGGCGAACGACTGGGTGGCGCTGGGGTGGATCAGCTCATCGATGCCGTCACGCAGGGAGAACGCCGTGCCGGCGGCCAGCACGCCGAGGGCCGCGATCAGCGCCCAGAAGTAGGCTTCCCGCCCGTACCCCAGGGGATGCTGGTCGTCGGGAGGGCGGCTACTGCGACGCTGCGCCAGGTACAGGGACAGGTCGTTGGCGTTGTCGGCCAGTGAATGCGCGGCCTCAGCGGCCATGGCGCTCGAACCAGTCAAGACCGCCGCACCGACCTTGGCAAGGCTGATCCCAAGGCCGGTCCCAAGGGATACCAGTACGGTCCGCGTGCTTTCGTCCGGCATCGCCTAACCTCCGCGGCGTCAATCGCTCCGCGCGGGGATCTCGGCGGTGCGGGGCGGCGGTCCGTGGCCGGGTTGGCCGATGGTGGCGCGGCGCTGGTGGACGCTGGACCCGATGACGGCGATGACGAGCCCGGCGGCGGCGTAGCCGGCGAGGAGGAACAGGTGGACGCTGATGCCGGAGGCGCCGAAGTAGACGATACGGCGCACGGTGTCGGTGGCGGCGCCGTTGGGCAGAGCGGAGCTGATGGCCCGCCAGAACGGCGGCAGCAGGGAGGACTGGTAGGGGCCGCCGCCGCTGGGGTTGCCGAGGATCACGAAGACCAGGATCGTGATGCCGATGCCGATGACGCCGAACAGGGTCTGGAAGGCCAGGGTGACGGCGCCGACCGTGAACACCAGCAACGCGCCGAGCCACCACAAGGCGATCAGGTGTCCGGTGAGCGCGCCGAGGACCGGGCCGACCACGATGGCGCCGGCCAGCCCGGAGATGATCGCGTAGGGGACGAAGGCGATCAGCCGGAAAATGGTGCGGCGGCGGGTGGCGCGCTTGGCGTCGGAGGCCACGCCGAGCAGCGCCGCGACCAGGTAGCCGCCGACGATCCAGCCGACGACCAGGTAGAAGCCGGTCAGGCCGTGGAAGTCACCGCGCTGCAGCGGCACGATGTCCGTCACCGTCACCAAGCGGTGCGCGCTGGCCTCGGCCGCCGTGATGACCTGCTCGGCCGCGCTGGCCTCAGCGCTGCCGTCGGCCGAGGCGACCAGCAGCGTGTCGGTCGCTGCGGCCGGGTCGACCACGAGCGCGGCGCTGACCGATTCGTCACGGATCAGGCGGCGGGCGGCCGCCTGGCTGCTGACCGCGGTCGCGTGCAGCGGTCCGGACGGGATCAGGTTGAGCCTGGTCACCAGCGGGCCGGACGCCGAGGCCGGCGCGACAACGGCGAGCGGGATCTGGTGCGGCGTGGGCGCGTGGAAAGCGCCCACATACGACAGGATGAACCCGATCTGCAGCAGCAGAATCCCGATGATCAAGCTGACCGTGCGGGCGGAGACCGCGTCCCGGAACTCGCTCAGGAAACTCTGCGGCCTGCCTGGCACGGCGGACGGCCTGGCGCTGCCCGCAGCGGTAGCGCCCGCCGGTCCCCGCGTCGCGGGGACCGGCGACTGAAGATCGCTTGCCGTTCTGACGCCGCCTGGATCCGGACAGGGCCCCTGCGGCATGCTCGGGTCATTGTCCAGCGCCGTCTGGTGATCCTGCGGCGGCTCTGCTGGCGAGGTCATTTCGACGGTCCCTCCATCCGACCCACCGAGCCGACCCACTGAGCAGTTGGCCAGCCCATCATGGGCGGATCGGTGATAGCCGCGGACACTGGATACCTGATAGGTGATCAGGCGGTGGCCGCATGCATGCAAAAAAAATCTCCGGGCCCTGCCGCGCCACCGCGAGGTATCGCGGCGCAGCTACCAGGTCCGGAGCAACGCTGCCAGGTTATACCCTTCTGCCCGTCGCAGGGAGACCTGCCGCCGAAATGGGCCACACCGTTTGAAGCAGCCGGCTCTACGGGAAGTCCTCAAACCGAGAGCATCGGCTTCCCGCCCGGGAACGTGTCAGAGCCGTATCCTCCCGGCAAGAGCCCGTGTCACGGCCTTGCCGGGCAGACGGAAGGATCCGCTTGGAAGCCTGGGACACGTTCGCCGAGATCTCTGGCAGCGCCGCCGCCGCGCTGACCGGGCTGCTGTTCGTGGCCTTGTCGATCAGGATCGCCTCCATCGCCAGGTCTCAGGAACCGCGCAACCGGGCGGCCCAGACGCTCAGCCTGTTCGGCACCGTCCTGATCGTCTCGGTCCTGATCGCGATCCCCAGGCAGGAGTACCGCACGCTCGGCGCCGAGCTGGTCGCACTCGCCGTGATCACCGGCACCGGCCTGTACATCCTGGACCTGCGCGCCAAGGGCGGCAAAAGCGACCAGGCGATCGCCCCCGTGCTCGAGGCTGTCGCCCCCAACACGGTCACCTCGCTGCTGCTGCTAGCGGCAGGCACCGTCTTGGTGCTCGGAGTGCCCGCAGGCCTCTACGTCCTGGTCGCGCCGGTCCTCACAGCACTCGTCGGCGGAATCGTGAGCACATGGCTGCTCCTCATCAAAATCACGGAATAGCGCGGCTGCACCACCAAGAGGTATCGCAGGGGACGCAGGAATGGCGGCTCACCACCGTCGCCCGCAGAGTCGGCCGGGTCCACCGGGCCTGGGCCCTGGATCACCAGGCGGAGCACCTGCTGCTCTGCGGCCATCCCGGCGCCGGCCCCGCCAGGCGGCGTGACCCCCGAGTCGATCAAGCCTTCGCCGGCGCCCTGGCCGCGTACATGATCGTTTACGCCCAACTGAACGGCGCGATCATCCTTGAGGTTGCCCATGCCGAAAACCTCATCCATGCAGCTCATGCTGCATGTCGGTACTCATGAAGTACCCCGCCGCGCAACTTAGCGCCACGGACGGCGGCTCAACTCTGCCGGGCTTTCGATTCATCGTGAACGGGATGCGGGCTGTTCGTATCCGTACACTCCGCAGTCCCGGTACGAGCCGGCCGCGGCAGGCGCAGGGCACTCAGTGGACGAGGATTCCCGCCGGCGTAAGCTGGCTCTGGTGGGCTCGCCACTCACCGCAGCGAGACGGCTGTTGCTCCGGACCCCGGTAACGCCCCGTGCTGGCGTGGACGTCTGCTAACCGGGAGATTACGTGGCACCACCGGTCCCTTGCCTTCCGCCTGACGTGTGGCTGCTGTTCTGTCGGCTGTCTGCTGTTCCGGCCGTGTGGGAGTACCCGGTACGGTCAGCGCACGGGGTCGTCTTCGCTCGGGCTTGGGCTGGCCGCCCGCCGGGGCCGCGCCCGCTGGCAGGCGTTCTACCAGGCCCAGGCGGCAGGCTTCCGGCCGGTGTCAGTTCCCCGGGAGACCGCCGGTGAGCGCGGTCAGCGCCGCCGCGAAGACGCGCTCTGGCCGACCGAGGCGCCCGGATCTGCTGGTTGCGCCGGAGCAGCCCGTTGCGGCGCTGCGGATCTTCGGGCGGGGCGCGGAGCTGGAAGCGCTCGATCGCCTGCTGCGGAGCGCCCTCCGGGGCTGCAGCGGCGCGCTGGTTGTCCGCGGCGAGGCCGGGATCGGCAAGTCCGCGCTGCTCGGCTACGCCGCCCGGTCTGCGGCGGTTTTCCGGGTAGCGCACTTGTGCGGGGTGGAGGCGGAGAAAGAGCTGAGTTTCGCCGCCGTGCAGCAGCTGTGCGGCCCGGCGGAAGGCCGGATCGCTGACCTGCCGGGGCCGCAGGCGGACGCCCTGGAGGTGGCCTTCGGGCTGCGCCGGGGCCCGGCAGCCGACCCGTTCCTGGTCGGCCTGGCGGTGCTTGGCCTGCTGTCGGCGCTCGCTGAGAAGCAGCCGGTGCTGTGGATCGTCGATGACGCCCAGTGGCTCGATCAGGCCTCCGCTCAGGTGCTCGGCTTCGTGGCCCGGCGGCTGCAGGTCGACCCGGTGGTGGTGCTGTTCGGGGAGCGCGCCGGGGCTGAGCTGTCGGCCCTGGCCGGCCTGCCCGCGCTGGAGGTGGGCGGGCTCAGTGATGACGACGCGCGGGCGCTGCTGGCGGAAAGCCTTCCGGGCCCGCTGGACGCGCAGGTCGCCGAGCGGATTCTCGCGGAGGCGCACGGCAACCCGCTCGCACTGCTTGAGCTGCCGCGGACGTCCACCACCGTGGATCTGGGGGGCGGCTTTGAGATACCGGGGACCGGGCTGGTCCCGGACCTGATTGAGGACAGTTTCCGGCTGCGCATCGCCGGCCTGCCGACGGGGACTCGCCTGCTGCTGCTGGCGGCGGCCGCGGAGCCGCTGGGGGATCCGGGCCTGCTGCGGGAGGCGGCCAGCCGGCTGGGCCTGGATGAGCGGGCCATGGACGAGGCTGAAGCTGAGGGCTTGATCCGCGTGGGCGACCGGGTCGCGTTCCGTCACCCGCTGGTCCGCTCCGCGGTCTACCACGGTGCGCCGGGCGAGGATCGCCGCCTGGTTCACCGGGCGCTGGCCGAGGTGACCGACCCCCAGGCCGACCCCGACCGGCGGGCGTGGCACCGTGCCGAGGCCGCCGGCGGGGCCGACGAGGAGATCGCCGCCGACCTGGAGCGCTCCGCCGAGCGGGCGCACGCCCGGGGAGGCTTCGCCGCGGAAGCCGCGTTCCGGGAGCGTGCGGTGTCGCTGACCCCCGACTGCGGCCGCCGGGCAGCGCGAGCGGTGACCGCGGCCACCGCCAAGCTGGCCGCCGGAGCTTCCGGCAAAGCCGGCCAGCTCATGCAGATCGCCTGGCGGGGACCGCTCAGGCCGGCTGATCTCGCCCGCCTGGAGCTGCTGGAGGCGCGGGCTGCACTCCTGCTGACCCAGAGCCGGGGCGGGGCGCCTGAGAGGCTTCTGCACGCCGCCAGGGAACTCGCCCCGTTCGAGCCTGCTCTGTCACGCGAGATCTACCTGCAGGCCATCGGGGAAGCGATGCGCGCTGGGCGCCTTGGGCCCGAAGACGGGCCGCGGAACGCCGCGCAGGCGGCCCGTGCCGCCCCCAGGGCGGCCCAGCCGCCGCGACCAGTCGACCTGCTCCTTGACGGCATGGTCACCAGGTTCACCATCGGTGGCGCTGCCGGGACCCTCGCTCTCCATAGGGCCCTCGGCGCCTTCCGGGACCAGGCGGACAGCCCGATCCCGGCCGTGGCGATGTTCACCGCGCTCATGATGTGGGATGACGAAACCTGGGGGCTGCTGGTGGAGCGCACCGCCGGGGGCGACCGCCGCAGCGGGAACCTCGCCGGCCTCCTATCCGTCTGCCATGACCTCGTGGCCTGGGAAACCCTGTGCGGGCGCTTCGACCTTGCCGCCAGGGCGACCGAGGAAGCGGCCGGGATCCGGGCGGCCATCGGCGTCGCACCGGCGCCCGTCGGGAAAGTGATACTTGCCGGATGGCGCGGCCGCGAGCAGGAGACGCTGGCCGTGACCCGAAGCGCCAGGCCGGTCCTTGTCGCCTATGGAAGGGGCCAGGGACTCGCTGTTGTGGACTACGCCACCGCCCTGCAGTACAACGCTCTCGGGCGCTACGACGTGGCACTCGACGCGGTGCGCGAGTGTGCCGACGCCCGCGTGTCTGCGGTTGCCCCGTGGGTGCTGCCCGAGGTGATCGAAGCCGCCGCCCGCACCAGCAGCCCGCTCGTTGCCGCCAAGGCGATTGAGCTCCTTGCGGCAGCCACCGCAGCGGGCGGGCATGAGTGGGGGCTGGGCGTCATCGCCCGGTGCCACGCCCTGATGACCAGCGACACCCGCCTGGCCGAGAACCTCTACACCGAGGCGATCAGCCGTCTCGGCCGGACGTCGATCGCCACCGATCTGGCCCGTGCCCACCTCGTGTACGGGGAGTGGCTGCGCCGTGAGCGCCGCCGCGGTGACGCCCGCGAGCAGCTGCGCACTGCCTACGGTATGTTCGCCGCGATGGGGGCCGAAGCCTTCGCGGGCCGCGCCGTCCGGGAGCTGCGGGCCACCGGCGAGCACCCTCGCAAACGGTCGCCCGGCACCACATCGCAGCTCACGCCGCAGCAGGCGCAGATCGCCGAGCTCGCCAGTGGCGGGCTCCCCACCCGGGAGATCGCCGCCCGGCTGTTCGTCAGCCCCCGGACCATCGAGTACCACTTGCAGAACATCTTCACCAAACTTGACATCACCTCCCGCGCCCAGCTCCCGCGCCCCGGGCACTGACGCCAACAGCCGCAGCCACCGTCTAAGCGCATCATCGGCCACCGCGTGCGGCCCCACGGAAATGGCTCGGCCGTTCGTGGGCCCGGTGTTTATTTGGTCCTTCGCCCGGGCCGGTGCTCGTACCGGGACTGCGGGTTGTACGGATACGAAGAGCACCGTGCCGCGGAGACGATGGAGTCTCAACGCCTCCGTTGCGGCGACTGCCCGTGGAGACGCTGACCTCAGCAGAGAGGACAGGGAATGTCCCAGTACGGTGACTACCAGAATGAGATCTACGAGGCGGGCATTGTTCAGGGGAGGCTGCCGCGCTGGCCGATGGACTACCCGACGCTGGAGGGGAACGGGTCGGCGGCCCTTCCGGCCTGGGTCCTGTCTTTCGTGGCGGGGGGCGCGGGCGCGGGCCGTACCCAGCGCGCCAACGTCGAGGCGTTCGGCGGCTGGGGGATCGTGCCGCGGATGATGCAGCAAGCCACCAAGCGCGACCTGTCGGTGTCGCTGTTCGGGCTCGACTTGCCCAGCCCGCTGTTCCTGGCCCCGATCGGGGTCAGCGGCATCAGCGCGCAGGACCTCCACGGCGACCTCGCCCTGGCAGGAGCTTCCGCCCGCACCGGTGTGCCGTGGGCCGTGTCGACCCTGGCCCAAGACCCCCTGGAGCAGGTGGCCGCCCGGCTTGGCGACACCCCCGCCTTCTTCCAGCTCTACACGCCTAGCGACCGCGACGTCGCCACGAGCTTGATCCAGCGGGCCGAGCGCGCCGGCTTCCGCGCTCTTATCGTCACCCTCGACAGCTGGATATTCGGCTGGCGCCCCGGGGAGCTGAACCTCGCGAACACCCCGGAATTTCGTGGCTACGCCCTGGCCAACTACTTCTCGGACCCGTCTTTCCGCAAGCGCCTCGCCAAGAGCCCCGAGGATGACCCGCGCGCCGCGGTGGAGGAGTGGATGAAGATCTTCGGGCTCTCGGTGGGCTGGGACGATCTCGCCTGGATGCGGGACGCCACCAGCCTGCCGATCGTGCTCAAGGGCATCAACCACCCCGACGACGTGCGCCGGGCCAAGGACTACGGCGTCGAGGGCATCTACTGCTCCAACCACGGCGGACGGCAGGCGGACGGCGGCCTCCCGGCCCTCGAGGCGCTGCCCGATGTGGTCGACGCCGCGGGCGACACCCCGGTCCTGTTCGACTCCGGTGTCCGCACCGGCGCCGACGCGGTCAAGGCGCTGGCCCTGGGCGCGACCGCAGTCGGGATCGGCCGCCCGTATATTTACGCGCTCGCCCTCGGCGGCGAGGACGCCGTGGTGCACGTTATCCGCTCGGTGCTCGCCGAGGCCGACCTGCTCATGGCCGTGGACGGCTACCCCGCCCTGGCCGACCTGCGCGCCAAGGGGGCGATCCGGCGTGTCCCCGGCCGCTGAGCCTGCCTGCGGTCATGCCCGCCACGCGCCGGCGACCGTGCAAGCGGATCACCGCCCGCCCGACGGCCGCACCCAGCGCTTGATCATCAGGGGAAACCAGTCATGACATTCGTCCGGCAGGTACGTCTCGACGCGGCGGGGGACACCGGGTATCCGAAATACCGCGCCGTGCTGGCGGCCAGCCTGGAGAGCGCGATCGTGCTCGGCTGCTGGATCGAGACAGGCGGAAACGGCCCGCCGCTGCACCTGCACGCCTGTGACCAGTTCTACGTCTTCCTTGCGGGGCACACGACCGTGCGAATCGGTCACGACGTGCAGGAGGCCGGCGCCGGCGACGTGATCTTCATTCCGGCAGGCCTGCCGCACTGCAACTGGAATAACAGCGGCGCGCAGGAGCATCACCTGGAGATCATGGTCCCAGGGATACGCCCCGGCCTGCCGCTGCTTACCGCGGTGACCTCAGTCGACGACGTGCCGGCGCCCCCGGCCGCGCCCTACACGCGCGCCCTCGATGCCGGCCCGGCCAGCTCCGCCGGGCCGAGGACCCAGTGGACGATAGCCGACGAGGCCTGCGGAGTGCGAAGCGCCCGGATCCACACTGTCGAGCTCGCCCGATGCGAGGCACCCGGCGATCCCCAGGTTCTCGACGACGACCACCTGATGTTCGTGCTCGACGGCCGGCTGACCCTGACGATCGCCGGCCAGGACACGGCAGGCGACGAGCAGTCACTGATCGTAATCCCGGCTGGCGTCGCGCATCGTCAGTGGAATCCATCGCCATTGCCGGTGCGCTACCTGGACGTACAGGTTCCTGCGCCCGAAATGTACACCAGCCTCGCTCCTCCCCTGAGCACACACCAAGAAACCCGGAGCACACGCTAAGAAAGCGAGTCCCATGTCCCGTATCGCCATTCCCGATGTGCCCCTTGACTCACTCCCTACCCAGTGGGCTGAGGCAGAAAAAACGGGCGCCCTGGTCAACATATTCCGGATCATGCTGCGCTCGCCGCAGATCGCCACGCTCGTCGTCGAGCTCGGAGCCGCCCAGTTCGGATCCGGCTCGCTTCCCCCCGAAGACCGTGAGCTGTCGATCCTCACAACAGCATCGTGCACCCATTCGGCCTACGAGGCATCCCAGCACGAGCAGATCTCGCAATCCGTCGGAGTGACATCCTCGCAGCGGGCAGCCGTCGCGGTCGGGCAGTGGGATTCGCCGGAGCTCAGCGAATCCCAGCAGGCTCTCGTCGCGTTCATCGCGGCCGTCCAGGCCAGCCCCACGGTCCCCGACGCTGTGTTCGACGCCGTGCAGCGACACTACAGCGACCAGCAGATAGTCGAGACCGTGATCCTGACCGGTTACTACTTCATGCTCGCGCGTCTCAGCACCGTGTTCGGAATCCCGCAGGATCCCCAATCGGGGGACACCGTGCTACGTGCGGGGGTCTCACTCAATGCGAACCGGTGACGCGGCTGCGGCGGAACGGATATGAGTCAGCCACGCCCCCCGGAGCAATCGGATCGGGATGTGGGGCCGAACCCAGCGCCGGTCATCAACCGCAGCCCAAGCGCAGACCGCAACCATCTCGTATGACCATGCGCGCGCACGATAGCTGACCTGGGGCGGCTCACCCGGCACGTCTGTTAGGCGCCATTAGGTGCCTTTCTTTTCCTGCCCCGTCTCATCCAGGGCCAGCACTGTCAGCCGGCCCTTCCGCCGGCCCTGCTTCCGCGCTGCTGACTCCAGCCCGGACGCCGCGAACCTCCGCACGACGCTCATCGCCGCAGCCGTGTCCCAGACCGCGCGGCCGAGCAGGCGCTGTGTCTTATCCGGCGTCCTGTCCCCGACGAACTTCGCGATCGCCCGCCCGTTCCGGTCCTTCAGGTCGCTCATCAGCGCGTTCACGTATTTCCCGGCCTGCGTGAACACCTCGCCCCGCGCGAAGCACGAGTGCAGCGCGCCCAGCAGCTCGTCCCGTTTCCGCCCCGCCGTCCGCACGCCTATGCTGGCAGCCGCAGCCGCTTCTGATTTTGTTGTTCTCACAAGCACATGATCACGAAGCGGCTGCCCCATGTCCGGCCAAACCGCTAGCCGCCACGCTCAGCCGCAGGTCACAACCGGAAGTACGGCTGCCGTACCGGCACGTCGGCGTCCGACCCGAGCGCCGGCAGCAATCCGCCCGGTACCGCCGGCACCTCGACTGTCGCCGGCCACGACCCCTACGCCCTGTATATCGACGCGTTCGGCACGAACGCGTCGATCACCGACGTCTATGTCCATGACAACACGCTGCAGAACCAGAGCCAGTACTACCTGACGCCAAGCAACGGCATGCCGGTCGTCGATCTGGGCGGTAGCTGGTCCAACGTGCAGGTCTGGCACAACGCGATTGCGGGCGGCGGGACCGCTGATGCCGATAACCCGCTGTTCGACGTCGATCAGCTGCCGGCCGGCGGGATCAATGCCGTGGACTGCAACGATTACGCCAGCCGGTCGGCCTCCTCGGGCACGGTCAACGGCAACTTCGCCCTGCCGGACAGCAACTGGCTGACGCTGGCGGACTGGCAGGCGGGCAACGGTTACGGGTGGGACGCTGACAGTCAGGTCGGCGGGTTCTCAGCGAACTGCCCGGCGCAGTCCCTGCGTAAGCATCCGCCGGGGCTGTGTTGCCGTCCCCGGCAATCTGGAGCGTGACCGGGCAGCGTGGCCGGCCCGCGGGAGCGGCGCTGCTGGCCGGTGATTCCGGCGTTGAGTTCCTCGTCGACGGGGCGAGTGCGAGGGGATCAAAAAATAGCCTGAGCGTAATGAGGTTTTCCCAGCGACTTTCAGGCGATCATCTTGTGCTCGATTTGCGTGAGGACGAGTGCGGCTTTCACGATGTCGCCTATCTGGGTCGGGCTGACGGTGACGTGCTGGAGGGCGCGCCAGCGTTCCTTCAGGAGTGCGAAGCCGCGTTCGCCCTGGTAGCGGAGGCCGCGGAGCGGCATGCTGCGGCATTTGGCGTCGGTATCGAGGTCGCCTTTGCGGGGCTTTTTCACCGGACGAGCACGCCGGCGCCTGCGCCCTCGAAGCCGGAATCGGCGAGGCAGGGAAAGACCTTCAGCCAGGGCCGCAGGCCGGGCAGGACGAGCTCGCGGGCGGCGGTGATGTCGTGGGTGCTGCCGGGCCGGGCCTCCGATGCCCACAGGGGCAGGCCATCGGGGGAGATGATGCCCTGGACGAGGCCGGCGTGCTCATGCGCCTTCCCGGAATACCATTTGCCAATCTCCGTCCCTTTCCTGCTGGTTTTCTTGTCGGAGCAGCGGTCGGAGGAGATCAGCGTGCCGTCCAGGATCACGTAGGGAAGTCCCTGGTCAGCGGCTTTTCCGAGGGCCTGCTCAAGGGACGGGGCCTCCCGGGCGAGGACCTCGATGCCCTCGTCCTTGTACCGGTAGGCGGTGGACTGCGAGATGCCGAAGCCCTGGCCGAGCCGGCGCAGGTCCGGCTTGCCCCGGAACCAGGCCAGGAGGAACTTCGCCTGCTGCCAGCAGGTCAGGGCGCGGGTTCCGTTCCTGGTGCCGAGTTCGGCCCGGTGCTTCTTCAGCAGGTCCGAAACCTTGAGCATGAGTTGGAGCGGGACATCGAGAGTGGCACGATAGGTGATCACGCGGAGCCTTCGGACGGACGGACTTGTGGTGAGACCTGGAAGACGGCGTCGAACGCGGCGGTGAAGCTGGCGCCGCGGTCATGCAGGACGAACTTCACGCCCGTCCCTGCATCGCCGGTGTCCATCAGCAGGTTCCTGGCCTGCTGCACTACCAGGACCGGACCGGGTTCTCCGTGGCGCCCAAGACCCGGATCCGGCCGGTGCCGTGCTCGATCACGGCCAGGACATAGACCTTCGTCCCGTTGAGGAGGCCGGCGGTGAAGAAGTCCAGCGCCAGGATCCCCTGTGCCTGCGATCGCAGGAACTCGGCCCGGCCTGGGCCGTCCCGGCGGGGCGCCGGGTTGATCCCGGGCGCTCTTGAGTATCCGCCGCACTGCCGACGGCGCCACGGTGATTCCGAGGCCGGCCAGCTCGCCGTGGATCCGGCCGTAGCCCCGCAACTCGTTCTCCCGGGCCAGCCGCAGCACCACTGACCGGACATGACGGTGCGTCGCCGGGCGGCCGGGCCGGCCCTGGCGCGACAACCGCGCCCAGCGGCATGGCATGGGACACGACCAGGAAGATCAGCTTCAAGCCCGCAAGCCGAAGATCATTCCACCTCCGGACGGACGAAGACCGGCCCGGCCGCTGATTCCGAACGCTCAGCCGAGACCGGCCGCCTTCCGTTCGGCATATGCCCAGGCGGCACCGGTTTCCGGCACGCACAACCCCACAGGGCGACGGAAGCCCGAACCTGAGACTGGCGGACGTCAGGCACCTCACCTGCACGGATGCAGTTTTCGCCACACACAAGGTCACAGGACATGCAGATTTCTAGCACCCCACAGTGTTCAGGAATCGTGTGGTGCGAGGACAGGTATCCCGGCGTCCGCGGCGGCTTTGGCGAGCCGGTCATCGTAGGTGAGCAGAGCGGTGAGTTCCGGGCCGAGCAGTCGTGCTGTCGCCAGGTGGATCGCGTCCAGGGAGCGCAGCAGCCGGTCGGGCTCGACGATGGCGGAGCGGACGACGTCCTCGTCGATCTGGACATACTCGAAAGCATCGAGCAGCCGCTGAGCATCAGGGATCAACGCGGGCCAGTTTCGTGCCACGGCACGGCTGACCTCGATCCGCAGCAGGTCCGAGCTGATCCAGTTGTCGCCGCGGTGCTCGCGGTAGAAGGCGAGAAACGCGTCGGCGTGCTCCTCAGCGGCCAAGAGCTTGAACGCGGCGCTGGTGTCCAGGTAGTAGAGGGCCATGGGTCGTCAGCGCTCGCTGTCGCGCTCCTCCAGCAGTGCCTGCGTGAGCGGGTTCGGGTCGGCACCGGTAACCGGGTGCAGCCGCTGGGGCAGGTAACCGGGGTTCTTGGCGGGACGCAGGCGCCCTTCAGCCTCCAGCCGGGCAAGGATGGCGGGACGTTCAGGCCGCTCGAACGGGACCAGCCGGGCGACAGGCGTTCCGTGCTCGGTGACCTCGATCGTCTCGCCCCTGCGCACCCGGGCAATCACCTCGCTGGTGTGGTGGCGCAGTTCCCGCAGGCCCACTGATGGCTCCCCAATGGTCGTCATGCCCCTAATGTATCACAAAAATGTGTAACAGTCGGCCCCGCGGCGCCGCATCTCCCGCCGGACGGATCCACGCAGCGACCCGGGTTCCGCTCGCCTGCCACCGCCCAGCAGGCCCGGTACGGCGAAGACGTTAGCAATCGACATCGACAAGGAGCGCTGCCAGCAGGGATCACGAATCGTGTCCGCCGCTTCCGCCAGCCTCCGGCCGCGCCTGGCGTTTGCATGGCGCCAGGCAGCTATACCTTTACCGACGATAGCCACCACCCCCGGGCATAGTGGTCTAGACCTTTCCGCACCGATGTTTGCTCCATGTTTGCTCGGATGCCCCGGTACGGGCCGGCAGGCCCCGGTACTCACGTCACTTCGCCTCGCGGGGTTGCGGTACAGCTCCGCATGTCATAACGTTCCTGTGACTCAAGTTTTCAAAAAAGTTCCTCTGACCAGCGGACTCTTAATCCGCGGGTTCGGGGTTCAAGTCCCTGGCGGCGCACCCGTTCTGACCTGGGGTTTTATAAAAACCAGGTCATCTTTCCGTGTCCGTTTTGTCCTCATGTTTGCTCCATGTTTGCTCGGGCGCACGGACCCAGCAATCCGGGGCTTGTCAAAAACGGCCCGTCCGGCGCCGGATGCGGGGGCATTCGCCCCGGATCCGGTGCCGCCACATCCGGCCAACGCCGCTCCGCCCCCGCTAGACCAATGGTCTAGACCTTCCTCCCGGACACCGGGAGCGCACCCGGAGTCCCCTACACCGATGCCGTCACGCAGTGCGAGACCCGCTGGTCATCGGTACTCGTGTGATGACCAGCCGCTGATGCCGCAGGCCAGGCACACCGGTTATCTGCCGGGGATGCGAAGGGCAGCGGCGTGGCGTTCCCGGGCGGCGGCGTCACCGATGCGTCTCCGCTCGGAGCGGCGAGTCCGCTGGGCACTCCGTCTGCAGACAGTGCCCGGAACGTCATAGCGCTCGCGCGTCACGCCCTTGCCGACCGAGCATGTCGACTGATTGCGTCCAGGCGTACGCGCTTCAGGCAGCGGCTGCAGGGCTCTGCGGAGACGGCGGCCGCGCGCGGCGGATATTGCCCGCGCCCGGCAAGCCGGGGCGGGGTCGGCCACGGCCGGGCCGGATGCCCGGGGTCGCCGGGAACGGTCGCGCCCGCACGGGGCTATGTGGGCCCATGACCGCCTACGGTCGGGTGGGGCGGGAACGGGTCGCAGGCACCAGCACCGGGACGGCCGATCCGGGACGGCCGGGGATAATTCGGGTGGCGCGTCCCTCCGACCTTTCGGAGGGGCCGCTGGAGTCCAAGGTCGTTGCGCATTGCCTTTGCGACCCGGACGGATGCAAGGTCACGTGATCTTACGGGTTGAGCGCCAGGAGTGGCACCAGTGTCCTCAAGCCTGGCCCGGGGACCGGCTAGTGCCATTTCGCCACTCATCCCGGATGTATTTTCTTTGGGCACCGACGGCTGACTGATAACCGGCATTACCTTGCGCATCATTGCCGTCTCGGCTGGACCACGGAATGTCAGGCCTCCCGGCTACGGTGCGCCTCACTTACCGTACGGCCAGCCAGAAACTCGACGAGCGTCTCCTTTACCGAGACCACGAGCCCCGCCTGGAACTGGCCAAGCGCTCCGCCGCCTACGATCTCACCGCCGACGCGGCCACCTTCAAGATCGCCGCCGAGGCCCTTCGGATCAGGATGGCCGGCCGGTTCGACCCGATGCTCGCCGTCCACACCTCCGACCTTGAGCCGCTCCCGCACCAGATCCAGGCGGTCTATGGCGAGCTGATCCAGCGGACCCCGCTGAGGTTCCTGCTGGCCGACGACCCCGGCGCGGGCAAGACGATCATGGCGGGCCTTTACATCAAGGAGCTGATGCTCCGCGGTGACCTGGAGCGCTGCCTGATCGTCGCGCCCGGCGGGCTTGTCGAGCAGTGGCAAGACGAGCCGCGGGAGAAGTTCGGCCTCACCTTCGAGCTGCTGACCAGGCAGCTCGCGGACGCCGAGCCGGACGGCAACGTCTTTGCCCGGCACAACCTGCTGATCGCGCGGATGGACCAGCTCTCCCGGTCCGATGAGTTCAAGGAGCAGCTTGAGCGCGCCGACTGGGACCTGGTCGTGGTCGACGAGGCGCACCGGATGTCCGCGCATTACTTCGGCAACGAGCTGAAGAAGAC
This sequence comes from Trebonia sp., assembly GCA_050013875.1. GTDB lineage: Bacteria > Actinomycetota > Actinomycetes > Streptosporangiales > Streptosporangiaceae > Trebonia. The sequence goes on along the minus strand of JBEKEK010000074.1, from coordinate 16,421 downwards.
CAAGCGCTACCAGCTTGGCGAGCTCCTCGGAAAGACCACCCGGCACTTCCTGCTGATGACCGCAACCCCGCACGCGGGCCGCGAAGAGGACTTCCAGCTGTTCATGGCGCTGCTCGACACCGACAGGTTCGAGGGCAGGTACCGCGACGCGGTGCACACCGTGAACACCGATGGGCTGATGCGCCGCATGGTCAAGGAGGACCTCAAGACGTTCGAGGGCAAGCCGCTGTTCCCCGAGCGCTGTGCATACACCGTCGCCTATGAGCTGTCGAAGAACGAGAAGATCCTCTACGACGCCGTCACGGAGTACGTCCGCGACCAGATGAACCTCGCCGACCGGCTGCGCGACGCGGGCGACAAGAAGCGCGGCTTCACCGTCGGCTTCGCGCTCACGGTCCTGCAGCGGCGCCTGGCGTCCTCCCCGGAGGCGATCCTCAAGTCGCTGGAACGCCGCCATAAGCGTCTGGAGAAGCGCCGCAGCGAGATGCGCTACGGAAGCAGTTCGGCGACCGATGACGATCGCGCCCGGCGGCTGCGCGACCTGCTCGGCAAGGACCCCACCGAGGCCGACCTGACCGACGCGGGCGCCCTCGACGGCGACGACCTGCCGGGCGAGGAGGCCGAGGAGATCGAGTCGGAGGTCGCCGATGCGGCCACCGCGGCACGTACGATCGCCGAGCTCGACAAGGAGCTCGCGATCCTCGCCGACCTGATCGAGCTGGCGCGGCGGGTGCGGCACAGCGGCACGGATAAGCAGTGGACGGAGCTCCGCGAGCTGCTCACCGACAACGCGATGGTCACCGGCGAGAAGATCATCATCTTCACCGAGCACCGCGACACCCTTGAGTACCTCACCGAACGGCCGGGCACCCGCCAGAACGTGAACCCGATCCGCGCGATGCCCGGGGCTTCGCCCGCCGCCTTGACCATGGCGCGGGCGTCGTCCAGGCTATCGCTGAGCGGCTTCTCGCAGAGCACGTGCTTCCCGGCGGCGAGCAGGCTCTCGGTGATCTGCCGGTGCAGCTTGTTGGCGACCACGATGCTGACCACGTCGATGTCGCCATCGGCGACGATCGCCTCCCAGGAGGTGTCGTGGCGTTCGTACCCGAATCGCCGTGCGGCGGCTTCGGCCAGCGGCGCGTTCACATCGGCGATCGAGACCAGCCGAACTGGCGGAAGCAGGGAATCGTGCAGGGTAGGCGGCCGCATGGGCCTTGCCCGCCATCCCGGCGCCGATAGCTCAAGGCGGCGGGCTCCGCGCCGCCACTGCCCAGGTCACGTCTACAGGTCGAGGACTAGCCGTGAGGTGCAGGCGCGCGAAACGCAGATCATCATGCAATGGCCAGCCTTCCGCTCATCCTCGTCGAGAACCGAATCGCGGTGGTCGGGTACGCCTTCGAGTACCGGTGTCTCGCAGGTACCGCAGGTGCCCTCCGCGCACGACGAGAGCACGGCGACTCCGGCGTCCTCGATCGCGCTGAGGATCGAGGACTTCGGTGGGACGGTGACGGTGATATCGCTCCGGGCAAGGTAGACGTCGAAGGCCTCGCGCAGGACCGGCTCGCTGAGCGGCCGGGCGACGAAGCGCTCCACCTGCAGGGTCCGCTTCGGCCACGCGGCGCAATGGTGCTCGACTGCCGCCAGCAGTGGCTCGGGCCCGCAGCAGTACACCTTGGTCTGAGGCCACGGCTGGGAGAGCAGGCTGTCGAGGTCGAGCAGCCCGAACTCGTCCTGCGGCCAGATCACCACGTTGTCGCCGTACACCGAGAGTTCGTCAAGGAACGCCATCGAAGCCCGGCGCCGACCGCCATAGATCAGCTTCCAGTCGGCGCCCGCGGCGTACGCGGCCCGGATCATCGGCAGCATCGGGGTGATGCCGATGCCTCCGGCGATGAACAAGTACCGCGGGGAATCCACCAGCGGGAAGTTGTTGCGCGGCCCGCGGACATGCGCCACGTCGCCGACCCGCAGCTGGTCATGGACGTACATCGAGCCGCCGCTGCCGGCCGCGTCGCGCAGGATGCCCAGCCGCCACAGGTGCGGGGTGCCGGGGTCACCGCACAGCGAGTACTGCCGGGTCGCAGCCCCGTCGAGAATCAGGTCGACGTGGGCGCCGGCCTCCCACTGTGGCAGCGGCTGCCCGTCCACCCCGCGGAGGGTAAGCGTGACCACTCCCTCGGCGACGACCTCCTTGGCCTCGACGCGGACGGCGGCCTCGAATTCACGATGACGGGCAGGCTCGTTGCTGGCAACCGACCAGCCTGTGGCCAGCGTGAGCCGGGTACTTCTATGGTGCGCCGCCTCGATTGGCTGCTCGGACTTCACCAGCGGGCCGGTGACGGTGACTGGGAGCCTGGCGTAGCCGCGGACCATCTGCTTGACCCAGCGCTCGGGCATGCCGACGATGCGGACTTCGGAGCCGTCGAGAAGTTCCTCGAGCATGACCCGTGCGGTGAGGCGAGCCAGCGGTGCGCCCATACACGAGTGGATGCCCTCGCCGAAGGCGAGGATCTTGCTCGCGGGCGTGAAGACCCGGTCGACGTCGAAGGTGTCCGGATTCGTGAAGACCCGCTCATCACGGTTGGCCGAGGCCAGCAGCACCATGACCCGGGAGTTCGCCGGAATCGTCACACCGGCGATTGTCATCTCGGCCGTGGTCTGCCGGCACAGGTTCTGCGCCGGGCTCTCGAAACGCAGCACCTCCTCGACGAAGTTCGCGATCTTCGCCGGATGCTCAGCCAGGTGCCGTTGCAGCGCCGGGTACCGATCCAACACGGCGATGCAGTTCGAGAGCAGGGCGGCGGGCGCGTCGGTGGCCGCGGACAACACCAGGTGGGCGAGTCCGACGACCTCAGCCGTGTCGACCTTGCCCCTGCGCACGCTGAGCAGGATCTGGGTGATCGCGTCAGCTCCTGAGATGTCCCCGCCAGCCTCGATTTCCTCGCGGCGTCGCTCGACGATGCCGGCCAGGCGCTCCTCGGACTCGCGGTTGGCTACGGCGGCATCGTCAGGGACCCCGAAGTGGCCGACGGTGCGGACCATGGCGCGCCACAGGTGGTCTATGAAGAACGGCGCGTCGGTGGCCGGTGCTCCGACGAGCTTCAGGGCGGCGGCAAAGGCCAGGGGCAGCGCCACGTCCGCGGTGAATTCGCCGCCACCGTCGTGTCGCATCTCGGCCAGCAGCCGGCCGGCCACCTTCCGGATGCCATCCTCCATGGCCAAGGTCTCCCGTGCGCCGAACGAATGCCGGATGGCGTCACGAAGCGCGGTGTGCCGCGGCGGGTCCTGACAGACAAGCATGCCGACGCCATAGGAGTCGTGCGTGCCGTCGATGTCGTTGCCGAGCGCGTTGACCATCTGCCCGTGGTTTCGCAGACAGGCCTTGACATCGGCGTAGCGCGACACAACGTAAAGGTCCCGCTCCGCGTTATAGAACACGGGCGCCTGGTCGCGCAGTCGCCGGTAAGTCTCGTAAGGCTGGTCGTACGCCGTGTACGACAGCGGGTCGTAGAACACCGTCAGGTCAGCAGGCCGCTCGGCCGGGGCGGCAGCAGACGTAGCAGGGGATTGCGGGGCGGGCGTCATAGGTGGTCCTCGCATTCGGCGGCTTACGCCGGCCGGCTGTTCACAGGAACGGCGACCGCGCCGGCCTTGATGGTGGCAAGCAGCGCCTGGACGAACTCGATGCCGTTAGGCGTCCGCCGCCCCGTCGATGAGCTCGCGGATCTTGCGGAGCTGGTAGCGCGAGGTCTCGTCGGCGGTTTCATCTTCGGCGAAGACGTTGGAGACGATAAGCGCGTCTTGCCGGTCCAGGAAGCCGGCGGCGTGCAGGGCCGCGAACAGCTGCGCCCAGTCGACGTCGCCGTCGCCGATCTTCAGGTGCTGGTGCACCCGGGCGGGCGTCCCCGGCGGGTTGGTGATGTAGCGCAGGTGGTGCGAGCGGCGGTGGTCGAAGGTGTCGGCGGCGTAGACCGCGCCGAGCCGGCTGCCGGCCTCGGGGATCAGGGTCGCGGCACGGTCGCCGTAGTGGAAGGTGTGGCTCGCGACGTATACCAGTCCGACAGCCGGGGAGTTCAGGCTGCGCAGGATCCGCCAGGCCTCCAGGCCGTCTTCGACGAAGTCGTCCGGGTGCGGGTCGAAGTTCCACCGCAGGCCCTCCCGCTCGACGAGCGGCAGCAGTTCCTCCATTGACCTGTAGAAGCTGGCCTCGGAGTCCTCGGCCCGTTCCGGGCGGCCGCTGAACTCGGTGTTGATCACCGGCACTTCCAGCTGGACGGCGAGCTGGATGACGCGCTTGTAGTTGCGTACGGCCGCCTCGCGCTGCTGTTCGTCCGGCCAGGAGATCCGCTGCACCGGAAGCAGTGACGAGATGCGCACGCCGGCGCTGGCGGCCGCCTTCTTCAGCCGTGCGGCGAGGTCGTCGTCGGCGCGGGGGTAGCGGAAGAACGGCAGCAGGTCCGCGTGCGGGGTCAGCTGCAGGCACGGGTAGCCGAGCCTCGCCGCGACGTCAGGGAAGTCCAGCAGGCCGTGGGTGGCGTGAAACGGGGTGGGGTCAAGCGCGATCTTCGCCATCTCAGCTCTCCCTGCCTGCCGGCCTGCCGGGTCCCGCGTAGAACGCGGGCTTGGCGGCCAGCTCGACCGTCACCGGCCCGGGGGTACCCAGGGCCCGCACGCCGGCGGCGCAGGCGGCGGCCGCCAGGTAGCCGTCCCAGGCGGACGGGCCGCCGATGCCGCCCTGGCGGGCGGCGTCGACCCAGGCCTGAACCTCGGTGTCGAATGCCTGCCGGAAGCGGGTCGCGAAGCCCTGGTGGTCGGCGACCTGGAATCGGCCGTCATGCCAGAGCTGGAGTCCGGCGGGCTGACCGATGCGGGCGACGCCGGCCTCGAAGACGGCCTCGGTGCCGACCTGGTACCCGAACTGAATGCTCACGTTCATCTCGATGTCGGCCAGCACGCCGTTGTCCAGCTCAGCGAGCACCAGGATCGGCTCGTCCAGGTGGGCCGGGCTCCGTGTGTTGCGACGGGCGTGGCGAACCTCAAGGCGCGAGATGGCGGCGTCCGCGAGCCAGCCGACGATGTCGAGTTCATGCACGGCGGAGTCCGTGATGAGCATCTCCTGGGTGTAGCTGTCCGGGACCTCGGGGTTGCGGTGCACGCAGCGCAGCATCAGCAGCTGCCCCACGGCGCCGGAGATGATCAGCTCGCGCAGTTCCCGGTACTGGGCATCGAAGCGACGCATGAAGCCGACCTGGATGAGCGGGCGGGGCTGCTTCTGCTCCGCCTCCAGGATCCGCCAGGACGACTCGGGATCCGGGGTTAGCGGCTTCTCGCACAGCACCGGCAGCCCGGCGTCCAGGACGGGCAACAGGATTTGCTCGTGCAGCTGACCGGGGACGGCGATCAGCACCGCGTCGACCGCGCCAGCGTCGAGCGCGTCCTCGACGCGGGGGAACGATCGCGCGCCGGGGGCGGCCTGGGCGGCGGCCGCCGCACGCCGCGGATCAGGCTCTATGATCGCCGAGACGACCGCTCCGACGGTCCGGTGATTGAGCCGGGAAACGTGGTCTGTTCCCATCATGCCGGCGCCGACGACGCCGACCCGCAGGTCGCTTGTGGTATTCATCCGTGTTGCTCTCCCGTTCTCCTGGTCCGCATGTCTGCTCAGTTCTCGTAGCCGCCGCAGCCTGCCAGGTCCGTCGGCATCCGGCTGGTCAGCGCAGCCTGGCTAGATGGGTGCAGCTGAAGATGTGCTCCCGCGTCCGGCGGGCTACCGGGAACGGCCGGTCCAGCTCGCAGCCTGGCATGTCCTGCTCGACGATGGCGAAGATGTCCGGGTCGATCGACGCCACGGCCTCGATGATCGGGGCGAGCTCGGGTATCCCGCGCGGAGGCTCGACCATGATGTCGGCCGCGGCGTCGGCGAACGCGGCATCGTTCTTGAGCACCTCCCAGATCAGCTCGGGGTCGATCTGCTTCAGGTGCAGGTAGCCGATGCGGTCCGGGTGCTTGTCGATCAGGCGGAGGTTGTCGCCGCCGTAGTAGGCGAAGTGGCCGGTGTCCAGGCACAGGTTCGTGTACGACGGGTCGGTCAGCTCCAGGAGCCTCTCGACCTCGCCAGTGGTGCCGACATGACTGTCGGCGTGCGAGTGGAACTGCTGGTGCACCCCGTACCGTTCAAGCAGCGCCTGCCCGAGCCGGTCGTGCCCCGCGGCCAGGCGTTGCCACTGCTCCGTGGTCAGGGTGCGCGCTTCGAGCGTCTCCCCGGTGGCGTCGCTGCGCCACAGGTCGGGGATGACGACGATGTGCCTGGCGCCGAGTTCGTGCACAAGCCCGGCGACCTGGACGGCCTGATCCCAGGCGCGCTGCCACTGGCCCGATCCCTTGTGGAACCCGGTGAACACGGTCCCGGCCGACAGCTCCAGGTCGCGCTTGCCCAGCTCGTCCCGCAGCCGGTGCGGGTCGGTGGGCAGGTAGCCGTAGGGGCCGAGTTCGATCCAGTGGTAACCGGCGGCCTGGACCTCGTCCAGGAACCGCTGCCAGGGGACTTGGCGGGGATGGTCGGGGAACCACACGCCCCACGAGTCGGGAGCGGTGCCGATCCGCAGGCCCCGGGCGGGTGCCGGAGCCCGGCCGGGGCTGGTGACGGTGCTGGTCATAGTGGTCCTCTTTTCTTGTCCGGGCGTCTTGGCTGGCGATCCGCTCCTGCGTGGTCAGCCGAGCAGCGGGCGCTGGCGCTTTCGCTGCTCGAGGTATTCGGCGCGGGCTCTCCTGGTGCTCTCAAGCTCGGCGACCGCGGCGACGGGCACGTCCCACCATCCCTCGCCGTCAGGCGCGGCGACGAGGGGGTCGCTGGTGATGTGGATCACCGTGGCCGTGCTGCTCGCCTTGGCCGCGGTGACGGCGGCGGACAGTTCGCGCAGCGCTCCCGGGCCCGGGCGGATCTCGGTCACGTCGATGCCGTAGCTGCGCGCGTTCGCGGCCAGGTCGACCGGGAGAGGGTCACCGGTGTCGAAGGTGAGCCGCAGTGGGTCCATATACCGGTACTGGGTGCCGAAGCGCTCTGATCCGACGGTCTGCGACAGCTGGCCGATCGAGGCGAAGCCGTGGTTGTCGATGAGCACGATGATGATCTTGATCCGCTCGGCGACGATGGTGGCCAGCTCGGAGTGGAGCATGAGGTAAGAGCCGTCGCCGACGAGCACGATCACGTCGCGGTCGTCACCGGCGGCCGCAAGGCCGCGCTTGACGCCAAGGCCGCCCGCGATCTCGTACCCCATGGTGGAGAACGCGTACTCGACGTGATAGCCGAGCGGGTCCCGCACCCGCCATAGCTTGTGCAGGTCGCCCGGCAGCGAGCCCGCGGCCTGGACGACGACATCGCGCGGTCCCGAGGCCGCCTGGACGGCCCCGATGATCTCCGGCTGGCCGGGCAGGTCAGCCCCGGTCGGCCTGACGGCGGCATCGACCACGGCATCCCACGCGGCCTTCTCCCGTCGCGAGAGCTCCGCGTGCCCGGCCGGCACGCGGTACCTGGCAAGCAGGCCCGCCAGGGCGAGCAGCGTCTCGCGGGCGTCCGCGACCACCGGCAGCTGGGTGCCGTGCTTATACGCGTCGAGGGGCGTGATGTTGATGTTGACGAAGGTCACCCGCGGGTTCTGGAACGCGGTGCGGCTGGCGGTGGTGAAGTCGCTGTACCTGGTGCCGATCCCGATCACCAGGTCCGCCTCGGCGGCCAGCCGGTTCGCCGCGGTCGTGCCGGTCGCGCCCACGCCCCCGAGGTACTGCGGGTGGTCCCAGGCGAGCGAGCCGCCGCCGGCCTGGCTGGTGCCGACCGGGATGCCGGTGGACTCCGCGAAGCGGCGCAGCGCGTCCTCGGCGCCGGAGTAGATCACGCCGCCGCCCGCCACGATGAGCGGCGCCTTCGACGCGCGGATCGCGGCGGCCGCGCGCTCGGCCTGACCGCGCTCAGGCGGCGGGCGTCGAATGTGCCACTCCCGGTCCGCCAGGAACTCGGCGGGAACGTCGGCCGCCTCCGCCTGGACGTCCTCCGGCAGCGCGATCGTGACCGCGCCGGTCTCGGCCGGGTCGAGAAGCACCCGGATGGCCGCGAGAGCGACCGAGTACAGCTGCTCGGGGCGCTGCACCCGGTCGAAGAAGCGCGACAGCGGCCGGAAGGCGTCCGTCACCTGCAGGCCCGGGTCATGCGGGTGCTCCAGCTGTTGCAGAACCGGATCGGCCACCCGGGTGGCGAAGGTGTCACTGGGCAGCAGCAGGGCGGGCAGCCGGTTGGCCGTTGCCAGCGCCGCGCCGGTGAGCATGTTCGCCGCGCCAGGACCCACCGACGCTGTGCAGGCGAGTGTCGCCCGCCGCCGGCGGACGCGCGCGTAGCCGACCGCCTGGTGCACCATCGCCTGCTCGTTGCGGGCCTGGTGATAAGGCAGCAGCATGGGCTGCCGGACGTTGAGCTGTTTCAGCGCCTGGCCGACGCCGGCGACGTTGCCGTGCCCGAAGATGCCGAGGGTCGCCGGGATGGTGCGCTCCCGGATGTCGCCGTCGACCGTCCACTGGTGCGCGAGAAACTCTGCGAGCGCCTGCCCGACGGTCATTCTCCGCGTGGTCACCCGGATGCCTCCTCGCCTTCATGCCGGTAGCGCTCGTCGCGCCGGTAGGGCAGCCGCGGGTCGGTCGGCTCGCCGTCCCAGCGGGCGCGGATCCAGGCCTGCGCGGGATCGTCCGTGACCTGCCAGGCCCGCTGCGGGCTGGGGCCCGCCATCACGTTCAGGTAATAGAGGTCGTACTCCGGCGCGGCCACCGCGGGGCCGTGGTACCCGTACGGGACGAGGGCGATGTCCCCGGTGCGCACGATGGCGTTCGTGTCGATCCGCCCGGCCGGGGAGGAGTACGAGGCGAACAGGCCGAACGCGTCCGTCGGGCCCCCGTCCGGGTCCCCGTCCAGGCCCTGGGCCAGCGCGGCCTCGAAGTAGTAAATCTCGGCCAGCCGCGACTCGCGCCCCGGCACGTGCTCGTCGTGCTTGTGCGCCGGATGCGACGACCAGTTCCCGGCCGGGGTGATCACCTCGCATACGATGAACGACCCGGCGTCCAGCGTCTCCGGGGTGCCGAAGTTGTGCACCTGCCGGGTGTCGCGCCCCGCGCCCCGGATCTCCACCGGGACCTCGCCGCGCCGGATGCGGCGGCTGGGGAACCGGGCCGCAGTCGGCGCCTCGGCCACCGCGACGCGACCGCGGCCGCCGATCGAGGCCGCGGTCCCTGTGCCGAGGTAGAGCACGTCGGCGGGGCCGTCGAATACCGATGCCCGGCCGTCAAGCACCGTCACGGTTCCCTCGTGACAGACCCGGAACGAGCCGCTCAACGGGACGATCAGCCGCTCCGCCGGGTCCGCGGGCAACGTGAGGTCACCGGTGTCCAGGTCGGCCACCCGCAGGCCGGCGTGCCGCCACCCCGGAATGCGCTCATCGACCACGGATTCCCAGCCGTCGCGGCCCAGGCCGCCGCGCGGGAAGAACCACTCGTTGTGCGCCGCCGTGATGCCGTGGTCGTCCGTCATTCGTTCTCCGGGAAGCCCAGGCTGAGCGCGCCGGACTGGTCCTGGCCGGGATCGGGCCATCGGGAGGTGATCGCCTTGAGCTGCGTGAAGAACCGCACCCCCTCGGCGCCGTGGGCCTTCACATCGCCGAACAGGGAATCCTTCCAGCCGCCGAACGAGAACGTGGCGACCGGCACCGGGATGGGCACGTTGATGCCGATCATGCCGACCTGGACCTGCCTGGTGAACCGGCGCGCCGCTCCGCCGTCCCTGGTGAAGATGGCGGTGCCGTTGCCGAACGCTCCCGAGTTGATCAGCGCGATCCCTTCGTCGGCGCTGGTCACCCGCACCACGGACAGCACCGGCCCGAAGATCTCCTCGGTGTAGGCACGGGAGGTGACCGGGACGTCGTCGAGCAGCGTCGGGCCGAGCCAGAAGCCGTTCGGATCCCCGTCCACCGCTACCCCGCGCCCATCGATGACGACGACGGCGCCGTCCGCCTTCGCAACGTCTATGTACGAGGCGACCTTGTCCCGGTGCTCCCGGGTCACCAGCGGTCCCATGTCGCAGTTCCGCCGTCCGTCGCCGATCTTCAGGGTAGCCATGCGCTCGCTGATCTTGCCGATCAGAGCGTCCGCGACAGGCGCCACCGCGACGACGACCGAGATGGCCATGCACCGCTCCCCCGCGGATCCGAACCCGGCGCTGACCGCGGAATCCGCCGTCAGGTCCAGATCCGCGTCCGGCAGCACGAGCATGTGGTTCTTCGCCCCGCCGAGAGCCTGGACGCGCTTGCCGTGCGCCGTCCCGGTCTCGTGCACGTACCGGGCGACCGGGGTGGACCCGACGAACGACACCGACCGGACATCCGGGTGGGTCAGCAGCCCGTCGACGGCCTCCTTGTCGCCGTTCAGCACGGTGAACACGCCGTTCGGCAGGCCGGCCTGCCGCCACAACCTGGCCAGCCAGATCGCGGCGGACGGATCCTTCTCGCTCGGCTTGAGCACGACGGTGTTGCCCGCCGCGATAGCGATCGGGAAAAACCAGGCGGGCACCATCACCGGGAAGTTGAACGGGCTGATGACCGCCGTCACCCCGAGCGGCTGCCGAATCGAGTAGACATCGACCCCGGTCGAGACCTGATCGGAGAATTCGCCCTTCAGGTGGTGGGCGAGGCCGGTGGCGAACTCGACGACCTCCTGGCCGCGGCTGATCTCCCCGAGCGCGTCCGACAGCACCTTGCCGTGCTCGCTGGTGATGATCTCCGCCAGCTCACCCTTGCGGGCGTCAAGCAGTTCACGGAACTTGAACAGGACAGCCTGCCGCCTGGCCAGGGACAGGCCGCTCCAGGCGGGGAACGCGGCCGTCGCGGTCGCCACCGCCGCGTCGACCACTGTCCGGTTCGCTAGCGCGACCCGCTTGGTCACGACGCCGCGCGCCGGATCGAACACCGGCGCCGTGCGCCCGCCCGCCTGGACGTACTCCGCGCCGCCTATCCAGTGCGGGACGACCGGAAGGCTGTCCGCGCTGGCGCTCACGATTGCTCCGTCACGGGTGCCAGGGACGCAGCCGCCAGGGACGCCGCGTTAACCGCGCTGTCCACCGCGCCGGCCACGTCGCCGTCGGCCGGGTAGAGCAGCGACCGGCCGGCCACGATCCCCTTTACGTTCGGTAGCTGGAGCGCCTTCCGCCACCCATCGAACGCCTGCTCGGGATCGTCGGGCACTTCGCCGCCCAGCAACAGCACCGGCAGCGTCGAGGCACCGACGACCCGTTCCATGTCTGCCACGACCGGGAGCTTGAGCCAGGTATAGGCGGACGTGGCGCCGAGCCCCGCGGCTACCGTGACGGCCCGGATCATGGCCTCGGGTGACAGGTCATTGCGGACTCTCCCGTCCACCCGGTGGCTGATGAACGGCTCGACCATGGCCATTATCCGGCGGCCGGCCAGTTCGCTTACCGCCTGCGCACAGGCGTGGATGGTGGCAGCGGTCGCCGGATCGTCCGGGTCGATCCGCAGCAGCATCTTGCCGCCGTCGAATCCCATCCGCTCGATCGTGGCCGCGTCGTAGCCGGTGAACCTGTCGTCCATCTCGAAGACCGTGCCGGCCAGGCCGCCCCTGTTCATCGAGCCGATCACGACCTTGCCGTCAAGCATCCCGAGCAGCAGCAGGTCCTCAAGCACGTCGGCGGTACCGAGGACGCCGTGCACGCCCGGCCGCGACAGTGCCGTGCACAGCCGCTCAAGGAGCCGTGCCCGGTCCGCCATGGCCAGCCGCTCGCTTCCGGCCCGGAGCGCGCCGCGGGCGGGGTGGTCGGCCGCGACGAGCACCAGGCGTCCGCCGGGGCCGATCAGGGAGGCCGGCCGCGCGCGCCGCGCCGCGGCTTCTGCGATCGCTTCCGGGCGGTGGATCCTGGTGTGGATGATCTCGGCGAGCTGGTCAGTGAGCATTGTCGAGGCTCCCGAGGAGATCGTCGATCTCGTCCGTGGTGGGCATGGCGTCGGAGCAGGCGAGCCGGGATGCCACGATGGCCCCGGCTGCGTTGGCGTACCGGATCGTGCGCGCGGTGCCCCACTCCGCGAGCAGGCCGTGGCACAATGCCCCGCCGAACGCGTCTCCGGCGCCGATGCCGTTCACCACCGGGACCTGGACCGGCGGCGCCTCCGTGATTCCCTCGCCGTCATCGGCGAGCACGCCGGCCGGCCCCTGCTTGACGATGGCCAGATCCACCCCGTGGTCGCGCAGCGCCTTGGCCGCACGGACCGGTGCGCGCTCGCCCACCGCGGTGTCGCACTCGTCCAGGTTGCCGACCGCGACGGTAGCGTAAGGCAGCGCCGCCTGCACCCAGCGGCGCGCCTCTTCGCGCGATGGCCAGAACGTGGGCCGGTAGTCCAGGTCAAGAACGGTCACGCCGGCCTTCCCGCGTGCCTCAAGCGCCGCGAGCGTCGCCGAGCGGCTTGGCTCGGCGGACAGGCCCGTGACGGTGACCCAGTAGACGTGCGCCGCCTTGATCGCGTCGTAGTCGAGTTCGCTAGCATCGATCTCCAGGTCGGGTGCCTTCGGGTAGCGGTAGAAGTAAATCGGGAAGTTGTCGGGCGGGAAGATCTCGCAGAACGTCACGGGCGTGGGCAGTCCGGGCACCGCGGTCACGAACTGGTCGTCCACTCCGTACCCGCGCAGCGCCTGGTGGACGAACTCGCCGAACGGGTCTTCGCCGGTGCGGGTGATCACCGCGGACCTGTGCCCGAGCCGGGCCGCGGCCACCGCCACATTGGTGGCGCTGCCGCCGAGGTATTTACCGAACGTGGACACATCCCGCAGCCCGACCCCCGTCTGCAGCGGGTATAGGTCCACGCCCACCCGGCCCATGGTGAGCACCTCATAGGGGCTCACGACAGGCTGACCGTCTGGATGAGCTCCTCGATCGAGGTCTTCTCCCTGGTGGCTTCCAGCGCTATCTCGCCGTGCGACATGACGATGAACCGGTCACAGATGCGGTACGCGTCGAAAAGGTCATGGGTCACGAGCACGCTGGACAATCCCTGTGACCGCAGCGCCCGCAGGTACTCGAACAACGCCTGGGTGGCCCGGGTGGCCAGCGCGCTCGTAGGCTCGTCGAGCACGAGCAGACTACGGTTGAAGTGAACGGCCCTGGCGATGGCCACGGCCTGCTTCTGCCCGCCGGACAGACTGCCGACAAGCTTGTCCGGGCTGTCGATGCCGCGGATCGCGACGATCTCGTCGAGGACCCGCGCGGCGGTCCTGCGCATGTGGCGCAGTCGCATGAACCCGCCCGGCCAGCACGGCTCCCGTCCGAGGAAGATGTTCCTGGCGATGCTCAGCGAATTGACAAGCCCCGCGTCCTGGTAGATGACCTCGATTCCCACATCAGCCGAGTCCTGCCTGCTGCGCAGCCGCACCGGCTCGCCGTCCCACAAGATACTGCCCGAGTCGGGCTGCACCACTCCGGACATCGTCTTGACGAGGGTCGATTTCCCGGCGCCGTTGTCACCGAGCAGGCCGAGAATCTCTCCCCGGCCGACGTGAAACGACACGTCGTTCAGCGCGCTGGCCCGGCCGTAGGTCTTGCTAATGCCGCGCAGTTCAAGCAGCGGCGCCGCCGCGGCCTGCCTGTCCTCGCCGCTGACCGAAGCCGCGAGCGCGCCCGGCGACTTGGCTCCGTTGTTGTCCACTTCGTACTCCTTCCCCGGTGGCGCCACTCAGGCCCGCCTGGCTTGCAGGTTCTGATAGACCACCGCGGCGGCGATGATGAGCGCGCCCACGAAGGCCGTCAGGTAGTAGCCGGGCGCGCCGAGGAGCAGCAGGACGTCCTGGATCCAGTAGATGAGGCACGATCCAAGGAAGATCCCCAGGATGGTGCCCCTCCCGCCGGCTAGCAGCGCGCCGCCGATGACGCACGCCGCGATCGCCTGCAGTGGCAGCGTCGAGTCGGAGGTCGGCGAGATATCACCGACCTGCGCCGCGGCGATGATCCCGGCCAGCGCGGCCAGTAGGCCCGTCAGGCCGAACGCCATCAGCTTGACCTTCCTCAGCGGCACCCCGGCCGCGATCGCCGCCTGCTTGTCGCCGCCGATGGCGAAGAGGTGATTCCCGATGCGGTGCCGCTGGAGAAACGCCCAGCCGGCGACCGACAGCACGGCGAACCAGATCATCGCCGCGGGCAGGACACCGAAGCCGCCGTTGGTAAGGCCCGTGAAAATGCCGACCGGAGCGAAGTTCTGCGCGGTAGCCCCGTGCACGAACAGGACGGCCGCCTCCCAGATGCCCATCGTGCCAAGCGTGGCGATGAACGAGGGGATCTTGAGATAGAGCGTGATGACCCCGTTGAGCAGCCCGATGCCGAGGCCGCAGGCCAGCCCGATAAGCGCGGCAAGCCACACCGACATGCCGTCGTTGTAGCTGAGCTGTGCCATCACCATGCTGCTGAAGATGTAATTCGCGCCAACGGACAGGTCGAACTCGCCGGCGATCATGAGCAGGCCGACGCCGAGCGCCACGATGCCGAGCAACGGGATCGTCTGGAACGCGACCAGGAGGTTCGCGCTGGTGAGGAAGGCGAAGGAATTGGGCCTGAAGACCGCGTAGATGACGCTGGCGATCTGGAGGACGATGAACAGGACGAAGATGTCGGCGCCGGACTGCTGCAGCCGGTACCGCCTGCCCGGGTCAGTCCGCCATAGCCGGCCGGCGAGGCCGGGCGGCGCTGTCGCCGCCCGGTCGTCGCCGTCGTCGACCTGGATCATCCCCGCGCCAAGCGGCGTCGCCTCTGCCTTGATGTCTGCGTGGCGTGCCTGGTCGCTCACGAGGTCTCCATCGTTGATGTTGCTACTGGTAGTTCGGGACAAGGGACGCGAACGAGCCCACATTCGCCTTGGTGATCAGGGCGTTGTCGCTCGTATCGATGTTCGACGGCGGGATGCCGAACTTGATCTGCAGCGCGAGTTCCTCGATCGCGTAGAAGCCCTGCGCGTAGGGTTCCTGGTTAACCGAGGCGACGATGGAACCGTTCTGGATCCCGGTGACGATCGACGGGAACGACAGGTCGAAGCCGGCGATCGGGATGGTCAGCCCGGCCGCCTTAATCGCGGCGGCCGCCTCCGCGAGCGGGGTGCCGCCGAGGGCGATGATGGCCGCGGTCGAGTGGTGCCCGAGCAGGTACTGGACCATGTCCGCCTTCGCCGGGGCGAGGTCGTCCCCCGTTCCAATCTCCGCGCACTGGATGCCAAGCGGGGCAAGCACGTCCTCTACGCCCTGCTTGCGGGCCACCGCGTACTCCTCGTTGGGCGACTCGACCGGGCACAGCACCTGGTCGCCGCGCTTGATGAGGCCCTTGCCCACCATGTAGCCCGCGATGAGCTGGCCCGCGGAGACGAAGCTCTGCCCGACAAAGGACCCGACGCACTGTGCCGCGGCGCCAGTTGCCGCGTCGACGTTGAATGCCACGATTGGGATGCCGGCGGCCTTCGCCGTGCAGGCCACGTTCGCCACGCCGGTGTCGGGAAGCTTGGCCGCGATGCCCGCGTAGCCGCTGGCGATTGCCGTCTTGATCTGGCTGATCGCGGTCGTGTCGTCGTCGTTCGCGTACTCGATCTGAAGCTTGAGCCCGAACGCCGCGGCGGCGGCCGTTGCCCCCTCCACGGCGGGCTGGAAGAAGGTGTTGCCTTGCGCGTCGTAGATGTCCAGCAGGACCTTCTTGCCCGCCAGGCTGACGCCGCCGGACACGACCGAACCGCCGCCGCTGGCCGAGCTGTCGCCGGTGGTCGCGGCGGTGCCGGCGCTCGTGGCGGCGCTCTTCGAGCACGCCGTCAGCGCCGCTCCGGCGACCAGGACCGCTGCCGCGACCTTGGCGTGCCGCCGCCATGATCGCGGCCTCCCTCGTCTTATGGAACCAGCCATGATTCGCATCCCCTCCTGCGGGCACCTGGGGTGCCCGCACGCCGTTGTCCCAGGTAAATCGATCCGGCTGGCCAGACGGGCGGCGCGTGCCGGCCACCTGCCCTGCCATGACGGCTATGTAACCTCTGTATGAACAGTCATGTCAATACTTTGTCCTGACATAACTACCTAAAGTCTTTCTAAGCCTAGTTGTATAGATGGGGATGCCGGCCGGACATCATGGCGTAAGATGGAGAGTACGTCCTTACATGAGGACTATCATGGACATATGTAAGGGTGTGGTGACCCGTGCCTCCGTCTGTGGGCTCCTTCCCGGTCGACCGGACCAGCCCAGTGCCGCTGTACTTCCAGGTAGCCCAGCAGCTGGAACGCGCGATAGAGTCCGGCGATCTTGCGCCGGGCGCTCAGTTGGAGAACGAGATCCAGCTCGCCGAGCAGCTCGGCCTATCCCGCCC
>JBEKEK010000073.1:0-36754 GCA_050013875.1 Trebonia sp. | reverse complement strand
CTCGACCTGTCCGACGTGGTCTTCCTGGCCACGGCGAACGTGCTCGACTCGATCCCCGGGCCGCTGCTCGACCGGATGGAGCTGGTCACGCTCGACGGCTACACCGAGGACGAGAAGGTCGCCATCGCCCGTGACCACCTGCTGTCCCGGCAGCTCGGCAAGGCCGGCCTGTCGGCCGACGAGGTGACGCTCAACGAGGACGCGCTCCGGCTGATCGCCGCCGAGTACACCCGCGAGGCGGGCGTCCGTTCGCTCGAGCGGTCGATCGCCCGGGTGCTGCGGAAGGTCGCGGCCAAGGAGGCGCTCGAGCCAGGCGCGATCCCGGTCACGGTGGGCGTGGACAATCTCCGCGACTACCTGGGCAGGCCCCGGTTCACCCCGGAGACCAGGCTCACCTCGAGTGACCGGCGGACGGCGGTGCCCGGTGTCGCCACCGGCCTGGCGGTGACCGGTGCGGGCGGTGACGTCCTCTACATCGAGGCGTCGCTGGCCGACAAGGAGACCGGCGGCACCGGCGTCACGCTCACCGGCCAGCTCGGCGACGTGATGAAGGAGTCGGCGCAGATCGCGCTCTCCTACCTGCGTTCGCACGGTGCTGAGCTTGAGCTTCCGGTGACCGACCTGAAGGACCGCGGCGTGCACGTCCACGTGCCGGCCGGCGCGGTGCCCAAGGACGGCCCGTCGGCCGGCGTCACCATGACGACGGCGCTCGCGTCGCTGCTCTCCGGGCGGCCGGTCCGCTCGGACGTGGCGATGACCGGCGAGGTCTCCCTCACCGGGCGGGTGCTCCCGATCGGCGGCGTGAAGCAGAAGCTGCTGGCCGCGCACCGGGCGGGCATCACCACGGTGCTGATCCCGCAGCGGAACGAGCCCGACCTGGACGACGTGCCCGCCGAGGTGCTTGAGAAGCTCTCCGTGCACCCGATGAGCGACGTGCGGGACGTGCTGGCGCTGGCTCTCGAGCCCGCGTCAGCGGTGACCGAGGTCGCCGCGGACAGCGCGGCGGCCACCGCCGCCGCGTAAGTCCGGCGCACATCCGGCTGAGGCCGGAGGTTCGGTTCGGTAAGTGGAGACGGCCGGGCGGCCCAGTGCGGGCCGCCCGGCCGTTTCTCTTTTGGGCGATGGCTCCTACACGTACGCGTAGGCGGCCGTCGCCACCAGTGCCCACACGCAGACCAAGGCGCATACGAAAATAATTGGAAACGGGATTCGACGTAGTCTCACTAGCGCGCGCATGAGCGTCCCCTGATCCCCCCAAGTCGTGCTCCCCGGAGGGATGAGGAGCACACGCCGGGCTGCTTGTCCGCTATCCGTCGTTAAGCGGTCAGGTACCGTTTCTTGTTACCCGGGTTCTTACCCGATGTGCCAGAGGTCGAGTGGGTTGCCTGCCGCGCACTTGGTTACGGTCAGCTTGGCGGCATTCGCCGCGGTCAGGCTCTTGGTGGCCAGGCAGACGCCGCCCGCCGTGAGCTCACTGCCCAGGCTGCCGATGCGGTTGACCGACCACGCCTGCCCGCTGGCTGCGCCGCATACCCACAACACCGGCTGCGACTTGTGCACAGTCAGGCACACGTTGGAGTACTGGCTGATCCTGATCCTGCCATTCGGCTCAAAGACCCACGCCTGGCCGCGAGTGCCGTTGCACCAGAACATGTCGACGACGGTGCCGTTGGATCCCACGCCGTGCGGGTCGTCCGCGCACGAGCCGCCGAGCGAGGCGAGAATCGGCTGGGCGGGCAGCGCCCACTGACCGGAGGACTTGGCGTGGCAAGCGCCCGTCTGCACCGCGGTCCCGTTCCTGGTGCTCGGGTCGGTCAGGCAGACGCCGGACGCCCGGTTGACGAGTTCGCCGTCGGTACCCTGCGTCCATTGCTCGCGGGTGCTGCCGTTGCAGCTCCATAGTTCCGCCACCCGGCCCGAGGAACCGCCGGACCCGCTGATGTCGAGGCAGCGGCCGTTGACGCGGAGGGTGGCGTCGGAAGCGACGGTCCACTTCTCGGTTGAGCCGGACACGCAATTGGAGATCTCGGCCTTCGTGCCGTTCGCCGTATGGCCGCCCGGGTCGAGCAGGCACTTGCCGCCGCGCGCGAGGGCGACCTGCCCGGTCGCGCCACTGTCCGGCGCTGCCTTCACGACCAGCTTGAACGTCGTCGTGGAGGTGGCGCCGGAGGTGCCGGTGCCGTTGATGACCACGCCGTAGGTGCCCGCTTTGGTGGGCCAGCCGTAGAGCATGGCCGGCTTGGCCGCCAAGCCCATCCCGGCCGGAAGGTTCTTGGCCGACAGCGACGTGACCTTGATGCCCTTCAGCACGATGACGTCGCCGAACCTTATGTCCAGGCCATGGCCGACTGTCGTCGACTTGGCTCCGGGGTCCAGGTTCAGGATGTCGAACGGGTAGGAGACGACGATCGCGACCGTGAGGGTGCCGGCCGCCTTAGTCGCCGCATCAGTGGCGGACAGCTTCACGGCGTTGTACTTCCCGGCCTTCGCGGGCCGGCCGGTGATCGCCCCGGTGCTCTTGCTGATGCTCAGGCCCGGCGGGAGACCGGCGGCGGCCCACGTCAGCACCGCCTTGGCGGTGCTGTCGGTCGCCTTGGGCTTGATGCCGACGGCGACGCCCGTGTACACCTGCGTCTTGGCCGGGGCGGTCACGACGATCTTCTCCACCGGCCCGACGGTCCAGGTGAACGCCGCCGTGCCCGTCGCGCCGGTCCCGTCGGTCGCGGTCACCGTGACCGGGAACGTGCCGTCCTTGGGCGGCGTGCCGGTGATGAGCCCGGTGTCCGCGTTGATGGCGAGGCCGGCCGCGGTGAGCCCCGTGGCCGTGTAGGCGAGCGTGTTGCTCGCCGTGGGCGGGGTGACGGTGTCGCTGTCGGCGGCCACCACCGGCAGGGGAGTGATCGCGGTGCCGGGCGGGTCCGCCTGGTCTTTGATTCCGGTGATGGAGACGGTGTTCTTGGCCGTCAGGCCGAACGTGTTCTCGCCGATGTTCATCCCGTCGGTCGCTGACACGGTGACGACTCCGGTGTAGGCGGCCGGCAGCGTGCCGGTGACGTCGACGGTGGTTGTAGCGGCCGGAGCTGGCGTCGCCGGGGCAACCGTCACCGTGTCGGCCGCCGGCAGCGGCGGGTTCTCGGTCAGGGTGATGGTCAGCTGCGCGGTGGCGTCGGTTTCCGCCACCGCGACCGGGACCTTGAACGGGACGTCGTAGGGGGCGGTCTCTGTCGCCACGGACGGGGTCACCGTGATCACGTTCGGCGGCGTGGGCGGGACCGCGGCCTGGGCGGGCGCGGTTGCCGCTGCGAGCGCTGCGCCGGAGAGCAGGACGCTCGCGGCAACCGCGAGTATCCGGCTTCGGCCTGGCCTTATTGACACTCGCATATGCTTCCCCAGGTATCAGCGCAAGCGAACGGAATCGAGCCGGTGGTGGCGCGCGGCGCCGCCACGTCACTTAACTGATGCGCTGGCCGCCGACCTGGTTTACCTAAGACGCGGTTTTCCGCGTCGGAGTGGTCCGGGCAGAGGCCGAAGAGCTCGACCGTGTGGTTGACCGAGGTGAAGCCGGCCTCAGCGGCGACCTTCTCCGCCCACTGCTCGACGACGCGGCCCTCTACCTCGACGCTGCGGCCGCAGACCCGGCAGGTCAGATGGTGGTGGTGGCCGGTGGAGCCGCACTGCCGGTACAGGGCCTCGCCCGACGGATCGCGGATCGAGTCGATGACGCCCTGCTCGCTGAGCACCTGGAGGTGGCGGTAGACGGTGGTGAGGCCGACGGTCTCGCCCTGGCGGCGGAGTTCGGCGTGGATTTCCTGCGCGCTGCGGAACCCGGGAAGGCTGGTCAGGGCGCCGGCGACGGCTGATGCCTGCCTCGTCCCGCGCACCCGGGTCCCTCGCGGCTGATCCACTGTCACATCTTGCAAGTTAGCCGGCCTTCCCCTCGCTGACCATGGACCGCGACCCGCGCGTCAGCAGGGTCTCCGCGTTCCAGTTGCTTAATGATAATAGAAACGATTATCATTACAAGCGAATCAGGGCGACGAGCGAGGAGCGCGCGATGCGGAGTGGTGCGGTCAGCCAGGGGGCCGTCAGGGGCGGCGGCGGACGGCGGCGGTCCCCGATGGCGCGGATAGCGCTGCTCGCGGTCGCGGCGGCGGTCACCGCCACCAGCATCGCGGCCTGCTCGAACGCCTCGGCCGACGGCGGGTCCGCCGCTGGCAAGATCGTCGCGATCGGCGCGGAGAACGAGTACGCCGACGTCATCGGCCAGGTCGGCGGGAAGTACGTGCAGGCCAGCGCGGTTATGAGCAACCCCAATACCGACCCGCATACCTTTGAGGCCAGCCCCGCGGTCGCCCGTGAGGTCAGCGCGGCCCAGCTCGTGGTGCAGAACGGCGTCGGCTACGACTCCTTCATGAACACCATCGAGAGCGCCGTGCCGGGCAGCGGCCGCCAGGTGATCGACGTGCAGCAGCTGCTCGGGCTGCCGGACTCCACCCCCAATCCCCACTTGTGGTACAACCCGGCCACCATGCCGAAGGTCGCGGACGCGATCGCCGCGGACCTGTCCACCATCCAGCCCGCGCACGCGGCCTATTTCAAGGCGAACGCGAAGGCCTTCACCGCCTCTCTCGCCCCCTGGTTCAGCGCCATCGCCGCCTTCAAGCAGGCGTACGCGGGCGTCCCGGTGGCGACGACCGAGCCGGTGGCCGACTACATGCTGGCGGCGGCCGGAGCGGACAACCTGACGCCGTGGACGTTCCAGGCCGACATCATGAACGGGGTCGACCCGTCACCGCAGGTCCTCGCCTCGCAGAAGGCGCTGTTCACCGGCCATAAGGTAAAAGTGTTCCTTTACAACCAGCAGGTGACCGACCCGCTCACCCAGTCGCTGATTACGCTGGCTGCTCAGAATGACATTCCGGTGGTCGGCGTCTACGAGACGATGCCGGTGCCTGGATACGACTACCAGACGTGGATGCTGACCGAGGTGCGGGATCTGCGGAAGGCGGTCACGGACAAGATCTCGACCGAGCACCTGTGATGAATGAGCACCGATGAGGTCCACCATGACGAACGAGGCAGCGCAGCGATTGGCTGCGGCACAGGCGACGCCGCCTGGAGCGCGGGCGACCTCGGCTGACCTGCTCACGCTCGACGACATAGGCGTCCGCCTCGGCGGCCGGCAGGTGCTCAGCGACGTGTCGTTCTCGCTCCGCAAGGGCGAGTTCACCGGGATCATCGGCCCCAACGGGGCGGGCAAGACCACCCTGCTCCGGGTCATCCTCGGCCTGATCGAGCCATCCGGCGGCCAAGTGCTGATCGACGGCCACCCGGTGAACAGCAAGAACAAGGCCGCCATCGGCTACGTCCCGCAGAAGCTGGTCATCGACCCGGACATGCCGCTGCGCGCCAGGGATGTCGTCGCGCTCGGCCTCGACGGGCACCGGCTCGGGTTCGCGTTCCCGTCGCGGCAGCGCCGGGAGCTGATCGAGGCGGCGCTGGACGACGTGGGCGCGGCCAAGTACGCCAATGCGCGGGTGGGCGAGCTCTCCGGCGGCGAGCAGCAGCGCGTGCTGATCGCGCACGCCCTGATCTCCCGGCCCAAGCTGCTGCTGCTTGACGAGCCGCTTGCCAACCTCGACATCAGCAGCGAGCAGGAGATCGTCGGGGTGCTCGGACGGCTGGCCCGTGAGCAGCAGATCGCCGTGCTGCTCTCCGCGCATGACATGAACCCGCTGCTCGGCGTTATGGACCGGATCGTGTACGTCGCCAATGGGCGGGCCGCCAGCGGGCCGACCGACGAGGTCGTCACCTCGGAGGGCCTCACCAAGCTCTACGGTCACCAGGTGGACGTGGTCCGGGTGCAGAACCGGGTCCTCGTGGTCGCGGGAGAGCAGTAGCGCATGCATTACCTCTTCGAACCGGGGCTGTTCGGCAGCGGGCCGGTCAGGACCGCCCTGCTCGTCGGGGCCGTCGTCGCCATCACCTCGGGTGTCATCGGGGTCTTCACCGTCATCCGCGGCCAGTCTTTCGCCGGGCACGCGCTGGCCGACGTCGCCACCACCGGCGGGTCGGGCGCGTTCCTGATCGGCGTCAACCAGTTCTGGGGCTTCCTCGCCGCCGGGATCGTGGCCGCCGGGATGATGGAGGGGATCGGCGTGCAGCGCCGCCGGGGCCGGGACGTCGCCACCGGCGTGGTGCTCGGCGCCGCCCTCGGCGCCGCCGCGCTCTTCCTCTACCTGGCCACCGAGCAGACATCCACCACCGGGGCCTCGTTCACTGTTCTGTTCGGCTCCATCTTCGTGATCAGCCCGGACACCGTGCCCGCGCTGATCGC
Organism: Trebonia sp.; assembly: GCA_050013875.1. Taxonomy (GTDB): domain Bacteria; phylum Actinomycetota; class Actinomycetes; order Streptosporangiales; family Streptosporangiaceae; genus Trebonia. The sequence continues at coordinate 30,417 of JBEKEK010000073.1, read as the reverse complement.
GTCCGGCATTGTGGCCCTCGTCGTGACCGCCGCGCTCACCCGGGTCCTGCTGCTCACCTCGATCTCGCCCGACCTCGCACGGGCCAGGGGCGTGCACGTCAAGACGGTCGGCATCATCTACCTGGCCGCGCTGGCGGTCTCCGTCTCGCTGGCGGCCGTCGCGATCGGCGCGGTGCTGTCCACCGCGCTGCTGATCGGCCCGTCCGCGACCGCGCTGCGCATCACCAAGAGCCCGGGCTGGGCGATGGCCACCTCCGCCCTCACCGGCATCGCGGCGACCTGGCTCGGCATCGTGCTCGCCTACGACTCCTACTACTGGCCGCCCGTCGGCCACGGCTGGCCGGTCTCCTTCTTCGTCGTCGCCCTCGTCCTGCTGGGTTACCTGCTCACCTACGTGAAGCGGCCACGGCGGCTCGCGCCGCGCTCCCCGCATGAGGGGGCCGAATGTTCTCCAGCCTGATGATGAACACCTGGATCGCCGGGTCCATCGTCGCCGTGATCGCGGGCATGGTCGGGTTCTTCGCGGTACTGCGCGGCCAGACATTCGCGGCGCACGCGATCCCCAATGGCGCGTTCGCCGGCGCGGCCGGGGCCAGCCTGCTCGGCATCAACGTCATCTGGGGCATGGTGGTCTTCGCGATCGCCGGCGCCCTCGGCATCGGCGCGCTCGGCTCCGAGCAGCAGGGCCGCAAGTCCCGCAACGACGTGGTGACCGCGCTCGGCCTTGTCCTCATGCTCGGTCTCGGTGCGCTGTTCATCAGCGTGAGCAGCCAGTACGCGGAGGAGACCTACGCGCTGCTGTTCGGCGAGGTGTTCGGCATCAGCCAGGGCGAGATACTGCCGATCCTCGGCCTTGGCATCCTCTCCGCGGTGGCGATCGGGGTTGCCTTCCGCCCGCTGATGCTCACCAGCGCCCTGCCTGAGGTGGCGGAGGCCCGCGGCGTCTCCACCCGCCGGGCCGACATCTACTTCCTGCTGGTGATGGCCCTGGCCACCTCGATGACGGTCCCCGTCGTCGGTGCCCTGCTGATGTTCAGCCTGATGATCGGCCCGCCCGCCGCCGCCCGTTCGGTCACCGCCCGCCCGGGTGCCGCCCTTGTCCTCTCGGTCGTGATCGCCCTCGCCACCGTCTGGATCTCCATCGCCTTGTCCTACCAGACCAACTGGCCGCTTGGCTTCTTCGTCGGCATCGGCGGCGCCGTCTTCTACCTGCTCGGCCAGGGCGCCCGCGCCCTCGGCGCCAGCCGGCCACTTCCGGCGCAGTAGGAGGGGAACCGTTCGCGCTCGCGTCACGTCCAAGGGGGGAAAAGAGCGCGGACTGAGGCGGGCTGATGAAAAGGACTTTCAAGGCGGCCATCGCGGCCGTTGCGGTGCCGATGGCGCTGGCGGCGGCCGGCTGTGCCGCCGCGGCCCCGGCGAGCCCCGCGGCCCCGGCGAGCCCCGCGGCCTCGGCGGCCTCGGCGCGGCAACCGGCGGACCGGGAAGCGACTGCGGCGGCCGAGCACACCGGCTTCGCTGGCTACAAGTGGTCGGTCACCGCCATCACCAGCCACGGAAAGCTGACGCCGATCCCCGCTCACGACGACGTCTACGTGCGGTTCTCGCGGGGCGGCCAGTTCACCGGCAACGACCCGATCAACATCCATCAGGGGACCTACCGTCAGGTCGGCGATGGTTTTACGACGAGCGGCAACGTCATCGTCTCGGCCGTCGGCTATGCGGGCACCAACCAAGTCATCAATCTTGCGATCAACGCGATCTCCGCCTTCGACAAGGGAGTTCACGCAGAGGCCACCGTGAGCGGGAGCCGGCTGGTCATCTCGGTCAGCGGCTTCCTGCTCAGCTGTCAGCGCGACGGCACCGGTGCTGCCTGACCGCTAGCGGAGGCGGCGGGCCGCGCCTGCCCAGCCTTATGAAACCCAGCCTTATGAAACCCAGCCTTGTGAAAATTGCGGCGACAGGCGGCGGCGGGTCTGACAGAGTGACGAGTTGTGCTGCTGACGATTACGACGACCGCCGAACCCGCGTCCGACCTGGGATTCCTGCTGCATAAGCATCCCGGCCGGTTGCAGTCCTTCGACGTGTCGGCAGGTGTGGCGCACGTGTTCTACCCCGAGGTCGGGGAGCGGCGGACGACGGCGGCGCTGCTGCTCGAGGTCGACCCGGTGGGCCTCGTACGCGGCCGTCACGGGCCGTCCGGCGAGGGCTTCGCGCTCGGGCAGTACGTAAACGACCGCCCGTACGCGGCCTCGAGCATGCTCGCCGTCGCGATCAAGGACGTGTTCCGCACCGCCCTCACCGGCCGGTGCGCGAGCCACCAGGAGCTGGCGGACTCGGCCCTGCCGCTTGAGCTGCACATCCCGGCGCTGCCCGGCCGGGGCGGGATCGACCTGGCGCGGCGGGTGTTCGAGCCGCTTGGCTGGCGGGTCGAGGCGACCGCGGTGCCGCTCGACCCGACCATCGCGGGCTGGGGCGAGTCGCGCTACCTGGACATCCACCTGGCCGGCACGGTGCGGCTGGCCGACGCGCTGAACCACCTCTACGTGCTGCTGCCGGTCCTCGACGACGGCAAGCACTACTGGGTCGCCACCGACGAGGTCGACAAGCTGGTCCGTGCGGGCGGCGACTGGCTGGCGGGCCACCCGGAGAAGGAGCTGATCACCCGCCGCTACCTGGCGCACAAGCGCGAGCTCACCAGGGATGCGCTGGCGCGGCTGGCCGAGGTGGACGACACCGAGCCGGAAGACCTGGACAACGCCCTGGAAGGCGCGCGGATCGTGACCGAGCCCGAGCAGCCGATGCCGCTGTCCGAGCAGCGCCGCGGCGCGGTGCTCGCCGCCGTCCGCGCGGCCGGCGCCAGGCGGGTTGGCGACTTTGGCTGCGGTGAGGGCGTGCTGGTCCGCGACCTGCTCGCCGACCCCGCCATCGAGCAGGTGGTGGCCACCGACGTGGCCGCGCGGGCGCTGCAGTTCGCCGCGCGCAAGCTCAGGCTCGACCGGATGAGCGAGCCCCAGCGCGACCGGCTGCGGATGTTCCAGTCCTCGCTCACCTACCGCGACGACCGGCTGGCCGGGCTCGACGCGGCCGTGCTGATGGAGGTGATCGAGCACATCGACCCGCCCCGGCTGGCGGCCATGGAGCGCGTCGTCTTCCAGCATGCCGCGCCGTCCACCGTCATCGTCACCACGCCCAACGTCGAGCACAACGTCCGCTATGAGACGCTCCCGGCGGGCACCCCACGCCACCGCGACCACCGCTTCGAGTGGACCCGCGGTCAGTTCCGCGACTGGGCCGGCGCGGTGGCGGACCGCCGGGGCTACCGGGTGCGGTTCCTGCCCGTCGGAATGGATGACCCGGAGGTAGGCCCGCCGACCCAGATGGCGGTCTTCGACAAGATCGCGCTCGACAAGGTGGTGACGACATGACTGAGCTCGGGGTGCCGGAGCTGAGCCTCGTCGTCCTCATCGGGGTCAGCGGTTCCGGTAAGTCGACGTTCGCCCGCCACCGGTTCAAGCCGACCGAGGTGATCTCGTCCGACTTCTGCCGCGGCCTGGTCGCCGACGACGAGAACGACCAGTCCGCGTCGGCCGACGCGTTCGAGCTGCTCCACTTCATCGTCGGCAAGCGGCTGGCGGCCGGGCGGCTGACCGTCGTGGACGCGACCAACGTGCAGCTCGAGGCGCGCCGCGCGCTGGTGGCGCTGGCCCGCGAGCACGACGTGCTGCCGGCCGCCATCGTGCTCGACGTGCCGGAGAGCGTCTGCCGCGCCAGGAACGCGAGCCGCCCGGACCGTGACTTCGGCGACCACGTGATCCGCCGTCAGCACGCCGACCTGCGGCGGTCGCTGCGCGGCCTGCAGAAGGAGGGCTTCAGGACGGTGCACGTCCTGCACGGCGAAGATGAGATCGCGGCCGCGTCGATCACCCGCACCCGGCTATTCAACGACCTGCGCGACCAGACCGGGCCGTTCGACGTCATCGGCGACGTCCACGGCTGCGCCGCCGAGCTCCAGACCCTGCTGGCCGAGCTCGGCTACACGATCAAGCGCGACGAGTCCGGCCGCGCCACCGGCGCCGGCCACCCGGACCGGCGGGCGATCTTCGTCGGCGACCTGGTCGACCGCGGGCCGGACACGCCGGGGGTGCTCCGGCTGGTCATGGGCATGGTAGGCGCGGGCGACGCGCTGTGCGTGCCCGGCAACCACGAGAACAAGCTGGTGCGCGCCCTGCGCGGCCGGAAGGTCCAGGTCACCCACGGCCTGGCCGAGTCGCTGGCGCAGCTGGCAGCCGAGCCCGACGAGTTCCGGGCCGAGGCCGAGCGGTTCATGGATGGCCTGGTCAGCCACTACGTCCTCGACGGCGGGAACCTCGTGGTGTGCCACGCCGGGCTTATCGAGCGCTACCAGGGACGTGCCTCGGGCCGGGTCCGCGAGTTCTGCCTGTACGGGCAGACGACCGGCGAGACCGACGAATACGGGCTGCCGGTGCGCTACCCGTGGGCCAGTGAGTACCGGGGCAAGGCGATGGTCCTGTACGGGCACACCCCGGTCCCCGGGCCTGAGTGGGTCAACAACACCCTGTGCCTCGACACCGGCTGCGTCTTCGGCGGCAGGCTCACCGCGCTGCGCTACCCGGAAAGGGAAATCGTCTCCGTTCCGGCCGAGCGGGTCTACTACGAGCCGTCCCGGCCGTTCCCGGTGAACCCGACGGCCGGCGGCGCCCCGCGGCCCGCGCACCGTGAGCCCGAGGTGCTCGACATCAGCGACGTGACCGGACGCCGCGTCATCGAGACGGCCTACCTGCGGCGGATCGGCGTCCGGGAGGAGAACGCGGCCGCCGCGCTCGAGGTTATGAGCCGGTTCGCGATCGACCCGCGCTGGCTGCTCTACCTGCCGCCCACCATGAGCCCGGTCGCGACGTCCGCCCGCCCGGACCTGCTCGAGCACCCGGAGCAGGCGTTCGACGCCTACCGGGCCGAGGGAGTCAGCGAGGTGGTGTGCGAGGAGAAGCACATGGGCTCGCGGGCGGTCGCGCTGGTCTGCCGTGACCTGAACGCGGCGCGGGCCCGGTTCGGCGCGCCCGGTGACGCGCTCGGCGCGGTCTGGACGCGCACCGGGCGGCCCTTCTTCGACGTGACGCTGACCGCGCTCCTGGTTGACCGCATCCGCGCCGCCGCCGAGGCAGCCGGCCTGTTCGACGAGCTTGGCACCGGCTGGCTGCTGTTCGACGCCGAACTGCTGCCGTGGTCGGCCAAGGCCGGGCAGCTGCTGCGCGACCAGTACGCCGCCGTGGGCGCGGCCGCCCGCACCGCGCTGCCCGCCGCGGTGTCGGTGCTCGAGCAGGCGGCCGCGAGCGGGCTCGACGTGTCCGGTCTGCTCGCGCGGACCAGGTCAAGGGAGGCCAACGCGGACGCCTTCACCGCCGCCTACCGGCGCTACCAGTGGGAGACCGACGGCCTGGACGGGATCCGGCTGGCCCCGTTCCAGCTGCTCGCCTCGGAGGGCGGCGCGCACCAAACCAAGCCGCACGCTTGGCACCTCGACGTGGCCGACCGCCTGGTCGCCGCCGACCAGGGGACGTTCCTTGCCACCCGCCGCCTGTACGCCGATACCACCGACCCGGTCGGGGTGGCGGAAGCGGTCAGCTGGTGGGAGCGGCTGACCGGCGATGGCGGTGAGGGCATGGTGGTCAAGCCGGCCGCCAACCTGACCAGGGGGAGCAAGGGGCTTGTCCAGCCGGGCCTCAAGGTCCGCGGCCGTGAGTACCTGCGCATCATCTACGGCCCCGACTACACCGAGCCGGCCAACCTGGAGCGGCTGCGGCAGCGCGGGATCGGCCACAAGCGCTCGATGGCCCAGCGCGAGTACGCGCTCGGGCTCGAGTCGCTCGACCGGGCCGCCCGCGGCGAGCCGCTCTGGCGTGTGCACGAGTGCGTGTTCGCCGTCCTCGCCCTCGAATCGGAGCCGGTAGACCCGCGGCTCTGAAACGGAAATCGAAGCTATCGGCCTCGCATAGAAACGGATGCCGTCGCGCGGACTGTTGAGCGCGGTGGTTTTGTTGTGGGGGGGTGAAGCCGGTGGGTTAGGCGATCGGCGGTGCGAGCGGGGAGAATGGCAGCATGAATCGGCTGAAGACAGCGACAAGTCCCTATCTGCTGCAGCATGCCGACAACCCGGTCGACTGGTGGCCGTGGTCAGAGGAGGCGTTCGCGGAGGCGCGGCGGCGGGACGTGCCGGTGCTGCTCTCGGTCGGGTACGCCGCCTGCCACTGGTGCCATGTGATGGCGCATGAGTCGTTCGAGGACCCGTCGGTCGCCGCCGTGGTCAACGACAGCGTTGTCGCGATCAAGGTGGACCGGGAGGAGCGCCCGGACATCGATGCGGTGTACATGTCGGCCACGCAGGCGATGACCGGCCAGGGGGGCTGGCCGATGACCGTGTTCATGACCCCGGACGGCGAGCCGTTCTACTGCGGCACGTACTTCCCGCGGGCCCAGTTCACCCAGCTCGTTACCTCGGTGGCGGAGGCTTGGCGGAAGAACAAGGCGAAAATCAAGAGTGAGTCAGAACGGATATCGGTTGCTCTGGCTGAGAATGCTTCGGCGCTTTCCGGGCTGGGCGGCGCTGCGGGCGAGCTCAGCCTGGAAGAGGTAACGGCGACCGCGGTGGCCGGCCTCGCGACCGGGTTCGACAAGGAGCACGCCGGGTTCGGGCGGGCGCCGAAGTTCCCGCCCTCGATGACCCTGGAGTTCCTGCTCCGCCACCACGAGCGCACCGGCGCCGCGGCGGCGCTGGCGATGGCCGAGGCGACCTGCGAGGCGATGGCCCGCGGGGGCATGTACGACCAGCTTGGCGGCGGTTTCGCCCGGTACAGCGTCGACGCGACGTGGACCGTGCCGCACTTCGAGAAGATGCTTTACGACAACGCCCTGCTGATCGGCGTCTACACGCATCTGTGGCGGCTGACTGGTTCCACCCTGGCCCGCCGGGTGGCCGAGGAGACCTGCGATTTCGTCGTCCGCGAGCTGCGCACCGCCGAGGGCGGCCTGTCCGCCTCCCTCGACGCGGACAGCGACGGCGCCGAGGGCGTGTACTACGTGTGGACCCCGGCCGAGCTCAGCGAGATTCTCGGCACCGACGATGGCGCGTTCGCGGCCCGCGCGTTCGACGTCACCGAGCCAGGCACCTTCGAGCACGGCACCTCGGTCCTGCAGCGCCACACCGACCCCGCCGGCCACGCTGATGGCCTTCACCCTGATGGTCCGCGCGCTCATTCCTCCCAGCCCGGGCCCGCCGGCCCCGATCCCTTCCGCGCCGCACGCCTCGAGGCCGACCTCCGCCATCGGAATTCACCGGAAATTTCCGGAGTTTCGCCCGAGGAGCGACTTGACCGGATTCGCGGGCTGCTGCTGACGGCCCGTGCGGGCCGGACCCGGCCGGCCCGCGATGACAAGGTGGTCGCCGCCTGGAACGGCATGGCGATCGGGGCGCTGGCCGAGGCGGGGGTGCTCTTCGCCCGGCCTGACCTCGTCGCCGCCGCTGAGGATGCGGCGCGGCTGCTGGTCTCGCTGCACTATTCGGCTGGCCGGATCGCCAGAACCTCGCGGGATGGGGTCGCCGGGCCGAGTGCCGGGCTCCTCGAGGATTACGCCTGCGTAGCGGCCGGGTTGCTGAAGCTGGCGGGGGTGGCCGGCGGGGACCGCTGGGTGGAGGTCGCGGGCGCGCTGCTCGACACCGTGCTGGCCGCGTTCGGCGACGGGAACGGCGGCTTCTACGACACCGCCGACGACGGCGAGCGGCTGATCTTCCGGCCGGCCGACCCGACCGACAACGCGACCCCGTCCGGCGCCTTCGCGGCGGCGGACGCGCTGATCAGCTACGGAGCGCTGACCGGGGAGGCCCGGTACACCGAGGCAGCCATCGCCGCGCTGCGGGTGCTGCCGCCGATCGCCGACCGCTACCCCCGGGCCGGCGGCATGGGCCTGTCGGCCGCCGAGGCGCTGCTTTCCGGCCCGGCCGAGATCGCGATCGTCGGCCCCGCTGACGATCCGCGCACCGCGGACCTGCTGCGCGCCGCCCTCCACCTGGCCCCGCCCGGTGCGGTCTTCGCCCTCGGTTCGGGGGCGGGCTCAGCTAATGAGGAGGTTCCGCTGCTGGCCGGCCGTCCCCTTGTCTCGGGCGCGCCGACGGCCTACGTCTGCCGCGGTTTCACCTGCCTGGCCCCGGTAACAACATTGGATGGGTTGCGTGAAGCTTTGCTGACAAGCTAGACGAGTGCCGATTGGTGCGGCAAAGTGGCTGTGTGCAGCTGACCGAGGGGAGTCGTCGAATCGCCCGGTCGCTCAGGCGCGGCAGCCGGCGGCAGATGCTGTCGGCAGGCGTCGCCGCCCTCGCTGCCGTCGGCACGCTCAGCGGCGTGCTCGTCGCGGTGGTCAGCGCGGCGCCATCGGGCCAGCCGGGCGCGTCCGGCGCGGTCAAGCAGCTGGCGTCTTCCCCGGTACTCGGCCTGCCCGCGGTCCGCCCGTCCACCGGGTCCGCCCCGGTGGCCCCTGGCCTGGCCATGGGGACAAGCGCGCAGCTGCTCGCGGTCCCGACCGCCCGCTCGGCGGCGGTGCAGCCGCACGTAGCGCCGCTGCGCCGGACCCTCCAGGCCGACCTGCTGATCGTGGCGCCCTTCTCATTGCGCGCGAGCCTGGCGAAGGCGGTCGACCGGATACCGGGAGTGGTCGCCACCGAGCGCATCGAGGCGGTGCGGATGGCCGTCAACGGGTCCTCCACCGCGGTCCTCGGCGTCGACCCGTCGGTGTTCCGCGAGTTCGCCGCGCGGCCGACCGGTGCGTCGAACGCGCTCTGGCAGGGTGTGGCAGGCGGCGGCATCGCCATCTCGTACACGATGGGCACGCAGGACAAGATCTCGCTCGGCGGCAGGGTCACCGCGGCCGGGCAGACCACGCAGAAGCTCCGGGTGGCGGCGTTCGGCACGCTGGGCATCGGCGGGGTCAACGCCGTGGTGTCGGACGCCACGGCGCGCAGGCTCGGCGCCCCCGCTGACAACGCGATCGTGGTCAGCGTGGCGCCGGCCGACTTCACCGCCGCCCTCGCCGCCGCCGGACGGCTGATTCCCAAGGGAGCAGGCGTCGAGCAGCTCGTCTCGCTGATCAGCACCGGGCCCGATAGCGCGGGGACGGCCGGTGCCGGGCAGCCGAACGAGACAGCGGCACCGCCGACCGTGCTCGAGGGCATGCTGAAGGCCGCGATGAGCCGCCGGGGGATGCCCTACGTCTGGGGCGCGGCCGGCCCGAGATCCTTCGACTGCTCGGGGCTCGTGCAGTGGTCGTTCGCCCAGGCCGGCCTGGTCATGCCGCGGGTCGCGGCCGACCAGGCACTGACAGGCCCCGCCGTCCCAGTGAGCCAGCTCCAGCCCGGTGACCTGCTCTTTTACCACACCGATCCAACGGCACCGAGCTACATCTCGCACGTCGCCATCTTCCTCGGCAACGGGTGGATGATCCAGGCGCCCGAGGCTGGCATGGACGTCGAGGTGGTCCCGGCCGACTTCGGCACCGAGTTCGCCGGCGCCGTCAGGGTCAACCCGGCCCAGGCCGCCACCGTGGCCGCCCGCGTCGCTTAGCCCCGCGGCCACCAATCCCCATCACCCAGGTCTAACCAATCCCCATCACCCAGGTCTATTTGCGCTGCCGCGCCTTCGATTGCAGCTCTCTATCACTTCTGGTCGCCCAAACTGTGGCAAATCGGACACGGAAGTGGTCAAATCCGATAGGAAGGCGAGATGTGGTCAGAAGTGAGAGCAAGTGGAAGCTTGCATCGTGACTTCAGGCCGGTGGATTGACCGGGGTCCGTTGCGATGTAATTATGATTACATGAGTACAGAGATACAAGGATGGTTCACCGGTCGGCTGCCGGATGACTGGTTCACCGAGCCGGCCGAGGTCATCGTCGATCGCGAGGAGATCACCGTCGTGGGGACGCTGCCCGCGCCCGAGGCGGTCCGCGCGGGCGGCGGCGAGGGCGGGGAAGGCGCGGAGGATGTCGCTGAAGCGATCCGGGCCGCGGCCGAGGGCCGGATCAGGCGGTTCCGGGAGCAGACCCGAGACCAGCGGATCGAGATCGCGCGCGAGGCCGAGCAGCGGTTCCGCCGCAAGGTCGCCTGGGGGGCGCGCTGCGCCGGCCACGATGAAATGTTCACCACCCTGTCCGTCCCGGTGATGACCAGGCTGCGCCAGTCGGAGCGGCGCGTGCTCGACACCCTGGTCGACGCGGGGGTGGCCCGCAGCCGGTCCGACGCGCTTGCCTGGTGCGTCCGGCTGACCGGAGAGCATGCCGACACCTGGCTTGCCGAGCTGCGGGACGCCCTCCGCCGGGTCGAGGAAGTCCGCTCACAGGGCCCGGCCGGCTCCGGAGCGTAACCTCAGCAGATAACAGCCGCCCCTGCAGTAAAAGGGCATGTAGGACCGGCCGGTCGGATACCGTGGCACAGGGACTTCGCACTCTGGCGCGCTCCGGCGAGGAAGGTCGGTCATGGGATACCGCGACCTGGTGTACCGGCTATACGAGCAAAGGCTCGAATCCTCGCTGGCAGGTAAGACAATGCCGCGTCACGTCGGCGTGATGACCGACGGAAACAGGCGCTGGGCGAGGTCGGCCGGGCACACCGATGTCAGCAAGGGGCACCGCAAGGGCGCCGACAAGATCTTCGAGCTACTGCAGTGGTGCAAGCAGGCCGGTGTCGAAGTGGTAACGCTCTGGCTTCTTTCCACTGACAATCTCAGCCGCCCGCAGGAGGAACTCGGCCCGCTGCTCACGATCATCGAGGACACGGTCACCGGGCTGGTCGAGGAGGGCTGGCACCTGAACGTGGTGGGCGCGCTTGACCTGCTGCCCGACCACACCGCGCGGGTGCTCAAGGACGCCAGCGAGGCAACCGCGGGCAACCCGGGCCTGCTGGTGAACATCGCGGTCGGCTACGGGGGGCGTCGGGAGATCGCCGACGCCGTCAGGTCGCTGCTCATCGACCACGCGAGCAGGGGGACCACGATCGAGCAGCTCGCGGAGGTGCTGGACGTCGAGCACATCGCCGAGCATCTCTACACGGCGGGCCAGCCCGATCCCGACCTGGTGATCAGGACCAGCGGCGAGCAGCGGCTTGGCGGGTTCCTGCTGTGGCAATCGACCCACTCGGAGTTCTACTTCTGCGACGCCTACTGGCCGGCCTTCCGCAAAGTGGACTTCCTGCGGGCTCTGCGCTCGTACTCCGAACGTAACCGTAGGTTCGGAGCTTAGCCAGCGACTGTCATCTGCCGGGCGGACGACGCCCGAGGGCGGGCCCGATGGCAAAAATCGCCATCACATCGGACGCGCAATATTCAGCCCTGAGCACTTTTCTCCCAGGTAGATCGCGGGTACCTTCAGTAGTGGCGGGCGGCTCCCCAGGCCGCCCCCCGCGGGAGGCCCCCTGTTGCCGTTGCGTGCGACGAGAGGGCCGGTGCGGTCCTCTACAGGTGGGCAGCCCCGGTCCGTCCGACACGTTTGCTCCCCGGATGGCCGGGGATTGGCGTGTCCTGTCCGCGGCGTCGGTCATTGCCACCGATGCCCAGGGGAGTTTGCGTGGCCAACTCTGTGCACCGTCGTACGTACGTCCTCGACACGAGCGTCTTGCTCGCCGACCCGTCTGCGTTCACGCGATTCGAAGAGCATCACGTGGTACTGCCGGTTGTGGTCATCACCGAGCTTGAAGCGAAGCGTCACCACCCTGAGCTGGGCTACTTCGCCCGCCAGGCTCTGCGCTACTTCGACGACCTCCGGCTCAAGTACGGCCGCCTAGACGCCGAGATTCAAGTCGGCGAGCTTGGCGGTACCGCCCGCGTGGAGCTCAACCACATCGATTCGCAGGTCCTCCCGGCCGGGTTCCGGCTCGGGGACAACGACACGCGGATCCTGTCGGTGGCTCGTGCCCTCGCCGACGAGGGCAACGACGTGGTCCTTGTCAGCAAGGATCTGCCGTTGCGGATCAAGGCGGCGGCGGTTGGGCTGGATGCGCAGGAGTACCGAGCGGAGCTGCCGGTTGACTCCGGCTGGACCGGGATGGCCGAGCTGAGCGTCACCTCGGCCGAGGTTGAGGAACTGTACGAACACGGCACGCTCGACTGCGAAGCAGCCCGTGAGCTGCCCTGTCACACGGGACTTGTGCTGCATACCGGCAGTGCGAGCGCCCTCGCCAGGGTCCGGGCCGACAAGCAGATCCAGCTGGTGCGTGGCGATCGCGAGGCGTTCGGCCTGCATGGCCGCTCGGCCGAGCAGCGCATCGCGCTTGACCTGCTGCTTGACTCCGAGATCGGGATCGTCAGCATGGGCGGCCGGGCCGGCACCGGCAAGTCCGCCCTTGCGCTCTGCGCCGGGCTCGAGGCGGTCATGGAGCGCCGTCAGCACCGCAAGGTCATCGTCTTCCGCCCGCTTTACGCGGTCGGCGGCCAGGACCTCGGCTACCTGCCTGGCTCCGAGTCGGAGAAGATGGGCCCGTGGGGGCAGGCGGTCTACGACACGCTCGGCTCGGTCACCACGCAGGAGGTTATCGACGAGCTCGTCGCCCGCGACATGCTCGAGGTGCTGCCGCTGACGCACATCAGGGGCCGGTCACTGCACGACGCGTTCGTCATCGTGGACGAGGCCCAGTCGCTGGAGCGCGGCGTTCTGCTCACCGTGCTCTCCAGGATCGGCACCGGATCCCGCGTCGTGCTCACCCACGACATCGCCCAGCGCGACAACCTCAGGGTCGGCCGGCACGACGGCGTGATCGCGGTGATCGAGAAGCTCAAGGGCCACCCGCTGTTCGCGCACGTGACCCTGACCCGCTCGGAGCGCTCCGCGATCGCGGCTCTCGTCACCGACCTTCTGGAGGATGTCAGCCTCTAACCCGGTAGCAGCCCGGCCGAAGTCCGGCGTCTGGCCGCTGACACGCCAGGTGCGCGTTTGGGCTTGCAAGAGTGAGCCCGGGCGCGCACTTGGCTTTGCGTGGCCGGCTTTTGACCGGGGCGCGAGGTGCCGCAGTCTAAACTGCATGGCGTGACCGGCGTCATGGACAGCGATCAAAGCCCCGGGCCCCGCCATGCGGGGAATGAGCGGGAGCGGCAAGCGGGAGCCCTGTCTGCGGGCAGGCACCGGAGCCCGCTGGGGCCAGCACCGCAGGAATTCTCGGGCGAGGACACGGCGACGCTTCCGGCCGTGTCCGTGGTTATGCCGGTTCGCAACGAGGAGCGGCATTTGGCGGACTCTGTCGCCGCCGTGCTCGAGCAGGAGTACCCGGGTGGGTTCGAGCTCGTGCTGGCGGTCGGGCCGTCCAAGGACCGCACCGAGGCGATCGCCCGCGACCTGGCCGCCGCCGACAGCCGGATCACGGTTGTGGCCAACCCGTCGGGCCAGATCGCCTCGGCCATGAACGCAGCGGTCAAGACGGCGCGGCACCCCATCATCACGCGCATCGACGGGCACGCGCTGCTGCCCGACGGCTACCTCCGCACCGCCGTTCGCACGCTGATCGAGACCGGCGCGGCCGATGTCGGCGGCGTGATGGCGGCCGAGGGAATCACCCCGTTCCAGCAGGCGGTCGCCTGGGCAATGACCTCTCCCGCGGGCATGGGCGCCGCCGCCAACCACACCGGCGGCCAGGCCGGCCCGGCCGACACCGTCTACCTGGGCGTCTACCGCCGGCAGGCGATCGAGCAGGTCGGCGGGTACGACGAGACCATGCTGATCGCCGAGGACTGGGAGCTCAACTACCGGATCCGGGCAGCGGGGCATCTCATCTGGTTCACCCCCGACCTGCGGGTCACCTACCGGCCGCGGGCCAACCTGGGCGCCCTTGCCAAGCAGCACTTCCGGTACGGGCGCTGGCGGCGGGTGGTCGCGCGCCGCTATCCGGAGACGGTGAACCCGCGGTACCTGGCGGCGCCTATCGCGACCGCGCTCAACGCCGCCGGGCTGGCGCTCGGGGTCGCCGGGCTCATCGCGGCGGGTACCGGGGCACCCGGGTTCGTTCCTTACCTTGCTTTTGGCTTTGTCATTCCGCTGGTCTACCTGGCCGGGGTCACCGGGGCGGCGGCGGTATTGGCCGGCGAACTGCCCGCCGGGGCGCGGGCCCGGGTGCCGGTGGTGCTCGCGGCCATGCACATGTCATGGGGGGCCGGTTTCCTGACGAGCCCACGGCGGCTCGCGGGCCGGGCGCTGAGCCCACGCTTAACCCGCGCACTCCCGGTCATAGAATGCGGCAATGGGTTTCGATCTCGGCGCTGAACTCGCGGCCGTGCGCGGCCAGGGCTACGAACTGCACGGTAAGTACCTGAATCCGCAGTTGCCGCGCACGCTGCGCACCATCGGCTTTGACAGGGACTACGTGCGCGGTGAGGGTGCCTACCTCTACGACGCCGAAGGGAACGCCTACGCGGACTTCCTCGCCGGGTTCGGGGTGTTCGCCGCCGGACGGTCCCATCCGGTGATCAAGAAGGCGCTGCAGGACGCCATCGACATGGACTTCGCCGCCTGGACCCAGTTTGACTGCCAGCCGATCTCCGGGCTGCTGGCGCAGCGGCTGCTGGCCAAGGCACCCGGCCTCGACCGGGTGTTCTTCTGCAGCAGCGGCACCGAGGCGGTCGAGTCGGCGCTCAAGTTCGCCCGTCACGCGACCGGCAAGGGCCGCATCATCTACGCCCACCACGGGTTCCACGGGCTCACCGCGGGCTCGCTGTCGGTCAACGGCGCCGAGGAGTTCAGGCGCGGCTTCGGGCCGCTGCTGCCGGGCGTGGAGATCCCGCTCGGCGACCTTGGCGCCCTCGATGCCGAGCTCCGCAAGGGCGATGTGGCGGCGATGATCATCGAGCCGGTCCAGGGCCACGGCGTGCTGATGCCGCCGGCCGGCTTCCTCCCCGCGGCGAAGGCGCTGCTGCACTCCCACGGCGCGCTGCTGATCTGCGACGAGGTGCAGACGGGGATCGGCCGCACCGGCAAGTTCTTCTCCTACTCCTACGACGAGGTCCAGCCGGACATTGTCACCGTCGCCAAGGCGCTCTCCGGCGGTTACGTGCCCGTCGGCGCGATGCTCACCACGGACAAGATCTACTCCTCGGTGTACTCGTCGATGGACAAGCTCATGGTCCACTCGACCACCTACAAGGGCGGCCCGCTGGCGATGGCCGCCGGGCTGGCGTCGCTGGCCGTCATCGAGGACGAGGGCCTGGTGGAGAACGCCGCCCGGCGGGGCACCGAGCTGATGCGGGGTCTTGAGGAGCTGCAGGCCAAGTACGACCTGATCGCCGACGTGCGCGGGCGCGGGCTCATCATCGGCATCGAATTCGGCCGGCCGTCGGGGATGAAGGCCCGGGCCGGGTGGGCGATGCTGCAGAAGGCCAGGGTCGGCCTGTTCGCGCAGATGGTCGTCGTCGCGCTATTCCAGCGGCACCGGATCCTGACCCAGGTCTCCGGCGACCACATGGAAGTGATCAAGCTGATCCCGCCCCTGATGATCGGCGACGCCGAAGTCAAGCTGTTCCTCGACGGGCTGGCGGACGTGCTCGCGGACGCCTCCAAGGGTTCCGGCCTGATGTGGGACTTCGGCCGGACCCTGATCAAGCAGGCGGTTCGGGCCTGAGCAGGGCCTCCGCAACCGGCAGGTCGGACGGGTACGTGACCTTGATGTTGCGCTCGCTGCCCTGCACGATGTGCACGGGGACGCCGGGCAGGTAACGGAGGACCACGCCGCAGTCGTCGGTCGGGGTGAAGTCCGGGTCAGCGGCGGCCAGGGCGTGCGCTCGCGCGATGACCTCCAGGCGGAAGCACTGGGGGGTCTGGGCGCGGTACAGGGTCTCGCGCGGTGGCACGTCCGCTATCACGCGGTCCGTGACGACCAGGATCGTGTCCGAGGTGGGGACGGCGGTGCCGATCGCGTCATGATGCCGCAGGGCCGCCGCGCAGTCGGCGATTATCTGCTGGGTGACCAGGGGGCGGGCGGCGTCGTGGAGGAGGACGCCGGTCGTGCCCTCGGGGGAGTGCGCGGATATGTGCGCTAGCGCGTTGCGGACCGAGTCGGACCGGGTGGCGCCGCCCTCGATGATGGCGCTTACCTGGCCGCCGACCAGTTGCCTGGCTTCCTGGTGGTAGCGCAGCGGCATGACAAGCACGATGTCGTCGATGGCGGGTGCCTCAGCGAACGCGTCCACGCAGTGCTCTACCAGCGTTTTGCCCGCCAGAATGAGCAGCTGCTTGGGCCGTGGGGCGCCGAACCGGGCGCCCACGCCGCCGCCTAGAACCACAGCCACCATTCGCGTCACCGTTGTCACATCCGGGACTTTACCTCCGCGTGTCCCGGTGTGGATATCCACGACAGCCATTAGGCGCGCGAGTACGCTGGGGAAACGTCATGCCCGGCGCGCAGGGAGACGATGCGCATGACAGCTGAGCGGATTGCCGCGAACCGACGTCCAGTCGGTCCCGTGGTGCGCCTGGCGATCGCGTACCGGATTCCGCCGGTGGCGATGGCCAGGACCTCCCTGGGATTCGCGGTGATCGCGGCGGTCTGGCTCTCGCTCGGCTCGGCCCGTGACGACGGGGTCGCGCTGGCGGCCGCGATCGCCATCTTCGTCGCCGTCGACACCGGGCGGGTCCTCGGGCAGGAGTCGGCCGCTCCGGTGGTGGAATGGAGCCTGACCGCCTGCGCCCTGCTAGCGGAGCTTTTCGTCTACGCCGGGATGGCGGCCGGGGTCAGCCTGCGCACGGTCAGCGCCGCCCCGTCCGGGCCGGTCGGGCAGGCATTGCGCGGCACCTTCATCGCCGGGTTCGGCGGTGCTGGAACGGCCGGGGTCTGGCGGCTCGCGGTCATCGCGGCCATGGTCGCGGTCCTGGTGCCGATGGTAGATATCTGCCTGCACGGGTCGGCCGCCACCGCCGCCGGTACGCGGGTTTTCGGGCCGCTGGGCGACGTGCGGCTGCCGGTGGCCGTGGCCGCGGTGCTGCTGGCCGGCGTCCGGGCGGGCTTCCTGGTGGTGCTGGTGCTCGGGGTGGCGGCGCTCGGCGCGACGATCGTCGAGTCCACCCGACCGGGCTGGCGTCCGATTGAGGTTCGCGGCTACCGGGGCGACGGCCGGATCTCGATCTGGATCGGCCGGTTCGTGAACGGCAGGATCCCTCCGCTGGCGCCGCTGTTCGTCGGGCTGCTGGTGACCGGCTCGCTGACCGCGCTCGGGCTGCGGAACCTGCCCGGCATCCTGGTCCTCACCCCGGTCGAGGCGATGCTGCTGGCCTCGTTCGGTTCCTGGCACCCGCACGGCGGTCGGGCCGACTGGCTGGTGCCGCCGCTGATACAGGCGGCCGAGTACGTGTTCCTGGCCGAGGTCGGGTTCGCCACCCACCAGTGGCCGCCGATGACGTTCGCGCTGGTCGCCGCGACGGGGTTCCGCCATCTTGACCTGGCCTACCGGGCGCGCAGCGGGCTGGCGTCCGGCATTGACCGGCGCGGCCTGGGCTGGGAGGGGCGGATGATCGTGGTCGGCATCGCCGCCGCCGCCGGAGGCCTGGTCGTCGTCTACCCGGCCCTCACCGTCTACCTGTGGTGGCTGAACCTCAGGGACTGGACGGTGGGCTGGGCCGGGTCGGCCGGTCGGGTCGGAATGGGGGCGTCAGCTCGACATCCCGCCGTCGACCGCTAGCGTCGCGCCGGTCATGAACGAGCTGTCGTCGCTGGCCAGAAAGACCATCGCCCGCGCGATCTCATCGGGGGCGGCGTGCCGGTGCAGCGGGATCATCGCGTCGAAGATCTCGCGCGCCGCCGCCTGGTCGGCCCCGGTGGCGGCCTCCTCGACGCGGTTCTGGAACTCGTTGTCGACCGGCCCGGGGTGGATCGTGTTGACCCGGATGGCGCGCGGCGCGAGCTCGGCCGCGAGCGTCCGCATCAGCCCGACCTGCGCGTGCTTGGCGGTCGAGTACCCGGCGATGCGCGGCGCGGCGGTGAGGCCGACCACGCTCGAGGTGATGATGATGGACGCGCCGCCGGTGAGGTACGGCACCGCGTGCTTGCAGAGCAGGAACGCGCCGCGCACGTGGACCGCGAGGGTCTGGTCGAAGGCGTCCTCGGGGTAGGAGGCTATCGGCCCGGTCGCCCCGGCGATCCCGGCGTTGGCGACCACCACGTCCAGCCGGCCGAATCGCTCGACCGTCGCGTCCACCGCCGTTTTGACCTGTGCGGAGTCGGTGACATCGGTCACCGCCCAGGCGGCCCGCTCGCCGAGCTCGGCCGCGCCCGCCTTCAGGCCGGACTCGGAAATGCCTGCAAGCAGCACGCGCGCGCCCTCCGCGATGAACGCCCGGGCGGTCGCCATTCCGATCGAGCCCTCGCCGCCGGTAATGATGGCGGCTTTGCCTGCTAGTCGAGCCATGTTTAGGGATGGTACTCGCGGTACCATTCGAGGAATATGGGTGGCGTTCGGCTCGGTGCCGGTTGGGAGTCACCGGCCGCCATGCGTCGCCGCTGGCTGGCCGGGATCTTTGCCGTATCCGTAGGCTGGGCGGTTCTGGTCGCGGTGTTCAGCTCCGACTCGGTGCACCGGCTCTGGGGCGTGATGGCGGCCTGCGGGTATGCGCTGGCGCTGCTGGCCGTGATCGCCGTCAGGAACGCGCGCGTCACGGACGTGGCGCTCGGGCTCGCGTTCGCCGGGGCGCTGATCGCGCCGCTCACCTGGATGGCGGCCAAGGGCCTGGAACAGCCAGAGGTGTGGGTGGTCGCCCGGTCCGGGGCGATGCTGCTCCACCATGGCACACCGTACGCCAGCGCGGCGGTGCTCGCGACCACCCAGAACCCGAATGCCTACGACCCGTACCTGCCGGTCATGGCCCTGTTCGGGGTGCCCCGGGCGCTTTTCGACCTCGGGTTGCTCACCGATCCAAGGATCTGGTTCGGCGTCGTCTTCCTCATCGTGTTCTGGCTCGCGCTCCGTCGCGGTCGCGCGGTGGACCCGGGGCGCTGGACGATCCTGGTGGCAGGCAGCCCGGTGATCGCCTTCGAGCTCGCCGTCGGCGGCACCGACGTGCCCATGGTCGGGTTCCTCTGCCTTGGGTTCGCCCTGCTCTACCACAACGGCCGTTCCGCCTCGGTCACCTTCGCGGTGCTGGCGGGCTTGGCGCTTGGCATCGCCTCGGCGATGAAGGCGACCGCGTGGCCGGCCCTCGTCGTGGCCGTGGTGCTGATCGGTGTCCGCGACGGCAGGAAGGCGGCTTGGACCTTCGCGCTGACGGCGCTTGGGGTCGTCGCGGTCTGCGTCGGGCCGTTCTTCGTCATGCACCCCAAGTCCCTGGTCGATAACACGATCAAGTTCCCGCTCGGGCTGGCCAGCGTACGGTCGCAGGCGTCGAGCCCGCTGCTCGGGCACATCATCGCGACGACCTGGCACAGCGCCGGGAACACGGTCGTCGTCGTGCTCTTGGTGCTCGCCGCCGTCGCGGTCGGGCTGTCGCTGGTGTTGCGGCCGCCGCGCTCGGTCACGCGCGCGGTCGTGCTGCTGGCCGGGGCGATGACGCTGATGTTCCTGCTCGCCCCGTCCACCCGGTTCGGCTACTTCATCTACCCCGCGACGCTGGCGATCTGGCTGGTCGCCGTGCACGGCGGGCAGCTGGAGGGGGACGGCACGGCTACGCCAGATCCCGGTGATCCTGCTGCCAGCTCGCATACCACTGCGCCCACCATTGGCGTTGAGCGGCCAGCGGCATGATGTACCGGACGGTTTCCGCGTAGTACTGGCGCTGCTTGGGCAGGCGGAGGTTGCGCAGCGTCTGGACGTTGGACACCCGGTCGGCGAGCTTCACCACGACCGCGTCCTCGGGCGCATCCTTGAGGCGGCTCAGGTACGCCGCCTTCGCCGCCGCGGGTTCGGCGCCTTCGGCCGGCTCCGGCTTGGTCACCCAGCTGACCATGTCCGCCACCCGGCCGCCGAACGCCAGGCGCACGTCCTCGATCGTGCACGGGGTGTCTTCCACCACGTCGTGCAGCACGGCCGCCTGGAGGATGGCGGGATCGGTAACGCCGGCCCCGCGGACAAGGACCTCAAGCGCTTCGAGCAGGTGCTCGGCGTAGGGCGCACCGGTGGGGCGGGTCTGGTCGCCGTGGCGGCGGACCGCGAACTCCACTGCCTTCGCCACCGCGTCGGCGTCGGCCGCGGGCAGCAGGCCGCGCAGCTCAGGCTCTGCCTGCTGCCAGGTATGCCAATTGGTGAAGAGCTCCATAAGTTCAGTGTGGCCGATAAGAGCTTTGCGTGGCCCGCAACGGTAGGCGCGGGTTCTTTCTTCTACAGTGAGTCCGTGCGTCTACGACTTCCAGCCGTGCGAGTCCGGGGGGACACCGCGTCCTCAGCCGACCCGTCGCATCCCGACGGCCCGGCCGGGTCAAGCACGGTGACTGGGGAATCTGACGCTGCCGGGCGGAGCAACGGTTCCGTTCGGAATGCGGGGACGCGGAAGTGGCGGCCGGCGATCGGCGGGGCGCGGACCGTAACCCAAGGACTCCTTCCCCTCTACCGGTCATATCAGCAGGCCGCCGCGCGCGGCGGGCAGCTGGCGCAGCGGTGGTGGTGGCTGCCCGGGCGTGCGTTCGGGGCGGTCACGATGGCGCCGGCCCTGCTGGCGATCGCGTGGCTGGTGCCAGGGGCGGCGATGCTGCTGGCCGGGCGCCTGCTGCCGGTGCCGATGGTGATCATCTTCGTCCCGCTCGCGCTGGCGCTGTGCTACTTCGCGATGCGGCAGTTGCCGGCCAGCTGGCCGCAGTTCGGCGAGCCGGACCTGAGCGGCGAGCCTGACGCGGTTCTTGATGCCTCTGCCGCCGCTGGCTGGCGCGCCGAGGTGCCGGTGGGGGCGCTGCTGGCCACGGTCGGGATCGCGGCCGCCTTCGGGATCTGGCAGGCGCTGCTCCGGTCCGAGCAGGTCTTCGCGGTCGGCGACCCGAGCGTCTACCTGCAGTACGGGTACTGGATCGCCGGGCACGGAACCGCGCGGATACCGACGTCGGCGCCGGCCTTCGGGGCGTCCGGCGGGCTGGTCTTCGCCAGCCCCGGCTTTTATGTGTCGGGCGGTTCACTCACCCCAGCCTTCCTGCCGGGGTTGCCGCTGGTGCTCGCCGCCGGGACGTGGCTGTCCGGGCTTGGCGGCGCACTGATGATGCCGGCCGTGCTCGGCGGCTGCGCTGTGCTGTCGTTCGGCGGTGTGGTGGGGCGGCTGGCCGGGCCGCGGTGGGCGCCGGTAGGGGCGCTGGTGCTGGCGGTCTGCCTGCCCGAGCTCTACGTGTCGCGGACGCCTTTCGCCGAACCGCTGGTCCAAGTGCTGCTGTTCGGCGGGCTCTGCCTGTTCATCGACTCGTTCGGGGTGCTTGGCGGCGGGCTAGCGCTGGCCGGTCTTGGCGGGCTCGCGCTCGGGCTGACGGTGCTGGTCTGGATCGGGTCGCTGGGCATCCTGCTGCCGGTGTTCCCGGTGCTCGCCGTGATGTTCGTGAAGCGGCGGCGGCAGGCGGGGCCGCTCGGGGTGGGGCTGTTCGCCGGCATCGCCATCGGGCTGGGGACGGCGCTGGTCCTGGCACGCCCCTACCTGTCGACGCTGTCGTCCGAACTGCACCTGTTCGGGCTCTGCGCGGCTGGGTTCGGCTTTGTGACGGCGTTGATCGCGCCGCTGGCGTTCCCGGTCGTGCGCGCCCGGATCCGGCATGTGTTCGAATGGCGGCCGCGCATGATGGGGCTTGGCGGCGACGAGACCGCACTGCCGTCCTTGAAGTCCGTGACGCAGTGGCTCGCGGTGGCGCTGCCGGTGCTCGCGCTCATCGGCCTCGCTATCCGGCCGTACCTGCAGACCGTCCGCGGGCAGACCGACCCGACCCTGATCAGGGAGGTCGCCGCGCTGCAGCGCATCGCCAGGCTGCCGGTGGACGGCCGTCGGGAGTACTACGAGCAGACCTTCGACTGGGTGCTGTGGTATCTCGGCGTGCCCGCCGTGCTGCTGGCCTGCGCGGGTGCGGCGGCGCTGGGGCGGCGACTGGTGCGGGCGGCGTTCGAGTGGCGTTCGTCGGTCGTGGCCGCGCACCTGTGGGGGCTGCCGCTGCTGATCGTCGTGTGGTCGGTTGCCGCCGTGCTCTGGGACCCGGCCGTGGCGCCGTGGCAGTTGTGGGCCTCGCATCGGCTGGTTCCCGTGGTGTTGCCGGGGCTGGTACTGCTCGGGGTCTGGGTTTCGTCGCGGCTGACCTTGCGGGCGGCGGCGCTTGGCGCATCTCGCGTGACGGTCGTGCTCGTCGCCATCTGCTGTGTGCTCGCGCTGGCGATCCCGCCGCTGGTGACCTCGCTTAACCCAGGACTGGTGCCGCGCGCGTCGGTCGGGCGCTACTCATCCGCGGTGGCCAGGTTCGTGAGCCGGGTGCGGCTGCGCGGCCCAGGGGCGTCGGCGACGTACGGCGGGTCGGTCGTGGCGGTGACCGCGCTATGCGCCGCCATCGGCCCTTCGGCCAGCGTGGTGTTCGTCAACGCCTCGACCGCGGCCGAGTTCGCACCCACCGTGCGCGGGCTGTGCGACCTTCCGGCGGCCTCGATGGCCACCGGGTCGTCGGCCGCCGATGTTGAGCAGGTGACGACAGCGATCGAGCGGGCCGGCCGGCGCCCGGTGCTGCTCGGCTCGTCGCGCGCGTCGGTATCGCTGTTCGGGATCGTGCCGCGCAGGGTCGTGTCGCTGCGGACAACCAGGGACGCCGAGGTGCTGACGGGGCCGCCGGCCGGGGTGTGGCCCGCCACGTACGTGGTGTGGATGGCGTCGCCGCTCGCGTAGCTGATTTGCTTCTGTAGGCGGGAGTTCATAGAGTAGCAACATCGACGCGGGGTGGAGCAGTTCGGTAGCTCGCTGGGCTCATAACCCAGAGGTCGCAGGTTCAAATCCTGCCCCCGCTACCAAGGTCAGAAGCCGGATTCGAATGAGGATCCGGCTTCTTGCTTTATCGGATCACAGTGCTAAGCGGCATTTCGCCCCATCGATTACTCGTTCCGCGACGTTATCGCGCTGCGGACGTGCGTGCGGCTGCGCCAGGAGGCGTCGCTGCAGAGAATCCGGCGCGCACTCGATACCCTCCGCGTCGATCTGGGCGAGCGCGATCATTTGCCTTCATAACAGCTCGTTGCAGACGGGTCGACGATCTACTTTGCGGACTCCGACCATGCTGTGGACCTCTTGCGGCAAAAGGGCAACGTGGTCATCCATCAGTTCGTTGAGGTGCTGCAGCCGTTCTCTGTGCAGGGGAGGCAGATCCGGCCCTACTGGAGCCTCGGGAGCATGTCCAGGTCGATCCTGGTGTCCGCGGTGGCGAACCGGTCATCGCCGGGACCAGGATTCCGTACGACGAGGTTGCGGCGCTTCTCCGCGATGGTGTAGCGGCCGAAGACATCGGCGAATTCTTTCCTCAGGTCTCGCCCGACGCCGCGCGTGATGCTTACGACTTCGCGTCCTACGTTGACAGCTACGTGCAGTCGTCGGAGCGAGCTGCGTGAAGCTGCTTCTCGACGAGAACGTTCCTGCGCCGATCACCACGACGGTCAAGACACTGCTGCGCCGCTCACACGATGTCCAACATGTAATCGATCTGCCCGGGTGGAGCGGTACCAAGGATCTTCACCTTTACGCCAAGGCTAAGGATGCTTCGGGTTCAGTACCCGCATAAGCAGAACGGCCTGACCGGGCTTGGCCTGGCTATGGCGGCAGTCTGTGCGGCACTTCCGTCGGTGCTGCAGGAACTGGCAGCCACCGACGGGCAGCGGCTGGTGACTCTGAAAGGCCTCGATCCCGGACGTGATCATCGCTATGGGGTCCGGAATCCAGCTGTCGATCCGCCGAAGTTCTGGCCCGGTCAGGCCGCCTGAGCGGCGCTCACCAGGCTGGGCGTAACGTGCGACTTGCGGCCGGAGCGGCCTGCGGAGACGTATCCGCACGGCTGAGATCCTGCGCCCGCTGGTTCCGGTGCCCAGCGAATCGCGCACGCGCGGACCTGAGCGGCAGCCCGGTACCTGGCCAGCCGGAAGCCCGGCCGCGATGTCCTGCTCGCTCATCGTGAGCTACGGCTGTTGCCGCTAGTTCCTAGTTCACGAAGGCGGTGCTTCCCGCCCGCGTATTGGGTGTCAGGCGATGTCGCGCCGCATGGTGGTGCGAGCCCCGATAACGGCGATCAGCGCGGCTACCCCGATCAGTAGTCCTGCTGCCGCCGCGAAGGGCAGCGGTGAGCCGCCCGTGGCGTTGTGAGCGGGGCCGAAGGCGGCACCGCCGAGTTTGATTCCGGCGAGGCTGGTCGCGGCGGTATACGGGAGGTAAGGACGGATCGAAGTGAAGAGCCCGCCGATGAGCGACTCGATCACGAGGGCCCAGATGAAGATCGCGATGATTCCGACCAGCTGGGAGCGGATCAGAGATCCGAGTCCGACTCCGATCGTCGCTAGCAGCGCGGCACCGACCATGGCACCGGCGGCGTGTCCGAGCATCGCGGCGGTCCCGAGCGTTATGGCGTCGCCGCGCCCGGCGATAAAAGCGAGCGCGAAACCGGTCGAGATGGCGGCGGCAACCAGACCGAAGACCGCTCCGACAAGGGCAGCTGCGGGCATCTTGGCGAGCAGGACGCGGGTGCGGTCAGGGGTTGCGAGGTAGGTGAGCGTGGCGCTGGAGTGGCGGAACTCCCCGCTTGCGACGAGGATTCCGAGCACCGCAGCGAGGATCATGGACCAGCTGGTGAGGGTGGTGACCGTCGTCTGGCCCGCGACAGTGGCTAGCGATGCCACGGTGTATGTTCCCGAGGTTTTGCCGGCCAGAGACGATTCGATGACGGCGAACAGCGCGGTGAGCGCGGCGACGGTGAGGATCAGGCCGTAGGTGACCCGGACGGTGCGCAGCTTGAGGAGCTCTGCACGGAGCAGAAGTGTCATTGACGTGCCTCGATGCTGTCGGTATGGCTGGTGAGGTTGAGGAAGATGTCTTCGAGGTCGGTGGCTTCGGTTACGGACCCGAAGATCGGTATGGAGCGCTCGGCGGCTAGGTTCCCGATCTGCTCGGGGCTGGCGCCGCTGATCTCAAGGCGGTCTGACGCCACTGGCTGCACGTGGGCCCCTCTGGCTTCGAGGGCCAGACGCAGTTCGCCAGCTTTGGGAGTGCGGATCCGGACGACCTGAGCGGACCCGGCGGTGAGCTCATCGAGCGTGGAATGGGTGACGAGCCGGCCGCAGTCCAAGATGACGACGCTGTCGACCGTATGGGCGACTTCGCCGAGCACGTGGCTGGAGACGAGCACCGTCCGCCCTTCGGAGGCCAGGCTGCGCAGCAGATTGCGGAGCCAGTGGACGCCTTCAGGGTCGAGCCCGTTGGCGGGCTCATCGAGGATGAGGATCTCCGGTTGAGTCAGCAGGGCCGTGGCGAGGCCGAGCCGTTGGCGCATGCCGAGGGAGAACTCCCCGACCCGCCGCTCTGCCGCCGAGGTCAGGTCGACGAGGTCGAGCATCTCATCGATTCTCGCCGGGCTGACTTCGCCGAGCATCGCCTGGATGCGGAGATGGTTCCGGGCAGTTCGCCCCGGGTGAGCCTCGGAGGCATCGAGGACCGCGCCTACGATGTGCAGCGGCTGGTCCAGCTCTTGGTAGAGGCGCCCGTTGATGGTTGCGCTGCCCTCGGTGGGGGTGGCGAGGCCGAGCAGCATGCGCAGGGTCGTCGTCTTCCCTGCCCCGTTCGGACCGAGGAAGCCGACCACCTGACCTGACTCGACCTCGAAGCTCAAATGGTCGACGGCGACCAGTCCACCGAATCGTTTGGTGAGGTCGTGCAACTCGATTACTGCCACGTCAGTCAGCCTTCCTGTCCGGCCCGGCTACCGCCGGGGTGCCAGTCGCCCGGCTTGATTTGCCTTGCCGGGGGACCTTGGTCGCGTACGACGCTCGGATGAGCCGCCGCGGGCGGTGCGGAACCACGCTTCGGGGTCTGCCCCATCGGACGATCCGCCTGTGGAGCCAGCTTCGACGTAATTCAGGGTCACCTCAAAATTATAGCAGCACTAATTTTGGGGTATGAACAGCTTTTGCTATGCTGGCGGCGTGAGCACTGTTCCGGGGCTGCGTGAGCGCAGGAAAGCGCAGACTCGCCAGAGGATCGCCGACACCGCGCTGCGCTTGTTCACCGAGCACGGCTTCGACCAGGTGACCGTGGCCGAGGTGGCACGAGAGGCTGAGGTCTCCGAGGCGACGCTTTTCAATTACTTCTCCACCAAGGAAGATCTCGTGTACAGCCGGATGGGTGCCTATGAAACCCGGCTCATCGATGCGATCCGAAACCGTGACCTCGCAACGTCAGCGCTCGCGGCGCTTACGGAACTGCTGCTCCGGCCGCAGCCTGACCACCTCGGCACGCAAGACAGCGAGCGTCTCGCCACGATGGCCCGTATGGTCACTGCGAGCCCTGCTCTCCTGGCCAGGGAACGGCAAGTTTTCTCCGAGGCCACAGCAGAACTCGCCGACCTCCTCGCCGAGCAGACGCAGGCCGATGCCGACGACATCACGCCGTGGGTCGTCGCCAATGCGCTGATGGGCGTGCACCACGCCATGCTCGACGCCGTCCGCCGCAGAGCCCTGGCTGGCCAACCCAACCCAGGTCTCGCCCGTGACGTGCGCGCCCAGGCCCAGTGGTCCCTGGCACTTCTCGAACACGGACTCGGCGGCTTCGGTGCGAAAGATCACCCGCCGGGACCCGGCGACACGTCGCCTTGCCCGGGTCTCGGCCCGCTCCCCTAATGGCGAGGCTCCTTGAGCGCGGGACCGGCAGCCACCGAGGCGACGGGGGAAGGAGTCGAGCATAACCGCGCGCATAAAGATGTCCGGAAAGCAGCGGGTCAAGCACTGACTCTGTAAACCGATTTGTAAACCGGACGCCGCGGGATGGGTTGAGACGGGGGAGACGAGGCAGACCTGACGCCAACGCGCGCCGCCCGTACGTTGAGGTCAGCACCGCCACCGGAGACGGCCTGGCACAGCAGAGACATAGGTCGTATGCTTCATAACCCAGAGGTCGCAGGTTCAAATCCTGCCCCCGCTACCAAGGTCGAAGGGCCGGTTCCGGCAAGGACCGGCCCTTCGCTTGTCCGCGGCTGACGCGATGGCCAAGCGCGGTGAGGTCGAGGCGGCTATTCCAGGGCTACGACGTCGGCGACGACGCAGCTGACATTGTCGGGACCGCCGCCGTCGATGGCCAACGCGATCAGATCCGCCGCGGCCTGATCCGGATCGCTGACCGTGAGCAGGACGCGCATGAGGGCATCCGCGCTTACCACCTGATGCAGGCCGTCAGAGCAGAGCAGATACCGGTCTCCGGGTTGGGCGTCGCGCAACTGGAGGTCAGGCTCGAAGTCATCTCCGGTCAGCGCCTGCAACAGCAGGAAGCGCTGCGGGTGGGACGCTACTTCCTCGGCCGTGATCTTGCCGTCGTCGAGCAGCGACTGCACCAGCGTGTGGTCCTGGGTGATCTGGAACATCGCGCCGTCACGAACCAGATAGGCCCGCGAGTCACCGATGTGCACGAGCCCGATCTGCGAGCCTGACCACAGCAAGGCGGTCAGCGTGGTGCCCATGCCGGTCAAGGACGGGTTGGCCTGGACCATGTCGTTCAGCGCGCTGTTAGCCCGGCGCACCGCGTGATCGAGCGCGTTGAGCAGTTCACCGGCCGGTACCTGGGTGTCCAGCGGCCGCAGCGCCTCGATGACGGCCGCGCTGGCCACCTCGCCGGCGGCGTGGCCCCCCAATCCGTCGGCCACCGCGAGCAGCCGGGGCCCCCCATACACCGCATCCTCATTGTCTTCCCGGCGCAGGCCGATATCGGACCGCGAGGCGTAGCGGATAGCGAGCTTGCCCTGGGCCTCAGTCACGACGGTGTCCTTTCCTGACAGATAGCCGACGAGGAAGGCAGCGAGCTGGCGCCGGGCCGCGGTCTCCGCTTCGATCTGAGCCCAGTACGCGGCCAGTTCCGCGGCAGCCCGCTCGGGCGGCAGCGTACTCACCGTGCGGATCGAGGCCAGCGGCATACCAAGGCGGCGCAGCCAGGCCACCAGCCTGGCCTGCTCGAGCTGGGCCAGAGCGTAGTAGCGGTACTGCGATTCCGGGTCTACCCGGACCGGGCACAGCAAGCCCAGGTCGTCGTACAGGCGAAGCGCTTTGCGCGAAAGCCGGGACGCCCGGGCAAAGGCCCCGCTGGTCATCAGCTCCACTAGTGCCCTCCTCATGCCAGGCAGGATGCCCGGCAAATCCAGCCTCGGTCCGGCCCCAGGGGCAAGGTCAAGTCACGGTCGCGGCGGCCAGGAGGCGATTTTATGCACCAGACGCCGCGGGACGGCCGCCTCGATGCCGCCGCCACTGAACCCGAGGCGCGTGACGCCTGGCCAGAGCCCATCCGCCAGCCGCGCTCGGCGTCTACGAGATGAACAACCACATCGTTGAATACGAGCGGGACCGGCGAATTGGCTGGGAGCCCGAGGCGGGACACGGGCACCCAGGCGAAGGCGGGCGCTGGGGTCATCGCTGGAGCTATCAGCTCACGCCCGACGGCCCCGGGGCAACCGTCGTAACCGAAATCTACGACTGCTCGCGGGCGCCGGAGGACGAGCGCCGCGGGATGGAAGACGGGAAGGTCTGGATGGAGGCCATGGCCAAGACGCTGGAACGCCTCGACACGCTCAGCACTGGGAACGGTTAGCCATTGCCAGCGCACCCGAGCAAAGGGTGTGAGATCTGTCCACGACATCGCGCAGAACGGCCGGGTCGGGGATGGCGTCGGCGATGAACTCATCGACCTGGCGCAGGCCCGCACGGGTGAGCAGCGTCTTCTCGTTCGTGACCCACTGGCCGCGCGCGGCCAGTACGGCATGAGCCGCGTGAGACGCCGCCTGGGCAACCAGCCCAGCGCATTGGGCCAGCCGGCTGTGGGAGGCGTGGTTCGCGCGCGCGTAGGCAAACGTCCGCTCGGCCATCCCCCACCAGACCTGCGGTGCCCGTTCACGCAGCGCGGCCGGGTATTCCGGCGTAGGCAACTGGCCGCGTAGAACCCGCTTCACGGCCAGCTCCGCGAGCACGAGGTAGGAGGGTATGCCCGCGAGATGGAACATCAACGGCTCGATGCTGAACCGGCCTTCGCGCGCGGCGACGATTTCGCGGTCAACGGCAGCCAAGTCGCGGTAGTGCACATCCGACCGTCGTCCGTCGATCTCCAGCCACGCCCCGCCATTGAACACGCCCCTGCTCCAGCCGCCGACTTCGGAAACCTGACCAGGCCAGCCGATGTCGCGCAGCGTTTGCGGGTCGAACTCGCCGCGGTAGTAGACCGAGAAGTCCCAGTCGCTGTCGGGGCGATGCGTCCCCTCGGCCCGGGACCCGCCGAGAGTGACCGCTTCCACTGCTGGCAGTCCCCCAAGACGATCCGCTACGTAGAGCAGGAAGGCATCGTCGTCCACAAGCGGAAGTTATCAGTCGCACACCCATCGGGCAGCTGAATATTTCGTGCCTGATCACATGGAGTGGATGGGAGTATGTTTTCGGTTATGACCGAACGGATCAGTCCACGAGAGTTCCACCAGGCGGACGGCGTCGACGACTGGCGAGTCGTGTTCGGCGGCGCGTGCGCGCACTTCAAGACCGGGTCGTTCCGGGCCGGGGTCGCGCTGGTCAACGTCATCGGCGAGCTGGCCGACGCCGCTAATCACCATCCCGACGTCGACCTTCGTTACCCGGGCATCACCGTGCGGCTTGTCACGCACGAGGTCGGCGGGCTGAGCTCCCGCGACATCGAGCTTGCCCGGCAGATTTCGGCCGCGGCACGCGACCTCGGCGTGGCAGCCGACCCCAGCGCCGTGCAGACGGTGCAGGTCGCGATCGACGCGGTGCAGCGCGATCGGGTTATGCCCTTCTGGCGTGCGGTGCTCAACTACAAGGCCGTCGGCGGCGAAGACCTGGACGACCCGCACGGAAGCGGGCCGTCCTTCTGGTTCCAGGAGATCGACGAGGTGCGGCCGGGGCGCAACCGGTTCCACGTCGACGTCTCCGTGCCGCATGACCTGGCAGAGGTGCGCATCGAGGCGGCGATCGCGGCCGGCGGGCGCCTGGTCAGCGACGAGAACGCACCCGCCTGGTGGACACTTGCCGACGCCGACGGCAACGAGGCCGACGTAGCCACCTGGCAAGGCCGCGACTAGCCGCCACTGTCCCGCCCAGTAACCGATTTGGCTCCGCGAGCAGGAGCCCATACAGTAGAACCAGCGACGCGGGGTGGAGCAGTTCGGTAGCTCGCTGGGCTCATAACCCAGAGGTCGTAGGTTCAAATCCTGCCCCCGCTACCAAGCA
>JBEKEK010000072.1:0-36985 GCA_050013875.1 Trebonia sp. | reverse complement strand
TGTTGAAGATGGTGAACCCGCCGACGAACAGCGAGATGAACGCGAAGACCAGCAGCGCGGTGGAGAAGAACGACAGGTCCTGGCTGATCGCGGCGGTGTTCTCGTTGATCAGGGTCTGCTGGCTGACCACCTGGACCCCGGCCGGCAGCACCGCGGCGATGGCCCGCTGTACCGCGGGCTTGCTGGCCCCCGGGGCCGTCACCACGGCGATGTCATCGAACTGGCCCGGTTCCTGGAGGACGGCCTGCGCGGTGGGCAGCGTGAACGCGGCCAGGCTCGCCCCGGCCAGGTTGCCGGCCGAACCGAACTCGGCGATGCCGCTGATGGTGAACGCCCGCGGCGCCCCGGCGAACAGCATGCGGACCCGCTGCCCCACGCCGAAGTCGTACTTGCTGGCGGTCCCGGCGTCCATCACCACGTCATCGGAGGTCACCGGGGGGCCGCCCGCGATAATGTGCAGACTGGACAGCTGCCGATCCGTGTCGAAGTTCACGCCGAGGGCCGGCGCGCCGCCCGTCGCGATCGGCTTGCCGTCGCGGGCCACGAACTGGGCGTAGCCCTCGACCTCCCCCTCGGCGAACGCGACGCCGGGCACCCGGCGGACGGTGGCCTGCAGCGATGCGGGCAGCTGGTTGCGGACCGCGTCCGCGCCGCTGCTGCCAAGCTGCGGGTCCCCCCGGACGGCGAAATCGACATGCTGGTACACGCTGCTGAACAGCACAGAGAACGTGTTGTTCAGGGTGTCAGTCAGAACGAACGTCCCGGAGATGAAGGTGACGCCGAGGACGACCGCCAACGCGGTCAGGGCCAGCCGGAGCTTGTGGGCCAGCATGCCCTTGAGGGTCACGTTCCACATGTCAGGTCTCCAGCGTCCGCATCCGGTCCAGGATCGAGTCGGCGGTCGGCTTCTCGAGCTCGCTGACCACCTTCCCGTCGGCCAGGAAGACGACCCGGTCCGTGTACGCGGCACTGCGCGGGTCGTGCGTCACCATTACGATCGACTGGCTCAGCTCGGTCACCGACCGGCGCAGGAACGCCAGCAGGTCCGCGGAGGACTTGGAGTCCAGGTTGCCGGTCGGCTCGTCGGCGAAGACGAGGTCCGGCTTGTTCATCAGCGCCCGGGCGCACGCCACCCGCTGCTGCTGGCCGCCG
The DNA here is from genome assembly GCA_050013875.1 of Trebonia sp. Lineage (GTDB taxonomy): Bacteria > Actinomycetota > Actinomycetes > Streptosporangiales > Streptosporangiaceae > Trebonia. Next base: position 35,833 of record JBEKEK010000072.1, on the reverse strand, counting down.
GACAGCTCATCGGGATGGTGCGTCAGCCGGTCGGCGATACCCAGCTGTCCCACCAGGTAACCGAGCCACTCCCGGTCGACCTTGGCCCCCGCCAGGGCGGCGGGCAGGGTGATGTTCTCGGCGGCGGTCAGCGTCGGGATCAAGTTGAAGTACTGGAACACGAACCCGATGCGGTCCCGGCGCAGCTGGGTCAGCCCGGCGTCATCCAGGGTCCCGATGTCCAGGCCGCCCACGAACGTCTGCCCCGACGTGGGCCGGTCCAAGCCAGCCATGCACTGCATCAGCGTTGACTTCCCCGAGCCGGACGCGCCCATGACGGCCGTGAACCGGCCGCGCTCAAAGGCCACGCTGATACCGGCGAGGGCGTGCACCGCGGCCTGCCCCGTCCCGTACGTCTTGCGCAGGTCGACCGAATGCGCAGCGGGCACGCCCTGGCCGTCGGCCACTGCGTCCGGGTCCGGCGTAACAGATTTGAGCGCCATCTTCGTCCCTGTAATCCTGATGTGAATGCTTGTCCCTGTAATCCTGATGTGAATGCTTGGAGCACGACCGGAATCAGCAAAACGAAAAATCCACCAGCGGCCTGTTTTTCGCCTCACGGGTGCCCGAATGTCCTTGAATGCATTAGTCGCGGCGCTTCGCCACAGCCGAGGAGGCAGAGACCAACACGGTTACGGGAATATCCACGTGTCAGCACTCACGCTACATCAGGCCATATAGCACTTCAATAGAAGCCGTCTTATTTTCTCAGTTTCCAGGGGACACTCAGGCGACGATGCGGCAGGCCTTGTCCCGAATTCCATTTAGCCTAAGTTGATCATGGCGCAGCGGATTATGCGCGGCGCTCGCTGATGATCACGTGCTCGTCTATCCGTCCGTCGAGGAGGGCGGGTTCGCATTAACCGGGACTGAGGCCGAGGCCGAGGCCGAGGGCGAGGGCGGGGATGTCCCAGCACCAGACGCTGAGCTCGCCGGACTGGATTTGGCGGCCGGTTCCGGCGCGCCCGAAGTCGTGGCCTGGGCGGTTGGTTTCGTAGCGGTGGCAGACGGCGACGTGGTGGGTACCGCTGCGCGCGAGGCTGGGGTCGGTGTCGCCGCGGGGGACACTGTCGTCGCCGGGGTGACGACAGTGGTTGCGGCCGGTGGTGGCCTGACGAGCAGGTAGGTGGCCGCGATGATGAGGAAGACCGCGGTCAGGATCCAGGTCGAGGTGCGCACCCGCCGCATCAGGTGACTTCGGTCGGCTCGGCCGTCGCCAGGCCGGCCGGCAGGTGGATGCCCTCGCGCCGGAACCCGGCCGTGATCCGGGCCCGCAGGATACGCCCGACCTCGAACTGCTTGCCTGGCAAGGTTCTGGCGACCAGACGGACCTGGAATTGGTCGAGGTCGATTCCCTGCACGCCCATGACAGCCGGAGGATCAAGCAGCAGCCGTCGTACGTCCGGTTCCTTGTAGGCCGCATCCCCGATCAGCCGCAGCAGGTCGCTCACCTCGTTGACGTCCGTGGCAGCGGGCACCGGCACGTCCACGACGGCCCGTGCCCAGTCGCGTGAGAGATTGGTGACCTGCGAGATCTGGCCATTGGGGGTGATGACGACCTCGCCGCTGGCCGTCCGTACCGTGGTCACCCGCAATGTGACGTCTTCGACGGTTCCAATTGCCGGGTTGGGCAGGCCAGGCACGGAAAGGCTGATGAGGTCGCCGAATCCGTACTGGCGCTCAGTGATGATGAAGAAGCCGGCCAGGATGTCCTGCACGATGCGCTGCGCCCCGAGCCCAAGCGCGACGGCCACCACGGCGGCCGGCGCGGCCAGGCTCGCCACCGGGATGCCCAGCCGCGTCGCGATGAGGACCCCGGCCGCGCAGTAGATGACCGCCAGGATGGTCCAGGTGATCACCTGGACCACGGCGTGCCGGTGCTTTGACGCCTCCGAGCGGACGAGCGAATCCGTCTCCCGCGCGCTGGCATCGATCCCGGCGGTGATCCGCGCGCCTGCCCAGGTGGCCAGCCGCGTCAGCAGAATCGTCCCCGTAACGAACAGGGCGATCTCCAGGCCACTGCCTCGCGCCCACGAGGAGAGGCCGGTCAGAGATGTCACATTCGAGAACATGGCGCCATTCTTGCTGGATTCGGGTGGTGGATACTGGTGCGCAAAGAAGCGCTCTAGCCGATCGCCGCCCTCAAGGCAGGGCTGCTAGCGGTGAGGGGACGGCAGGCCCGCTAGGGTCCTTTAGCCGTCGTGGCGCTGGCGCCGGCCGCGGCGCATGCTCAGCCGGAGCTGGGTGATGCGCGCCGTTCCCACGGCGGCCATCACCAGCGCCCCGGCGATCACGGCGAGCAGCAGCGCCACCGCCAGGGACAGCCGCAGGTGCGCGCCAAAGTAGGTGATGGTCACGGCGTGCGCGTTCTCGATGATGAAGACAAGCACCAGCACGAGGACGACCGCACCCGCGATGAGCGCGGTGCGCGCCTGCCCGATCCGGCTCCTGGCCGGCTCGTGGCGGGATGGGTTCGCCGCGGGCGCGGGCGGTTTGGGTGCGGGCGGCGGGGCGGTGCCGTTGGCGGAAGGGGGCGAGGGGGGCGGCAAGGTGCCGGATTGCGGGGATGGCTCTGTCATGGCAATTCTTTCTCGCGAACGGGGACCGGATCAACGGAACCCGGGAACGGCCAGCTATGCGGCCTGGCCGAGGGAAACTAGGCGGTAACCGCTACTTCCGGTGGTGCGGCGTTGACGGTTTCCGGTGCGCCATTGAGGGGCGCGTTCCTGGCGCCGGCGGCCGCCAGGCTGGCCGGCACCGCCAACTCCGGGATTTCCGGGGCGGGCACCTCGGGCACCGGCGGCAGCGCGCCGTCGTCCTCGGCGGCATCGGCCGCGGGCCGGTCGTGATCGGCGGTCGGCGCCATCCGGTCGAAGAAGCGGAGGAGTTCCACCGGGACCGGCATGACGAGGGTGCTGTTCTTCTCGGCCGCGACCTCGACGACGGTCTGCAGCAGCCGCAGTTGCAGGGCGGCCGGGTCGGCCGACATCACCGCGGCGGCCTGGGCGAGCTTCTTCGACGCCTGGTATTCGCCGTCAGCGGAGATGATCCGCGCCCGGCGCTCACGCTCGGCCTCCGCCTGCCGCGACATCGACCGCTTCATCGACTCGGGCAGCGATACGTCCTTGACCTCGACCCGTTCGACCCTGATGCCCCACGGCTCTTCGGTAGGCGCGTCAATGACGTCCTTGAGGTGGGCGTTGACCTTGTCCCGCTCGGACAGCAGCTGGTCCATGTCGCTCTGGCCGATCACCGACCGCAGCGAGGTCTGGGCCACCTGGGACACGGCGAAGGCGTAGTCCTGCACGTTGATGATCGCCTTGACCGGGTCGACGACCCGGTAGTAGACGACCGCGTCCACCTTCAGGGTGACGTTGTCACGGGTGATCGCCTCCTGGGCGGGCACCCCCGCGACGATGATCTGCATGTTGACCTTGCGGAGCCGCTCGCTGAACGGGTTGACCCAGGTCAACCCCGCTTCACGGATACCGGGCAGGGCCCTGCCCCAACGGAAGACGATGCCTCGCTCGTACTGCGTGATGATCCTGAAGCCGAACATGTCGGCCATCCCAACCCTCGGCACTTGGCGTGCCGGGTCACCGGAGCCGAAGACGGCGCCGGCTAACCGCCAGCGTCCGGAAAGCCCTCAGGCCCACTATGTAACATTATACGCGAGAAATTAAGCAGGACGGCGCCGCCGTAATCACCAAGGAAGATCCTGTCATCACCAAGGAAGATCATGGCCTACTCAATTCCGCGCTTACGCCGGGGCATTACACGCCGCGCGCAGATGAATGGAGAGAAAGCCCGCACCATTTACCGATGCGCCCACCCGGTCCGCCGACGACGGCTGCTGCTGCGGCTGGTGCTTCCCCGCGAGGTGACGAGGTGGTAGATCAGCAGCAGGATCGCCGCCCCGACGATGGCGGTCAGCCAGGTGTCGAGGTTGAAGAACCCGTGCAGGGTGTGGATGTGAAACAGCTTCGTGGCCAGCCAGCCGCCAAGCAGCGCCCCGACTATCCCGATCACGCAGGTCAGGATCAGGCCCTGTTGCCTCCTGCCGGGGATCAGCATATTGGCGAGAAGGCCTGCGCCGAGCCCGAGAACGATCCATGCGATGATGCCCATAACCGACTCCTGAGTCAGTGAAGAAGCTTGACGTTCGGGGGTAGCGGTCCTGCGCGACAGATCGCGGTGGGAGAAATTAACTCCCGCGGGCTCTTGCCCTTTACTTGGCCACCGCCTGATCGGCGTCGGCCTGAATAAGAAAACTCCGGTCCCTCGCTGTTCCTATTTTCAAGGAGCAGCTGCCAGGTTCCGGAGCGATACTTTTACTATACCCTGTCGCGGCACTAGAGTCCACGGGGAGAGTCCCCAGGAATCTGGCCGGTGCCGCTCGTGTTACTCTATAGGCGGTCATAGATCTTCGCCGTTGTGAATGCCGCTGGTACTTGTCGGCATCCCGGTTTCGAGCATTTCGTCAAACGACCGGACCTGCAGCCCCGTCGCGGGCCCGACCGCGGTCCGCAGCGTTTCCACCTTCAGGCGCACGACGCGGTCAGTACACGGCCGACCGCGAGCAGGCCCCGGACCCGGCCGCTCCGGTGCACCCGCTCCATCCCCCCGGCGCGACGGCCACAAAGAAACGCAGGCGGCAGAATTGATATCGTTCATCTGGTCCCCCGGAAACCCGCTGCCCGCAGGCACGGGCGGTTCGGAGAACTACACCGTTGGTCAGGTCAGGGAGCTGACCCGGCGCGGCATACCGGCTCAGGTAGTCACCGTCGGCCTCGGCACCAGCGACGGCCGGGACGGCTTCGCCGACGTCCCGTTCCTGTCGCTGCCGACGCTGGACAGCGTAACCGAGCTCGACGGCACCGTGATCTTCGTCAACGAGGCGCACACCGTGCCGACCAGGCACCCGGCCTTCCTCATCCTGCACAACCCGCCGCCCATCAGGGAACGGAAGCGGTCGTTCGCCGTCGAGGGGACCAAGGAACTGGCGCTGATCGCCACCAGCCAGTACGCCGCCGCGCTGTGGTCGGCCTACCTGGACGTGGACATCGCCACGATCAGCGTCGTCTACCCGTTCGCCGAGCCGGGCTTCGCCGCCCAGCCCCGGGCGGTCCGCGAAGCCGGCAAGACCCGTGTTCTGTTCGCGGGCAGGCTGAGCCCCGAGAAGGGCATCTACACCCTGCTCGAGACGCTGCACGTCGACATCATCGAGCAGCATCCGGGGCTCGAGTTCACCGCGACGACCGCGGGCGCGGACAAGCCGCAGGGAAAGATCATCGAGCGGCTGCTCGGCGCGCACCCCGGGATTTCCGTGGTGGCCAGCTGCAAGACGCCGGCCGCGATGGCCGCCCTGATGGCCCGGCACGACATCGTGGTCGTGCCATCCAACAGCCAGTACTGGCACGAGACCTTCGGCATCGTCTCGATCGAGGCCCAGCACTCCGGCTGCCGGGTGGTGGCCTCCGATGACGGCGGCCTGCCAGAGACCGACTGCGGCGGGGTCGTGCTCGTCCGGCCGGACAACGCCGAAGCGCTGGCCTGGGGCATTATCCAAGCCGCCGACAGCGGGCCGGTTTCGCCGGCCGCCCGGCATGCCGCGGGCGCCCGGTTCACCGTCGGGCAGTCCGTGGACTCGCTGCTCAACGTGTTCACCCGGCCGCTGCCGATCCCGCCCGCGGTCATTGTCAGGCAGCTCGAAGAGCTCATCGCGGCACCATCGGCCAAGGTGACGCGCACTCCGAATCCGGGCGGTGCGCTGGCCGAGCCGGTTCCGTGAGCCCGGGGGCGGCCGGCGTCGGTGCGGAGAGCCCGCTTATCCGCACACCGGATCAGCGGGTCCGGGTCTTTGGCTCGGCCATGTCGCGGCCGCGGGCCAGGCCGCCGCTACTGGCCATGGGCTGGGTGTTCGGCACTGTGTCTCTCTTCCGGCAGCCAGGCAAAGCCCTGGGCATCGATGTCCAGGTGCCGACGACGATGGTCGGGACGTCCTGGCGGTGCAGCACCTCCCGGAGCCGGGCGACGTCCGCCGCCAGCGAGGACTCGGGGAACTGCGGGGCGGTGACGTGGTAGCCCGCGGCGGTTGAACGGCCATGTCAGTGATTCCTCTCGTGGCGATGATTTGACTCACCGACTCTTGTCTACGCCGTAGAGCTACAGTAAATGCACTGATAAGTGCAAAGTCAACATCGTAGATCTACGCTAAAGTGTCTGGGTAACATCAGGCGGACAGCAGAGGCAGGTGCCATCGTGGTGACCCCACCGCCAGCCACCAGGGACACCGCGCGGGCCGGTGACGGCAAGATCACCCGTGAGCTGGTGCTCGCGACCGCGCTCGAGCTCATCGACCGCGACGGGGCCGACGCCCTGTCCATGCGCCGCCTTGGCGCTGCCCTCGGCCGCGACCCGATGATCCTCTACCGGCACGCGCCCGATAAAGCGGCGCTGCTCGACGGCGTCGTGGAGACCGTGCTCGGCCAGCTGAAGGTTGACGCGGCCGACCCTGACTGGACCGCCCAGCTGCGTGCCGTCGCCCGCGACTACCGCGCGCTGGCCCTGGCGCACCCGAACGTGGTCCCGCTGCTGGTCACCAGGCCGCTGGCCACCCCACTCGCGCTTCGCCCCCGCGGCACCCTGCGCCCGCTCGAGGACGTACTTGACCTGCTCACCCGGGCCGGTTTCAGCGGTCCAGACGCGCTGCACATCTACCGGGCGCTATTCGGATTCCTCAACGGCCACGTCCTCAACGAGCTGCAGGAAGTCGTGGAGAACCCGGACGAGACCGACGACCTGCTGCGGCTGGGCCTGTACCGGCTGCCGATCGGCGAATTTCCGCTGCTGCGCAGCCTCGCCCATGCCCTGGCCAGCTACGATGGCGCCGCCGAACTCGAACGCGGCCTCGAAATCCTGCTGACGGGGCTGGCTGCCACGCTCTCGCCGGCCGTCGCGGTCCTCCCCGCTGAGCCGGGGCGCGGGGCTGAATAACCCACCACGGTACGTTCAGGAGAAAGCCTTAAAATCCTCTACTGAACGGACGGTGGTTTCTCGTTCATCACCAGCGCCAGTGGCGCCCCGATGATGGCGGCCAGGTCCGACCCGTCGATCGTCTCCCGCTCAAGCAGCAGGCCGATCACCCGGTCGAGAGTCTCCCGGTTCGCGCGCAGCAGCCCGATGGCCCTGTCCTCGGCCTCCCGGAGCAGCCGGGCCACTTCCTCGTCGATGGAGCGCTGGGTCTCCTCGGCGTAGGGGCGGCCGGCGAACGGATTGTCGCGGCTCGGCCCCTCCGGGCCGTAGCTGATCGGCCCGACCTTGGCCGAGAACCCCCACTCGCGCACCATGTGCGTCGCCAGCCCGGTCGCGCTCTCGAGGTCGTTGGACGCGCCGGTCGACGGCTCGCCAAGGACGACGAGTTCCGCGGCGCGACCGCCGAGGCGCACGGCGAGCGAGGCGGTCAGGTGGCTTTCCGGGTACAGATGGCGCTCGAACGCAGGCAGCTGCTCGGTCACGCCAAGCGCGGCGCCGCGGGAGAGGATCGTGACCTTCGCGACGGGATCGGCATGCTCAGAGAGCGCGGCCACCAGGGCGTGCCCGGCCTCATGGACGGCCACGGCACGCTTCTCCTCGGGCAGCAACGCGCTCGAGGAGTCACGGCGGCCGATGAGGAGCCGGTCTCTGGCGGCTGCGAAGTCGTCCGCGGTGATAATGCCGCGGTTATCGCGCACGGCGTTGATCGCCGCCTCGTTCACCAGGTTGGCGAGATCAGCACCGGAGAACCCGGGCGTGCCCCGCGCCACAACGTCGAGGTCCACGTCGGGCGCGAGCGTCTTGCCCTTCCCGTGGATGGTCAGGATCGCGGTCCGCTCCACGGAGTTGGGCAGCGGGATCTCCACCGTGCGGTCGAAGCGGCCGGGCCGCAGCAGCGCCGCGTCAAGGATCTCGGCCCGGTTGGTCGCGGCCATGACAACCACGCTGGCGCCCGGCTCAAAACCGTCCATTTCCGACAGCAGCTGATTGAGCGTCTGCTCGCGCTCGTCATTCGAGCCGAATCCGCCCGGACCGCGCCGCCCGCCGATGGCGTCGATCTCGTCGATGAAGATGATCGACGGGGCCCGCTTCCTGGCGTCAACGAACAGGTCCCTGACCCTTGAGGCGCCCACGCCGACGAACATCTCGACGAAACTGGAACCGCTCAGCGAGAAGAACGGCACCTCGGCCTCGCCCGCGACGGCCCGGGCGAGCAGGGTCTTGCCGGTCCCCGGTGGCCCAACCATCAGCACGCCCTTCGGGCCGACCGCGCCCGCGCGCTGGTAGCGGGCCGGATGCTTCAGGAAGTCCACCACCTCCATCACCTCGGCCTTGGAACCCTCGTAGCCGGCGATGTCGGCGAAACGCGTCTTGGGCTTGTCCTCGTCGTAGACCTTGGCCTTCGACTTGCCGAAGCTCATGATCCCGCCGAGCCGTCCGCCCATCTGCTTGCTGCTGCGGCGGGCGAACCAGACGAGGAGGCCGACGATGATGAGAACCGGGAAGAGCCAGTCGATGAGCAGCCCGAGCACCGAACTCGTGCCCGGGGTGGTTCCCGTCACCTGAACCTTGTGGCCGAGCAGGAGGGTGGGCAGCGTGCTGTCGTCAAGCGCGGTCGGGATCTGCGAAGTGTAAGAGCTGCCGTCGTGCAGCTTGCCGCTCACCGCCCCGGCGGCGGTGATCGACGCCGTCGACACCTTGTTCGCGGTCACGTCGCCGACGAAGTTTGTGTAGCTGAGCGGCTGAGGCGACGTTCCGCCGCTGCCCGGGTGGAAGAGCAGCAGCGCCGCGAACGCGATCGCGAACGCGAGGGGAAGCAGCCATCGCCAGCGGGCCGGCGGCGATGGCGGGGCCGGCGGAACGGACTTCTTGGCCGGAGCCGGAGTGGATTTCTTGGTCGGGCCGGGTCTTACCGTCATCGGGTGAGCGGCACCGACGCCGGCACGCACATGCAGGCCCGGGTCAGCGCGCTCGCGACGGTTGCCCGGCAGTAGCGGGAAGCAACGAGATCATGCTCGTCGGCCGTGTGACCGCACGGGCACGGCGCGTCCGGCGGCGGGTCGCCGTTCGATGGTGTCGTGATGTGCGTTGGGATCGTCATGATGCAAGTCAACCCCGCCCCGGGCTCATGCGAAATGAGCAATCCCGCATGAGCCCATCACGGCAGCCGATCGCCAGGGCCGGGCCGTGGCGGGGTTCTCAGACGGGGCGCTGGTGGACGTAGCACCATCGCCAGGCCGATCCCGGCGCGAACCCGGCGGCGACCGGATGGTCGGTCTCCTCGTAGTGCGCCCTGGCGTGCTGCTTCGGCGAGTTATCAGAACAGGCCACCCAGCCGCACGTCAGGCAGACGACCAGGCTCGCCCGGGGGTCGTTACGGTCCTTGCGGCTACGGCAGTCCTGGCAGTCGTCCGATTGCGGTCCTACCTGTGCAAGACCGTCGAGGTGCTGACAGCGCGGTGCCGTCCCGTTCGGGCTCACGGCCGCCGCTCCCATGGCCAAGCTCTGGCCGGGAATCATGGCACCCTCCCCTTTACCTGACGGAAATGCCGGGCGCGGTCCGCTCGATCATCCCTGAGTCAATCCCGGGGAGCGCCGGGCGGGAAACAGGCAACGTGAGCACGGCCCATCACCAGAACCGATCACCCGCCGGCCGAAGTAGGCTTACAGCAGAGTCGAGGGGTGGACTGTATGCGGAACTGGCGGCGGGCATGGAGCTTCGGCAGCTTCGTTACTTCGTAACGCTGGCGGAGGAGCTGCACTTCGGCCGGGCCGCCGAACGGGAGCACATCGTCCAGTCGGCGCTGAGCCAGCAGGTGCAGCGGCTGGAGCGCGAGCTCGGTGTCCGGCTGCTCGAGCGCAGCACCCACCATGTCGCGCTGACCGCTTCCGGTGTGGTTTTCCTGGTCGAGGCGCGGCAGATCCTGGCCCACGTGGAGCGCGCCGCCGAAGCGGCCAGGAGCACGGCGGGCGCCGCCGCCCCGTTGCGGGTCGGCATCATCGACTCCAGCTACGACTCGATGCCGCAGATTCTGCACGAGGTGCAGGCCCGCTTCCCCGGCCTGGTGATCAACCAGGTCGAGGCGAGCGTGCCCGAGCAGTACCAGCAGCTCCTTGACGGCCGTCTGGACGTCGGCGTCGGCCGCGCCACGCTGGCGCCGCCGCAGATCTCGTCGCTGCTGTTCCGCCGGGACCCGCTCGGCGTCCTGGTGCCAACCGGCCACCGGTTCGCCGACCTTGACGGCGTCACCGTCGCCGACCTCGCCCGCGAGCCGCTGCTGCTGGCCGAGGAAGCGCGGGCGCCGGAATTCAATCAGTTCACCGTCGAGATGTGCCGGGCGGCCGGCTTCACCCCCACCGTCTACCGGGGAACCGTGGAGAGCATCCGGGCGGCCGCCGACCTGGTCGCCGCCGGACGCTGCCTGTACTGCGTGCCGTCTTCCTGCATCGCCGCGCTTCCCGGAACGATCTGGCGGCCGCTGTCCGAGCCGGCCTCCGACTACCCGTGGTCGGTGCTGTGGCGGGCGGCAGGCAAATCACCCCACGTGCAAGCCGTCGTCAGCTGCGCGCAGGCCATGTCAAAGCGGCTCGGCTGGCTGACGACCGCCGATCAGCTGGCCCCATGAGCCGCGGTCGCCTGCCAGCCTTGCCAACTGCACTCCTGAAGTAAATTCAAAACGGTCGCGGGAGCACCCGCGTCAAGCGCTCAACGTCATCCCGTCGGCTGCGGTGCCTTAACCTTGCACGAGATCTTCGGGTTCACGCCCACGTAGTTGAGCGGGCCAGCGAGAATCGTCACGACGATGTTTCCGACGCGGGAGCAACTCGGGTCGGAACTGCCGTAGTAGTGGCGCTGGCCAGCGGCGATGGCGCCGATGATGAGCCAGATGACCAGGATTATTCCTAGGATGCGCATAGCTGTCTCCAGGGGGTGTTCACGTCAGCCGGGGAGGCCACCGGTGTGCTGCCCCGGAAGTCTGACGTAAATCGGAATCCGGGCAACGGTTATCTCCAGGGCCGATCAACAGCTCCGCGGCCGGTCAGCACCCGGAGGCAGCGCCAACCGCGGGTGCCACCTCACGGCCAGCGGTGATGGCGATCGATTCGGGTGATGAGGTTTGCGGATTCCGCCTGTTTCCCCGTCCGGGTGGACCGGCTTAGCTGAACGATGACAGGCAAACGGCTGGTATCGCGGCGAGGAGCCCGGTTATGAGCATTGACACGGGCACCGTCCCCACTGTGCCCACCGCTGCTGCGGCGGCACCCCCTCCCGTTGCGGCGGCTGGTTACGACGGGACGGAGCCGTTTGCCGAGGACGGCGGACCGCCGGGCACCTTCGGCGGGCGGGTCCGGGCAGGCGTGACCGCCACGATCGTCGTCGTCCCGTTCACTGGGCTGGGGGTGGCGGTCTGGCTGGCCTGGGGCCGCGGCCTGAACCTGGCCGATGTCCTCATGGCGGTGGTCTTTTACGTGATCACCGGGCTTGGAGTGACCGTGGGCTTCCACCGGCTGCTGACCCACCGCAGCTTCACCGCGGCCCCGGCCCTGCGGGTCGCGCTCGCGGTCGCCGGGTCGATGAGCTTCGAGGGCCCGGTCATCGGCTGGGTCGCCATTCACCGCCGCCACCACGCCTTCACCGACCGGCCAGGCGACCCGCACTCCCCCTACCGCTACGGCACCAGCCTGGTCGGGCAGCTACGCGGTCTCGGCCACGCCCACGCGGGCTGGCTGCTGCGCGACGATCCCACCCCGCCGGAGCGGTACGCCCCCGACATGACGGCCGATCGGTCCATGCGGGCAGTCTCGGCCGCGTTCCCCGCCCTGTGTGTGCTGTCCCTAGCGCTGCCGTTCGGAGCCGGGTGGCTTATCGGCGGCAGCTGGCGCACCGCGCTGCTCGCGCTGGTGTGGGCCGGGCTGGTGCGCGTGACCGTGCTGCAGCACGTCACCTGGAGCGTCAACTCACTGTGCCACGTGTTCGGCAGCCGCCCGTTCGCCACCAGGCGCTACGACCGGGCGACCAACCTGTGGCCGCTCGCCCTCGTATCGTTCGGGGAGAGCTGGCACAACATGCACCACTCCGATCCCGCGTGCGCGCGGCACGGCGCCGAACCCGGGCAGATCGACATCTCCGCCGCGGTGATCCGCCTGTTCGAGCGTCTCGGCTGGGCCACCGGCGTGCACTGGCCGGTCGCCTCGCGGCTGGCCGCGCGGCGACGGTGAACCACAAGCCTAAGCCAGGCCGCCGCCGCTAACGCGACACGACGCGAACGGCAAACTAAGGCGCCGGGCAGGGGAACTTGCCCGGCGGCGCTCCGGTCAGTGAGGTTGCCCGCTAAGACTGATCGGCGCGGCCGTCGCGCTGGCCCATGACGCGCGCAGGTGTAACCGCCCGGCTGCCATTGCCGCTAACAGCGTTAAGGCAGGCTGCTGCGGCTGGTGGGCTCAGCGTGGTTGCCGAGTCCACGTTGAAGTTAAATATTGTGAAATGTTCGGTTTTGGATCTAGCGCATTTTGTAGTCAAACGGTTACTTTCTGCTTATGCACGACTCGCTTGCGTGGCTCCGCGATCCGGAGACCGAACCTGCCCTGAGCGACCTGCTGTGCGGGCTGATCAGGGATATCCAACTGATCCTGGTGCACCCGGACCTCGGTAGCGCGGCGAAACTGGGCGCGATCACCCGGACCGTCGATCAACTGGCCCCGCCGGCCGGGCCGGAAGCCGGCGCCGCGTCCGCCGCGGCCTCGGTCGCCGCGCTGCTTGCCCGCGGCAACGGTCCCGCGACCACCCTGTTCGAGGAACTGGCGGGCGAGCAGATCCAGATCGAGCTGACCAGCTGTGCGGACCGGCCGCTGACCGCCGCTGAGTGCCTCGAGCTCCGCGCGAGCCCGGGCACGCACGGGCATCAGCGGACGGGTTCGCTCCGCACCGCTCGTTCCGGCCTGGTGGCGGCCCAGGTATCTTCTGTCGTCGTTCCCGGCCGGCTTCCCGCGTCCGCGCTCACGGCGCTTGGCATCCCCGGGCCCGGCGATCCGGCGCCGTCGCTCTCCGGCATTCCGCTTGGAAAGGTGCTGGCCGGCCTCGGCGGTCACCGGGAACCACTGGGCGCGCGCCTGCTACGCGACGGCAACGGCGTTCCCGGCAGCCGTGTGCTCGTCGAGTCATCGGCGCGAATGTGGGTGAAAGGCGCGCCGGTCGCACTGGCCAGTGAGCGGGTAACGGCCGAATTCTGCCAGCAGGCCCGCGGCCGGCTGGCAACCACGCGCGACGCGATCATCCGGGGACTGTAAGCATCACCCAGTTGCGGCCGGCTGGTTAGCCTCGGCCCGTCTGGAGTCACTGCTCTCCGGCTAACCCATTCGCCCGGACGGTCCCGGCCTGGGAGGCTTCTGATCAGGCGCGTTGGCGAACACGTGATCTCTTTCGCGGCCACGGCGATTTTGCCGCGTCAGTGGGGATCACCGGCCGGGTATTCCAGTGGGCCGGCCAGGGTATCTCCCGGGTGCGACGGCAGGAGGAAGCAACGAATCTGAGCCGTAGGCAACCGCCCTAGCGGCGGCTCGCGGAAGGAGCGAGAACCATGGACATGAAACTCGAAGTCGTCGTCCTGCCCGTCGCCGACGCTGACCGGGCCAAGGACTTCTACAAGCAACTCGGGTGGCGGCTGGACGCCGACTTCACGTCGGGCACGGACTTCCGGGTCGTGCAGCTGACACCGCCCGGCTCGACGTGCTCGGTGATCTTCGGCAGCGGCGTCACCGGGGCGGAGCCTGGATCGCTGGACGCGCCGCTGCTCATCGTCACCGACATCCAGGCGGCCAGGGACGAGATGGCCGGGCACGGGGTCCAGATCAGCGAGGTGTTCCACGACGAGGGCGGCGTGTTCCATCACGCCGGCACGGCCGGCCGGGTTCCCGGCCCGGACCCGGACGGGCGCAGCTATGCTTCGTTCGCTTCCTTCAGCGACCCGGACGGCAACCGCTGGCTGCTGCAGGAGATCACCACCAGGCTGCCCGGCCGCTGAGGAGGGCCTCCGATGGAATACCTCGTCACCATGACCACGCACGTGCCCGACGGGACCTCGGCCGAAGCGGTGGACGACGTCCGCGCCCGCGAGGCCGCCCACACCCGTGAACTCGCCGCGCAGGGCTACGTGCTCCGGTTGTGGCGTCCGCCGCTCGCCCCGGGCGAGTGGCGGACGCTCGGGCTGTTCGCCGCCGCCGACGCCGCCGAGCTCAAGCGGGTGCTCGCCTCGATGCCGCTGCGGGTCTGGCGGACGGACGAGGTTAAGGAGCTGGAGCCGCATCCCAACGACCCGGCCCCGAACGCCTGGGCCGCGCCGCCGACTGAGAGCGGCAAAACGACGGCCGAGTTTCTTGTCACCTTCACCCCGGCCGTCCCCGCCGGGACCCCCGAGCGGGACGTCGCCGAGGCCACCGCCGGTGAGGCCGTGCGGACCGCGGAACTCGCCAAGCAAGGACACCTCGTCCGGCTGTGGGGGCTGCCCGCCGAGCATGGCGTCTCGCCCGCGCTGGGTCTCTTGCGGGCTGATGGCGAGACGGAGGAGCAGGCGATACTGGAGTCGCTGCCGCTGTATCCGTACTTCACGGCCCAGACCACGCGGCTGACGCCGCACCCGAGCGACCCGGCCGCGCTTGGCAGCAGGTCGCTGCGGGTCAGCTACGTAGAGCGAATCGAGGCAGAGCATGGCTGACTACGACGTCATCATCATCGGCGGCGGCTCGCCCGGCGAGCACTGCGCCGGCGCGCTCGCCGACGGCGGCCTGCGCGTCGCCGTCGTCGAGCGGGAGCTTGTCGGCGGGGAGTGCTCCTACTGGGCCTGCATTCCGTCTAAGACGCTGCTGCGGCCGGGCGAGGCGGTGCACGGCGCACTTGAGGCCGCCGCGACCGCGCAGGTCGACGTCCAGGCGGCGCTGGCCTACCGGGATTTCATGGTCTCGGACTACTCCGACGCGGGACAGCAGCGCTGGCTCGCGAGCCAGTCTATTGACCTGCTGCGCGGCACCGGCCGGCTGGCCGGGCCGGGCGTGGTCGAGGTCGACGGCGTGCGCCACACGGCGGATCACGTCGTCGTGGCCACCGGCGCCGATCCGGTCATCCCCCCAATCCCCGGCCTCGCGGACCTGGACGGCGTGTGGACCAACCGGGAGGCGACCGGCATGAAGTCCGTGCCCGCGCACCTGCTGATAATCGGCGGCGGGGCCATTGGCGCGGAGTTCGCGCAGATCGCGGCGCGCCTTGGCGGCCAGGTGACGGTCATTGAGGCCTCAGGCCACATGGTGTCGTCTGAGCCCGCGCCGCTGGGCCAGGCGCTGGCCGAGGTGCTGCGCCGTGACGGCGCCGAACTGGTGCTCGAGGCGAAGGTGACGGCGGCGCGGCGCGACGGCGGGGACTACGTCCTCACCGTCGACGGCGGCCGTGAGTTCCGCGGTGACCGGCTCCTGGTGGCCACCGGGCGGCGCCCGCGGGTCCCGGCCGGCCTGGACACCGTCGGGGTCACCCCCGGCCCGCGGGGGGCTATCCCGGTCGATGCGCGGCTGCGGGCCGGTGAGCGGCTGTGGGCGCTCGGCGATGTCACCGGTCTGTGGATGCTGACCCATGTCGGCAAGTACCAGGGGGAGGTGGTGGCCGCCAACATTCTCGGCGAGCCGCGGGAGGCGCATTACGAGGCGGTGCCCCGGGTCATCTACACCGATCCGCAGGCCGCGTCGGTCGGCGAGCGCGAGGCGGCGTTCAGCGGTACGGCCAAGCTGTCCGAGGTGGCCAAGACGGCGACTTACACCCACGCCTACGCCGAGTCCAACGGCTTCCTCACCCTGCTCAGCGACGGAGAGCGGCTGACCGGGGCCTACGCGCTCGGCCCGGAGGCCGGCGAGTGGCTGCAGCAGGCCACGCTCGCCATTCGCGCGCAGGTGCCGCTCGACGTGCTGCGTGACACCATCCAGCCCTTCCCCGCCTTCACCGAGATCTACGTCGAGGCGCTGAAGCAGCTGCGCAAGACGATCAGCGGCGGCGGTAAGCAAGCGGCACCATGACGGACCAGGCGCAGGGCAACCAGGCGACTCATGAAGGGAAACGGAACATGACTACCTTGTCGGAACTCATCACTGCCGTCCGTGCGCCGCAACTGTCCGGGCAGACCGTCGTCGTGATCGGCGGCAGCTCTGGCATGGGGTTCGAAACGGCTCTCAGGGCACGCGCCGAAGGCGCCGATGTCATCATCGCCGGCCGCAATCCCGACCGGCTAGCGCATGCCGCCACCGAACTGGGCGCGCGCGGCAGCGCGGTCGTGGATGCCACCGACCCGGCGTCCCTCGGCCGGTTCTTCGACGGCCTGCCGGCCACGATCGACCACGTGATGGTGACGGCCGGCGGCCCGTACTACGCGCCGCTGGCCGACCTTGACCATGCTCGGGCCATCCGGGAGTTCGACGAGCACCTGTGGCTTGCCATCGCCGTGGCCAGGCACGCCGTCGGCCGGGTACGGGCCGGCGGCACGCTGCTGTTCATGGCCGGCACCGGCGCCCGCCAGGCGGCTCCCGGCCAGGCGCTCAGCGCGGCGGGCACCGCCGCGCTGCCCGCGCTTGTCGCCAACCTGGCGCTCGAGATCGCGCCGGTCCGGGTCAACCTCATCGCCGCCGGGTTCGTCGACACGCCGCTGTCCGCGTCGCTGCTCGGCGATGACCTGGAAAAGCGCCGCGAGCAGCTCAGGGCCACGCTGCCCATCAGGCGGGTCGTCGGCCCGGCCGACATCGCCGCGCTCGCGGTGCACATCATGACCAACACCGCCCTGACCGGCTCGACCTACGACATCGACGGCGGACAGCAGCTCCTGGGGGGCGCGGGATGAGCGAGGGCAGTCGACCAGTCGCCGTGATCACCGGCGGCTCCCAGGGCATCGGCGCCGGCCTGGTTGACGGGTACCGCCAGCGCGGCTGGGCCGTGGTGGCCAACTCGCTCACGATCAAGCCCGGCGAGGACCCCGACGTGGTGACGGTGGCCGGAGACGTTTCCGAGCCCGCCACCGCGCAGCGGATCATGGATGCCGCGACCGGCCGCTTCGGTCGTGTCGACACCCTGGTCAACAACGCCGGCGTGTTCATGTCCAAGGCGTTCACCGACTACACCGCCGCCGACTACGCCCTTATCACCGGGGTGAACCTGGCCGGCTTCTTCTGGCTGACCCAGCTGGCCATCACCGAGATGCTGCGGCACGGCCGCGGTCACGTGGTCAACATCAGCGCCACCGTCGCCGCCCGCGCGGACTCCGGCTCCCCGTCGGTCCTCACGGCGCTCACCAAGGGCGGCCTCGCCGCGGCCACCAGGTCGCTGGCCATCGAGTACGCGTCGCGCGGTATCCGGGCTAACGCGGTCTCACCAGGCATCATCCAGACTCCGATGCACCCTCCCGAGAGCTACGAGTCGCTCGGCGACCAGATGCCCCCGATTGGCCGCGTCGGCCAGATCGGCGACGTGGTCGACGCCATCCTGTTCCTTGAGTCGGCGTCTTACATCACCGGTGAGATCCTGCACGTCGACGGCGGCCAAATCGCCGGCCACTAGCCAGGGGAGAATCGGCAGGAGGACCGGAGGAGATCAACTAGCGCCTGCCGGGCCGCTGACAGCGAAGGGAGGCGGCAACATGACAATGCCGTTGAAGGACACGGTGGTACTGGTCACCGGGGCGAGCAGCGGCATCGGGGCCGCGACCGCCCGCAGGCTTGCCGCCGAGGGGGCGGCCGTCGCCTTGGTGGCACGGCGCCGCGACAAGCTCGAGGAGCTGGCCGCGGCCATCCGCGCGGACTCCGGCCAGGCCCTCGTGCTGCAGGCCGATGTGACCAGCGCCGAGGGGGCGACCGCGGCGGTCGAGGCAGCGGTGGCCGGACTGGGCAGGCTCGACACCCTGGTCAACAACGCCGGGGTGATGCTGCTCGGCCCGGCGCTCGGCACCCCCATCAGCGAATGGGAGCAGATGGTGGACGTCAACGTGCGCGGTGTGCTCAACGTCACCCACGCGGCCCTGCCTTTCCTGGTGCGCGCGGCCGAGGACTCGCCGCGGCGGGTGGCGGATCTCGTCACCATCAGCTCGACCGCCGGGCGGGTCGCCCGACCGGCCAGCAGCGTCTACAACCTCACGAAGTTCGGCGTGACCGCGTTCTCGGAAGCGCTCAGGCAAGAGCTGCTGGCCCAGCGGGTACGGGTCAGCGTGGTCGAACCGGGCACCGTCGACACGGAGCTGACCACGCACCTGCGGGAGGAGATCCGGGAGGCCGCGCAGCGCCAGACCGGTTCGATTCAGCCGCTGCTGCCCGAGGACATCGCCGACGCGGTCGCCTGGATCGTCACCCGTGATCGCCGGGTCGCGGTCAACGAGATCCTGGTACGCGCCAGCGAGCAGACCTGGTTATCCGCAGGGCACCGCGACGGCGCCGTGCAGCGCGTGCCTGAGCTGCCTGCGGGAGGTGATGCCGAGCTTGGCGAACACCTTGCGCAGGTGCCATTCGACCGTGCGCGGGCTGAGGAAGAGCTCGGCGCCGATCTCGGTGTTGGTCTGCCCGTCCCGCGCCCGCGCCGCGATCTGCATCTCCTGCGCGGTGAGGTTCCTGTCGGTGTCCGGCGTGCGCTTGCGCACGGTCTGGCCGGTGGCGAGCAGCTCGCGGCGGGCGCGCTCGGCGAACCCGTCCGCCCCGATCGCCGCCAGCATTCCGTGCGCCAGGTGCAGCTGCTCCCGGGCATCCACCCGGCGGTTCTCGCGGCGGAGCCACTCACCGTAGAGCAGGTGCGCGCGGGCCAGATCGACGCGCGCCCGCGACCGGCCCAGATGACCGATGGCCGCCTGGTACAGGCCCTCCGCGGCCGCCCCGTCGCGCAGCAGCGCGAGCGCGCGCGCCCGGATGCCGAGCGCCCAGTCGGTGCCCGCGGCGTCGGCGGCCTGGGACAGGCGGCCCATGGCCCCGGCGGCGCGGGCAGGCTCCCCCGTCCGGGCCGCCGCCTCGATCAGCTCGGCGACCGGCCAGCCGGCCACCGGCGACGGCCCCGCGTAGACGACGGCGTCCTCGGCCGCCGACAGTGCCTCGTCGTACTGGCCCTGGCCGTTGTGCAGCATCGCGGCCGCCCATTTGGCCGCGGCGACCCCCAGTCCCTCGTCGCGTAGCGCCGCATCCTGCGCGGCGCGGTCGATCATCTCAAGCGCCAGGTCCCGGTGACCGCGCACCGCCGCAAGTCCGAGCGCGCCGTACGGCGATGGCCGGTTCCCCATGGTCTCGACGACCGCGCGTGCCTCCGCCGTCAGCGACTCGGCGGTTTGCAGATCACCGCCAAGCAGATGCAGGCAGGCCAGCGAATCGAGCGCCAGGGGCAGCTCACCGAGTGCGCCTGCCTCGCGGGCAAGCTCCACGTACCGGGTGGACAGGCTATCCCAGGCCCCGTCATCCCAGATGTGCAGGGCGCCGGTGCAGGCCAGCGGCAGCCAGCGCAGCTGTTCGGCCGCGGCCAGGCCACGGCCGAAGCCGTCCAGGGCCTGCCGCAAGACCGTCACTCCGGCCGCGTACTCGCCGCTGAGGCAGGCCACCAGGCCATCAAGCAGCAGATCGGCCGGGCCAGCCGGGTCCGCGTCCGGCGCTTGCCGCGCCGCCCGCGCCACGTCGGTCACGGTCCCGCCGGGAGCCGTCAGCCCGCCCGCGAACGTGACGGCGCGGACAGCGTCCAGGTAAGCAGCGCGCACCCGGGTGGCATCGGACCCGCCCAGCCGCTGCGCCGCGTCAAGCAGCAGCCGCGGCACCTGGCCGCTCCGGTGCTGGATGAAGGCAAGCCGGGCCCGGACGAGATCGGCGCGAGCCTGCCACTGGCCGCCGGGTATCCCGCTTTCCGCCACGTCGATCAGCTTGGCCGCGCCGTCGGGCTCGCCCGCCTGGAGCATCGCCGTCGCGGCCGCCAGCGCCCGGCGTGATCGCTGCTGGGCGTCCGGGGTCAGCAGCACGGCGCGCTCGAGGAACGCGGCGCAGGCCGGAAGGCCGCCGCGCGCCTGCGCCTGCCCGGCTGTTCGCTCGAGCTCGGCGGCCACGTCCTCATCGAATCCGGCCGCCGCCTTGGCCCGGTGCCAGGCGCGGCGGTCCTGTTCGCCCTGCTGCATGGTGGCCTGGGCCAGCGCGCGGTGCGCGGTGCGCCGGTCGCCCGGCGCGGCCGACTGGTAGGCCGCCGCGCGCACCGCCGGGTCCCGGAAGACAACCCGGGTGCCGAACGTGACCAGGCCGGCCTCAACCGCCGGCTGCGCGGCCTCCGCCGCGATCCCCAGGTTCCCGGCTGCCCGCAGCGCGAGCACCGGGTCACCGGTCGGGTCAGCCGCTGCCACTAGCAGCAGCAAACGAGCCGGGGCCGGAAGATCGCCGATCTGCGAGCACAGCTGGGCCGACAGCCTGCCGTGCGGCACGTCCGGCAGCCCGAAGCCGCCGGCCAGCCGGGCCGGCCGGAGGGCCAGCGGCAGCTCCGTCAGCGCCCGCGGGTTCCCCCCGGTCTCGGCCACGATCTGGTCCCGCACCCGCTCATCAAGCGGCCACCGCACGACCGATGCGAGCAGGTCCCTGGCATCGGTGTCCGGCAGCCGGCCGAGCTCCAGCCCCGGCAGCCCAGCCAGGTCCGTCCCTGGCTGACGGGTAGCGAAGATCACCAGGACGGACTCGGCCGACAGCCGCCGGGCGGCGAACGCCAGCGCCTGCCGCGATGCCCGGTCCAGCCAGTGCGCGTCATCGATCACGCATACCAGCGGGCCCTCGGCGGCCGCCTCGGTGAGCAGGCCGACGATCCCGAGGCCGAGCAGGAACCGATCAGGTGCCGCTCCGCCCCGCACGCCGAACACGATCTCAAGCGCGGCCCGCTGCGGGCCAGGCAGCCGCCCGAGGAGGCCCGGCATCGAGCCGCAGAGCTGGCACAGCCCGGCGTGCGCCAGTTCGGTTTCGGATTCCGCGCCTGCCGCCCTGACTGCCCGCAGGTCGGCGGCCCGCCCGGCGGCATAGTCAAGCAGTGCGGTCTTACCGCTTCCGGGCCCGCCGTGCACGACCAGGACCGCGCCCTGCCCGTGCCGGACTCCGTCCACCAGGCCGGCCAGCCGTTCGCACTCAGCCTGCCGCCCGTACAGCCGTGATCGGTATTCCATGTTGGCGATCATGATTACGAGCCTGCGCTTAGCCGCCCGGCCGGCCAATCGAGCACGCTTCAGTACACGGCTCCGGCTTCCCGCCGGGAAGGCTCGGGTTAACCCCACCCCGCGGCGACGGGTTGGCCCGATTGCGCCCTGGCTGACCTCGGGGGCACGATTGCCGGGTGATGCCCGGAGTCCTCATCGTCGATGACAGCCCCCAGTTCCGCCAGACGGCGGCCGTTCTGCTTGCCGAGCGGGGGCTCGACGTGCTGACCATGGCCGCCGACGGGAATCAGGCGCTGGCCGCGGCGGCCGACGTGTGCCCGGCCGGGATACTCGTCGATATCAACCTTCCCGGCCGGGACGGCTTCGCGGTGGCGGCGTCGCTTGCCGCCCTCTGCCCCGGGGCCAGGATCGTGCTGACCTCAGCGAACGTCGCCGACGTGTCGCCGGAACTGCTCAGGCAGTGCGCGGCGATCGCGTTCGTGCCCAAGGAGGAACTGGCCGGCGCGGATCTTGACCGGCTGTTCACGCCTGCAGGTACTTGAGCACGGCCAGCACCCGGCGATGCGCGTCCGGCCCCTGGCGCAGTCCGAGCTTGTCGAAGATGCTGGTCACATGCCGCTCGACGGCGGACACGGTGACCACCAGCTCGTTCGCGATGCCGCTGTTGGAGCGGCCCTCCGCGATGAGCCCGAGCACCTCGCGCTCCCGGGGGGTCAGGTCGTCGAGCGGGCCCGCCTTCCGTGCGCGGCCCACTAGCCGCGCCACCACATCGGGATCGAGCACCGACCCGCCGTCAGCGATGCGCCGCACGGCGTCGACGAAGGTCCCGAGGTCCCCCACCTTCTCCTTCAGCAGGTACCCGACGCCCTGAGCCCCGTCGGCGACGAGGGCGAAGGCGTACGCGTCCTCGAGAAACTGCGACAGCACCAGCACGCCCGTGCCGGGCCTGGCGGCGCGGATGGCAAGCGCGGCCTGAAGGCCGTCATCACCGTGATCCGGCGGCATCTGGATATCCGCGATCACGACGTCTGGCCGGTATACCTCTGCCACCCGCCGCAGGTCGCGCGCGTCGGCCGCCGTGCCAACCACGTCGAACCCGCCTTCCTGTAGCACCCGCAGGATCCCCTCCCTGACGAAGGACTCGTCCTCGCCGACGACTACGCGGATCCGCTGCCGAGAATGCACGGTCACCGCTCGGCCGGAGTCCCGGATACCCCCGTGCGGGGCCCGGGCCTGAGTACCTGCTCCGCGAATTCGCGGGCGCCCCGCGGGAGCTCCCGCTGTCCGTCGCTCAGGGCGAAGTCGATCGGCACGGTTCCTTACCTCCTGGTGGGTTCCTCACGGCTGATTGGCAACGGCGGTTCCTAACGCGAGAGTGGGATCACGGCCCGCAGCGCCGTCCCGCCGGCCGCCGGGCTGATGATGTCCATCGTCCCGTCGAGCGCGCCGATGCGGTCACGCAGGCCGACGAGGCCGCTGGATTCCAACCGGGGCCGCGCACCGCCGACCCCGTCGTCACGGACCTCGACGGTGCACTGGCCGACGTCTAGTTCGATCTGCACCCGGGCGGACCTCGCGCGGGCGTGCTTGACCACGTTGGTCAGCGCCTCTGAGCAGAAGAAATAAACGCTCACCTCGACCACCGCCGGGAGCCTGCCGGCAGGCACGTCGACCTGGACGGGAATCGGCAGCCGGGCGGCCAGCGCGCCGATCGCCGCGGCCAGGCCGTGCTGGGTGAGGGTCGCGGGGAGAATGCCGGCGACGATCTCGCGCAGCTCCTCGAGTCCGGCCCGGGCATCCCGTACCGCCAGGCCGAGCAGCTCCCTGGCCCGCTGCGGTGCGGCGTCCCATTTCTGCTCGGCCAGCTGCAGGTTGATGAGGGTGGCGACCAGCCGCTGCTGGGCGCCGTCATGCAGGTCACGGGTGACACGTTGCCGCGCCGCATCGGAGGCGGTGACCAGGCGGGCGCGGGATGCCATCAGCTCCCGCTGCGCCTGCCGGCGTTCGGTGATATCGCGTACGTAGCCGGTGAATGTCAGCTCGCCGGGAAGCCCGACGCGGGTGACCGTCACCTCGGCGGGGAACTCGCTGCCGTCCGCGCGCATGGCCGCTACCTCGATCCGCTGGTCCAGGAGGTGCGGCTGCATGGTCGCGAGGTAGCGCGCGAACCCGCGCCGGTGCGCCGCCCGCAATGAGGGTGGCACTATCACCTCGGCGAGCTCCCGGCCGATCACCGTCTCGGCCCGGTAGCCGAAGGTCTGCTCGAACGCGCTGTTCACGTAGGTGATCCGGGCGCGGCCGTCCATGCTGATGACCGCGTCGAGCGCGGCCTCGAGGATGGCCCGCTGCCGGGCCTCGCTCGCCGTGAGCTCGGCCGCGCGTGCCCGCGCAACGTCCCGTTCCCGGTCGGCCTGGCCGCGCAGCTTGGTCTCTTCAAGCAACTCGTGGTTGGCGATGACCGCGCCGCACATCTGCGCCAGCACGGACAACAGGAAGGTCTGCTCTTCCAGCGGGTCCTCTTCGCCCACGGTGACCAGGAAAAGCGGCTCGCGCCCGAGCGGTGGCGTTATCGGGAACGCCCAGCACGAGGCGAAGCCGTCGACGTCCATCCGGCCGGCTCCGACCAGACGGCCCAGGCTGTCGCCCGCCGCGTCCGGCGCCCGCTGGTAATACTCCCCCGATGCACGGGGATGCCAGGCCATGGCCGTATGCCCGGGCGCGATCGCCGGGACCGCGGTGGTGACCAGGCGCATGGCCTGGGCCGGCGAAGATGCCTGGGTCAGGACCAGCGACAGGCCGAAGACAGCGTTGATTGACGACAGCCTCACCGAGGCTCCCGGACCGACGTCAGCGGGGCCGGCCGCCCGGAACGGGCTCGCGCTCATAACAGCTCGCTGAGGAACTGCTGCTTCGGAACGTAGTACGGATTGGCGATGATCAGGCCGTTGACGAAGATCTTGGTGTGCGTCTTCAGCACGTACATGACCATCCCGCCGTCGTACAGGTCAAGGCCGTACAGGCACATGATGAACTGCGGATACCGCGGCGCTAGCTCGCTTACCCGCGCTTCGGCGGAGAACCACGACTTCAGGAACTGCAGGATGTTGTCACGGGAAAAGAGCTCGCCGGGTATCCGGGCCTGTACCGACGGTACAGAATCAATGAAGCAGATGCACTTATTTCCCGCCCGCAAGCCCTTGGAAGTAAAATCAACGGTGAGATCGTCCAGCTGGCGGCCGCCACCATTATAAAAGGCGCAGACATGGTCTCCTTGCTGGAATCCAAGATTGACGCTTTGTGCTGGCAGAGCCACGGTTCCCCCCGGTCGTACCTGCCGAGTATCTCTCAGCAGGTGATCCGACCGCAACATCATCCCCGCGGGGAATAGGTCGGTACTGGATGTTCCCGCGCCCCGTGGACAGTGTACCGCTTATCGTTTGCAACGACCCGGCGGCCCGGCGCATAAAGTAGGGTAGGTCTTATATTTCCCTATAAGACCTTCTTCTACCGGAATGTCTCGATGCTCGGTAAACGTTATCCGAAGGCATCAGGCAAAAACCATTCGCCCGAACGGTGCCGTGGCTCCGCGCCGCCCGCGCCGCTCCGCGCACGAAGTGGCGCCGCGTTCGAATTCGGCGGAGCCTCCTCCCGCCTGGGGATGACGGCGCGGCGCGGGTAGCGGTCTTAGCCGTACCCGCGCTAGCCGTTCAGGCTGTCCTGGCCGCAGTTGCACCGTCAGCTAGTCGTTGGCGCCGATGACCTGGAAGTCCGCGTTGACGAAGATGTGGTGGGGCCAGTTGACCCCGATGTTGTGCACCTCGTAATCGCCGTTGCTGAGCTCTACGACCCGGTCGACGACGCCGCCCGGGTAGACGGCCAGCGCGGCTTCGGTGGCCTTATCCGCGGTCGTGCCGCTGGCCAGGGTTCCCGACCCCTGGGTGTAGTCCGCCGGGATCGTGCCGACCTGCTCCGAGGAACCCTGCGTCCCCTTGGCGTAGCCGATCACCTGCCCACCCGGCGAGGATGCGCTGCTGCTGGGCGGATCCACGATGACCTGGCTGGCCGTGATGGTCGAGCTGTCGGTCGTCCCCAGCACGAGAACCGGTGCGCCGGTGGTGACGGCGCTGATTGAGGCCGGGTTTGCCCCCTTCTCGTAGGTCGTGGAGGACGCCTCATTGACGGTCACCTTCTGGCCGGTTGAGGTCGACAGGGTGAAGCCGGAAGCGGACACGCTGCTGACCGTGCCGGCCGAGCCGCCCGCGGCCGGCCCGGAGCGGGCGTTGGACCCGCTGCCCCCGGTTCCGGAACCGCCGGCAAAGCCGTGGCCGCCGCTGCTTGAGGTGCTGCTACTGCTGGCCGTGGTAGTGGCGCTGCTGGAAGTGGCGTCGACGATCCCGTAAGAACCACCGGCGATCACGACGGCCGCTATCCCGGTTGCGATGACCCTGGACCGCTTGCTGGAAAACATCTCGTTTAACTCCTAGTCTCCTGGGCTGTTAATCTCAGTTATGCCAGCCAACGCTGGAGCTCCGGTGGAGTAAAAACGGGAAGCTAACCGATAAATTGCTCAGCACGGATTACCCGCAAGCCTCGGCAAACATTCCGCAATGGCACGCCAAGGATCGGTGACGGTAAATTTCCGCGAAAGGCGATAAGGCAGCGACACGGCCGGGAAATTAAGGAAGCTGGCTTTGCGATTCGGGTGCGGTCGGCTGGAAGCCCGCTGGCTGCGGGATGCGCAGGTGGAATGCGGCTCCGCGGCCTGGCTTGGTGTCGACGGTAAGTTCCCCGCCATGGGCGGCGGCCAGCGACGCGGCGATAGCCAGGCCAAGCCCGGCACCACCACGGGCGCGGGTCCGGGCGTCGTCGGTCCGGTAAAACCGCTCGAACACGTGCGCCGCCTGTTCCTGCGTCATGCCCGGCCCGCGGTCGGCGACGGTCAGCCGACCGCTCCCCGGCTCGCTCGTCACGGTTACCTCGACCGGCGATCCGGGCGGGGTGTGCTGAATGGCGTTGCCGATCAGGTTATCGATGACCTGCCGCAGCCGCTCGGCATCGGCCTGCACGATCACCGGTTCGGGCGCCTCGAGCGTGATCGGACGGCTGGCCTCCACGATGCGGGCCTGCTGAACGGCCTCGGCCGCGATGCTAGCCAGGTCAACCGGGCGGCGCTCGAGGGCGCGGCCGGCGTCGAAGCTGGCCAGCAGCAGAAGATCATCCACTAGCCCGCCCATCCGGCCGGCCTCACGGGCGATCAGGCCCATCAGCCGCAGCAGTTCGTCCGGGCCGGCTTCGCCGCCCTGCTGCAGGCCGTACTCGGCGAGCCCGCGCACCGAGGTCAGCGGGGTGCGCAGTTCATGACTGGCGTCGGCGATGAAACGCCGCATCCGGTCCTGCGAGCGCAGGGCGCGGGCCTCGCCGGCCGCTCGCGCCAGGTAGGCGGCCTCGATGCTGGCGAGCATCACGTCCAGCGCCTCGGCCAGCCGCCCGACCTCGGTACTCCCCGCCGCGTGATTCCCCGCGGCATGGTCGATGCGCCGGGAGAGGTCACCGCCCGCGATCGCGGCGGCCGTCGCCTCGATCTCCCGAAGCGGTGCCAGGCTGGCCCGCACCAGCGGCAGGCCGAGGCCAGCCAGCAGCGCGACGGCGACGGCCGCGGCCAGCGCATCGGCGATCTCCAGCCGGGTCACCGCGGCGTCAATGCCGTGCAGGCTGTACCCGATGACCAGATGATCTCCGCTTGACAGGTGCTCCACCAGGACGCGCCAGGAGTCTCCCGAAGTACCCGCGGCGGCGGTGAACGGTGTTCCCACGTCGGCGAGCCGCGCGGCCGACAGCCGCGGTCCGTCGGCGCTGCCCAGCGGCCCGCCCGCCATGCTGATCCGCCCGTCCGGGTCGACCACCTCGACCAGGAACTGCACGGGCAGTGTCTGCGGGCGGCTGCTGTCACTTGGCTGGACCTGCTGCCGCTCGACAATGCGGGTCGCGACCGTCGCGAAGTCCCGAAGTTCGCTATCTGCCCTGGAAAGCAGATAGCCGCGCAGCAACGTGGTACCGAGAACCGCGGTCACCAGCGAGGTCAGGATGACAAGCAGCGCGGCCGACGCCATCACCCGGGTCCGCAGTGACACGCCCCGCAGGGCCGCGTGCCACCGGCCCTTCCTCACGGCGGCGGGATCCGGAGCACATAACCGAAACCGCGGACGTTATGGATCAGCCGCGGCTGGCCCTGATCGACCTTGCGCCGCAGATAGCTGACGCACGGCTCGACCACGTTTCCGTCGCGGTCCGGGTCCTCGTGCCCCCAGACATGGTCCAGGATCTGGCCCTTGCTGACCACCCGGCCGGCGTTCACCATCAGGAACCGCAGCAGCCGGTACTCCGTGGGCGTCAGCGCGGCGATGGCACCGTCTCGCCTGACCTCATGCGCATCCTCGTCGAGCTCGAGGCCGGCGACGCGCAGCCTCGAACCGGGAGCGTCCGGCCGGGTGCGCTTCAGCACCGCCCGTATGCGGCCGAGCAGCTCATCGAGGCTGAAGGGCTTGGTGACGTAGTCGTCCCCGCCCATGTCGAAGCCCTTGACGCGGTCAGGCACCTCGTCCCGGGCGGTCAGGAAGATCACCGGAACCTCGGAACCGCCGGAACGTATCCGGCGGAGCGCCTCGAACCCGTCGCCGTCCGGCATCATCACGTCGAGCAGGACAAGATCCGGGCGGGACGACACGGCGGCGCGCACCGCCGCGGCGCCGCTCGCCGCCGTCACCACCTCGAACCCCGCCAGACGGAGCGATCCCGACAGCAGCTCAAGGATCGTCGGCTCGTCGTCCACGACCAGCAACCGCGGAGTCGCTCTTACGGCTTCCATAGCCCCAGGCTGTGACCGTGACCTGAAGGGTCGCCGACTACCGGCCGGAAGTCTGCTCCAAGATTTGTCACGGCCGCGGCTGCCCGGTTCCGTTTCCGGTGCTGGCCATCGCCGGCGTCGCCGCGGCCGCCGGTCCGGGTGTGGCATAGATGGCGGCCAGGTCTTCGTCGGCGTGCCCACTGGCCGCGGCCCGCTGCCACCGCGGCAGCAGCGCCGCGGTCAGCGTGAGCTGCGCGCCGGCGGCGTCCGCGGCCTGCACGGCGAGCTCGGCGTCCTTGAGCGCGTGCTTGAGCGCGAACGCGGGGGTGAAGTCGCCCGCCAGCATCGCGCGGGCCTTCTGCACCGCGTACGGCGAGCCGAGCGGGGTGGAATCCAGCAGGTCCACGATGACGGCCGGTTCAAGGCCGAGCTGGCGGGCGAAGGAGAGAGTCTCCGCGGTGGTCTCGGTGATATCGGCCAGCCAGCTGTTGAGGACCAGCTTGGCCCTGGTGCCGTTGCCGGCCGGCCCCAGCCAGGCAGTGGCCCTCCCAAGCGCGCCGAACATTGGCGCGAGGACGTCCCGCACCTGATCGGGGCCGCTGGCCAGGATGGTCAGCTGCCCGGCCCGGGCCGGGCCCTGGCTGCCGGAGACCGGGGCGTCAACGAAGGTCACCCCGCCACCGGCGGCACGGCCGGCCAGCCGGGCCGTCCAGTCCGTTCCGATGGTGGCCATCTGCACCCAGATCGCCCCGCGGGCCGCGGCCAGGAATCCGTCCGGGCCGTTCGCGGCCTGCTCGGTGGCGGGCCCGTCGGCCAGCATGGTGATGATTATCCCGGCACCTTGGACGGCCTCCGCCGGGCTGCTCGCCACGGTCGCGCCGTCGCTGGTGAGCGCGGCCGCGTGACTGGCGGTACGGTTCCACACCCGCACCGCGAGGCCGGCCCGCGCCAGGTTGGCGGCCATTGGGCCGCCCATCCGGCCGGTGCCGAGAAAAGCGATGACGGGGCTGGCCGTCCTGTCGTTACGGCCGTGGTCGGCGGCCGCGACGGGCTGTGCTGCTGGCTGGGTGGTGCTCATGACATGCCTTCCGGTGAGGGGCCGCCGACCGGTACGGCGGCGGCCATGATGTGGTCGATCTCGGCCAGGTCGTCCCGGCTGAGCGGCAGGTCGAGGGCGCCGAGGCTCTCGGTGAGGTGGGCCGGGGCGCGGGCGCCGACGATGGCGACCTGGACGGCCGGATGGGCCAGTACCCAGGCGACCGCCAGCTGGGCGATGGTCGCGCCGCGTGCGGCGGCGAAGGCGGCCGTGTCGGGGATGGGCGTTTGCGGGTCGGGCCAGTGCACCTGGTAGAGGTCGACCTAGGCCTGCGCGGTGTCGAAGAAGTTGATACCAAGCGACCTCGCATGCTGGATCGCCGCTGCCGCCGCCCGCTCGTCGACCGCTCCACAGTCGCCGCCGAACTGCCAGGTACCGTACGCGAGCGGGGGTCACTTCCAGGCTGGTTGCTCCCAACGCCACCGTCCGCATTTCGTCCTCCTTCGGTCGAGCCTGCCTTCCAGGCAGCACCCACCCTCGCAATCGCCAGGGTGAGCCCGCGTCACCCGGCAGGGTGATCCGCCCCCTTCACCCGGCGCGCGAGTAGGCGGGGGGCTCTCGGGCTGGCTAGGGCCTGCGCGGGGAAGGTGCCAGCAGACCGAGGGCGCGGGCCTGCTCCACGGCCTCGTGGCGCCGGTGCACGCCCAGCTTGTCGTACAGGTGACGCATGTGAGTCTTGACGGTGTTGACCGACAGGTAGAGCTGGTCCGCGATCTCCGGCGCGGAAAGCTTGGTGGGCAGGTAGCGCAGCACCCGGATCTCGCTCGCACTGAGCGGCTCCGTTAGCCGGCGAGGCTGTGTTAGCTGGGTGGGCAACCCCCCAAGACCCCCCCGATCTTGGGAGGATGCCATCTCCCCTTGCCCCCCTTGCCCCCCTGGCCTTCGCGCCAGCAGGTTGAGGATCTGGTAGATCAGGTCGGCGTGCGCGGTGCCCTGCCGACGATGGCGCTCGAGCAGTTCCGGCGCGGGGTCGAACAGGAACGGCAGCACCATGCTCTCGGGCTTGGCGACGTCGAGAGCGCGCTCGAGAGCGCGCCGGGCGGCGCCCGTGTCGCCGAGGGCGTCGCGGGCGATCGCCTCAAGCAAGTACGCCTGGACTGTCCAAAGGTGGGCGTTCGTCAGGGCGGCGGAGCCGTCGATAACGGGCTCAAGCACGACGGTCGTTCCCCGGGGATCGCCGCGGGCCAGCAGGAGCACGGCGATTGCGTTGCGCATCTCTGCGCTGTCGCGTTCCTGCTCACTCATCTCGGCCAGAGCCTGTTCGACGCGCGTCGCTTCGCCCTCCCGCACGAGCGCTTGGAGCAGGTGGGATCGCAGCCGCCTGGCAAGCGTGTGCTCGCTAACAAGTACCCTGGCCAGCCGATCGGCCGCCCGGAAAGCACTCAGGGCGGCTTCGTGACGGCCGCTGATGAACTCAAGCAGCCCGCGAGAGTAGCGGAGCCTCATCCCTGCTGCGGGCTCGACCTCGGCCCGCAGGGTGCGCTCTGCATGCTGAAGTGCCCGTTCTCCCTCCTCAAGTCGCCCCTGGGAGACCATCGCCATGCCGAGCGCCAGGTACGCGACGCCGGCGACCGGCTCGTCGGCCCAGCCGTGCCGCTTGGCCAGCTCGATCGCCTGCTTGCTCCGCTGCACGCCTAGCGGGAAAGACCGCCAGCTCAGCAGCTGCGCCCAGTGCGCCAGGCCGGTGACCTCAAGAAATGGCCGCCCGATCCGGTGCGCTAGAGCGATGCCGTCTTCGAGGTGGCGGTCCGCCTCCTCGAAGCGAGCCGTCCAGAGCTCGGCCATACCGAGGTTGATCAGCGCCAGCGCCCGCAGGTCCGCGTCCAGCCCGGCCCCTGCGGGGGCGGCGGTCTCGGCGGGTACCAGCAGCCGCTGCGCCTCCTCGGCCACGACCAGGAGGTCGCCGCGCTGGCGGGCGAGCCGCATGCGCAGGACGGCGAGCATGACCTGCATGCGTCCGCGCCGTTCGGCGGGCACCGACGCCGATCCGCGAGTCGCGATCGCGAGATACCGCCCCGCTTCCTCGAGCGACCCCTGTATCAGCTCGCCCCCCACCATCAGCGCCGTCAGCTCCGCGTCGGATGCGACCACGTCAGCCGGGAACCTGGTGAGGAGCTCGTGCGCCGTAGCGCCCTGCCCGTTCAGGACAAAGCCGTACCAGTGATCGGACAGCAGGCGGGCGGCCAAGGTCCAGTCCTCCGCTGCCTGGGCGTGCCGGACCGCTTCCACCGGATACCCGTGGTCCGCGAACCAGGCAGCCGCCGCGGCGTGCAGCCCGGGCAGTTCGGCCGGCGCGCTGCCCCGCAGCTCCAGCTGGAGCAGGTCGGCGAAAAGCTGGTGGTAGCGGAACCAGGACCGCCGCGCATCGAGCGAGGCCACGAACGCGCCCGCCTGCTCGAGCCGCTGCAGCTCCCGTTCCCCGCCCGTCCCCCCGGCCAGCAGGTCGGCCAGCTCGCCGTTCACCCGTTCCAGCACGGAGGTCCGCAGCAGCAGGCGCCGGACCGGCTCGGGCTGGCGCTCAAGCACCTCGGCCAGCAGGTACTCAGCCACTGTGCGCTCACTGCCGGAGAACTCGGCCGCGAAGCGTTCCGGGTCCCGGTTCCCGGCCAGGGACAGCGCCGCCATCCGCAGCCCCGCCGCCCAGCCCTCAGTCCGGTCATACAGACCTGCCAGCGCTGGGCCGGACAACTCCGCCCCGGCCGTATTCAGCAGCGCACGCCCCTCAGCGGGGGTGAACCGCAGGTCGGCCGACCGTATCTCGGTGAGCTCTCCCTCCAGCCGCAGCCGGTGCAGGCCCAGCTGGAGATCGCGGCGAGTGGCCAGCACGAACCGCAGTTTGGCTGGAGCGCGCATCAACAGCAGCTCCAGCTGGCGCAGCGCCTCGGCTGAACGCAGCTCGTGCAGGTCGTCGATCACTAGCCAGAGCCGGTCATCGAGCGAGGCGAGGTCTTCAAGCAGCCGTTCGACGACGGCCCCGCCGTCCAGGCCGGGCGCCGCCGTAAGCGGCCGCACCAGGTTCGCCCCGGCCACCGTATCCCGCAGGGCCGCGAGCACGAAGAGCCAGAACCGCTGCGGATCACGCTCGTCTCCCTGTACCGGCACCCAGGCGGCCCGTCCCGCCAGCCCCGCCTGGTCGAGCCAGGAGCGGAGCAGGAACGTCTTGCCGCTTCCAGCCGGCGCCGAGACCTCGGTGACGCGCCCGGCTCCATCCAGCAGCCCGAAAAGCGCGGGACGCGACACTACTCCATCCCGAACGGCGGGAGTAGCCGCGGTGCTGGCTGTCTCGGCGGTGCTGGCTATCTCGGACTTGTTGGCAGGCCCCACGACGCCTCCTTGACAGGCCCTGCCGTCACTTTACGCCGCCCAGGCAACGATGGTGGTCCCAGTTCGCGGGTCACTCGGCCCGCGATCACGCGGACTCGCGTCGGTCGGGCCCGCCCCTGCCGCCTGCCGGGCGAGAGTCTCATATCACCCTGCTGTGTGACGCCGATTCACCCCGCCGAGCGTGAGGCTTGGCCCAGCCGGCAGACGCAACCAACCAGGGGAGCTGGACATGACAGAGCAACTATCGGAGCAGCAGACTCCCGTCTCGCGGACCGGAGTCCATCGAGTGGACCAGGTGACGCAAGCTTCTGGTCCAATAGCCTCCGCAACCCGCCTTGACTGCCCTGACCTTCCGTCGGCGGGCCAACGCGTTCGGCCGGCCATTCCTCGCCGGGTCGCTTTCTGGCTGGTGGCGTCGGTGCTGACCGCCACCATGCTCGGCACTACTCTGCCAACCCCGTTGTATGTCATCTACCAGGCTCAATGGCATTTCTCCGCGGCCATCGTGACGGTGACCTTCGCCGTCTACGCCGCCGCGGTCATGGCTACCCTGCTGCTAGCTGGGCGGTCCTCGGACCAGGCCGGACGCAAGCCGGTGCTGGCGCTAGCCCTGGCCGCCAGCGCGCTGAGCACGATGGTGTTCATCCTGGCCCCCGACGTGGGGGCGCTAATCGTAGCCCGGATCATGTCCGGGCTGTCGGCCGGCCTGATGACCGGCACCGCGACGGCTGCGCTGACCGAACTGGTCCCGGCCTCCGCTAGCCGCCGGGCATCGCTTGCGGCCACGGGCGCGAACATGGGCGGCCTCGGCCTCGGTCCCCTCATCGCCGGGCTGTTCGCGCAGTACGCACCCCACCCCACGGTCCTGGTGTTCGAGGTGTACCTGGCCGTGCTGGCGGCCGCGGGCTTGTGCCTGTACCTCGTCCCCGAGACGGTACGCCCGCGCCGGCGGCCCGCTTTGCGCTTCGCCGGCCTGGGCATCCCCCAGCGGGGACGGGACGAATTCATCGCCGCCGGCGTGGCCGCATTCGCCGCCTTCGCCCTGCTCGGGCTGTTCTCCGCGTTGGCACCCACCTTCCTTGGCGGCGTCCTGCACGAGGACAGCCACGCCGTACAAGGTGGCGTCGTGTTCCTGCTGCTGGCCGTAGGGACCGTCACCCAGCTGGCGCTGTCCCGGTTCAACAGCCGCCGCGTTGTGCTGGCCGGGCTAGGCCTGTTCCTGGCCGCGCTTGCCCTGATCGTCGCCTCCCTCGCCCAGGCTCAGATGGCCCTGTTCCTGGCCGGGACGGTTGTTGGGGGAGTTGCGGTCGGCGCCGTCTTCCTGGGCAGCCTGGCCACGGCCAACCGCCTGGCCCCGCCCGAACAGCGCGGCCATGTGATCTCCACCTACTTCGTGGCGTGCTACTGCGGCCTGATCATCCCGGTGGTCGGCGTCGGGGTGGCGTCCGGGTTCATCGGCGACTTCGCGGCCGTGCTCGCGTTCTCCATCCTGATCGCCGCCCTGTGCCTGTTCGCACTCGCCAGCATCGCTCGGGCCAGCACGCCGCGCAGGCCCCAGGTAACCCAATGACCAGCGGCCGAGGTGACCAGCGGCAGCCGGCGAACTACGAGATCCTGATCCGCGGCCACCTGGGCCCCACGATCCGACGCGCGTTCCCCGCCCTGCATGCTCAGACACGAGGTGAGGACACGCTCTTGCGCGGCGCGGTCGCGGACCAGTCCGCGCTGCATGGCGTGCTCAGCCGAATCGAGGCGCTCGGGCTCGAGTTGCTCGAGCTCCGCCGCCTCCCCCGGCATCCGGGGAACGGTCGCGGCACTCAGGCACGCGACATCTGCTCACCTGGCCTGTGAGGTGCCGGAAGCGGCGCCGCGCCTACTCGCCGGACGCGTCGCCGATGGCCCGGGCGCCTTCCACGAGTGCCTTGCGGAGGCGCTGAACGTCCTGGACGTTGCTCTCGGCGGCGTCGACAAGAGCGTTCATCAGGAAGATCTCGGGCAGCGTGGTCCAACCGGGGCCGTGCCGGGCCTGTCGCCGGTCAGTCGGGGAAGGCCTGCTTGAGTCGCACCTCGATCAGCTTCTGCACCAGGGGCGCGGGCAGGCCGTGGCCGATGTCGAAGCGCAATGCCCCGGTCGAGGTCGAGTAGCCCGCGAGTTCGTCCTTGAGCTGCGGGAAGACGGAGCCACTGTGCGGGAGGTAGCTCAGGTGGTTCTTGAACGCGGCGAACCCGGCAATCGTCTTTCCCCTGACCCGGAAAGCCGGGAGGCCGTAGGAGATTCCCTGCTCAGCTTCGGGGAGGAGATCAGTAATCGTCTGCCGCAACTGGGCCAGCGTCGAGCGTTTCGGCTCCTCCAGGCCGTCCAGGTACTGGTCGATCTCCTCGGCAGACACAGCCCCAGTCTGCTGACGGCTCCCTTCGCGCGCAAGGACATCGCGATCGCGACCGCGATGTCCTTGCGACGGCGCTACGTGGCCTCACGCGGCAGGCGCCGCCCGAGGCCACATCGCCGCTCGCGCGGCATCGGCGGTCGTGGC
Organism: Trebonia sp.; assembly: GCA_050013875.1. Lineage (GTDB taxonomy): Bacteria > Actinomycetota > Actinomycetes > Streptosporangiales > Streptosporangiaceae > Trebonia. The sequence continues at coordinate 799 of JBEKEK010000072.1, read as the reverse complement.
TGCCTTGATTAGCGTTCAGGCCATCCGCTGGCGTCGAACACGGCGATCGGGTCAAGGTAGTCCCGCCAGTGGGTAACTTTGCTGTCTTTGACGGTGATGATGGAGGCGAAGCGGTTGTTATACGGCCGGCCTGTCAGCACCGATTCACCGTGGACCTCGTACTCGAGCACGGCCACCGACGCTTCCGGGTCCCGGTAGACGCGGAGGTTGTCGGCGGAATGCACGGTCATGTAGTCGTCGTAACCGCTGTAGAGGTCAATTACGGCCTGCCGCCCGTCAACGCGCCTGGGGTAGCCGGGCACGGAGATCACGTACTCGACGGTGACATCGTCGGCCAGCAGGTCGAAATAGTCCTCTCCGTCGGCGAGGCCCTGCAGCCCTTCCCGGATGATGCGGAAGAAGGGGCCGTCGGCACCGAAGTTCGAGCTGTCGCTGGTGTACTTGGTCACTTGCCCTCCGGAGTAGTCCAGGCACTTGTCCTCCGGAGTAGTCCAGGCAGCGGCGTTGCGCCGGGCAAATACTTCGAAGCCGGCCGGTAACGGTCAGGCACCGCCCGTGGGCTGGAACCCTTCTCCACCGATGATGGCATCAACGAGCCAACGGGAGGGCCGGACCCCGAACGGCCCGGCCCTCCCGGCTCGATCAGCCTAAGCTCGCCTGGCTATTTGCCGGCCATGTGGTTACGCGGCGAGTGCGGTGTCGTAGACGGCGAGGGTTTCGTGGGCGATGCGGTCCCAGGAGTAGCGGGAGCGGGCGCGGTCGGTGGCGGCGACGCTGAAGGCTTCGAGCATCATGGGGT
>JBEKEK010000071.1:0-37108 GCA_050013875.1 Trebonia sp. | reverse complement strand
ATCTTCGAGCTCGCGCACGGGTACGCGCACGAGGACATGTCGGCCTACGTCCGGCTGCAGGAGGCCGAGTTCGGCCTCGAGCCGCTCGGCTACACCGCCACCAGGCACCAGCGCGAGGCCGGAACCGGGTACTTCGACCTGGTCACGCAGGCGATCGCGCCCGACGCGGAGACCACCGCGCTGGCCGGCTCGACGGAGGCGGCGCAGTTCGCCGCCTGAGGATTCCCGCGTTAACGGCGGCCCCGCTACCCTCCGTGGCGGGGCCGACGTCATGCTGGCGTTTACACCGGCGTTACACGGAGCTACTGACGCAGACCAATTCGGCATCAAAAGGCGGACCAATCGAGATATAACGCGTTGGTCACAACTGCCGTCCGCGAGCCTGGTCTCAGCTAAGTCTCAGGTAGCCGCCCGCTATTCTGGGCGGGTGCATGCCGACGACATCTTCAGGGCAATAGGCCGGTTCTCCGTTAAGTTCCGCTGGGTAGTGGTGGTCGCTTGGCTGGCCGCCGCGTTCGCCATCCCGAGCGCGCTGCCCTCGCTGGCCAGCGTGACCCAGGGCAACAACAGCGACTTCCTGCCGGCCAGCGCGCCCAGCGAGCAGGCGGCGAACCTCGCCGCCCCGTTCGGCGGCACCAACCTGATCCCGGTCCCGGTGGTCGCCGCGGTCAGCAGCGGGACATTCACCGCGGCCGACCAGGCCTGGCTGTCGACCCTGGAGACGGACCTGCACAAGGTGCCAACCGTCGTCAAGGTTAACGACCTCGGGGTGTCGGCCACGCGGGCGGGAGTGAGCGGCCAGGCCGCCCAGCTTCAGGTGCAGTCCAACGTGAGCCAGAACAACCAGGGTGCACAGACCGACCTGATCAACAACTTGCGGGCCGAGATCAAGGACTCGTCGCCGCCGCCGGGCGTGCAGGCGCACCTGGCAGGCGCGCTCGCGATCCAGGTGGACCAGCAGAAGCAGTCGGGCAACACCGGCAACCAGGTCGAGGGCGTCGCGGCGATCTTCATCCTCATCCTGCTGTTCCTGATCTTCCGGGCGGCGCTCGCTCCGTTCATCACCCTCATTCCCGCGTTCCTCTCTGTCGCGATCTCCGGCCCGATCGTCGCCGAGCTGGCCAACCACGGGCTCAAGGTCTCGAGCCTCGCGCAGTTGCTGCTGACCGTGCTCGTGCTCGGCGCGGGCACCGACTACGGGCTCTTCCTGGTCTTCCGGGTCAGGGAGAACCGGCGGGCGGGCCAGGACAGCCACGACGCCGTGGTCAACGCGCTGACCAAGGTCGGCGAGTCGATCACGTTCTCCGCCTTCACCGTCATCGCGGCACTGCTGTCGCTGCTCGCCGCGAGCTTCCAGATCTACTCCAACCTGGGCATCCCGCTTGCCATCGGCATCGGTGTGATGCTGATCGCCGGGCTCACCCTGCTGCCGGCCCTGCTCGCGATCTTCGGCAAGGCCGCGTTCTGGCCGTCGAAGCCCAAGCCGGGAACCTCGTCGACCGGTGCCTGGGGCAAGGTCGCCACCCGGGTGGTGAAGCGCCCGGCGGTCGCGCTGCTGATCGGCGTGATCGCGTTCGGCGCGCTTTCCGTCGCTGTCACCGGCTACAAGAGTGCCGGGTTCGGCGGCACGATCTCCGCGCCGGCCGGCACCGACTCCGCGGACGGGCAGAACCTGCTGGCTAAGTACTTCCCCTCCTCGTCCGCCAACCCGACCAACCTCGTCTACAAGCTGTCGACTCCCGTGTGGGACGACCCCGCGGTCGTCGCCACCGCCACCACCCAACTCGAGCACAGTCCGCTGTTCACCGGCGTGACCGGCCCGCTGAACCCGGTCGGCGGGGCCGGGTTCACGCCGGCCGAGTACACCGCGCTGCACGCGGCGCTTGGCTCCGGTCCCCTGCCCGCCACGGCGCCGGCCATCCCGGCCGCGTTCGCGGGCAAGGTCACGCCCACCCAGTGGGCGCAGGCGTACCAGGAGTACCGGGCGACCGCGCAGTACGTGGACCCGGCGGGCACCACGATCCAGTTCGAGACCGGGCTGACGGCCGGTGATCCGAGCAGTACGGCCGCGCTGAACGCGGTCCCGGCGCTGCGGGCCGAAGCGGCCACGGTCGGCACGACGCTGCACGCCACCGCGAACGGCGTCGGCGGAGAGGCACCGGCGTTCTACGACGTCAGCCAGATCTCCAATAGCGACCTAGCGCACGTGATCCCGATCGCGATCATCGTTATCGGCGTGCTGCTCGCGCTGGTCATGCGGTCGCTGGTGGCCCCGATCTACCTGATCGCGTCGGTGGCGATTTCCTACTTCGCCGCGCTCGGGTTCGCGGTGATCGTCTTCATCGAGCTCGGCAACTCCGGTGGCATCACGTTCATCCTCCCGTTCTTGTTGTTTATCTTCCTGCTGGCACTCGGGGAGGATTACAACATCCTGGTCATGACCAGGATCAGGGAGGAGGCGCACCGAATGCCGCTGCGGGAGGCCGTCAGCCGTGCCATCAGCGTCACCGGCACCACCGTGACCTCGGCCGGCCTGGTCCTGGCGGGCACGTTCGCGGTGTTCGCGGTCGTCGGCGGCAGCGGCTCTGGCGGCAGCCAGATCAGGGATGTCGGCATCGGCCTGGCGGTCGGCGTCATCATGGACACGTTCGTGGTCCGCACGGTGCTGGTTCCCTGCACCGTGGTGCTGCTCGGCCGATGGAACTGGTGGCCGTCGAAGCTGACCGTCGACTCTCCGGAGGCTGACGCGATCGGCGCGGACGCGGATGCGCTCGGACTCGCGGCGCCGGCCGAGCCCGCGGGCCCGGCCAGCACCACCGGCGACTCGGCGGCTGACACCGGGACACCCCGACACACCTGAGCTTTTCCGTCAAAGTAACCCCGCTCGGCGGTCCGGACTGGATAAATGTGACCATGATCCTCGGACATGCCGGGCGGGGTGCTTTTCTTCTGGCGCGCTGACCGGAACACTCTTGACCTAAGTGTGTACCCGCGGGCAGGCAGAGTGACGTACGGCGGTGCAGTCGCGGGGCAAGGGAAGGGACGCCGATGCAGGAGCTGCGCTTCGTCGCGGTCAGCGAGGACGGCAGTTACGCTGTTCTCGCCGTCCCCGGGCGGAGCGGGCGCTTCATCCTGCCGATCGACGAGCGGCTGCGCGCTGTGGCGCAAGGCCAGACCACCCGGCTCGCCCAGTACGAGATCGAAGTGGAGAGTCCGTTGCGACCCAAGGAGATCCAGGCACGAATCCGCGCCGGCGAGACAGCGGAGGAGATCGCGGATGCCGCAGGCATCCCGGTCGAGCGCGTGCGCTGGTTCGAAGGCCCGGTCCTGGCCGAGCGCGCCTACATCGCCGACCAAGCCCAGGCCGCCTCGGTGCGCCGGGCAGGCGACTCCGCCGGTCCCGGCCCGCGGCTGGGCGACATCGTGCCCGAGCGCCTTACCGCGTCAGGCGCGGACCCCGAGGACGGGCAGTGGGACTCCCGTAAGCGCGGCGATGGCAACTGGCAGGTCACCCTCACGTTCCCGTCCGGCGGCCGGCTGCACGTCGCCGAGTGGGTCTTCGATTCCCGCCGCCGCCACGTCATGCCCGACGACGACAACGCCGCCCGTCTTTCGCTGCCCGAGTCCGAACTTCCGCCCGAGCCGGTCTCCCTGCCCGGTGAGGCGACCGTTACCCCGCTCGCGCCGCGCCTCGGCGCGGCGGCGGGAATGGGCGGTGGCGGTATGGGCGGCTTCGGCGGCGGCGGTTCCGGTGTCGGCGTGCGCTCGTTCCGCCCGGAGCGGTCGGTCATCCCCGACCGTTCCCTCGGCGCCGACCGCTCACTGGCCGACCGTCCGCTGCCCCCGGTGCACGCTCCGGCTGCCGCCGCGGCTTCGGCCTCGGGCGGGGATCGCCCGGTCATCCCCGAGCGTCCGGCGATGTCGCACAACCAGGCCGCGCCCCCGGTTCCGCCCCGGCCGGCCCACCACGACCACACCGCCTTCCGCGATGCCGCCCCGGAGCAGGTCGCCCACCGTGACCCGGCGCCGGAGCCGACGGTCTACCGTGCCCCGGCGCCGGAGCAGCGGGCGCCAGACCAGCGGGCACCGGAGCAGCCGGCACCCGCCGGCACGGTCCCGGTCACCGCGCCGCCGTACGTCTTCGAGGACCTTCCCTCCCCGGCCGGGCATGCTCCCTCCCGCCACGTCGTCTTCGAAGACCCCGAGCCGGCCTTCCACGACGAGCAACTCGAGCTAGCTCCCGCGCCCGCGCCCGGCGGCACGGCGCCTGCCAGCACCGCGCCTGCCAGCACCGCGACGCCCACCAGTCCGGCGGCTCCCGTCAGCCCGGCCGGGTCGGTCAACCCGGCGACGCCTGCCGGCACGGGAGCGTCCGTTGCCGCGCCGCTCCCCCAGCCGCCGGCGCAGCCCGACGAGCGCCTGCGCCAGCCCGAGGCCGCTTCCGCGCGCGAATTCACGCCGGGCACCTCAGCCGCGCGGCAGACGCCGCAGCCTCAGCCGGCCGCCGTCACGCAGCAACAGCCCGTTACCATGGCACCGACCGCACCCGCCGCCGCGGCGGTCACGTCCAGTGCCCAGCAGCCAGCCACCAGCCCGGCGCCGGCCGCGGAGGCACCCGCCGTGCAGCCGCCCGCCGTGCAGGCACCCGCCGTGCAGGCACCCGCCGCCTCAGCGGCGACACCGGCGCCGGTTCAGGCACCGTCCCCGGCCGAGCCCGCCGCGCCCGCCGCGGCGGGCGCCCAGCCGGAGCCGGCCAAGCCAGCGGCCGCTGGCCCGGCGCCTGCCGCAGCCGCGAAGCCGGATACAGCTCCGGCGGTGGAGTCGGCTACCCGCACGCCCGCCGACCCCGTCAGCGCGCCGGCCGCGCCGGTGCTAACCGAGTCCCCGGCGGCTTCGGCGGCGGCCACCCCCGCTACGGCCACCCCCGCGACGGCCGCACCGGCCCCCGTCGGAAGGCCCGAGCCCGCACCGGCCGCGGCCTCCGTCGCAAAGCCCGCGCCCGAACCCGAACCCGAGCCGGCCGCGGCACCGCCCGCCCAGGCCGAGCCGGGCGAGGACCAGTCGGCCCGCCAGCGCGCGGGCGCCAAGAAGAGCGCCAAGGGCCGGCGTTCCTCCGTCCCCTCGTGGGACGAAATCATGCTCGGCAGCTCCCGCCAGCGCGACTAATCATCGGCAATGCGAATAGCGCGGAATGCCGTGAACCGGTGGACGGCTCTCGGCGTGGCGGGAGCCCGTGCGCCCCGCTCTACGTCGCGGTCATACCGCTACTCGATGACGGAGGCAGGGGGCTCGGTCAGCCGGATTGCTTGAGGGCGAAGCCCCAGTTGAGGATCTTGGTGGCGTCCTGGGCGGCGGTGAATGGGGTGGTCGGCGGGGAGCCTAGGACTACCCCCATCAGGGTGCGGCCGTTGCGGACGGCCTCGAAGAGGAGGGTGTGGCCAGCGGCGTCGGTGTAGCCGGTCTTGATGCCGGTCAGGCCCGCGTAGGTATGCAGGAGCATGTCGTCGCTGGTCGCCGAGACGGCGTTGTGCCCGTCGCCCTTCGGCAGGTTGTAGTACCGCAGGCCCACGATGGAGCGGAACACCGGGTTCTGCATGGCCACCTCGCCCAGCGTCACCAGCTCGGCGGGGGTTGAGTAGGTGGAGAACTCGGTCGGGTACGGCAGGCCGTCCGGCGAGGTGAAGTGGGTGCCGGTCAGGCCGAGCTTGGCCGCCTCGGCGTTCATCTTGGCGATGAAGGCCGGCAGGCCGGGGCCGTAGGCGCTGGCGAGGGTGTACGCGGCGTCGGCGGCCGACATGACCAGCATCACGTGCAGCAGCTCGTCGGTGGTGTACTTCTGCCCCGGGATCAGCCCGGCGGCCTCCGCGCCATACTTGGCGACGTAGCCGACCACCGCCTTGGGCACGGTGATCTCCCGGTTCAGTCCCCCGGACTGGAGGATGACGAGGGCGGTCATCACCTTGGTGATGGAGGCGATCGGCCGGGGGACATTCGCGCCCTTGGACCAGAGCACCTGGCCGGAGGTGGCGTCCACCAGGATGCCCTCCTTGGCCTTGACCCCGCGCGGGACGCCCACGACGTCGAGCACCGGCCCGTCCGAAGCGCTCGCGGTCTTGGTCGCGGCGGCGGCCGACACGGTCGCCCTCATGGCCCGGCCGGGTGACGGTACCGCCCCCGGGTTGGTCGCCCCCTGCGCGTCGGGCACGACCGCGGATGAACATCCCGCCATCAGCCCAGCGGTGGCCAGCGCCACCCCCGCGATCATCAACCGGGCAACCAGACGCATACGACTCCATGGGGCTAGGCGAGGGGGCGGCGGAGCAGGGGGCGCTCTGCCGCTGACGATCGTACGATGTGATGTCCGTAAATGTCTGGTCAACCAGCTAAGCCAACTCCGGCCTTCAGCCACTTCAAGGCTACCCTCCGCAGTTCCCTATGCCCCGCCCGTAGCCTCGTTAAGCACTCAACCCCGGAAGTGGATTCTGATGACGTAAGTGCAGGTCAGAGGCGTTTAGGTCCCGTTTCGGCAGGCAGCGGGGCCGGCCAGGGTCAACCACGGGAAACCCGAAATTTGGAACGTACCGTTACTTCGCGTTCCACCGCACGCTAACCGCTTCAGACTGGCCAACCAGTTCCCCGCCAGTCCCACAGCTATCGATCAGCCCTAGGTCAGGTACGCCGAGGATTCCGCTGCTTGTCTGTATTGCGCATTGCCCGGGCGGGCGCCGCGCAGGACCGTGCCGGGCAGGCCGCCAGACCGGACCCATCGTCGAACGTAATCGCCGCGAACGGTGACGTTCCCGCCCGACACGGATGCTCACGTTGTCATGGTCACCCAGCGTAGCCGGACGCGCTGGTATGCCTAGCTCTTGATTTCATCTGCGGATCGTATGCCGACGTCAGACCGGGCCTATCGAGACATGAAATGGGAGCGGATGAACGATGGGGGTGCGGGCACTGTTGGCCGGCTCGGCCGTGCTGATGGCGGGCGTCGTCGCGTGCGGCCCTCCCGCGAGCGTGGCCGCGGCATCGGCCGCCGCCGCCAGCGCCAGGGCATCGGGGTCGGCCGCGGCCCCAGCCAGGGCGGGGGCCGTCGAGGCTACCGCCGCGGCGTCCGCTTCGCTGGCCACCAGCCGCGAGGGCCTGTGCACCGCTCCCGCCGATCACCGGGCGCTCGCCGCCCGGGTGTCGGCCGACATCCGGGCGGGCCTGCGCGGCCGGAACGGCTCACACGCGGTCTCGGTGTACGACCAGGTCACCGGGCTGTACTGCCTATATAACGGCTCGGAGCACTTTGACTCGGCGAGCATCGTGAAGGCGATCATCCTCGGTGCACTGATGCGCTGGCACCAGGAGACGAAGAAGTCGCTGTCGGCGTGGGAAGAGAACGAGGCCACGCTGATGATCGAGCAGTCGGACGACGACGCGGCGACGGCCCTCTGGGACGAACTGGGGATGTACAACCTCCAGCACTTCCTCAATCTGGCGGGCATGGGGGGGACCTACCTCGGCCAGGACGGCGAATGGGGCCTTACCCAGGTCACCGCGCACGACGAGATGCAGCTGCTCAAGCTGCTCACCGCGTCGAACTCGGTGCTTAACGCCAACTCCCGCAACTACGAGCTTTATCTGATGGGCCACGTGACCAGCTCGGAGGCGTGGGGCGTCACGGCCGGCACGCCGTCCGACGTGACCTGGCACGTGAAGAACGGCTGGCTGCCGGACGCCACCGGCTGGCATATCAACAGCATCGGCGTCTTCACCGGCCACGGCGAGGACTACCTGATGGCGGTCCTGTCGGTCAATGCCGATGATGACGATGACGAGGCCTACGGTATCGACACGATCGAGGACGTCGCCCAGTTGGTGCAGCACGACCTGAGCAACGCCAAACTGACCGCACCGTCGGCGGCGGGCGTCATCACCGGCGGATAGCCGCGGCGCCGACTGCCTGGCGCGGTACGACCGGAAAGGCTCCGGCCCACAGCGGCGTCAGGACGTCGGTCAGCACGCGCGGCTAGTTCGGCCGGGCGGCAGGCCCGAATACCGGTTCGGTCGGCTCCGGCTCTTGTGCCGCCTCCGCGGTCGCCGCTGCCGTCGGGCCCGTGGCTTGCGCGGTGGCGAAGCCGGCCGAAGGATGGGAGGCAGCCGCGGCGGCAGCCGCGGCTCCGGTCGTGCCATCCTCCGTCTTCCCCGCGTCAGGTCCGGCGGCGTCACGGAAGACGATCCAGCGCAGCATGCAGTAGAGGTAAACGCCCTCACAGCAGGCGGCGATGACCCGGGCGAGCTCGTAGTAGACGCCGACAGCGGACAGCAGGTCAGTGAGGCCGAGCACAAAGATCAGGTAGTTAGACGCGCTGACCGCCACGAAGACCGGGAGCTGCCTGCCGACCTCGGCGTGGCTGCGGAAGTTGAACACCCGGTTGAGGATGTAGCTGATCAGCGACGCCGTGCCATAGGAGAGCGTGACCGCCACCGGTATCGGCAGCCTCTCCTTGCCGTGCAACAGGCCAAGCAGCCCTAGGTCGATGCAGAACGTGCAGAGGTTGATCAGCAGGTAGCCGAGCATGTTCGGCTCGACGACCTTGGACAGCCCGAACGGCAGCCGTCGGGTGATCGCCGTCATCGCGGCCGCGTAGCGCGCTCGGTGTGCCATGGTCTCCATTGTGCGGCCCCCGCGACGCTGCTCGGTCGCCGCAGGGGCCCGCCCGGTCGCAGCTTGTGAAAACAGTCACACGAAGGTCTCGCGTCGGCTACGGATCGGTCTCGCATGACGCCCGCGAACAGGGGTATGTGGTTGCGTGCTTGGAGATCCACCGGGGCTGGCCAGGTGAACGCGCAGCAAGGGTTCCCAGTGCACGCGCAGCGAAGGTTAAGGTCCGGCCAAGATCGCGGAGTAGGATGGCCTAAGGAGCAGCGGCTTTGCCGCGTGCGGGCTCCGGTGGTCCGTGACAAACCCCCGTCTAGCGGGCATGCGTCCATGCCAGGAGGAAATTCATGACCTTGTTGGTGGACCCGCCGCCGCGCAATCGCGCAGCCGGGCGGTCATCCACCGACACCGGGCGGACATCCACCGACCAGCTGGACGCGGCCGCAGGCCAACTAGACACGGCCGCAGGCCAACTAGACACGGCCGCAGGCCAAGTAAGCGGAGCTACCGGCCAGGCGGGCGCGTCCCGGCTGGATACGGCCTCGCCCCTGCATCCGCCCCCGGCTCATGCCGAGCCGCCGGCCGAGGTCGCCGGGCCGGTCAAGTTGGCCGAGCCGCCGATCCCGGGCGGTCGCGTCGAGGCCGTGATGGGCGTCATCATCCGGATCCTCTCGCACAGCCGTCTCGCTCGGCCGCTGCCCGCCGTCATCCTCTCCGCCCTTGGCCTGGGCGGCGTCGCCTTCGTCGGCCTCTGCGCCACCGCGCCCGCGGCGAGCGTGGCCACTCCCCCGGTGCTGCTGCCGCTCACGTCGGTGGCCAGGGACCTGGGTGCGCCGCACCTGCCCGACCCGGTCGCCGACCTCATCATGTACGTCTCGATCGCGCTGTGCTGCCTCGGGCTGGCCATGATGCTGTGGGCAAACAGCCGGGGCTGGTCGCCGAACCCCCGGCGCGTCTTCTGGGCGGCCGTCGGCGCCATCGCCGTCCTGGTGAATATCACTCCGGTCGGCTCCTCAGACGCCGCGAGCTACGCCGCGTACGGGCGGATCGCCGCCCTCGGGCACAACCCCTATACCTATCTCCCCTCGCAGCTTCCAGGCGGGGCAGGGGCCAACCCGACCAACCCCTACACGATCCTGGTCAGCCCGTACTGGCGGACGACTCCCTCGGTCTACGGGCCGGTGGCAACCTGGGCACAGCAGCTGGCGGCGGAGATCGGCGGGACCAGGGCCTGGCTGACCCTCTGGATCCTGATGATCATGATGGGCGCCGCGTTCGCCGTCACCGGCTACATCCTGCTGCGGACCGCGGCGAACCCGGTGCGGGCCGTGCTCCTGTGGGTGGCGAACCCACTGATGATCGTGGAACTGGTGATCGGCGGGCATCTGGACTCGCTGCTCGCGCTGTTCGCGATCGCGGCCATCGTGCTGTCCAGACGATGCACCAGGATCTGGCACGATGTCGCCGTCGGGTTGCTTGTCGGCGTGGCCGGCGGCATCAAGGTGAACGCCGTCCTTGTCGCTCTCGGCATCGCGATCCCGCTGCTGCACGACCGGGCCTGGGCGCGGCTGATCAGGATCGGCGTCATCGCCGGACTGACAACTTTCGGCCTCTACTACTTCAGTTACGGCCTGGTCGCGCTACGCACGCTCGGCCATGCTTCCGGCATGGTCATCTCGCCCACCATCTGGCGGGGAGTGCAGGAGATCTTCGGTCACGGCCCGATGGTGTCGCACATCATCTCGTTCAGCTGGCCGCCGCTCATGATCGCGCTCGCCTGGTACCTGTACAAACGGCTCTCGCCCGATGTCCCGACGGTCGTCGCCGCCACCTGCGCGCTGACGTTCGCCTGGATCGTCGTCGCGCCGTGGTCTCTGCCCTGGTACTCCTCGATCGCCTGGGTGACGGTGGCACTGCTGCCCCGGAACACGCTGACCCGCTGGCTGACCCTTGCGACCGGGGCACTATCGCTGCTGCACTTCAATGGTGGCCATCCCACTAACGTCCAGATTGGCCCGACACCGTAGGTTTCCGGTCATTTGCGAGGGCTAGACCCTCGGCATGAGTGTCAAGGATGTCACCAGTAACGAGCCGGGACTTCGCGCCCCCGATCCGGTGGCTCCCGGGCGGGTGGCGGTCGTCACCGGCGCGGCCAGCGGTATCGGGCTCGGCCTGGCCGAGCGGTTCGCGGCCGAGGGCATGCACGTGGTGATGGCCGACGTTGAGGAGCCCGCGCTTGGCGACGGTGCTCGCAGGCTGGCCGCAGCCGGCGCTTCGGTGCTCCCGGTGGCCACCGATGTGGCGTCACCAGCCGCCGTCGAGGCGCTCAGGGACTCGGCCCTGGCAGCGTTCGGCGCGGTCCATGTCGTCTGCAACAACGCCGGCGTGGGGGGCCCGCACGGGGCGCTGTGGGAGTGCCCGGCCGGTGAGTGGGACTGGGTGCTCGGGGTGAACCTGGGCGGGGTCATCAACGGCGTCCGCGCGTTCATGCCGGTACTGCTCGAGCAGGACGCCGGGCACCTGCTGAACACCTCCTCGATCTTCGGGGTGTTCGCCGGCACGCTCGGGCCGTACGGCGTCTCCAAGCACGCGGTGACGGCGCTGACGGAAACGCTCTACTTCAACCTGCGATCCCAGGGGATCGCGCACGTCGGAGTATCGGTGCTCTGCCCAAGCGCGGTGCGGACCAGGTTCGGCACGTCGTCGCGGAACCGGCCGGAGTGGGCCGGCCAGGCCGCGCCCCTGGATGCGGCCGAGCGGGCCTCGGCCGAGCGGTTCGACGAGCTGTCCGCCCTCGGCGCCTCCCCCGCCGAGGTCGCCGGGCTGGTGGTGGACGGCATCAGGTCGGGGCGGTTCTACATCCTCACCTCCGGTAACCGGCACGCGCCGGTGCTGCGGCGGGGCAAGGAGATCGTGGCCGGCGGCCCGCCGACGGCCCCGGTCGACTTCGTCTGATCCCGCGCGCCGTCTAGACTGAGGGCTCATGAGCAACCCCCCGATCGCCAAGCAGGTGCCCACCGAGCGCACGCATCATGGCGACACGGTGACAGATCCCTACGCCTGGCTTACCGACCCAAAGGACCCCGAGGTCATCGCCTACCTGGAGGCGGAGAACGCCTACACGGAGGCGTCAACCGCCGGCCTCGGCGAGCTGCGGTCCGAGATCTTCGACGAGATCAAGGCGCGCACCCAGGAGACCGACCTGTCGGTGCCGGTGCGCAAGGGGGACTGGTGGCGCTATGTGCGCACCGTGGAGGGTCAGCAGTACGCGATCCACTGCCGCCGCCGGGTGCGCGACGGTGAGATCACCCCGCCGATACCCGAGGACGGCAAGCCTCTCGACGGCGAGGAGGTGCTGCTTGACGGGAACGAGCTCGCGGCCGGTGCCGCGTTCTTCTCCCTCGGAGCGCTGTCGGTCAGCCCGGACACGCGGCTGCTCGCCTACTCCACCGACTTCTCCGGTGACGAGCGTTTCACCCTGCGGGTCAAGGACCTGGCGACCGGCGCGGTCCTCGACGACGAGGTACCGGACACCTACTACGGCTGTGCCTGGTCAGGCGACGGGTCAACCTTGTTCTACATCACCGTCGATGACGCCTGGCGGCCCTACCGGGTCTGGCGGCACACCGTCGGAACGCCCGCGTCATCGGACATCGTCGTCTTCGAGGAGGCCGACGAGAAGTTCTGGCTCGGCGTCGGGCTCACCCGTGACGAGCGCTACATAGAGATCCACACATCGTCCAAGCTGACCAGCGAGGCCTGGCTGCTCGACGCCGCCGACCCGGCGGGGTCCTTCGCCGTGGTCGCCCCGCGGCGATTCGGCGTGGAGTACGGGGTTGAGGTGGCCGGCGACCGGCTGCTGGTACTGCACAACGACGGCGCGGAGAACTTCGAGCTGGCGGCGGCCCCGCTGCCCGGCGCCCCCGGGTACGGCGACGCGCACTCCTGGACGCCGGTGATCCCGCACCGGGCCGACACCCGGCTGCTGTCGGTGGACGCGTTCGCCGACTACCTCGTGCTCTCCTACCGCCGCGACGGGCTGACCGGTCTGTCGGTGCTGCCCGCCTCCGGGGCCGGCCAGGAGCGGCCCGTCACCTTCCCCGAGCCGCTCTATACGGTCGGCCCGGGGTCCAACCCCGAGTACACCCAGACGAGGTTCCGGCTCGGCTACAACTCTCTGGTCACCCCGTCCACCGTCTACGACCTGGACATGGCGACCGGCGACCTCACCGTGCTGAAGCAGCAGCAGGTGCTGCCCTCGCCGGCCGGGATCGGCTACGACCCGGCCGCCTACGAGCAGTACCGGGAGTGGGCGGTGGCCGCCGACGGCACCCGGGTGCCAATCTCCATCGTCTGCCCGAAGGGAATCCCGCGGGACGGGTCCGCGCCGTGCCTGCTGTACGGGTATGGCAGCTACGAGATCTCGATCGACCCCAATTTCTCGATCTCCCGGCTTTCGCTCCTCGACCGGGGATTCGTGTTCGCGATCGCCCACATCCGGGGCGGCGGCGAGATGGGACGGCCCTGGTACGACAACGGGAAGATGCTCACCAAGCGGAACACCTTCACCGACTTCGTGGCGGCAGCCGAGCATCTGGTCTCGGCCGGCTGGACCTCCGCGTCGCGGCTGGTCGCGCGGGGCGGGTCGGCCGGCGGTCTGCTGATGGGCGCGGTCGCCAACCTCGCGCCGTCGGACTTCGCCGGGATCGTCGCGCAGGTCCCCTTCGTCGACGCGCTGAACTCGATCCTCGACCCGTCGCTGCCGCTCACCGTGACCGAGTGGGAGGAGTGGGGCGACCCGTTGCACGACCCGGCCGTGTATGAGTACATGAAGTCGTACACCCCGTACGAGAACGTCGCCGCCGCGTCCTACCCGGCGATCTTCGCGATCACGTCGCTGAACGATACCCGGGTGCTCTACCACGAGCCCGCCAAGTGGATCGCGCGGCTGCGCTCGGTCGCCTCCGGCGGCCCGTTCCTGCTGAAGACGGAGATGGAGGCGGGGCACGGCGGCCGCAGCGGCCGCTACGACGCCTGGCAGGAGGAGGCGCTGGTGCTCGCCTGGATCATCGCCACCGCCACCGGCGGCACCAGCTAATCGCAGCCGGCTTAATGGACGGCACACATCGAAGTGCGGGCGCGGAAACGCCGGATCCCGGCGCGGGCAGCGTTGCTTCGGTTCGCGACGCGGGCCCGCCGGATCCCGGCGCGGGCAGCGTTGCTTCGGTTCGCGACGCGGAAACGCCGGATCCCGGCGCGGGCAGCGTTGCTTCGGTTCGCGACGCGGGCCCGCCGGATCCCGGCGCGGGCAGCGTTACCGGGTTTCCTGGCGCGGGCACCGTCACCCCGGCCGACGCGTCGGCGCTGGTGGCCGCGCTGGATCGGGGGCTGCCGGGCGGCCGCCTGCTCGTCGACCAGGACGTGCTGGCCGCACTGTCGCACGATCACGGCGAATGGGCACCGATCGGGCAGGCGGTGGCCGCGGTGCGGGCCAGGACCGAGGACGAGGTGCGGCACGTGGTCCGCGTCTGCGCCGAGTTCGGGGCGCCGGTCGTACCGCGCGGCGCGGGCACCGGCCTGTCCGGCGGCGCCAACGCCACCGATGGCGCCATCGTGCTCGACCTGTCCCGAATGGACCGGGTGCTTGAGATCGACGCCGACAACATGGTCTGCGTCGTCCAGCCGGGGGTCGTCAACAACGACCTCAAGGCGGCCGTCGCCGAGCTCGGCCTGTGGTACCCGCCGGATCCCGCGAGCGCCGCCTGGTCGTCGATCGGCGGCAACGTGGCTACCAACGCGGGTGGCCTGTGCTGTCTGAAGTACGGCGTCACCCGTGACTACGTACTCGGGCTGCGCGCGGTGACCGGTACGGGTACGGGCGGTTATGGCGACGCGGTCCGGCTGGGCCGGCGGACCACCAAGGGCGTGGCCGGGCTCGACCTGACCGGCCTGTTCGTCGGGTCCGAGGGGACGCTCGGGGTCATCACCGAGATCACGCTGAAGCTGCGCCCGGCGCTGACCGGGACGCCAGCCACGATCGTGGGGGCGTTCGGCGGGCTGGTGGCCGCGGGCGAGGCGGTGTCGCTGATCACCCGCCGGGGCCTGACCCCGTCGGTGCTCGAGCTCCTCGACCGGGCCTGCCTGAGCGCGGTCGAGGAGTGGAAGCAGCTCGGCCTCGCCGCCGATGCGGCGGCGCTGCTGCTCGCACGGGTGGACACGCCGGGCGAGACCGGCGCAGACGAGGCGGCGGCGCTCGAGGCGGCGATGGCCGAGGGCGGCGCCCAGTGGGTGGCGCAGTCCACCGACGAGGCCGAGGCCGAGGCGCTATTCGACGCGCGGCGCCTCGCCTACCCAGCCCTTGAGCGGCTCGGCCCGGTGCTCACCGAGGACATCTGCGTCCCCCGCTCGGCCGTGCCGGCGGTGCTCAACCGGATCGAGACAATCGGCGCCAAGCATGGCGTCACCATCGCGACGATCGCGCACGTCGGCGACGGCAACCTGCATCCCCTGCTGGTGACCCCGCCTGGCGACGACGCCGCCCGGATCGCCGCCCAGGCGGCGTTCGAGGACTTCCTCGACACCGCCATCGAGTTCGGCGGCACCGTCTCCGGTGAGCACGGCATCGGCCTGCTCAAGCGGGACGGGATGCGCCGCGAACTCGACCCAGGCGCGCTGGCGATGCAGGACGCCGTGCGACGCGCCCTGGACCCGCGCGGCATCTTCAACCCCGGTAAGGGCTAATCGCCGCTGCCGCGGGCGTTGCCCCCGCCACCTCACTGCTCGAACGCTTTACAGGCAGGGGCTCGCCGCGCGGGCGCCGGACGTTTCCCGTCTTTGCATAGCTCCCGGACGTTTCAGCGGTCACTGAATCGTTTAAATCTGTCCGGGAGCTATGCAATGTCCGGGAGCTATGCAATGTCCGGGAACTATGCAATGTCCGGGAACTATGCAGAGTGCGGTGCGGCGTCGGCCGCGATATCACCCTTACGCCGCGTTGAGGGGTGGGGAGCAGCGCCGGGCAGGCTTACGGGCCAGGCGGGTAGAACCACGGTCCGTTAATTCTGAGAGCTTGTGGCTTTTTCTGGCTCTGGCTCCGGTTCTGGCTCTGGCTCCGGTTCTGGCTCTGGCTCCGGTTCTGGCTCTGGCTCCGGTTCTGGCTCCGGTTCTGGCTCCGGTTCTGGCTCCGGTTCTGGCTCTGGCTCCGGTTCTGGCTCTGGCTCTGGCTCTGGCTGCGCGTCCGGCGCTGGCTGCTCGCTTACGGGCCCGGTGGCGCCGAATTCGCGCCAGGCGCGCTGGCTGAGGCCGGCCAGGATGGCGGCGGCCAGGGTCGCGGCGGCGAACAGGAAGAACGGGGCCGGGCCGAGATCGCGGACGAAGATCGCGGCGATCGCGACCGAGAGCGGGAAGATGCCGAAACTGGTCAGCATCAGCAGACCGGTCAGCCGGCCGAGCGTACCCGGGGGTGCCCACCGCTGGAAGGCGGTGATCGTCAGGACGTTGGCGAAGCCGTTGGCGATGCCCAGCCCCACCATGGCGGCCGAAACCCCCGCGACCGAGCCCAGGTAGGGTGCGAGCCCGATGCAGAGCGCCTCCGCGAGGTAGGCGAGCGAGCCCACCACGACGGGGCGCCGTAGCCGGCCGACCTGCCCTACACCGATGGTGCCGAGCAGCGCGCCGCCGCCGAAGGCGGCCAGGATGACCCCATACCCAGTCGCGCCGGCGTTGAGCGGGCCGTGCGCGAGCGCGGGCAGGGCGACTCCGTCCAACCCACCCGAGCCCAGGTTGGCCGCGATGTTCACCAGCAAGATGATGTAAAGAATGCGCTCGGTGCGGAAGAGCATGCGCAGGGTGGGCGCGGGCGCGCCAGCGTCGTCCGGGGTGGGCGCGGGGGTGGGCGCGGGAGGGCCGGCGTCCACCGGGGTGGGCGCGGGGGTGGGCGCGGGAGGGCCGGCGTCCACCGGGGTGGGCGCGGGGGTGGGCGCGGGAGGGCCGGCGTCCACCGGGGTGGGCGCGGGCGGCTCGGTGGCGGCCCTACCGGGCGCGCGCATGGCGTAGAGGGTCAGCGCCGAGACCGTGAAGGTGGCCGCGTCGAGCCCGAAGGCGAACGACGGGCCCGCGATCGCGACCAGCGCGCCGCCGACGGCGGGGCCGATGAGCGTCGCCAGCTGGGTGCCGCTTGACGCCAGGGCGTTGCCCGGGCCCAGGTCGTCGCCGGTCAGCAGCGAGGGGACGATGCTGAAGGAGCCGGGCAGGAACAGGCCCTCGCAGGCCCCGATCACGATCGCGAGCGGAACGAGGATCACGGCCCGGGCCGGGCCGAGCGCGGCGGTGAGCGCGAGCGCGCCGATCACGAGCGCGCGGGTGATGTCGGTCAGCAGCATGACCGTGTGCGGGCGCCAGCGGTCGCTGGCGTACCCGCCGAACGCGATGAGCACGGTGCGCGGTATGCCGTAGGCGGCGAGCACGGTGCCGAGGAGGACCGCGCCGCCGTGGGTGGCCAGCACGTACCAGGGCAGGGCGACCGCGTAGCAGGCGTCGCCGACGTTCGAGGTGACCTGCCCGATGAAGAGCAGCCGGAAATCGCGGTGGCGGAGCGGGGTCAGTGCGCGCGGCAGCCGGATCGGGCGGCGCGCGGTGGCGGCGCCGGCCATCAGCCGTCCTCGGCGCGCGTGTCCGCGGGACGCGCAGGTGGCGCCGCGGGCGGGGCCGCAGGCGGCGGCTCGATCGGGAAGGAGAAGAGCAGGGTCTCCACCGGCAGCGAGTCGGGCGGACGCCGGGCCGGGTCGTCCACCCGGCCCTCGAACTGGCGCCAGCGCATTAGCACTTCCCGCAGTTCAGCGCCGAGTTGCGCCAGTTCCTCTGCATTCAGGTAGAAGAGATACTCGCTGTCCTCGGACGCTTCCCGCCACTGCGGTGAGTACACACCGCGGGTCCGCCGCCAGGTCTCGTAGCGGGCGAACGACCGCTCGCGGAACAGCCGCAGCGCGGCCTCGGACGCGAGTTCCGCGGCTGGGTTACCGTCCGGGCTGAACGACCAGCCGACGCCCGTCATCCGCCAGGGACGCGACCGGCCCTGGCCGCCGCCGGCTTCTTCCACGAAACCGTACTTCGCCAGCTGCCGCAGGTGAAACGAGCAGGTGGTCGGGGTCTCGCCGATCCGCTCGCCGAGCTCGGTAGCCGTCATCGCGCCCCCGTGCACCAGTTCCTCGATCAGCGCCACCCGCACCGGGTGGGTGAGCGCCCGCAGCGACCGCGCGTCGGTGATCTCGCGGATATCGGACGGCCGGGGCGGCTGCGAGTCTTCACTGGGCATGTCTCGAGAGTAATCTCTCGAGAATGTTTTCTCAATAGATATCTCTCGAGAGATAGGTCTTGAGAGATCTCTCTTGAGGCGGGATTCCGGCCGCGGAGTCAGGGAACGGCTTCCGGTTGCGAAATGCCTCTGATTTTGAGCCATTTTTTACCAAGCATCGCCGGACCATAGGTACGGTCAGTTGGGTGACCAGGGACCCGAACGACAGCAGTTCATCCGGACCGTGGGGCGAGCCCGAGGACCCCACCAGCAGCATGCCGGCGGTTGGGCAGACACCAGGCGGGCGCGGTTCGAACCCGCAGGGTCCCCCCGGGCAGGATGGAACGCGTCCGTACCGGCAACAGGGGTACCCCCAGGATGGGCAGGGGCAGCCCGGGTACCCGCAGCAGGGGTCCAACCAGCCCGGCTACGGCCAGCAGGGGTCCGGGTACGGCAGCCCGCCGTGGGAGCCGGCCCAGGCCGATCAGACCCGGCTGGATCAGCCGGCCCAGCCCGGCTACGGGCAGCAAGGCTACGGCGGGCCGCCCTGGCAGGACCAGCCCGGGTACGGGCAGCAGGCGCCGGGCGGATCGGGCTGGCAGGGCCAGCCCGGATACGGGCAGGGGCCCGGCTATGGCGAGCAGGGCTACCAGCAGGGTTACACCTCCAACCAGCAGGGGCGGAACGGCCAGCCCGGGCTCGGGCCGTTCGGGCCGAGGCCAGAGCAAGGCACCGGCACGACCCCGACCTGGGCGGCTGGAAGCGGAGGGCCCGGCGGGCCCGGGCACGCCCGTCCGGCGGCGAAGCCGGCCAGGCCGCCGCGGAAGCGGCGCAAGCTCCTGTGGGGGATCACCGCCGGGGTGGTCGCCGTGATCGTCGTGATCGCCGGGGTGACGGTGACCGTGCTCAGGCACAACGGTCCCGGCACGCCCACCTACGGCCTGATCCCGACCGGGTCGACATCGCAGGCGGACGGGCAGCAGATCACCACCGCGTTCCTCAAGGCGTGGGAGTCAGGGAACCTGACCCAGGCGGCCAACTTGACCAATCACCCGGCGGCGGCCAAGGCCGCGCTCGCGACCTACGCCAAGTACCTCGATCTGGGCAAGATGACCGCGACGGCGGGCAGCGTCACCAGTGCCTCCGGTTCCACCACCGCGGTCCCCCGCGAAACGGCTAAGTTCGCGGTTGACGCCTCGGTGGCGGCCAAGGACGGCAAGAAGGTGGTGCGCGGCACGTGGGACTACAAGTCCACGCTGACCGCCTACCAGCAGGCGAACTCGTCGATCTGGTTCATCAACTGGCAGCCCGATGTGATCGCCCCCAACCTCACCACGAGCACGCGGCTGGCGGCCGTGTCGGTCGCCCCCACCGTCGGCCTGGTCACCGCCGCCAACGGCGAAGGCCTCACCACCTTCGGCGACGCGGGGCTGAGCAACATCGCCGGCGACCTCAGCAAGTTCCCGCCGTCGGGAGAGGGCAAGCCGGGCCTTGACGTCCAGATCGAGACCACCAAGGGCAAGGTGGTACCGGACAGCCAGGCGATCGTCGTCGCGGCCGACAACATCCCGTCGATCACCACCACGATCAGCACCGCCGACGAGACCGCGGCGCGGGCCGCGGTGGCCATGCACAAGAACAGCTCGATCGTCGTCATCCAGCCGTCCACCGGTGACATCCTCGCCGTCGCCAACAACGACGGCTTTAACGACTTCGCGCTCACCGCCGCGGTCGCACCGGGCTCTTCGATGAAGATCATCACCTCGACCGCGCTGTTCAACGCCGGGATCATCAACCCGCAGTCCGCGGTCACCTGTCCCCCGGCGTACACCATCCAGGGGATCACGTACCACAACGACCAGAACGAGTCCGAGCCGGCCGGGACGCCGTTCATCACCGACTTCGCGCAGTCCTGCAACAACGCGTTCACCACCCAGGAGCCGTACCTGTCGGGCAAGCTGGCGTCCACTGCCAAAAACTACTACGGCCTTGACCAGAAGTGGGACATTGGCATCGGCGACCTGACCGGGCAGTACTTCAACGCCCCGGCCTCCGCCTCGGGAGCCGAACTGGCCCAGGAGGCGTTCGGCGAGGGGCAGCTGATCGCCTCGCCGCTCGCGATGGCCTCAGTGGCCGCCACCGTGGACTACGGCTCCTTCAAGCAGCCGATCCTGGTGACGGGGACCAAGCAGGCGACCGCCGATCCGCTGCCGGCCAGCACCGACACCGACCTCAAGGAGGTCATGCGCGCGGTGGTCACCGAAGGCACGGCGGCCGGGATCGGCTTCGGTCCTGACGTCTACGCCAAGACCGGCACCGCCGACATCGTGGGGCAGGAACAGCCCAACAGCTGGCTGGTCGCCTTCGACCCCAATGCGGACCTCGCGGTGGCGGCGCTGGTGCTCAACGCCGGTTACGGCGCCCAGTTCGCGGGCCCTGAGGTCAAGAGCTTCTTCGACGCGGCGTCCTAGAGACCCGCCAGGGAAGGCTGCGGGCGGGCGTTTGCGTAGCGGTTACCCGGGATCGGGAGGCCGAGGTTGCCGCGCAAGGTGGCAGACTCGTACTCGGTGCGCACGATGCCGCGTTCTTGCAGGATGGGGATGATCTCCTCGCGGAAGCGGCGCCACTGCCCGGGGTTGGCGACGTGGTAGTTGAGTCCGTCGAGGGCGCGGCCCTCGAACCAGCGGGTGATCTGGTCGGCGACGGTGGCCGGGGCGCCGGCGAACGGGGTTGGCTTGGGCGACGAGATGAACTGGACCGTCTGCCTGAGCGTGAAGCCGCGGTCGCTGGCGAGCTTGGCGATGTTCTCCGCCTGGGTGCGGAAGCCGCGCTCGGCGTACTTCAGCGCTCCCTGCGGGAACGGCGCGTCCAGGTCGTACTGGCGGAAGTCGTGCCAGGCGAACGGGCGGCCGAGCTCCGCCAGCGACTTGCCGAAGTCCTGGGCGGCGAGCTGCAGGTCGTGCTCGATCTCGCGCGCCTCCGCATCGGTGTCGCCGACGTAGACCCGCATGCCGGGCATGACCACGAGGTGATCGGGGTCGCGGCCCTTGGCGGCGGCGCGGGCCTTGATGTCGGTGTAGAACGCCTGGCCCTGCTCGATGGAGGCCGCGTGCGTGAAGATGCCCTCGCCGATCGTGGCGCCGAGGTCGCGGCCCTGCTCGGAGTCGCCCGCCTGGAAGATGACCGGCTGCCCCTGCGGGGAACGGGACACGTTGAGCGGCCCCGCCACCTGGAAATGCTCGCCCCGGTGGTTCAGCGCGTGCTGTTTGGCGGGGTCGACGAAGGTCCGCGTCGCCCGGTCACGCGGGAAGGCGTCCTGCTCATAGGAATCCCACAGGCCCTGGCAAACCCGGACGAACTCCAGCCCGCGGCCGTAGCGGGTGTCGTAGTCGAAATGCTCCGCACGGCTGAAGTTCGCCGCCGCCCCCGCGTCCCCGCTGGTCACCACGTTCCAGCCGGACCGGCCGCCGCTGATCAGATCGAGACTGGCCAGCCGGCGGGCCACGTTGAACGGGTCGTTGTAGGACGTGGTCATCGTCGCGACCAGACCCAGATGGGTCGTGCTGACCGCCAGCGCCGACAGCAGCGTCATCGGCTCCAGCCGGTTCAGGTAGTGCGGCGGTGAGTCGGCCGTGATGAACTGGCTGTCCACGATGAAAATCAGATCGAACTTGGCCTCCTCGGCCAGCCGCGCCTGCTCGATGTACCAGTTGACGTTCACGCTGGCATCGCCGGGGATCTCCGGGTCGAGCCAGAGGTAGTGCTGGCCGGGGCCCCCGGCGCCCATGGTGACCGCGCCGAGCTTGAGCTGCCTGCGCCCCCCGCTCACGCCGTCGCCGCCTTCGCGGCCTCGGCGTCGCGCTGCCCTGAATCACGGCGCGCGACCTCATCGCGGACCAGTGGCAGCAGGTAGCGGCCGTAGTCGATCGCGTCGTCGTAGGGATCGTAACCGCGGATGAGGATGGTGGTCACCCCGATGTCGATGTAGTCGAGGATCGCCTGGGCCACCGTCTCCGGCGTGCCGACAAGCGCGGTCGAGTTGCCGGCGGCACCGGTGGCGGCCGCGAGCGGGGTCCACAGCGCCCGGTCGTGCAGCTCGCCCTTCTCGGCGGCGGCGAGCAGCCGCTGCGAGCCGACGTTGGGCGGCTGGTCGCCGCCGAGCCCCCAGGTCTCGCGGCGGCGGCGGGCCCGGAAGTCGGCCACGTTCTCCTTGGTCGTCTGCAGGATGCGGTGCGCGCGCTCCCACGCCAGTTCCTCGGTCGGGCCGAGGATGGGGCGGAAGCTCACGCTGATGCCGGGGGTGTCGGTCCGGCCCGCTGCCTTGGCGGCGGCGTTGACCGAGTCGATCTGCCCCTTCGTCTCGGCGAGGGGCTCGCCCCACAGGGCGTAGGTGTCGGCGTGCTTGCCGCCGACCCGGTAGGCGGCGGCCGACGAGCCGCCGAAGTAGAGCCTGATCCGCGGTTGCTGCGGGGAGCGGACCTCGGAGTAGAAGTCCTCGATCTGGTAGTGGCTGCCCTGGTAGGAGAACGGCTTCTCCGAGGTCCAGGCCTGCTTGAGGATGTCCAGGTACTCGTCGGTGCGGTCGTAGCGCTCGTCCTTGGACAGGTGGTCCCCGTCGCGGCGCTGCTCGGCGTCGCTGCCGCCGGTAATGATGTGCACCGCGATCCGGCCGCCGCTGAACTGGTCCAGGGTGGCGAACGTCCTGGCCGCCAGGGTCGGCGCGACGAAGCCGGGGCGGTGGGCGACCAGGAAGCTGAGGCGCTCGGTGTGCGCGGCGGCGTAGGCGGCGACCTGGGTGCCCTCTGGCCGGGTGGAGCTGTAGCCGATGAGCACCCGGTCGAACCCGGCGTCCTCGTGTGCTCGGGCGAAGCGCCGCACGTAGTCGGGGTCGATGACCGGACCCTGGGTCAGTCTGATCTCCGACTCGTCCTTGGTGCCGATCATTCCGATGAACTCTACGGGCATGTGCCGCCTCCCTCTCCGCGGTCTTTCCGTGCGGACCGGCAGTCGCACCGGTCCGTTTGATATCAGGGGTTGTGCCTCAGATTTTCAAGAGGGACTCATCCTCTTCACGGGCTTTTGTGTAGCGGTTCTCCGGAATCGGGAGGCCCAGGTTGCCGCGGAGGGTGGTGGCGTCGTACTCGGTGCGGACCAGGCCCCGGTCCTGGAGGATCGGGACGATGTCCTCGCGGAACCGCTTCCACTGACTCGGGTGGTCGATGAGCAGGCTGAGCCCGTCGAGGGCGCGGGCGTCGAACCACTCGCCGATCGTGTTCGCGACCGTCTCCGGCGAGCCGGCGAACGGGGTGGGGCGCGGGGACGAGATGAACTCCACCGTCTGCCTCAGGGTGTAGTTGTTGTCCGCCGCGAGTTTGGCGATCTTCTCCGCGCCGGTGCGGAAGCCGCGCTCGGCGTGGACGAGCGCCTGCTGCGGGAACGGGGCGTCCAGGTCGTACTGGCGGAAGTCGTGCCAGGCGAACGGGCGGCCGAGCTCGGCCAGCGCCCGGTCGAAGTCCCGGTCCCTGGTCTGCAGGTCAAGCTCGATCTCGCGGGCCTGCGCGTCGGTGTCGCCGACGTAGACCGAGACGGCCGGCATGATGACGATCTCGTCGGGGCTTCTGCCCTTGGCGGCGGCGCGGCCCTTGAGGTCGTTGTAGAACGCCTGGGCCTGGGGGATGGAGGGCGCGAAGGTGAAGATGCCCTCGCCGATCGTCGCGCCGAGGTCACGGCCCTGCTCGGAGTCGCCTGCCTGGAAGATGACCGGCTGGCCCTGCGGGGAACGGGAGACGTTGAGCGGCCCCGCCACCTGGAAGTGCTCGCCCCGGTGGTTGAGCGCGTGCTGCCTGGCCGGGTCGAGGAAGGTCCGGGTCGCCCGGTCGCGCGGGAACGCGTCGGCCTCGTAGGAGTCCCACAGGCCCTGCGCGACCCGCACGAACTCCAGGCCGCGGGCGTACCTGGTGTCGTAGTCGAAGTGCTCCGCACGGGAGAAGTTCGCCGCCGCCCCCGCATCGCCGCTGGTGACGACGTTCCAGCCGGACCGCCCGCCGCTGATCAGGTCGAGGCTGGCCAGCCGGCGGGCGAGGTTGAACGGGTCGTTGTAGGAGGTGGTCATGGTGGCGACCAGGCCGATGTGGGTGGTGCTGACCGCGAGGGCGGACAGCAGGGTGATCGGCTCGAGCCGGTTGAGGTAGTGCGGCGGCGAGTCGGCGGTGATGAACTGGCTGTCGACGATGAAGACGAGGTCGAACTTGGCCTCCTCCGCGCGCCGGGCCAGCTCGATGTACCAGTTGATGTTCACGCTGGCATCGACCGGGAAGTCCTCGTCCAGCCACAGGTACGGCGAGCCGGGGCCGCCCACGCCGTGGCTGACCGCGCCGAGCTTGAGCTGCCGGGGCGGTGCGGCGGTCACGACGGCACCTTTGCCGTCGCGGCGCCCGATGTGGCCTGCTGGGCGGTCCGCTCGGCGACATCCTTCTCGGCGCCCCGCCTGGCGACCTCCTCGCGGACCAGCGGCAGCAGGTAGCGGCCGTAGTCGATGGCGTCGTCGTAGGGGTCGTAGCCGCGGATGAGGATGGTGGTCACCCCGATGTCGATGTAATCCAGGATCGCCTGCGCGACCGTCTCCGGCGTGCCGACCAGCGCCGTCGAGTTGCCGCCGGCCCCGGTGGCGCCCGCCAGCGGGGTCCACAGCGCGCGGTCGTGCAACTCGCCCTTGGCGACGGCGGCGAGCAGTCGCTGCGAGCCGACGTTCTCCGGGTTGTCGCCGCCGAGGCCGAAGGACTTGGCCCCCCACTGGGCGCGGAAGGCCGCGACGTTCTCCTTGGCCGTCTCCAGGATGCGGTGCGCGCGCTCCCAGGCCAGCTCCTCGGTCGGGCCGAGGATCGGCCGGAAGCTGACCGAGATGCCGGGCACGCCGGTGCGGCCTGCGTTCTTGGCCGCCTCGTTGACCGAGTCGATCTGCTGCTTGGTCTCCGCCAGCGGCTCGCCCCACAGCGCGTAGGTGTCGGCGTGCTTGCCGCCGACCCGGTAGGCCGCCTCGGATGAGCCGCCGAAGTACAGCTTGATCCGCGGGTCCTGCGGCGACTTGACCCCGGACTGATGGTCCTCCACCTGGTAATACTTGCCGTGGTAGCTGAACGGCCGGTCGGACGTCCAGGCCAGCTTGACGATGTCCAGGTATTCGTCGGTGCGGGCGTAGCGCTCGTCCTTGGACAGGAAGTCGCCGTCACGGCGCTGCTCGGCGTCGTGCCCGCCGGTGATGATGTGCACCGCGATCCGGCCGTCGCTGAACTGGTCGAGGGTGGTGAACTGACGGGCGGCGAGGGTGGGCGCGACAAAGCCGGGCCGGTGCGCCACCAGGAAACCGAGCCGCTCGCTGTGCGCGGCGGCGTACGCCGCGACCTGGGTTCCCTCGGGGTGCGAGGATGCGTAGCCGATCAGCACCCGGTCGAACCCGGCGTCCTCGTGGGCGCGGACGAACCGCCTGGTGAAGTCCTTGTCGATGATCGGACCCCGGCCAGGCCTGGTTTCCGACTGGTCCTTGGTGGCGATCATGCCGATGAACTCGACGGGCATGAGAATATCCTTCCCGGTAATGCGGTGATTTCTGCGTCCTTGCCCGGACCTGGTTAGCGCGGTGCCACGGCGGTCCTCTCCCGGGCGAGCGCCGGCCACTCCTGGTGCCGGTGGCAGGCCGCGCTCCAGTGGCCCCGGCCGGCTTCGGCCACCGGCTCGAGCCGCGGCTGGACCGCGCAGGCGTCGATCGCGAACGGGCAGCGCGCGGCGAACACGCAGGCGCTCGCGGCCGACAGGGCCGGGCCGGGGTCCGGATCCGCCGCGGATCGGCGGAGCTGGTGGACCGAGAGCGGCTGGTCGTGCTTGACGCTCGGCGCCGACGCCATCAGCAGCGCCGTGTAGGGGTGCTTGGGCGCGGTGAAGACCTGACCGACCGGTCCGTCCTCGACGATCCGGCCCCGGTAGAGCACCACCACCCGGTCGGCGATGCCAGCGAGCGAGCTCAGGTCGTGCGAAATGATGACAATGGGCAGGTTCAGGCTGTCTCGCAGGTCGCCGAGCAGGCGCAGGATGTAGTTGCGGTTGCTCGCGTCGAGCGCGCTGACCGGCTCATCGCAGAACAGCAGCCCGGGATCGGCCGCCAGCGCCCGGGCGATGGAGACCCGCTGCCGCTGGCCGCCCGAGATCTGGCCGGGCGTGCGGGACAGCAGCGTCGCGTCGAGCCCGACCATGCGCAGCGCCTCTGTCACCTTCGCCTCGATCTGCCTGCCGTCGAGGCCGCCGCGGATCCGCAGTCCCTCGCCGACGATCTGGCCGACGGTGAGGTCCGGGTCGAGCGAGCGCAGCGGGTCCTGGAAGACGAGCTGGACGTGGCCACGCCGGCGTTCCCGGCGCAGCGCGCCGCCGCGCAGCCTGGAGGTCACGTTGCCCTCGTAGAGCACCCTGCCCTGCTTCGGCCGCACCAGCCCGACCACCGTCCTGGCCAGCGTGGTCTTGCCCGATCCGGTCTCGCCGACCAGGCCGACGATCTCGCCAGGCCAGATGTTGAGACTGACATCGGACAGGACGTGGTTCGCCCGCCAGCCGTGACCGAGGACCACGTCGACGTTCTCGACAGAAAGCAGCGGCCGCGCGCCAGCCGCGACCGTCGCGTCCGTCACCGGCGCGCTCACCGGGCGGCCAGTTCTGTCTCGAGCGCGTCAGCCAGCGCGGGATCATTGGCGCGAACGCAGCGGGACTGGTGCCCCGGCCCCAGCCGTGCCAGTTCGATCGGGGCGGACCGGCACGCGTTGATGGCGGCCGGGCAGCGCTCGGCGAACCGGCAGCCGGCGATCCGCGCCCCGACCTGGGGCGGTTGGCCTGGGATCACCCGCAGCTCGCGGCGGTTGAAGTCGCCCACCGAGGCGACCTGCAGGAGCGCCTGGGTGTAGGGGTGTCTTGGCCGCTCGATGATCTCCTCCACCGGCCCGGACTCGACAACCTCGCCGGCGTAGAACACGACCACCCGGTCGCAGAGCTCCCTGATCACCGCCAGGTCGTGGGAGACGAACAGCACCGCCAGGCCGCGCTGGTCGCGCAGGTCGCGCAGCAGTTCGATGATCTCCGCCTGGATGGTGACGTCCAGGGCGGTGGTCGCCTCGTCGGCGATGAGCAGCCGCGGGCCGCAGGAGATGGCGATGGCGATCATGATCCGCTGCAGCATGCCGCCCGACAGCTCGGCCGGGATCTGGTGGAAGACCCGGTCCGGCTGGCGCAGGCCGACGTCCGTGAACAGCTCGATCGCCTTGCGGTGGGCCTCGCGGCGCGACAGGCCCTGCTTCACCCGCAGCACCTCGGTGAGCTGGCTGCCGACGGTCAGCGACGGGTTCAGGTACGAGGAGGGATCCTGGAACACCGCCCCGATGCCGGTGCCGTGCAGCCGCTCCCAGCCGCGGCGGGAAAGATCCGTCACGTTGTTCGTCTCGAACGAGATCGTCCCCTGGCTGACGGAGCAGCCCGCGGGGAGCTCGCCGAGGGCGGCCCGGCAGGTCAGCGTCTTGCCGCTGCCCGACTCCCCCACCAGGCCCACGATCTCGCCCGTGTGCACGGACAGCGTGATTCCCCTGACCGCAGTGGCGGCACCGTGGTGCACCGTGACATGCAGGTCCTCGATGCCGAGGACCTGGTCAGGCGGCGGATTGCCGGTCATTGGCGGCCTCCAAAGCCTGCAGGGTGGAATGGGTCTTGATGACCGGGTCGGCCACCGGCGTCAGCGTGCCCGCGCCGACCCGATCACGGAAGGCGTCGGCGAGCGCGTTGAGCGCGCCCACGGTGATGGCGATCACCGCGCCTGGGATGAACGGCGCCCACGGCGCCTGGGACAGGTAGTCGAGGTCGGAGGAGAGCATGCCGCCCCAGGTCGGGGTCGGCGGCTGCACGCCGATGCCGAGGAAGGTGAGGAACGACACCGTGAGCAGCGCGCCAGCGACCGTCATCGCCGTGGTCACCGCCATGGTCGGCAGCACCTTGCGCAGCACGTGCACGCGGATGACATGCAGCTTGGAACCGCCAAGCAACTCGGCGGCCTCCACGTACTGGGCGCGGCCGAATTCGAGAGTGGCCGCCCGCGTGACACGGAAGAAGACAGGCGCCATCAGGATGCCGACCGGGACCATGGCCTGGACGAGCCCGTTGCCGACCGCCGCGGTGACGGCCACCACGAAGAAGATCGACGGCAGCGTCATCAGCGCGTCGGTGACCCGCAGGGCCGCGAAGTCGAACCATTTGCCGAGGAAGACGGTGGCAACGCCGAGCGGCCCGCCGAGGACGAACCCGATGCCGACCGCCTCGACGGCGGTAAGCACGGACAGCCGGGTGCCTGCCATCAGGCGGCTGAGTACGTCCCGGCCGAGGTAGTCCGTGCCGAACAGGTGGTGCAGGCTCGGTCCCTGGAAGAGGGCGTTGGCGTTGATGGCAAGCGGGTCCTGCGGCGCCAGCGTCGAGCCGAACACCGCGAGGAGGAGGATCACGGCCAGGATGACGACGGCGATCCTGGCGGACGGCAGCCGCAGCACCGATCTCATGTGCCGATCCCGTCGCTAGTCCGGTAGAGCCAGTTGAGCAGCGTGTTCACCACGATGTTGGCCACCACGACGAACGCGGAGACCACGAGCACTACCCCCTGCACCACCGGGATGTCCCTGGACTCCGCGCTGTTTATGAGCAACTGGCCGAGCCCCGGCAGGGAGAACACGATCTCGGCGGCCACCGAGCCGGCGAGTATGAGCGGGAAGTCATATCCGAGAATGGCGATCGCCGGGCCCGCCGCGTTGCGCAGCGCGTGCCGGACCAGGATGCGGCGGTAGGGCAGGCCGCGGACCCGGGCGCCGGTGATGTAGTCCTGCTCGAGGACCGAGACAAGCGAGGTGCGGAGCTGCCTGGCGATGTCCGCCGAGGCGGCAAGGCTCAGCGACAGGCTTGGCAGGATGATGTGCTCAAGCCACTGTCCGATCCCGCCGGTCGGCCCTACGTAGCCGTTGGCGGGCAGCAGGTGCCACGCCACCGCGAACACGACGACCAGGATGATCGCGACGACGAAGGCGGGCAGCGTGGAGAACACCGAGCAGACCAGGGTGATGCCGCGGTCGATCAGGCCGCCCCGCCTGATGGCGGCGACCGTCCCGGCCGTGGCGCCGATCAGGGCCGCGAGGATGACCGCGAGGATCGCCATCGACAGGTCGACGGGCAGCCGCTGCGCGATGGACTGCGACACCGGTATCTGGGTGAAGTAGGAGACCCCGAGGTTGCCGCGGAGCGCCTGGGTCAGCCAGTCCCAGTACTGCACGACCAGCGGCTTGTCCAGGCCGAGCACGTAGTCCAAGTGCGCCACCGCGGCGGGGGTCGCCGCGTCCTGGCCGAGGATCGTGGCCGCCGGGTTGCTGTTGGACAGCGCGCCCAGGCTGTAGGTGATGAACGAGCTGATCAACAGAATCGGGAGCAGCACGGCGATGCCGCCGCCGATCCGGCCGGCGACGGCCCTGGCCCGGCGCCGCCGGGGCGCGATGGCCCCGGCAGCGCTCGTCAGTTCTAGGACTGCCATCGGGTCAGCCGCCCACCGTGACGCCTTCCCAGCGCTGCTGCACCAGGTCCGACGGTATGCCAGTCACCGTCGGGCTGTAGGCGAAGATGCGTGGGTTGGTGTAGAGCCAGATATGGGTGGGCTCGTCCTGGACGGCTGTCGCCACGGCGTTCTGCAGGGCGGTCGGGTAGTCGGGCGAGGTGAGCGGGACGGTGAGCACGTTGGACAGCGCCGACGTCACCGCGGCCGGCGTGGTCGTTGCCTTGCCGTCGACGTTCATCAGGCCCTTCTGGCTGTAAAGGACGTCGAGCATCTCCACCGGGGACATGCGCCCGGCCGTCCCGTCCACCGCGAACGGGATGGTCTTGTCGAGGTAGAGGTACTGCGTCTCGGTGTCAGTGGAGACGTTGCCGATCGTGGCGGTGATGCCGACCTGCGCCAGCTGGCCCTGGATCTGCTCGGCGATCGAGGCGTCGGTGCTCGGCGCGGTCAGGGTGATCTTCAGGCCCTTCGAGTACCCGGCCTGCGCGAGCAGCTGCTTGGCCAGGGTGGGGTTGTACGGGTACTCGTTGGCAAGCTTCGAGCTGTAGCCGACGAACCCGACCGGGAACGGCTGGTACGAGATCGCCCCGTACCCCGACGCCTGCACCTGGAGGATGGCCTGCCGGTCGATCGCGTAGTTGATCGCCTTCACCACGTCCGGGTTGTTGAACGGCGCGGTCGTCGTCTGGATGTCGAGCTCGTTGACGACCTCGGACGGGATCACGTCGATCTTGAACCCGGCCGCCTTGGCCGCGGCGACCTGGTTGCCCGCGATATAGGCGACGTTCACCTGGCCGGACTCGAGGGCCGAGAGGATCTGCTCGGGCTGCGTGATGTCCAGCACGTTGAAGTTCTGGATGTGGATCTGGCTGGCATCCCAGTAGTTGGGGTTGCGCACCAGGCTCGCGTGCGAGTCAGGCACGTACGCCGAGAGCGTGAACGGTCCCGCGCCCTCCGGCTGAGTGGGGATGGACCCGACCTTCTTGAAGGCGGACGGGTTGACGATCATGCCGTCCTTGCCCGCGAGCAGGTCGGGCACCTGGTAGTCGACCTGCGACAGGTCCAGGGTGAAGCTGGTCGGGCTGTTCACGATCACCTTGGAGATGACCGACAGCTCGGAGGCGACCGTAGAGTTCCCCTGGGTCTGGCCGCGGTCGATGTTCTGCTGCACGGAGGTCGCGGTGAGCGGCGCCCCGTTGGAGAACTTCAGGCCGGGCCGGAGGGTGAAGGTAACGCTCTTGCCGCCCGCCGCGTACTTCCACGAGCTCGCAAGGCCTGGCTGCACCGTCCCGGTGGTGTCCAGGGTGGTGATGGATGCGTAGACGAGGCCGAGGGCGTGCATGTCCCAGCCGGCGCTTGAGGTGACCGGGTCCCAGGACGTGGGCAGTTCCCACTCCCAGTTGAGCGTGCCGCTGGCACCCGAGGCAGCCGAGGTGCCCGCGGCGGCGTTGCCCGCGGCGGTGCTTGCACCGCCGCTGCCGCAGGCGGCGACGGCCGAGATGGCGACGAGCGCGGCGGCGGCCGCCAGGGCGCGGCGGGCCAGTCTCGGCCGGAGCCGGGCGAGCGGATGAAGACGGTGATCAGGCATGAAGGATGCTCCCGTTGTCGGGGGACGGAGGTGAGGGGAAGAGGGGTGGTGGCGGGGAAGAGGGGGGGTGGCGGTGGGGAAGAGGGGGGAAGAGAGACAGCGGCTAGTCATCGCCGGCCAGGATCGGCGCTGGCTGCCCGACAACCGGAGCATAAATAAGATAAATCCGATCGGTCAAGTAGGTTTTACAATGTAACGTTTGACCGCAATGCCG
Organism: Trebonia sp.; assembly: GCA_050013875.1. Taxonomy (GTDB): domain Bacteria; phylum Actinomycetota; class Actinomycetes; order Streptosporangiales; family Streptosporangiaceae; genus Trebonia. The sequence continues at coordinate 5,750 of JBEKEK010000071.1, read as the reverse complement.
GATTTACAACTACTCCCCTACGGCTCCGTCGTCCACAGGCTCGGCAGGTTGACCACGATGGCCTCCTGGCTGCTGCGGGCGATGACCACGACAGCCTCGTCCCCACCTGGGTTTTCCTCGCGGTGCGGTACGAACGGCGGGACGAAAATGTAGTCGCCGGGCTTGGTCTGCAGGCGGATCTCACGGTCGCCGTCGGCGAAGACGAACGCCGGTGTGCCGGAGACCACATAGATGGCGGTCTCGGCCTCACCGTGGTGGTGGTCCCCCGACTTCGCCCCGGCGGCGACGTGGGTCTGCCCCATCCAGAGCTTCTCCGCCCCGGCGCTGGAGCCCGAGATCGCCTCCCAGCGGGCCATGCCCGAGGTCTGGCTGGTGTCGCCGCTCAGCTCACCGGCGCGGATGTGGGTCAGCGGGCGGTGCCAGTGGTCGTCGCTCATGGCGTCTCCTCAATGTCATTGTTGTCGGTCAGTATCATCGGCGTCCGTGGTGGTGGCGGTCAAAAGACGCATGTGGCAGTGTTGCTAATCACACCGCGCGTTCCCCCGGTCAGCCAGGAGAATCGGGCACTGTTCTTGGTCACCCGGCGCCTTAGCGCCGGAAAACGGAGGTACGGATGAGCACCCCAAACGATCCTTACAATCCCTACCCGTCGGGATCGCAGGACGCGGGACAGCAGCAGGGCTCCTATGGTCAGCCGGGGCCCTACGGCCAGCAGCCGCAGGGCGGGTACGGCCAGCAGCCGCAGGGCGGCTACGCCCCGTACGGCGGCGGCCCATACGGACAGCAGCCGTACCAGCCGGGTTACGGCGGCCCCTACGCCCCTCCCCCGCCCGGGCCGGACGGCTACCTGCGCGGCGGCCCGGTGGGCTTCGGCGAAGCGATCAGCCTCGCGTTCAAGAACGCGTTCGTCTACCAGGGCCGGGCGTCGCGCTCCGCGTACTGGTGGTTCGCCCTGTTCGCGTTCATCGTCTACCTCGTCGTCGAAATCGTCGTCGTCGTCGCGGCCGGCCACTCGCTGGGCGCGCGAACAGGCCTCGATCTCCTCTTCTTGGTCGTGTGGCTGATCTTCGGCCTCGCGGTGGCCATCCGGCGGCTGCATGACATCGACCGGTCCGGGTGGTGGTACTTGATCGGGCTCATCCCGTTCGTCGGCGGCATCGTGCTGCTGGTGTTCTCCCTGCTTCCCGGCACCCGCGGCCCCAACCGCTTCGGGTGACCCCGGTAACTTCGGGCTGACCCCGGCAAGGAGAGCAACGGGCGGTGGCAGGCGAAGCAACCGCCCGTTACTCATGATTGGGTTTGAATTACTGCTCGAAGAGGACGCTGACCGACTCCCCGTCGTGCGTGCGGCGGATCGCCTCGGCCAGGGCCGGGGCGACCGAGAGCACGGTCAGCTTGGGGTGCGCGACCGGGACCGGCACCGAGTTCGTGCAGACGATCTCGGTGACGTCCTCGGCGGCCGCCAGCTTCTCGAGCGCGCCGTCGGTGAAGAGCCCGTGCGTGCAGGCGATGCTGATCGACCGCACCTCCTGCCTGCGCAGCACCTGCAGCAGCTCCATCACCGTGGTGCCGCGGGCGATCTCGTCGTCGAGGATGATCACATCGCGGTCGGCCACCTCGCCGATGATCGCCGAGATCGACACCTTCGAGTCGCTGAACCGCTCCTTCGCCCCGGCCGCCACCGGCACCTTGAGCCGCCGGGCGAAGGCCGCGGCGGATTTCGCGTACCCGAGGTCGGGTGAGAGCACCACGGCGCGGGACAGGTCCTTCTTGCTGAAGTAGGCGGCCAGCTCGCGCAGCGCGTGCAGGTGATCGACGGGGACGGAGAAGAATCCGTGCACCTCGGCCGAGTGCAGGGTCAGCGTCAGCACCCGGTTGACGCCGGCGGTGACGAGCAGATCGGCGACCAGGCGGCCGCCGATGGAGATGCGCGGCGCGTCCTTCTTGTCCGAGCGGGCGTAGGCGTAGTGCGGCATGACCGCCGTCACCCGGCCAGCCGACGCGCCGCGCGCCGCGTCGGCCATCAGCAGCAGCTCCACCAGATTCTCCTGCACCGGCGGCACCAGCGGCTGAATGAGGTACACGTCACGTTCCCGGCAGTTGGCCTGCAGTTGCACCTGGAGGCAGTCGTTGGCGAACCGCGTGATGCGCACCGGGCTGCGCGGCACGCCCAGGTACCGGCACATCTCGTCGGCAAGCTCCGGATGGGCGCTCCCACCGAAGATCACGATATCCGCGTTCACCAGGCAACCCCTGTCCCGTTAACACCTGCGATACGACACCGCATAACACAACAATGGCATATCGGCGACCGTGGCTGCCGCACCCCTGGAGAAGCGCGATACGCTCGTTCCCATGGAAACCCCCGGTTCCGCGCCAGTGGACGCGGCCACCGCGGACGCCCCGGCCGTAGCCGAGCAGCCCGCGAGAGCCGCGGGTCCTACGTGGCTCTTTCTGCTTACGCCGCGCTGGCTGGCGTGGCACGTGTTCGTCGTCGTGGCGTTCTGGGGGATGCTCTGGCTGGGCGACTGGCAGTTCCACCGGGCGATCAGCGGCAACGGGCTCAGCTGGGCGTACACGTTCGAGTGGCCGCTGTTCGCCGGGTTCGGCGTGATCTTCTGGGCGCGGACCGTGCGCGACGAGTTCCGCGCGCGGCGGGTCCCCACCGCGGCCGAGGTCCAGGCGGCGGCGGCCGAGGCGGCGCCGATCCTCCCCGCGGGGATCGGCACCCGGCCAATCGAACCGCCGGACGACGACGCCGACGATTCCGACCTCGCCAGTTACAACAATTACCTCGCTAAGCTCAACGCAGAGGTCACGCGCCGCGGCCGGTGGCGCGGGTACGGGTGACCGCCTGGGGACGCCCGTACCGCCGGCGCGACGCCGACTCTCAGTGATGTCCAGGAAGGGACTCCTAACCATGCATGCGGCCGTGCTGCGCTATCGGGTGATGGCCTACATCACCGGCGTGCTGATCATCATCGTCTGCTTCATCGGCGTCCCGCTCCAGTTCGCGGCGGGCAAGCCGTGGATCGACAACAACATCGGCACGCTGCACGGCTTCCTTTACATCATCTACGTGATCTTCGCCTACCTGCTCGCGCAGAAGCTCGGGGTGACCCGCAAGCAGACCGTCATCATGATGCTGGCCGGGACGGTCCCGGTCATGACGTTCGTTGTCGAGCGCTGGGTCAACCGGAGCTTCATCGCCCCGGCGCTGGCGGCCGAGACCGCGAGCGCGCCGCAGCAGCCGGTGGGCCGTTGACGGAGTCGGGGGTGGAGGCGGAGCACTACTTCGCCGCGCAGCCGCGGTCCGCGCACCGGCCAGGGCTGGTCCGGGTCGTGCTGCCCGACCTGTACCTGGAACTCGAGACCGATTCCGGGATGTTCTCCCCCGGCCGCCTCGACCCGGGCACCCGCTTCCTGCTCGAGTCCGCGTCCGCCCCGCCCGCGGCTGGCGACCTGCTCGACCTCGGCTGCGGCTACGGCCCGATCGCCTGCTCGATGGCCGTCCGCGCGCCCGGCGCGACGGTCTGGGCGATCGACGTCAACGAGCGCGCCCTGGCGCTGTGCGCCGCCAACGCGGCCCGCGCCGGGCTGGCCAACGTCCGGGCCGTGCTGCCCGGCTCACCCGACCTGCCGCCCAGCTTCGCGGGGATCTGGTCCAACCCGCCGGTGCGGATCGGCAAGCCGGCCCTGCACGAACTGCTCCGCCGCTGGCTCGCCCGGCTCGCCCCCGGTGCGGCCGCCACGCTGGTGATGGGGCGCAACCTGGGCGCCGACTCGCTGCACGGCTGGCTGGCGGAAACCGAGGGCTGGCAGGTGCGTCGGCTGGCCGCGCGCAGTGGCTACCGCCTGCTGCGGGTAACCGCTCCCGATGATATGGAACGGACCGGTGCTTCGCCCGATGGCCAATGAGACCATCGCCGCGCCCGGTCGGCACACGAGGATGACTCCCGATGGACACTGAGACCCCCAGCGGGGCAGACGGCGGCACGGCAGGCCCAGCCAACGGCGGCCCGCCCCGGCAGCTGCGGCCGACCGACGTCAAGCGGCTCAACCGGGAGTGGCGGCGCCGCACCGAGGGCCGGCTGGCGCTGCTGCTCGACTCGGTCGGCCAGCCGTTCAACGTCGGCTCGATCATCCGGACCGCCGCCGCGTTCGGCGTGGAGTCGGTCTGGCTCTGCGGTAACACGCCCGACCTGAGCCTGCCCGCGGTCGGCAAGACCGCGCTCGGCACCGAGCGGTTCCTGACGGTGTACCGGACACCCTCCCCGGTCGACGCGGTCAAGGAGGCGGCCGAGGACGGCTACCGGGTCATCGCGGTGGAACTGGCCTCGGGCGCGACCCCGCTCTTCGAGACGCCGCTGGACGTCCCGCTCTGCCTCGCCATCGGAAACGAGGACCACGGTTGCTCCCCGGCCTTGCTCTCCGCCGTGCACGGGGTCAGCTACATCCCGCAAGTCGGCCGGGTCGGGTCGCTCAACGTGGCCGTCGCCACCGCGATCGCCCTGGCCGAGGCCCGCCGCCGCGAATGGACCGCCCCGGCCGGCTAGGGGCCCGGCTGGCGAGGGGGCCCCGGCCGCGTCCACTTGGCACTCCGTGCTTCTTGCTGTTATCTCGACGCGAAGACGCGGTGATTGTCTCTTAGCCTTGCCGCTACGTGGCCGATCACCGGCGTTCACCGGGCGTGCCTGGTCGGCGGCCATACTCGGGGGCGTGGCAGCTGAATACCTGGATCACCCTCGCCCGCTGGCGTTCGCGCACCGCGGCGGGGCGGCCCGGCAGCCGGAGAACACCCTGCGGGCCTTCGATCATGCCGCGCGGCTTGGCTACGCCTACCTGGAGACCGATGCGCGGTCGACCGCGGACGGGAAGCTGATCGCCTTCCACGACGCGGGCCTCGACCGGGCCACCGACCGGGCCGGGCAGGTCGGCAAGCTGCCCTGGCGGGAGGTGTCGGCCGCGCGGGTGGGCGGCACCGAGCCGATTCCGCTGCTCGAGGACGTCCTCGGCACATTCCCCGACCTCCGGTTCAACATCGACCTCAAGGACGCGGGCACCATCGAGCCGCTGGCCGGGGTGCTCAGCCGTACCCGGGCCTGGGAGCGGGTCTGCATCAGCTCGTTCTCGGGCCGCCGGCTGCTGGCCGCACAGCGCTCGCTGGACCGCCCGGTCTGCCTGGCGGTCACTCCGGCGGCCATCGTGGCGGTCAGGTACCTGGGGCGGCCGGGCCGGGCACCGGCCCGCGGGCAGGCCAGGTCGGGCGCGCTCTGCGCACAGGTGCCGCCGCGGATCGCGACGCGCGCGTTCATCAGCCGCGCCCACCAGCTCGGCCTGCAGGTTCACGTCTGGACGCTGAACACCAGGGCCGGCATCGAGCGCGCGCTCGACCTCGGCGCCGACGGGGTGATGACCGACGAGGTGGGGCTGCTGCGCGACATTCTCTCCGAGCGGGGCCAGTGGCACCCGCGGGTGCTCACGCGGCCGAGCGAAACATCTCTGACCCCGGTGAAATGTTAAGATGCGCCTGACGGGCGGAAACACCGGGCTGACCGGGGCTGCCGGGGTGTGACGGGCGGAAACACGCCCGAAACGGGGTTGGAGATCTGCGCCGGTGGGAATCTTGTCCGGGTATCCAGCGTTGCCGAAAGAGATCGCCAACCGCCTGGGAGGCAGTAAGTAATGGCCGAACGCGCACTTCGCGGAACCCGGCTCGGCGCCACGAGCTACGAGAACGACCGGAACAC
>JBEKEK010000070.1:0-37132 GCA_050013875.1 Trebonia sp. | reverse complement strand
CAGCGGCTCAAGGAGCTCGAGGAGATCGACTTCAACGACGTCGCGGCCTCGGGCATGACCAAGAAGGAACTGCTCGGACTCAAGCGCGAGAAGGACAAGCTGGACAAGACCCTCGGCGGTATCAGGGACATGGCCCGGGTGCCGAGCGCGGTCTGGGTGGTTGACACCAAGAAGGAGCACATCGCGGTCAACGAGGCGCGCAAGCTGGGCATCCCGGTCGTCGCGATCCTCGACACCAACTGCGACCCGGACGAGGTCAACTACCCGATCCCCGGTAACGACGACGCGATCCGCAGCGTTGCGCTGCTGACCCGCGTGGTCGCCGACGCGGTGGCGGACGGCCTGATGTCCCGCGCTGGCGCGGCCGACACCGACGAGAAGCCGGTCGACGACAAGTTCTCGACCAGCGTGGACGAGCCGCTGCCGGAGTGGGAGCGCGACCTGATCGCGGGTGCCCCGGCCGAGCCGTCGGCCGAGGCCGCCACCGAGACCGAGGAAATCCAGGAGTCCGCCGTCAGCGAGCCGGCCGACGCTGACGCCGAGATCGCCGCGGCCGCTCCCGAGGTCGCCGAGATCGCCGCGGCCGCCGCCGCCGAGACGACTCCCGCGGCCGCCGAGGCCGCCGCCGCCGACGTCGAGTAACGCGCCGGCCGCCGAACACCACTGCGAACAGGAAGAGACAATGGCGAATTTTTCCGCCGCTGACGTGAAGCGGATCCGGGACATGTCCGGTGCCGGCTTTGTGGACTGCAAGAACGCCCTGACCGAAGCCGATGGCAACATCGACGAGGCCATCGAGATCCTCCGCAAGAAGGGCGTCAAGGACGCCGGCAAGCGGGCGGACCGCACCGCGGCCAACGGCCTGGTCATCTCCCAGCTCGACGGCACCGACGCGGGTGTCCTGGTCGAGGTCAACTGCGAGACCGACTTCGTCGCCAAGAACGAGCAGTTCCAGGAGCTGGCGGCCAAGATCGCGCAGGCTGCGATCGACCACAAGGTCGCCGACCGGCTCGCCCTCCTCACCACCGAGACCGCCGACGGCAAGAGCGTCGAGCTGCTCATCGAGGAGGCCAGCGCCGCCATCAAGGAGAAGCTCGAACTCGGCCGCTATGCCCGCCTTGAGGGCGGCTACGTGACGACCTACCTGCACCGCACCGACCGGGACCTGCCGCCGACCCTCGGCGTGCTCGTCCAGCTCGACTCGGCCAACGAGGCGGTCGCCAAGGACCTCGCGCAGCAGATCGCGGCGTCCCCGGCGACGCAGTACGTCACGCGGGACGAGGTGCCCGCCGACGTGGTCCAGAAGGAGCGCCGGATCGCCGAGGAGATCACCCGCTCGGAGGGCAAGCCGGAGCAGGCGGTCCCGAAGATCGTCGAGGGCCGTCTCGGTGCCTTCTTCAAGGACATCGTGCTCACCGAGCAGGCGAGCGTGAAGGACCCCAAGCAGAGCATCAAGTCGGTCCTCGCGGCCGGCAAGGTGAACGTTCTGGCCTTCGCTCGTTTCCGCGTCGGCCAGGCGTAAGCCGGGCGCTCAGGCGGAGTGTCTGGGCGAAGTCCAGACCGGTAGTGTGGTGAACGCCGTCGTTGGCGGCGTTCACCACACCCCACGGGCTCGTGTGCACAGGAGCTGAACCAATGATCGATGACACCCTCCTCGAAGCCGAGGAGAAGATGGACAAGGCCGTCACGGTCGCCCAGGAAGACTTCAGCAACATCCGCACCGGGCGCGTGCATCCCGCCGTCTTCTCCAAGATCACAGCCGAGTATTACGGATCGCAGACCCCGCTGGAGCAGCTCGCCTCGTTCCACGTGCCCGAGCCGCGCATGATCACGGTGAAGCCGCACGACCGGGGCTCACTGGCGGCGATCGAGAAGGCGATAAGGAACAGCGATCTCGGGGTGAACCCGTCCAACGACGGCGTGCTCATCCGGGTCATCTTCCCCGAGCTGACCGAGGAGCGCAGGCGCGAGTACATCAAGACCGCCCGCTCCAAGGCCGAGGACTCGCGCGTGTCCATCCGCAACATCAGGCGGCACGCCAAGGACGCCCTCGACAAGATGGTGAAGAACAGCGAGGTCGGCGAGGACGACGCCCGCCGCGCCGAGCGCGAGCTGCAGGAGCTCACCGACACCTATATCGCGAAGATCGACGAGCTGCTCAAGCATAAGGAAGCCGAGCTGCTCGAAGTCTGAGCGCAGCCCGCGCCGACCGCAGCCGATCCCAACGTGAGCTCCGCGAACGTCCCGCCCGATCCCGCGCACGGCCCCGCCCACGGCCCCGCGTTTGAATTCGCGCGCGCCGACGCCCCCACGTTTGCCGACGCCTCCAAGGCCGCCGATGAGCCGAAGACCGGCGGCATCCACACCGGCCGTAACCTCCCCGTCGCGATCGCCGTCGGCCTCCTCCTTGGCGGCCTGGCCCTGCTCACGCTGCTAACCGTCAAGGCGACGTTCCTGATCTACATGGGCGTCGCCTTGCTGATCGCGCTGAAGGAACTCGACACCGCCTTCCGGACCAGGGGCATCAAGATCCCGCTGATCCCGGTCGTCGCCGGCGGCACCGCGATGCTGCTGGCCGCTTACTGGGCGGCGGGCGGCGCGGTCGCGGCCATATTCGCCCTGACGGTGCTCGGGGTGCTGATCGCCCGCATGTTCGGCGGCACCGAAGGCTACGTCGGGGACGTCGCGGCGGGCATGTTCGCGACCGCCTACCTGCCGCTGCTCGGCGCCTCGGTCGCGGCGATGCTGGCCGATCACAACGGCGGCAAGCGCGTCCTGATCTTCGTCATCCTCGCGATCTGCAGCGACATCGGCGGCTATTTCGCTGGCATCACCCTGACCCCCCTCACCGGCGGCCACAAGATGGCCCCGGTCATCTCCCCCAAGAAAACGTGGGAGGGCCTGGCGGGCTCGGTGTTCCTCGCCGTCGTGGCCGGCGGCATCCTGCTTCCGGCCCTGCTGCACGGCCACTGGTGGCAGGGGATCGTCACCGGGATCGCCGCGGTCGCCGCCGCCGTCTTCGGCGATCTGGCCGAATCGATGATCAAGCGCGACCTGGCGATCAAGGACATGGGCTCGCTGCTGCCCGGCCACGGCGGCGTCCTTGACCGCATCGACTCGCTGCTCGCCTGCGCCCCGGTCGTCTGGCTGCTGCTCGCGGTCTTCGTCAAGTAACCGCCCGCCCGGGCCATCCGGGCTAGCGGCCGGCCGTCGCGGGCGGCGCCACGATCCAACTCCGCCCCTGGGCGCCCAGCCTGCTGACCAGGCTGGCGGAGCCGTACTCCTTGGCCAGCTGCCGGGAGCGCTCGGTGATCGGGATGATCCAGAGCCACCGGACAGGGTCGCCGTCGACGGAAAACCCGGACAGATCGGGCGCGGGCGGTCCCGCCAGCCCTGACGGCTCCTCAAGCAGCAGCACGCCCTCGTACCCGCCGCCGAGGGGGAAGGTTCCCGGCTTGTCGTACCAGCGGATGCTGTGCCCGGGGCCGAACCACGTCACCGCGCGCCATGGGTATCCGGCCAGCCAGAGGAAGATCAGCGCCGCGACCCCGGACGGCAGGGTGGTCGCCACCGCCAGCTCGATCCGCCCGTAACCGGCCGGATCCTCGACGACCTGCTCGACCACCGGCATCCGCTGCGCGCTCATGCCGATCGTCGACAGTATCGTGTACGGCCTGCCGGGGCCCGGGGGACGCTCGGAGATGGCGATCGCGGGGCGCTTGCCGGGCGCGCCGTCCCAGTAGTGCGCGCCGGGACCGAGCCGCGACGTGAGGTGCCCGAGCGCGGCCGACTGGAACTGCGCCCAGCCGCCGGCCGAATCGCGCCACTGCCAGAACTCGGCGGCCCGCTCCACGCGCGGCCCGAGCCCCTCGATGGCCTCGTCCAGGTCCCAGGCGAACGGGGTCTGCCCGATCACGTCCCGGCTGTAGCCGGGCATGCCCCGGGTGGAGTCGGCCCAGCCGGGGATGACGGCGAGCAGGGTGCCGCGTTCGAGCAGGGCGACGCCGTCGCCTTCCTCGAACCAGAGCGCTTGCAAGGTGGCGGGGTCGAGCGGGGGCCTGCCGCGCGGGTGCCTGGTCCGGCCCTCGGGCATAACCGGGGCCTGCCCGGCGTTGATCCTGTCCGGATCGGTAGTGCGCGGTGCGCGCACGTGGTTTGCTAGCCAGGTGGCGACGATCACCGTCGTTTCGTCACGGAGGTACGCGGCCGTCGTGGCGCCGTCGAACTCGACCGTCAGCCGCCTGGACCCGTACGGGCTCACGCTGTCAAGCAGCGTGACGGCCGGCGGGAACGGATCGGGACCAGACAGCATAATCGCCATATTCCCACTATCGCCCTGTTTGCCCTCCGCGATCAAGTACTCACGTAGAGTATTATCGCCCCGAATGTCGCCGGAATGCCGTCCGAACGGAGTCGCAGTGTCTCGACCACCTCGCCACCTCGCCGATCTTGAGCTGGCCGAGCGGCGGGAGGCTGTCGCGGAGCTCGGTGAGCGTGCGTTCCGGGCGGACCAGCTGTCCCGGCACTACTTTGCACGGTACACCGACTCTCCCGAGGACATGACGGACCTGCCAGCCGGCGTCCGCGCCGCGCTGGCCGGGGAACTGCTACCCCGGCTGCTGACTTCCGAACGCGAGCAGACCTGTGACAACGGCGCGACCCGCAAGATGCTGTGGCGGCTGCACGACGGGGCGCTGGTCGAGTCGGTGCTGATGAAGTACACCGACCGGGTCACCATGTGCGTGTCGTCGCAGGCCGGCTGCGGGATGGGCTGCCCGTTCTGCGCGACCGGCCAGGCGGGCCTGACGCGGAACCTGTCCACCGCCGAGATCGTCGCCCAGGTGGTCGCGGGCGAGCGCGCCATCCAGGCCGATAATCCCAAGGGAAACGTTAGCCCTAGCAGCACCTCCCGTATCTCGAACATTGTGTTCATGGGCATGGGGGAGCCGCTCGCCAACTACAAGAGCGTGATCGGCGCGGTTCGCCGCTTCTCCGATCCGGTCCCGGCCGGGCTTGGCATCTCGCAGCGCTCGCTGACCGTCTCCACCGTCGGCCTGGTCCCGGCGATCAAGCGGCTGACGCAGGAGAAGCTGACGGTGCGGCTCGCGGTCTCGCTGCACGCGCCCGACGACGAGGCCAGGGACGAGCTCGTCCCGGTGAACCGCCGCTGGAAGGTGGCCGAGGTTCTCGACGCCGCCTGGGAGTACGCGGCCGCGACCGGCCGCCGCATCTCTATCGAGTACGCGCTGATCAGGGACATAAACGACCAGGGGTGGCGGGCCGACCTGCTCGGCCAACTGCTCGGCGGCCACTTGGCGCACGTCAACCTGATCCCGCTGAACCCGACTCCCGGCTCCAAGTGGACGGCATCCCGGCCGGGCGTCCAGGAGGAGTTCGTCCGCCGGATCGCCGATCACGGCGTGCCGGTCACCGTTCGCGACACCAGGGGCCGTGAGATTGACGGTGCCTGCGGGCAGCTCGCCGCCGCCGTCACCGGCCGCGCGGTCGGCCCCGCCCGCCGTTCAGGCACCCCGCTCCTGCCGCTCGCCTAGGCCCGCGCCGCCCGGCCCTCCCGCCATCCGCCCCGGCCCTCCCGCCCAAGGAACGGGGCGGCGCACCGGCGGAGTCCCGCTAGCGGGACAATGCCGTGGTGACGTGGTGGAAGAAGCTCGAGCGGCAGGTTGAGAGCAAACGGCGTGAGCTGCTCTGGCGCGCCGTGCACTGGGGCTGGCGGGAGTTCCAGCAGGCCGGCATGGTGACCGCGGACACCCCCGCGGGCCGGGCCTTCGCCCGCTTCGGCCGGGGGTCGCTGATAGCGTTCCCGGCCGGGTCGGTCTTCGGCGAAGGCTGGATCGAGATCGGTGATGACACCGTGATCGGCGCGCAGGTCTCGATCTCGGCGGGCCTTGTCCCCGGCCAGGACCTGGGCCAGCAGAGCGTGCTGCGGGTCGGCGACCGCTGCGTGATCGGCCGGGGGAGTCACATCGTCGCGCACGAGAACGTCGAGATCGGCGACGACGTGTGGACCGGCCCCTACGTCTACATCACCGACCAGAACCACGCCTACGAGGACCTGGACGTCCCCATCGGCCGCCAGTTCCCGGTCAACCGCCCGGTCAGCATCGGCAGCGGCTCGTGGCTTGGCGCCGGCGCGATCGTGCTGCCGGGCGCGCGGGTCGGCCGGCACGTGGTGATCGCGGCCGGCTCGGTGGTCCGGGGGGTGATCCCCGACCGGTGCGTGGTGGCGGGCGTTCCCGCCCGGATCATCCGCGAGCACACCGACGCGGGCTGGCTGTCCCCCAAGGCCCCGGCCTAAGACCGGCGTTGCCGGGAAACCCCCGGCAACGCCCCTGGGTAAGGCCCCGAGGCTGTCCACCGCGCCGCGCAGGCTGCCGATGCCCTGCTCAAGCGATGCCAGCCCGGCCGCGACGGCCGGGTCAGCGGCGGCGGGCAGGTCGCCAAGACGCGCCGCCGCCTCCTCGACCGCCGCCAGCCGGGCGGACAGTTCCGCCGCCGCGCGCAGTTCCCTGGCCTTCAGCAGCCACAGGTCGATGAAGACGGCGACCTTCGCGCGCAGCACCCGGGGGTCGAACGGCTTGGTGATGAAATCGACGGCACCCGACGCGTAGCCGCGGAAGGCGAGTTCGGAGTCGAGGTCGGCCGCGGTCAGGAAGATGATCGGTACGTCCTGCATGCCCGGCCGCCGCTTGATGTTGGCCGCGGTCTCGAACCCGTCCATGCCCGGCATGACCACGTCGAGCAGGATGACCGCGAACTCATCGGCACCCAGCGCCGCCAGGGCCGCCTCGCCGGAGCGGACGCAGACGAGTTCCTGGCGCAGGGACGCCAGGACAGTCTCGATCGCGATGAGGTTCTCAGCCCGGTCATCGACGATCAAGATTTTCGCCTGGTGTGCCATGTGGTCCGCCTCCGAGCGCCATTCTCCGGACGCCAAGGGTTTGATAGTCCAAGTCTGGCAGGTTGCCGACGCGCTCTTGATAAGAGAAAGCTTCCCCGTGAGCGCGCTTCGCAATAAAAAAAATTTCCAGATATGGAACGGACCGTGGGTTCCACGCCAGCCGCCCACGCCAAAACCCGAATAGCGCCGGGCGTTGGCCCGTTGCGCGCGGCCTGACTCCCGGCGCTATCTCGAATCTGCCTCTTGGCTGGCCTGCTCGTCCTGGCCGGTCTCCTCGTCGGAGCGCGGCCGCCCGGGGCGGCGCATCGCGCGGGCGTCGCGCGGCAGCCGGCCGGCCTCGCTGAGGGCACGGCGGAGCATGAACTCGATCTGGGCGTTGGTGGACCGCATCTCGTCGGCCGCCCATTTGGCCAAGGCGTCGTGGACGGCCGGGTCGAGCCTGAGCAGGATGCTTTTACGTTCTGCCATGGGGCTGTTAAGAGTACAGGGAGCCGGTGTTCACCACCTGCTGGGTGGCTTGCTCGCTGCAGAGCACCACCAGCAGGTTGGACACCATCGCGGCCTTGCGCTCTTCGTCAAGTTCCACCACGTTCTCCTCGTCCAAGCGCTCGAGAGCCATCTTGACCATGCCGACCGCGCCCTCGACAATCTTGGCCCGGGCGCCCACGACCGCGCTCGCCGCCTGCTGGCGGAGCATGGCCTGGGCGATCTCGGGCGCGTAGGACAGCCGGGTGAGGCGGGTCTCGATGACGTGCACGCCGGCCGCCGCCACCCGGTCGGTAAGCTCGGCGCTGAGCTTGCTGGTGATCTCGTCGGCATTCTCCCGCAGCGACATCGCGTCGGTGCCACGGCTGTCGTAGGGGTAGCTGGACGCGATGTGCCGGACGGCGGTCTCGGCCTGGATGGCGACGAACTTCGCGTAGTCATCGACCGAGTAGGTGGCCTGCGCGGTGTCCTGCACCTGCCAGACGATCACGGCGGCGATCTCGATCGGGTTCCCGTCGGCGTCGTTCACCTTGGCCTGCGCCGACTCCAGGTTCCTGATCCGGGTAGAGACCGGGATGCGGTCGGCGAACGGGTTCACCCACTGCATGCCGGGCTCGCGGACGGTGCCCTTGTACTTGCCGAACAGCTGCACGACGTGCGCGCGCCCCGGCGCGACAACGGTGAGGCCGCGCAGCACGAAGCCGAAGACGAAGGTGAGCAGGACGCCCACGACGATGAGCGCATCCTGCAGGCTCCCCGGGTGGACAGCGCCCTGCCAGAACACGACGATCGTCACGACCAGCAGAGCGAGATCGATCAGCAGCAGCGTGACGCCGCGGATGTACCAGGCCTCGTGCTCGCGCATCGGCGCGGCGGGTGTGTAGATAGGAGTGGCGGCAGTAGTTTGAGTCTGGGCTGACATTGCCCACCTCCAGGAGAGATTTTCTGATACCAGTTATATCATACTGATATCAGTTTTTCACGCAACCCCACTCTGCGTTGGTCTCGTGCCTAGAGCTTGGGCGCGAAGATCTCCCCGTGCAGCGCGCGCTCGACCAGGGCGACCGCCCGCGCGGTGGCGGCGAGCCTGCGGCCCTCGGTCCGGTAGGCGGCGAGCACGGCATCGACCGCGTGCGGCGGGATCGCCTCGCCGAGCTCGGTCCGCGTCGTGCGGTAGCCCGCCCGGGCGCCCTCGACGCAGGCCTGCGTATGGTGGCGCGCCATCGCGGCGAGCGCCGCCGGGTGCCGGCGGAGCACGCCGTGCAGCCGGAAGTCGGGCGGGACGACGTCGAGCAGCCAGGCGACGGCGGTCGTTTCGAAGTCCCGGCTGTCCGGCGGATGCACTCCGGTCGGCCAGCCCGGCGGTATGTACGCAGCCATAACCGCAGCATAACACGCCATCGAACGGCAATTCGATCAACGCCTTCCCGTCTGCTCGCCGCGATTACGGCAATGGGAGGTTCTGCGCTTTCACATCCCGCATTAAAAAGCGGGTGACTCGCGGGCAGGCCTTACTCAAGCGGCTGCCTGGCGATCGCCGGCGGCTCACGCCCGGCGAATAGCCAGCCGCCAACCGCGGCGACCAGCGGCAGCCCGATCAGCAGGATCAGGAGGTCGATTGGCGGCACGCCGCCGGCCGTTGCCGTCGGGCCGCTGTGCGTCCAGGCCATCCCGGCGATCACCGCGCCGGCCGTGCCGAGGATGGCGCCGAGCAGGCCGAGCGCGGCGGCGGTGGCCGCGGTGATCATTCGCCGGGTCGCGCCGCTAGCGCCGGTGGCGGTAAGCGTACGCAGGTCCGGCGCGGTCTCGCTGCGGATCAGGCCGACGGACATGGCCAGCACGCTGAGCACGATCACGATGCCAAGCGCGGTGGCCGCATCGGTGAAGTCCGCGAGGCTCGGATTAGAGGTTGCGGTCAGGACCTGCACCTCGTTGGCGTTCCCGAATTGCCGCACGGCGCGCAGTTGCGCGGCGGTGAGCGGGGCAGCGGCCTGGATGAGCCACCCCTCCAGCTGGGTCTGCAGGTGGTACCTGCTCACCGCGTACTCGGTGACGACCGTATTCGGCGCCGCCGTGCCGCTTGGCAGGCCGCTGATCGTCTGGATCGCGGGGCTGGCCAGGCACTGGTTGCTCAGCGTGCAGGGCGGACCGCCGGCGCTGCCGGGATCGGGCGGGGGGCTGGCAGCGTCGCTGATGTAGCCGTTGACCCAGCCGATCAGCTCCAGGTGCGGCACGCCCGCCAGCCCTGGCCGCATGGTGAGGATGTCGGTGCCGGGAGCGATCTGGCTGGCCTTGATCCCGTACGTGGCCAGCAACTGCGGGGTGGCCACGTACACGGTGCCGGTGAAATTCTGCACACCGTGTTCCGGCGGGCCAACCTGGTACAGGTTGCTCGCGGACTCCAGCAGCACCGCGGGCACATGCAGGCTGGCGGCGAGCGTGTTCACTCGCGTGGTCAGTACGGCGAGCTGGGCGGCGCTGGGCTGCGTCATCTGTCCGGGGCCCGAGCTCAGCTCCGCGGGGATGTACGCCTGGTTGCCTGACAGGTCCGGGCCGATCCAGTTGAGCGGGTTGTCGAACCTGAGGCCCGCCACGATGCAGATCCCCATGGCCAGGAACACGGCGAACGTGGTCGCCGCCAGCGCGGCACCGGACCGGGCCCGGTAGCGCACCAGGTCGCGCAGCGCGATCCGGATCGCGACCGGCAGCCGCGAGCCCGCCCCGGCCGCCAGCACGCTGATGGCCAGCGGGGCGAGCAGGCAGATCCCGGTGATCGTGATGACCAGCCCGGCCAGCAGGAACAGCGCGTGCCCGTTGCCCCCGCCGCCGCCACCCCGCGACCCGCCGTCGCCGGCCACCCCGTTCAGGCCGCCGGCGGACGCCAGGCACGCGAGGCCGGCCGCGAGCACGATGAAGCCGGGCAGGGCGGACCGGTGCACCGCCTTGGGCGGCGCCGGGCGGCCGGACAGCGCGGCCACCACCGGGACCGCGGCCATCGTCTTGGCCGGGCGGCGGGACGCGAGCGCCGACGTCGCGATCGCGAGCACCATCCCGATGGCGAACGCCCACCACGGCAGGTGCGCCGCGTCCACCGCATGGCCGGTGTCCGCCTGCACCGTCGGGGCGTAAGCGATCCAGGCGGCGAGGCCGCCCGCCGCTCCGGCCAGCGCGGCCGTCGCGCCGACGGCCAGGCCGCCCGCGACCATGACCAGGCGGAGGTGGCGCTCGGTGGCGCCGAGCGCGCCGAGCATGCCGAGGGCGCGGAGCCGGCGCTGGGCCAGCACGGAGAAACTGGCTACCGACACCAGGCCGATGAACGCCAGCCCGAGTACCTCCACCACCAGGATGAACACCGCCTGCGATACTCCGCTCACCTGCTGGGTGGGCAGCGACACAGTTGCCGCGGTAACACCGGGCACCGTTAGGTCGCCGCCGATCTGCTGGGCCGCGGCCGGGCCGAGCAGCATGATCGCCTGGCCGGGATGCCGGAGCTGGCCCGGGGCGACCAGCGCGAACTGGTCCGCCAGATTGCTCGGGTCTTGCACGATGCCGGTCACCTGCCAGGTCGGGCCGGCCGCGGGCCAGGTGCCGTCCACGTGCGCGCCGTACCTGGCCGCCACCTGGCTGGTCAGCGCGACCTGGCCAGGCCCGGCCGGGTAGCTGCCGCTGACCAGGCTGAGCAGCGGGGAGTTGTAGTGCCCGTGCGGGCTCTCGGCCCGCAGCTGCACCGACTGCCCGGTGTCAGCGGTGATGTTCTGCTCCTGGATGAGGTCGGCCGGCCCCCAGCGGCCGGCGATGGCGGCGATGTCGGCGGCCAGCTGCGGGTCGGTGCCGGGCAGCGTGACCCGCGCGGCACCGGTGCCGAAGGTGGGGTAGCCGGGCGGGATCTGCGAGTTCGTGACGACGCTGGCACCCCAGACGGTCGCCGCGACCGCCACCGTGAGCAGGCCGAGCACCAGCAGCTGCTGGCGCCACTCGCGGCGGAACAGCCGCCAGCCCCAGCGGATCACCGCCCGGCGGGCGACGATGCCGCTGCCCGCGCCCGCGTCCAGGTCGGGGAGGGCTTCTAGGGAGCTGCTCACCGGGTCTCCCTGGGGATGAGGAGGGATTCAGGGCCGGGCGGCCGGGTGGTGTGGCCGGTCATCCGACCGTCGCGCAGCAGCACTATCCGGTCGGCCCAGGCGGCCAGCTGCGCGTCGTGGGTCACCACCACCGCGGCCACGCCCCGCTGGCACGCCTCGTGCAGCAGCCGCATCACCTCGCCCGCGTTCACCGAGTCAAGCGCACCGGACGGCTCGTCGGCCAGCAGCAGCCGGCGGTCCCCCACCACCGCGCGGGCGATCGCCACCCGCTGCCGCTCGCCGCCGGACAGCTGGTCGGGGAACGAGCCCGCCCGGTCGGCCACCCCGAGCGCGGCCAGGGCGGCCAGCCCGGCCGCGCGTGCCTTCGGCACCGCGACGCCGTCCAGTTCCAGCGGCAAGGCGGCGTTCTCGGCGGCGGTCAGCCCGGGCAGCAGGTTGAAGTCCTGGAACACGTACCCGATCACCCGCCGCCGCAGCCGGGCCCGGCGCACGCGCGGCATCCCCGCCAGCGTCATGCCGCAGACCAGCACTTCCCCGCTGGTGGGATCCTCCAGGCTCCCGGCGATGGTCAGCAGCGTGGACTTCCCCGAGCCGCTGGGCCCCATCACCGCCACCATCTCCCCGGCCCGCACCGACAGGTCCACCCCGGCCAGCGCGTGCACCGCGGCCGGCTCCTGCCCGTAAGTCTTGGACACGCCGCGTAGCTCCAGCACGCTCGCCGCGCCCCCGCTGCCCTCGGCCGGTCCTGGCCGGCTCATCGCCTGGCCCCCAGGCGCCGAAGCTGCGGGACCGGAACCGGGGCGGAATCGGGCCGGGGCGGCTCGGCGGCGGCCCGCGCCAGGCGCACCTCGGCGGCGTCCAGCCAGCGGATCACCGCGTCCAGCCGGAACAGCTCGGCATCGACCACCAGCGCCAGGCTCAGGTCATCGCGGGCCTCGCCCTCCTTCAGCCGCGTCCACTGCTGCATCAGCTCGAGCAGGTACACGCGGTGCGCCTGGATCACCTCATGCGCGTCGGTGCCCGGTACCCGCGCCGCCACCAGCACCTTCATCAGCAGCTCGTCGCGGGGCGGTGAAGTCAGGTCCGGCGGCGTGCGCAGCCAGGCGGCCAGCGCTTCCCGGCCCCCGGCCGTGATCCGGAACCGCTTCTGCGGCCCCTCCTGGCCGGCGTCGTCCGATTCGGCCAGCCCGTCGCGCTCCAGCCGGCCCAGCGTCCGGTACACCTGGCCGACGTTCAGCGGCCACACCTCGCCCGTCCCGGCCTCGAACTCCTCGCGCAGCTGCAGCCCGTACTTCGGCCCCTCCGACAGCAGGGCCAGCAGCACGTGGGGGACGCTCATGATTTCACCATGCCCAGCATCATGCCCGGCATAATACTCAGCATAAAAATGGTTTGCCACCAGATATGAGGCCTGGAGATAGTGGGCCTCATGATCGAGGGTCCTGGGTTCAGAGTTCAGCACCTGGATGAGGTGACCCGGCAGCAGGTGCGGCCGGGGACGGTGCGGCGGGTCTGGCCGTATCTGCGCCGGTATCGAGGGCAGATGGTGCTGCTGCTTGGAGTCACCGCGGTGGATTCGGCCATCGTGGTGGTGAGCACGCTGATCTTGCGGCTGATCATCGACGACGGCATCCTGCCGCACCGGGAGAGCGTGGTCGTCACGCTGGCGCTGACCGTCGCGGGGCTGGCGCTGGTGGACGCGGGCGCGGAATACGTGAGGTCGTGGTATTCGGTGTGGGTCGGCGAGAGCCTGGTGCTGGAACTGCGGGCGAGCGTGTTCCGGCATGTGCAGCGGCAGCCGCTGGCGTTCTTCACCCGGACGCAGACCGGGGCACTGGTCTCCCGCATGAACGATGACATCAACGAAACACAGCAGGCGGTCGGGATGCTAATGTCCCAGTCGGTGTCGATGCTGCTGAACCTGGTCCTGGTGCTGGCGGCCATGTTCTGGCTGTCGTGGCAGCTCAGCCTCATCGCGCTGGCGGTGATCCCGCTATTCGTGCTGCCCGGCAAGGTGACCGGGAAACGGGCACAGCGGCTGCTCCGGCAGGAGATGCAGCTGCAGGGCGAACTGGCGACGATGACGGCCGAGCGGTCGGATGCATCCGGGGCGCTGCTGGCCATGCTGTACGGGCGGCCGGAGGAGGAAGCCGGGCTGTTCACCGGCAAGGCCAGCCGGATCCGTGACCTGGCCGTCGCCAACGCCGTCGGCATGGAGCTGCTCATGGCCTTCATCATGCTGCTCGCGGCGCTGATCACGGCCCTGGTGTACGGGCTGGGCGGCACGCTGGTCATTCACGGCGTTTTCCAGGTCGGCACGCTGGTGGCGTTCATCGCGCTGGTCTCGCAGCTGTACGGACCGCTGCACGAGGTATCCAGCCTGCCGGTGGACATTCTCACCGCGCTGGTCAGCTTTGACCGCGTCTTCGAGATCCTCGACCTTGAGCCGCTGATCACCGAGCGGGCGACGGCTTTTCCGCTGCCGGGTGCGGGCGGGGCACCGGGTGTGGAGGTGGAGGGAGTGTGGTTCCGGTATCCGGCAGCGGACCAAGTGTCGCTGGCCTCGCTTGAGTCGGTCGCGCTGCCCGCGCCGGAGCGTCCTAGTGACGCGTGGGTACTGCGGGACGTTACCTTCCAGGTGCCCGCGGGGAAGCTGACCGCGCTGGTCGGGCCGTCGGGTGCGGGGAAGACGACGATCACGCACCTGGTGCCGCGGCTGTACGATCCGGTGCGTGGATCGGTGCGGATCGACGGGCACGACGTCCGCGACCTGACGCTGGAGTCGCTGCGGTCGGTGGTCGGCGTCGTGCCGCAGGACGCGCACCTGTTCCACGACACGATCCGGGCCAACCTGCTGTACGCGCGGCCATCGGCGACAGAAAAGGAGCTGACCGAGGCGTGCCAGGCGGCTCGCATCTGGGAGCTGATCTCGTCGCTGCCTGACGGGCTTGACACGATCGCGGGGGACCGGGGCTATCGCTTCTCCGGCGGGGAGAAACAGCGCCTCGCCCTGGCCCGGCTGCTGCTCAAGGCCCCGTCGGTGGTGGTGCTTGACGAGGCCACCGCGCACCTGGACTCCGAATCCGAGGCGGCGATCCAGCGGGCACTGGCGACCGCGCTGGCCGGGCGGACATCGTTGGTGATCGCCCACCGGCTGTCCACGGTCCGGGCGGCGGACCAGATCCTCGTCATCGACGGCGGGCAGATCGCCGAGCGCGGGACGCATCACGAGCTGCTCGCCGCGGACGGGGTGTACGCGGGGCTGTACCGGACACAGTTCGCGCCGCAGGCGGCGTTACGGTCCGTTCCTGGACAACGGCCCGGCCCGGCAGACCTCGCTTAGTCCCGGGGGCGTCCGGGCAGGCTGGGGTGAGGCTCTGCCTCGATGCCGGCCATGGTGGCGGTGATGGCCCACCGCTCGTGGTCCCGCCAGGCACCGTCAATGAAAAGCATTTCCGGTGAGTAGCCCTCGCGGCGGAAGCCAAGGCGCCGGACGAGGTTGAGCGAGGCGTGATTGCCTGGCTGGATGTTGGCTTCGAGCCGGTGCAGCCGCAACTGCTCAAAGGCGTGCCGCACTACCAGGCCGAGACCCTCGGTCATGTACCCGTTGCCCGCGGCAGGCGCGAAGGCGGCGTAGCCGAGCGAACCGCACTGAAAACGTCCCCGGATGATGCTGTTGATGTTCACCATCCCGGCGATGGCGCCGGTACCGCGCAGGCAGATCAGCAGCGACTCCCCGCCGCTCTGCTCGTATCGCCTGAGGTAAGCCCGGAAGTCCTCCGGGGTGGCCGGCAGGGACATCCACGGATGGTGCAAGCGGGCACTCGCGCGCACGAGGTCGAGGAACTCGGCTTGGTCTCCGCTGGCGGCCGGACGCAGGGTCACCCGGCCCGGGCCATCGGGCTGCTCGGCGGAAGGCGCTGGTGCTTCCCGGTCCTGCCCGGCGGCGGGGGCTCGACGCTCGTTAACCATAAGACGGCACGTTACCGGGCGGCTGGGCGGCTTCCCACTGAATCCCTGGTGCACCGGCAGGCATCGGCTAGTCTGCCCGCTCAGGAGAGCAACGGGGCTCAGCGTCCCGGCTGCTGCCGGGAAGGCCGAGCTCGGCTACCTGTTCCTGCCGCGGGCGTGGGGATGCGGGTACGCCGCCGAGGCGTGTGCGGCGGCACTCGGCTGGCTGGCGGGCGAGCTTCCCGGCGAGCCGGTGGTGCTCTTTACCCAGACCGCCAACGCCCGCTCGATGCGCCTCGCCGCGAAGCTGGGGTTCACCGAGGTAGAGCGGTTCGAGGCCTACGGTGCCGAGCAGTGGTTCGGCGCGTGGTCCCCGGTCACGCCGTCCGATTGAGCTCGTGCCCTTGCCGCAGCCCCCGCAGTTCTCACGCTGAGAGTAGGATTTGTCAATGGCATGCCGTATCAGTGAGCTCGTGCTCAAGTGCCGCGACCTGGAGGTGCTGGCGCGGTTCTGGTGCGAGGTCCTGGACTTCATCGAGCTCGACCGCGAAGAGGGGGTCTGCGTCGAGATAGGCCCGCGCGAAGGGTTCGGCGGCCCGCAGCCGACGATCTTCCTCATCCGCGACGACGAGCCCAAGAACGGGTATAACCGGCTGCACATCGACGTCAACCCCACCGACCGCGATCAGGACGCCGAGCTCGGGCGCCTGCTGGCCGCCGGGGCCAGGCTGGTCGACATCGGCCAGCCCGCGGAGGCGTCCTGGCACGTACTCGCCGATCCCGAAGGCAACGAGTTCTGCCTGCTCAAGCACCGCCTCGAACCACTTAAGGACCCGTCGGAGGCAATCTAGGGGCGGTTCGGGAGCTGGCGGAGGTTTCGGCCAGCCAGCTTTGCAGGGCGGCGGGTCCGTCGTCCTTGAACCGGCTGACCAGCCGGGCGGCGGCGTGATAGGCGGCTATCTCGCTGGGCAGCCGGACGTGGAGCTTGATCGGGGGATGGTCATTCGTGTGAACGCGAACGGTGTAAGACCGGTGGAAGACCAGCCACCAGATCGCCTCGGCGATCAGCAGGCGGAGCAGCGTGACCGGACCGCCGGGGCTGATTGGCCCACCGGGATTGAGCGGGCTCAGCCACCGTGGCCCGCTCTGATCGACGCTGATGACAGCGGCGCTGTCGCCGGGCCCCCTGATCGGGGCGGCCGAAACCAGCCGACGCAGCGATTCCAGTTCCTGCCATCGTGCCGCTCGCTCGTCGGACTTGCGTTGTGCACGGGCCATCCACCGGTCCGCGGCGGTCGTCTGCCCGCTGTGGGCCCGCTCGCTCTGCCGTTCCCGCCATCGTGCCGCCCGCTCGTCGGACCTGCGCTGTGCACGGCTTACCCAGCGATCGGTCAAGCGCCCCACGACGGGTTCCCTTCACCGGGCATGGCCAGCTCACCTTCCTCTTGGTAACTTGGTTCATCCTGCTGTCTGCGCGGCTTCGGTGCATGATTCGCTGCCCGGGTCACTGGTAGCGGAGCGCGGCGCCGGGCCGGATCCGGGTGGCGCGGCGCAGCGGCCCGCGTATGACGATGAGCGTGAGCACGAGCACGCCCGCGAGGGTGATCAGCGGGATGGCTGGCACGAAGTCCTGCGGCAGGATGAGGTCGGCGTCGTGCCGGACCAGGCTCAGCAGGCCTTCGTAGATCAGCCAGCCGAGCAGGATCCCGACCGCCCAGCCGGCGAGGGTCAGCACGACCGCCTCAGTGGTGAAGATACTCCGGATGTGACGTGCCCGGGCGCCGAGGCAGCGGAGGATGCCGATCTCCCTCGTCCGCTCGATGACCCCCATGGTGAGGGTGCTGGCCAGGCCCAGCAGCATGATGGCCACCACCACGAGGCCCAAGACCTCGACGATGGCGAGGACGGAGTTCTCCGAGGCGGTGTACTGAGCCTCGAGGACGTAGATCTTGCTGGTGCTGACCGGGTACCCGGCGGCGGCTAGCCGGCTCGCGGCGGCGGTGGCCGCCCGGTCGATGGCGGCGTGCGCTGAGCTGCCGGTACTGACCCACAGGGAGTTGGCGGCGCCGGGCGTGCCGTCCAGCCGTTCCAGCGTGGGCAGCGGGAAGTAGACGATGTCGCCGCTGTTGTTCCGGCCGGTGTCGATCCCGATGACGCGGACCCTGACCGGCCCGGTGGCCATTTCGAGGGTGAGGTCCTGCCCGACGCGCGCGCCGGAGGCGTCCGCGACGACCGGGCCGAGCACCACCGGGGGAGTGCCCGCGACGCTGTCCGCTGCGGTGAACCAGCGGCCCGCGCTGAGCCGGTAGGAGTAGAGGGGATGGGGGCCGAGGCCCCACGCCGCATACGCCTGGCCGTTGTACTGCACGGAGCTCTCCTCGACCGGCTGGACGCCGGTGACGCCCGGTGTCGCGGCCGCGACGGCGACCGCCTGGCTGCCGAACGGCCGTGCGCCGCTGCCCGCCGCCTCGCCGACGCCGATGGTGAAGTGGAGCTTGCCGATGGCCTGGGCGATGGCGCTGTCGACGGACTGGCCGAGCCCGAGGAAGGACATCGCGAGCCCGGCCGCGACCGCGACTTGGGCGATGACGGCCACGCTGCGCCGCCGTTGCCGCAGCGTATCGCGGAACCCCAGGCGCAGGCTGTCCGGCAGCCGTTCGGCCGGGCGGCCACGCGCGGCCATCCGGTCGAGCCAGCCGGCCCCGTAGTCCCCGTCCGGGCCGGCTCCGGTGAGGGTCTCGGCCACCGGCCTGCGCAGCGCGCGCCGGAGCGCGGGCAGCGACGCGGCGACCGCGAGTACCGGGCCGGCCACCAGGCTGCCCACGATGACCGGGACCGACACGCCGAAGCCGATCGACACGTCGACGAACCGCTCGGCGAAGTAGCGGGCCAGCAGGTAGGCGACGGCGGCGCCGAGGACGGAACCGGCGATCGCGCCCGCCAGGCCGAGCATCGCCGCGGTGCGGGCGGTGATGCCCCTGATCTGCCGCCGCCGGCCGCCGAGCGCCCTGAGGATGGCGATCTCGCGGGCCTGCTCGGCGATGAGCGTGTTCATCGTGGCCGCGATCAGGAACAGGGCCGAGCCGAGCGCGAGGACCGTGATGATGTACAGCACGGCCATCAGGTCGTTGAACCCCGTCTGCCCCGGCCAGTAGCCCGGGGCCCGGGTGTAAGGCAGCGAGGTGATGGGATCGCTCCCGGCCTGCGCGGTCAGGTACGCGCGGACCTCGGCGATCACCCGGTTCTGCGCCGCCGGGCTGTCGTCGCTGAGCAGGAACCCCAGGTGGTTGTAGCCGCGGCTGCCGCTGAGCGCCTGCACGGTGGCGGCGGAGGTGTAGAAGACCGGTAGGCCGGTGCTGTTCGCGCCGGGGGTGTAGGCGAGGTTCAGCCCGGTCCCGCTGACGCGCAGCCGCGCGGTCGCGCCGCTGGCGGCCCGCACGCCGAGCGTGCCGCCGGCCGGGACGGTGTAGCCGGCCGCCTTGCCGTCGGCGACGTCGGCGAGCGCCGCACCCGGCCCGGGCAGCCGCCCGGACATCAGCAGGACGGTGTTGGCCGGCGCGGATGACAGGCCGCCGCCGTCGATCACGATGTTCTGGGTGCCGCCGGCCGTCGTTGTGGTGGTGACGTAGCTAAGGTCGGCGCTGACCGCGGCGACGCCGGGCAGCCGGCCGAGCGCGCCGAGCTGGGCCGGGGTCAGACCGGTGACGCGGGTGGAGATCGCGACCTCGTTGAGGCGCCCCTGCTGGACCTGGCGGTTCATCGCCGCGTTCAGCAGGCCGGGAATGGCGAGGAAGCCCAGGCTGGCGATGGCGATGGCGAGCGTGCCGGCCGCCAGCAGCGAGCGGGCGCGGTGCCTGGCCAGGTCGCCCCACGCCTTGCGGTCCAGGGTGTTCACGGCTGGCTCGTGTCGCCGGTGATCAGGCCGTCGCGGACGGACACTATCCGGTCGGCCAGCCGGGCCAGCGTCAGGTCGTGGGTGACGTACACGACCGTGGTGCCCTGCTTGTTCAGGTTCTTGAGCAGCATGAACATGTCCATGGCGATGCCGGTGTCGAGGTTGCCGGTGAGCTCGTCGCCCAGCAAGATCGGGGGCTGGCAGGCCATCGCCCGGGCGATCGCGACCCGCTGCTGCTCCCCGCCGGACAGCTCAAGCGGCAGCCGGCTGCCGCGGTCGGCCAGCCCGACGGCGGCCAGGTTGCGGCTGGCGGCGGCCCTGCGCCCGGCGCGCGGGCCGATCCGGGCCAGGTCCAGCGGCAGCGCGGCGTTCTCGGCCGCGGTGAGCGTGGGCATAAGCTGGAAAAACTGGAAGACGATCCCGATCGCGGCGCCGCGCCAGACCGCGAGCTGCTCCTCGGTCATCTCGTCAATGCGCCGGCCGGCGACCGTGACCGTGCCGGCCGTGGGCCGGTCGATGCCGGCGATGAGGTTGATGATGGTCGACTTGCCGCTGCCTGACGGGCCGGTGACCGCCACCATCTCACCGGCCGTGATGGTCAGGTCCACCCCGCTCAGCGCGGGGAAGCTGACCCTGCCGCTGCGGTAGACCTTCTCCACTCGCGCCAGTTCGATGATCGGTTCCGCCGCTCTTGGCTGGGGGTTCATGCCTGTTACGATGGCCGGCCGCGCGCCCGGCGCGCATCGGCCGCGCTGCCTGTTCCGCGGTCATCCCCGCGGCCGGCCGCGTGACGCCCTGGCGGCGGGGGAGCCCGCCGCAGGTAGGAGCCGGCGGTTCAACCGCACGGGGGATGGCCCGGACGGCGGCCGGGCCTTACGATCGGCTCGTGAAGAGGCTTGCCGCCTGGTACGCCGCGGTCTCGCCGCGCACGCAGGACCTCGCGCTCGCGCTGGCGCTGGCCGCCTACAACGTCGCCTCGCTGATCCCGGAGGCAGGACGGCTGCGCCTGCCCTGGCTGGCGTTCGCGCTGGCCGCCCTGCAGACGCTGCCGCTGACGTGGCGGCGGCGCTGGCCGGTCTGGGTATGGGTGGCGATCGGCATCCCCCGCACCATTTATGACGAGCTGAACCTCGGGTTCGCGCCGCTGGCGCTGGCCTCGCTGATCTCCTACTACACGGTCATGCAGCGTTGCTCGACCAGGGTGCGGGTGGTGGTGAGCCTGGTGATGCTGTGGGGCGCGATCGACCTGAGATGGCAGCCCGGGCACACGGAGCCCTACGACTCCTTTGTCGCGGCGCTTGAGTTCGCGGCGGTCGGCATGGCCGGCATCCTCAGCCGTACCCGGCAGGATTACCTGCAGGAGGCCGAGGCGCGAGCGGAGAACGCCGAGGCCGTGCGCGACCGGGAGGTGGCGCTGGCCGCGGCACGGGAGCGGACCAGGATCGCCAGGGAGTTGCACGACGTGGTCGCGCACCACGTCAGCCTGATCGCCGTCCAGTCCGACGCGGCGGCCACGCTGCTGCCCTGCCAGCCTGCCCTGGCGGAGAAGCACGTTGAGATCATCGGCCAGACCGCGCGCGAGGCCATGGCCGAGCTGCGCCGCCTGCTCGGGGTGCTGCGCACGACGGCCGACTTCGCCGGCCGCCAGCCGCCGGACACCGCGCCGGTCCCGTCGGTCAGCCAGCTCGGCACGGTGCTCGACCAGGTGCGCGAGGCCGGGATCAGCGTGGACCTGCGGGTGGAGGGCAGCCCGGCCAGGCTGGCGCCCGGCGTGGACCTGGCCGTCTACCGCATCGTCCAGGAGGCGCTGACCAACACGGTCAGGCACTCCGGGGCGGGCAATGCGGCGGTGACCCTCAGCTATGAACCCGGGTACGTCACCGTCGGGGTGACCGACACCGGCCACGGACCCGCCGGCGCGGCCGATGCCCGGCTCGCTGAACAGCGGGGCACGGGCAGCACGCATACGTCAAGGAGCGGAGGATTCGGGCTGGCGGGGATGGCTGAGCGGGTCGCGTCCTGCGGCGGCAGCCTGACCCTCGGCCCCGGGCAGGCCGGCGGGTTCACCGTCACCGCAAGGCTCCCGGCGCCATGACCGCCCCAGGGCCGGTACGGGTGCTCGTCGTCGATGACCAGGAACTGGTCAGGACCGGCTTCTGCGTCATCCTCGAAGGAGCCGACGGGATCACCGTGGTCGCCGAGGCGGCCAACGGGGCCGAGGCCGTGCGGGCCGCCGCCGAGCACCAGCCCGACGTGATCCTGATGGACGTGCGGATGCCAGAGATGGACGGCCTCGAAGCCGCCCGGCAGATCACCGGCGGCAGCCGGGCAGCCGGGCCGAAGGTCGTCATGCTGACCACCTTCGACCTCGACGACTACGTCTACGAGGCGCTGCGGGCCGGGGCGAGCGGCTTCCTGCTCAAAGACGCGCCCCGGCACGACCTGATCGCGGCGGTCAAGAACGCCGCCGCCGGGAACGCGCTGCTCGCGCCCTCGGTCACGATCCGGCTGATCGACGCGTTCGCCCGTGCCCCGCGCCACGCCCATCCGGCACCGTCGCGGCTGGCCTCGCTGACCGCCAGGGAACGCGACATCCTGCTGCGGCTGGCCCGCGGCCTCACCAACGCGGAGATAGCCGCCGATCTCGTCATCAGCGACGCCACCGTGAAATCGCACGTGGGCAACCTGCTCGCCAAGCTCGGCCTGCGCGACCGGGTCCAGGCCGTGATCCTGGCCTACGAGACCGGCATCGTCGCGCCAGGCGAACCCGGCGCCGGCTAGCCTGCCCCGAAAATCAGCCGGCATTAGCGATGTTAAGACAGGAGCCAGCCGACGACAGCCAGACCCGGTTCCGGCCCCCGGTCGGGGTTGCCGGCGAGCCGCCGGGCGCGGCGCGGCGTAGCCTCCATGCCATGGACGGGAACACGAATGCGGGAGGCGCGCCCATGTCGCTGGAGATCAAGCGGTTGCACTTGGCCAAGCTGACCCCGCCCGGCGGCGGGAGCGGGCAGTGGCCGGTTCACGGCTTCGTGATCACCCATCCGGGTGGCGCCGTCCTGGTCGACACCGGCGTGGGCGGCCCAGGGGACCTGATCAGCGACTGGCGCGTGGTCAACGTCTCGGCGGCCGACGCCCTGGCCGAGCTGGGCATGTCCCCGGCCGACATCTCGCTGGTGATCAACACCCATCTGCACTTCGATCACTGCGGCCAGAACGCGGTATTCAAGCACGCCCCGTTCTACGTTCAGCGGGCCGAACTCGACCGCGCCCGCCGCGAGTCGCCCGATCTTTCCGACTGGTTCGATTTCATGGGCGCGCGGTACGAGCTGCTGGACGGCGACACCGAGATCCTGCCCGGTCTGTCGGTGATCTCGACCCCCGGCCACACCGCCGGTCACCAGTGCGTCGTGGTCAACACCGGCGACGGCTCGGCCGACCTGCTGATCGGGGACGCCGCTTACACGCCGCGCGAGTACACCGGGCCGCTGGGCCAGCAGCTGCCGCCCGGCCAGGCCGCCGACCGGCCGTCCTGGGAAACCTCGATCGGGCGGGTCCGGTCAATGAGCCCGTCCCGGGTGCACTTCTGCCATCACACCGACATCGTGCACGACTGAGCAACCACGCCCGGGCCGCTGTCACCGCGGCCGGAGGATTGACTCGCCGCGGGGGCCCGGCGACGGGGTGAGCAGCGCTTCGGCGACTTCCCTGACCTGGCCGGCCATGCTGGCCAGGCTCGGCTCCAGGCGGGCCGATGATTCGGCGAGCCGCGCGATGAGCTCGGCCAGGCCAGCGTCCGACGGCAGCCCGAGCCCGATGCGTTCGTAGCCCCGGCTGAGCAGGCCGCCGGTGACGTCGGCCCGGCCCCGGACGCCGCTCTTGATAGCGGCGACGGCGTTCTCTATCGCGCTGGCGGCCGGTGACCACCCGGTCGCGTCACCGGCGGCCGGGTTGCCGTCGTCGTAGGAGTCATCCGCCGCCACCGACCGGGCGCGGACGTCGAGGTCAACCCGCCAGAACAGCGGCACCCCGGCCAGCCGTACGAAAACCAGCCGACGGCGGTCCGAGCGCGCGAGGCCGGGATCGATGCGCACGGCCTGAACGGACGGGAGCGTCGCGGCCAGTGCCGCGGCCGCGGACACCGCCGCGGTGAACATCCCGTCCCCGATCACCCAGCACAAGTCGATGTCGCTGTAGGGATCCGCGGTCCGGGCGGCCAGCGAGCCGCGAAGGGCGGTGGCGGAGCCAGGGATGAGCGCTTCGAGTTCCGTGCGGAGCCCGGCCGCGAGCTTGTCGCGGCGTTCGGGCCGCAAGTCGAGGTCAGCCACGGGACCGAGCCTAAACCCGCTTGGCTGAGCCAATCGACCGGTCAGGTGAGCCTGCGGCGGACCCACCAGAAGCAGAGCGCGGCCAAGGCGATGGCGAGTCCGGTGAAGATCAGCGTCTCGTCCCACTGGAGTGGCCAGTAGCGGCTCAGCGGCTGGTAGCTGACCACTTCCCGGAGTCCCAGCTTGTCGATGCAGTCCTGTACGGCCGCGTTGAAGACCGCGGGCGGCTGCGCTCCGCTGCTTCGCAGTCCGCCGCCCAGCGGTGGAAACTTATTGGGGCAGGCGCCCACGCCCGCCAGGCTGGGCGTTCCGTGGGTCACCTGAATGCCAATTTCGCCGTTAGGCCCGACCCCGCCGTTGGCCCCGATTACCCGCCCGGCCGCGTTGACGGTCTGGTTGGAGATAACCAAGCCGCCGGGCTTGACCGCGCCGCCGCCCGGGACCGGTGCCGGGCCGTTTCCGGTGGGCATCACCAGTGCCGAGGTGACCCGCAGCGGCGCGATGAGGTACGGCCGCACCCAGATGGCGAAGGCAAGCCGGATGCCGGTGAACACGACGATGGTGGCGGCCATGGCGGGGATCGTGCGGCGGATGAGCACTCCGGCGGTGACCCCGAGGGCGAAGGCGAAGGCGGCGTAGCCGATCGGGGTGATGCCGCGCACGCCGAACATCGCCGGGCTGAGCCGGTTCAGCTGGACCCGGTCGATCGGGCTGAACCACCAGGTGAGGATGAGGCTGAGCAGCCCGGCGACGGCCATGCTGGCGAGGCCGGTGAGGGCAAGCCTGACGGCGAGCCAGCGTTGCCTGGTGACGCTCTGGGTCCAGGCCAGGCGGAAGGTGCCGGTCTCAAGCTCGCGGGCGACGAGCGGTGCGCCCCAGAAGGCGCCGATGAGGGCGGGCAGCACGAGCAGCACCGGGGGCAGGGCCACCTGCAGCAGGCGGTAACTGGACAGGAAGGCGGTGGTGGCTGACGCGCAGTCGTTGCGCGTCCCGCAGGTGGCGACGGCCGAGTCGTAGAGGTGGAGCAGGCGCGGGCCGGTGATCGCCGCGAGTATCGCCGTTGCCGCGAGCGCGGCCACCGCCACCGCCGTCTGGGTGCGGGCCTGAATCCAGGCGAACCTGATCATCGAACGACTTCCAATCCGGGTCGGCGGCTGGTGGTCCCCGTGTCGCGGCCCCGGCTCATGTAGGCAAGGACGAGATCGTCCAGGGTGACCGGCCTGACCGTCCAGGCGGGATCGAGGACCGGGCCGTCACTGCGGATCAGCAGGATGCTCTGCCGGTCGGTGTGGCTGGCCTCGATGACCTGCTGGCCCGCCGGAAGGGTGGCCGGGTCCCTGCGCGGACCGGAGAGGCGGTGATGGGAGGCGAGCAGCTCGCTTACCTCCCCGGCTAGCTGGACCCGGGAGGCGGCCAGCACGACGAGGTAGTCGCAGACCCGCTCGAGGTCGGCGATCAGATGCGAGGAGAGCGCGATGCTGGTGCCCTGTTCGGCGACGACCTCCATGAGACTCTGCAGGAACTCACGCCGCGCGAGCGGGTCAAGGCTGGCCACCGGCTCATCGAGCAGGATGAGCTCGGGCCGTTTCGCGACCGCCATGGTCAGGGCGAGCTGGGCTCGCTGGCCGCCGGACAGCGACCCGGCGCGCTGGCGCGGGTTGAGGCCGAGGTCCGCGATCCGCCGTCCGGCCAGATCGCCGTCCCAACCGGGGTTGAGCCAGGCGCCCATCCGCAGGTGCCCGGCCACCGGCAGCCGCGAGTACACGGGCGCGTCCTGCGCGACGAAGCCGACCTTGGCGAGCTGCCCGGGAGTGCTGCCTGGCTGCCCGCCGAGGACCGTGATGGTGCCCGCCGTCGGGGTGAGCAGCCCGGCGGCCAGCTGCAGCAGGGTCGTCTTGCCGGCGCCGTTCGGGCCCACCAGCCCGACAACCTTCCCGGCCGGGATGGTCAGGGTGCAGTCCCGCAGCGCCCACTGCCGGCCATATTTCTTGCCGACCGCGCTGGTCTGGAGTAGCGCGCTCACGCGACACCTTCAGCGAAGCAGTCGCGGAACGCGGTGCGGTAGATCGCCTCGATGTCGTCGGGGCCAAGGCCCGCCGAGCGCGCCGAGCGCAGCCAGTCGGTCATCGAAGCGAGGAACCGCGCTTGGGCGGCGGGGTCGGTGCGAGGGAGCGTCCGCAGGACGAATGTGCCCTGGCCTGGCCGGGCCCGCACCAGGCCTTCGCGCTCAAGGTCCCGGTAGGCCTTGAGCACCGTGTTCGGGTTGATCGCCAGCCTGGCGACAACCTGCTGGGCCGTCGGCAGCTGGTCGCCCGGCTTGAGCAGCCCGAGCTGCAGGGCCTGGCGTACCTGCTGCACCAGCTGCAGGTAGGTGGCGACACCGGAACCGGCATCGAGCTGGAACTCGATCACGATCACTCTTCCACTAATAGAGGAAACAACTAATCCCTTAGTGGAAGGTTACTACCATCTGGCGGCGCCAGCACGCCAGAACTTTCATGACGCCGCCGAGATCGCCGGCCGCGGGACACTAAGTAACTACTGAGGTTGCGGTTGCAGGAGCCCGGCGATGAGCAGCTCGACCATGCCACGCGCGTCGTAGCGCGAGTCGGCGCCCACACCGGCGCATAGGTTCCCGATGGCGAGCATCAGCGCGTAGGCGTCCACCGGCGAGCGGATCTGGCCGGCGTCGACGGCGGCGTCGAGCAGTTGAGCGCACACCGGCACCAGGCGGTCGAGAAAGTAGGCGTGCAGCGTCTCGAAACGGGCCTTGTCGGACTGCAGCGCACGGGCTAGTCCGTGCTTGGTCACCAGGAAGTCGACGAACAGGCCGGCCCATCGCGTCAGCGCGGCGTGCGGTGCGGTGCCGCTCGCCAGCAGGGCCGGCCCGGCTTCGGCGCAGGCGTCGACCTGGTGCCGGTAGACGGCGATAATGAGGTCCGCCCGCGTCGGGAAGTGCCGGTAGATGGTGCCCATCCCGACTCCGGCCCTGGCCGCGATGTCGCGTACCGGTGCGTCCACCCCGGAGGCCACGAACACGTCGGCGGCCGCCTCGAGCAGGGTCTGCTCGTTGCGCCTGGCGTCGGCCCGCTTCCGCGGGGACGCGAGCCCCGCCTGCTCATCGACTTCGGCCACCGGTCGCTCCCTCGGTCACTGCGATTGACAAACGGAACAATGCTCCGTATGTTTGAACGGAGCAGCGTTCCGCTTTCCATCATGCCAGAACCAGCGACCGACGACCACCGACCAGCCAGCCGTGGCACCGCCGGCTCACCCGCGACGGAGGCAACAGACCGTGACCCGCACCGATTCGCCCAGTTTCGGCATCGCGACCGCGCCGCAGCAGGTCAGCTACGGCGACCTGCTGGGAGTCTGGCGGGAAGCCGACGCCATCCCGCAGATCGAGCACGCCTGGGCGTTCGATCACCTGCTGCCGATCGGCGGCGACTCCGGCGGCCCGATCTTCGAGGGCTGGACGCTGCTGTCGGCTCTCGCCGCGCAGACCACCAGGCTGCGCCTGGGCCTGCTGGTGACCAGCAACCGCATCCGGCCGCCGGCCCTGCTGGCCAAGATCGCCGCGACCACCGACATCGTGTCCGGCGGGCGGCTCGACTTCGGCATTGGCGCGGGCTCGCGGACCGACATCCCCTGGGCCCGGCGCGAGTACGACGCCTACGGCCTGCCTTACCACGACGCGCCCTACGCGGTGGGCAGCCTGGCCGAGGCGTGCACGTTGATCAGGCGGCTGTGGACCGAGGACAAGCCGTTCGACTTCCACGGCAGTTACTACGACCTGACCGGGGCGTTCTGCAACCCCAAGCCGGTCCAACGGCCCGGCCCCCCGATCGTGATGGGCGGCCAGGCCAGCGCCACCCTGCGGGTGGTCGCCGAGCACGCCGACGTGTGGAACTTCCCCGGCGGCGACGTCGAGGCGGCCGTCCGCCGCGGCACCGTGCTTGACCGCATCTGCACCGAGATCGGCCGCGACCCCGCCGCGATCACCCGTTCCCTGGTCCTGCCGGTCTCCTATGACGACGCCGGCATCACCAGGGACGCGATCGCCGCGGCGGCCGGCGCCGGCTTCGGGCACATCGTCTTGAGCCTCCCCGCCCCGTACCGGGAGAACGTCGCGCGCTGGGTGGCCGGCGAGCTCATCGCCAAGTCCGTCTAGGGCACCGGACGCTCGGTACGGGCGGCGGCTAAGAGGAAGGGTGCCCGGTGAGCAGGCCGCTGCCGTAGACGGCGCGGGCGCCGCGGCCGGCCCGGGACCGGACGGCCGAAGCGCCCACGCCTGTGCACAGGTTATGCGGGCAGGCACCGTGAAACCGAACGGCCTCGCGCCAGGCAATAGACTGGTAATGGCCGCGGCATCGCCGTGGCGCCGCCACGCGCTCGCGTGGCGCGGTTCCCGACGCTGAATGAGCGAGACAAGATAGCCATGCCCGCACCGCAGGAGACCATTATGACGAGCGCAACACGGCTTGCGACGCGCGATGACCTGCGTAACGTCGCCATTGTCGCGCACGTCGACCACGGCAAGACCACGCTGGTGGACGCGATGCTCTGGCAGTCGGGCGCGTTCGGCGCGCACGCTCACGTCAACGAGCGAGTCATGGACTCCAACGACCTGGAGCGTGAGAAGGGGATCACGATCCTCGCCAAGAACACCGCGGTCAAGCATGGCGGCCTGACGATCAACATCATCGACACGCCCGGGCACGCGGACTTCGGCGGCGAGGTGGAGCGCGGCCTGTCCATGGTCGACGGCGTGGTGCTGCTGGTCGACGCGAGCGAGGGCCCGCTGCCGCAGACCCGGTTCGTGCTCCGCAAGACCCTTGAGGCGAACCTTCCCGTCATCCTGGTCATCAACAAGGTGGACCGTCCCGACGCCCGGATCGCCGAGGTCATCGACGCGTGCTACGAGCTCTTCATCGACCTTGACGCCAGCGAGGAGCAGATCGAGTTCCCGATCGTCTATGCCGCGGCGCGGGCGGGCCGCGCCTCGCTCAACCGCCCGCAGGACGGCGGGATGCCGGACAGCGAGAACCTCGAGCCGCTGTTCGACGTGATCCGCGCGACCGTCCCCGCGCCGGTCTACGATCCAGAGGCATCGCTGCAGGCGCACGTCACCAACCTCGACGCGTCGGCCTACCTGGGCCGCATCGCGCTCTGCCGGATCCACAACGGCACCATCCGCCGCGGCCAGCAGGCCGCCTGGTGCAAGACCAACGGCGCCATCGAGCGGGTGAAGATCACCGAGCTGCTCCGGACCGAGGCGCTGGACCGCGTGCCGGCCGAGAGCGCGGGCCCCGGTGACATCATCGCGATCGCCGGCATTCCCGAGATCATGATCGGCGAGACCCTGGCCGACCCGAACGACCCGCACCCGCTCCCGCTGATCACGGTGGACGAGCCGGCCATCTCGATGACGATCGGCACCAACACCTCTCCCCTGGCCGGGCGCGAGAAGGGCACCAAGGTGACCGCCCGCCTGGTCAAGGACCGTCTTGACCGCGAGCTCGTCGGCAACGTGTCCCTGCAGGTGATCCCGACCGAGCGCCCGGACGCGTGGGAGGTCCGCGGCCGCGGCGAGCTGGCGCTCGCCATCCTGGTGGAGACCATGCGCCGCGAGGGCTACGAGCTGACCGTTGGCCGTCCGACCGCCGTGACCAGGGAGATCAACGGCAAGGTGCACGAGCCGGTCGAGCGGCTCTCGATCGACGTGCCCGAGGAGTTCCTCGGCGCCGTCACCCAGCTGGTCTCGGTGCGCCGCGGTCGGATGGAGACGATGACCAACCACGGCACCGGCTGGGTCCGGCTGGCGTTCGTCGTCCCGTCCCGCGGCCTGATCGGGTTCCGCACCCAGTTCCTCACCGAGACCAGGGGCACCGGCATCGCGCACCATGTCTTCGAGGGTTACGAGCCGTGGGCCGGGGTGATCAAGGGCCGCGCGAACGGGTCGCTGGTGGCCGACCGGGCCGGCAACTCCGCCGCGTACGCGATGTTCAACATCCAGGAGCGCGGGTCGCTGTTCCTCTCACCCGCCACCGAGGTCTACGAGGGCATGATCGTCGGCGAGAATTCGCGGATGGACGAGATGGACGTGAACATCACCAAGGAGAAGAAGGTCACCAATATCCGCCAGTCCAACGCCGAGGAGCTTGAGCGGCTTGTCCCGCCGCGGCTGCTCAGCCTGGAGCAGGCGCTCGAGTTCTGCGCCGATGACGAGTGCGTCGAGGTGACCCCGACGGCGGTCCGGCTCAGGAAAGTGGTGCTCGACGGCAAGGAGCGCGGCCGGATCCGCGGCCGTGTCTCGCGCGAGCAAGGTTAATTCGCAGGCTTAGCGCCGTTTTCGGTTATTTTTCCGCCAATTTCATGACGGTTACACGGAGCACGTGTGCCGAAATAACGGATATCGGTATACCCATATCCCCTGTATCGGTATAGGTTGCTTTCCCTTGGCCGCGTAGGCTACCAACGCGTGCCGAAGCACACCAGGGGAGTGCCGCGGCGCGCAGAGGGGAAAGCGTCGGCGCAGTTCAGGGGCGTGCGTCGGCAAAGCAAAGGCGGACCGCACGCGACTGGCGGCGGGAAGCGCAGCGGCGCGGGGGCAGCGCCACGGGGACTCGCGGGGGAGTCGCGCTGCCACCGTCCTTTACGGTGTGTAATGCCTGAAGTGCCCCACGTGCGGCGCCCGCGGGCGCAAAGCGATTTCGCGGGGCGGTGAAGGTAGCACAGACCCTGCCGGCGTGTCGTAGCGTTCTTCTTTGAAGTTACCGAACTGCGATGATTACTCTCCGTATATGAATTGGTTGCGGAGAGTAACTGTTCAGCGGCGTCGGTGCGGCCGAAACTGGCGCCGGGCGTGGGCCGTGGCCGTGGCCGGCGGTCTGGCGGCCGCGGTCTCGCTGGCCGCGTCGCCGATGGCCATGGCGGCGACAGCCCGGCTCGGCCGGTCACCCATGCGCGGGATTGACATTTCCGCCTACCAGCACGCGGATGGGCCGGTCAACTGGCGGCTGCTGGCCCGGCATGGCATCCGGTTCGTCGCGATCAAGGTCACAGAGGGCACCTACTACACGAACCCGTATTACCTGTCGGACGCCCGCAACGCGGCGCGGGCGGGACTGGCCGTGATGCCGTACGTGTTCGCCAACCCGGCTAAGGCGGGCGGCCCGGCCACGGCAAGCTTCGCCATCGCGGCCGCGCATTACCGCCACCGCGGGGCGGCGTTGCCGCTGGTGGTCGATCTGGAGAACGACCCTTACGCGAGCAGCAACTGCTACTGGACCGGCAGCAAGCGGATGATCTCCTGGATCGCCGGGTTCACCCGCCGGGTCAGGGCGCTGACCGGAACGTCGCCCATCATCTACACCACGGCCGCGTGGTGGAAGGAGTGCACGCGCTCGACCGCCCGGTTCAGGTCGGACCCGCTCTGGCTGGCGGACTATAACGCCGGCCGGCCGGCCGCACCGCGCGTCTGGGCCCGGTGGGCGTTCTGGCAGTACAGCGACGAAGGCTTCCTCCCCGGGATCGGCTGGACCGACGTCGACTACTACCAGCCGGTCAACGACCTTCCCTCGCTCAGACCGAAGGCCAGGGCGAAACCGCGGCCCAAGCACCGGTCGCCGCAGAAACGGCGGCCGAAGACCAAGCGGAAAGACAGCCACAAGAGCCGGCCGAAGCACAAGGCCAAGAGCCGGCCGAAGCACAAGGCCAAGAGCCGGCCGAAGCACAAGGCCAAGAGCCGGCCAAAACACCCGCGGAAGCATAAGCCAAAACACAAAAGCGGCTAGGACGTCTAAATCATTTGCGAATCACCAAACTCACCCGTCTTCGCACCAGATTGGTTGATAGGCTCCGGCCGTGATTCGGCTCAGCCGCCGTGGCGGCATCGCGGGTACCGCACTCATCATCCTCGCCGGGCTCGCGGTCGCGGTCGGTGCGCGGACGGCGGTTCAGGAACCGGCGGCGCTCGCGGCGACGGCGTCGCCGGTTGTGCAGGGCACGGACGTGTCCAACCTGACCACGGTGACCAGCTGGCCGCAGGTGCAGGCCGCCGGGATGTCCTTCGTCGGGATCATGGCCTTCGACGGCGCGTCCGTCTCCAATCCCAGCTACGACTCGCAGGTCACCGGTGCGCTGGACGCGGGGCTGTTCGTCATGCCCTACGTCGTCGGTGACCCGCTCAAGGTCGTGACCGGCGGCGGCCAGTTCACCGCCAAGGCCTGGGCCGTGATCGACTCGGCCCCCACGCCGTACGCGGCGGGCGGCCAGTACCTGCCGATCGCCCTCGACATGGAGAGCCAGCCGCTGGTCACCCCCAAGGAGTGCTACGGCCTCACACCGGCGCAGATGGTCACCTGGATCAGCCAATTCGTAGCCGCGGTGAAGTTGCAGACAGGCGCGGACCCGGTCATTTACTCGGACCCGACGTGGTGGCAGGCCTGCACCGGCAACACCAAGGCCTTCGCGGCCGGCGACCCGCTCTGGATCGCCGACTACAACGTCAAGACACCCGCCATACCGCCCGGCTGGGCCGGCTACACGTTCTGGCAGGAGTCCCCCACCGCTTCCGTCAGCGGTATCTCCGGCCAGGCCGACCTTGACCTGATGCAGGGCGCCCCGCCGGCCGTCACCGCCGCTTCCGGTGCCAGCGGCTCGGTCCAGGTCGAGACGCTGAACTCGCTCGCGCGCCAGCCGGTGTCCTACGCCCCGGCCGGGTCGCTGCCGTCGTACCTTTCGCTGAGTGCGACCGGCCTGCTCAAATGGTCGTCGTCCACTCCGGTCGGGGTGCACTCGGTGACGGTCACCCCGACCAGCACCGCCGCCACCCCCGCGACCGTGATTCCCTCCTCGGTGTCGGCCACCATCCGGGTGCACGCGGCGGTCGCCATCTCCACCGCGAACCGTTCGTCAACGGCGGGCACTCCGATCTCGCTCAGGGTGACCACGTCCGGCCGCGACCAGAGCGCGGGCTTCGCCCCCACGCTCAAGGCGACCGGGCTGCCCGCGGGCCTCTCGATGACTTCCGGCGGTTTGATCACCGGCTGGGCGACCAGGCCGGGCACGTACAAGGCGACGGTTACCGCCACCGACGGCCTCGGCGGAGCCGGGTCCGCGTCGTTCACCTGGACGGTCAAGGCAGCGTCCGACAGCGGCACCGCCGGGCAGATCAGGCAGGCCGGCGGCAGCGGCAAATGCCTGGACGACCCGGGGAGCAAGACCGCGAACGGCACTCACGTCGACCTGTCGAGCTGCACAGGCAAGTCGAACCAGCGCTGGACCGCCGTCCAGGACGGCACGCTCAGGACCGGCGGCAAGTGCCTGTCCACAGCCGGCGACAGCAGGTCAAACGGTGCCAAGCTCGTGCTTGAGACGTGCAACTCCCAAGACGGCGCGCAGCTCTGGCAGCACGCCACCGACGCCCAGCTCGTCAACCCGCAGTCGGCCAAGTGCCTTGATGTCCCGGCCGCCAGCGCCGCCAACGGCACCCAGCCGGTGATCGAGCCCTGCGCCAATTCCACTAGCCAGCCGAACGAGCACTGGCTCAGCCCGGCCGCCGCCATCGCGTCCGGGCAGCCGGGCAAGTGCGCCGCCGTCTCGGGCACCGCCGTGGTGCTGGCCGGCTGCGCGAACAGCAGCGCCCAGCACTGGCAGCAGCAACCGGACGGCACCCTCCGGCTGAACGGGAAATGCGTGCTGGAGGGTGGAACCACGGTCCGTTCCAAACTTTCTGTTGGCTCTTGCTCGGGGGCCGCGGCCAGCAAGTGGAAGCTGGTCCCGGCCGGCCCGATCGCCACCGAACTGGTCAACACCGCGTCCGGGCTGTGCGCCAGCGTCCCCGCGGCCGGCACCCAGCTGGCCCTCGCCGCCTGCGCGAACGCCCCCGCCACCACCTGGCACCTCGAATAGCTCCCAAGGACAGGCTCCTGCCCGGGAAGTACTTAAGCGCGGGAGAAGGTCGCCGAGTAGGTCGCACTCGTTAGCGCCGTTCCCGGATCGGCTACAGCTTGATGACTGCGATGCGTTCACGCTTCCTCCGATCGGGTTCCTCGGTAAGGCGGGCCATGTCGTCCGGGTCGCTGGTCAGCAGGATGACCGGTCGCCGCTGCGCGAGCGCGACCGCGGCGAGAAGCGCGTCGACGGTGCAACGATGGCCGGCCATACCGGTCGCGCCGAGGAGCTCTCCGGCCCTGCGCCCCATATTCTTGTCGATTTCGACGACCGTGACGCGGCGGAGTACACGGTGAATCCGCGCATCCCTAGCGCCGCCGCGAAGAACCTCGGCCAGTGTGGACGCTGCCGTGACGATGTCGCCGCCGAGCGCGTCCGTCCTTCTGGCCCAAGCGAACACGTTCTTGTTGGCCTCCGCGAGCCGGACGATGCCTTGGGCATCGAGCACGAGGGTGCCCGCTATTCCTCCTCGTAGAACGCCAGCCATTCCCGTGTCACCTGCTCTTCTAGTTCCGGTGGAATGGGGCCGGCCTCGGCCGCGAGCTCGTCGAGCAGTTCACGGAATTCTTCGCTCTTAAGCCGTCGTTCGGCGGCTTCAGCAACGAACCGGCTGAAGCCGCCGGGCCCCGTCCGCTCGCGGATGGCCGTGGCTAGATCTTCCGGCATGGAGACGCTCACCTTCTGGACGCGGCCGCGGAACTGGGCAAGCTGGTCGCTGTCGATCTCGACGGTGGTCTGCGCGGAGATGGCCTTGGGGAACATAGCGATGATCCTGGACAGCACGTACGGCCGGGGGACCAGGGACAGCGCCTCATCGAACGCCTTCTCCAGTGCGCCAAGCGCCTGTACCTGATCGAGGGGAATCTCCGGTCCCTCAAGCGGAATCTCGCTCATGGCCCGATGCTACCACCGGTAGCAAGATCATCACTAACACTTTCAGCCAGCATTGAGAGTTCTCTTAAAGATCGAATTCACGTTTTAATATGGGGTGCAGAAGCCAACAAAAGGAGCGCCCGTAACCGGAAAGTTCCGGCTACGGGCGCTTCGCGTGCGGCGGTCAGGCGGGCAAGCGGCTAAGCGGCGGGCTAGCGCTTGCCGGGCACCGCCGGGGTGCCCTGCGGCTCCGGCCGCCGGCTGATCTTCGAGCCGAGCCAGACCAGCGGGTCGAACCGCCGGCCGGCCACGCGCTCCTTCATCGGGATGATCGCGTTGTCGGTGATCTTGATGTGCTCCGGGCAGACCTCGGTGCAGCACTTGGTGATGTTGCAGTACCCGAGGCCGAAGTCGTCCTGCGCGATGTTGCGCCGGTCGGCCTCGTCGGCCGGGTGCATCTCGAGCTCGGCGACCCGCATCAGGAACCGCGGGCCGGAGAACGCGTGCTCGTTCTCCGTGTGGTCGCGGATCACGTGGCAGGTGTTCTGGCACAGGAAGCACTCAATGCACTTGCGGAACTCCTGCGACCGGTTCACGTCCTCCTGCTGCATCCGGAACTCACCCGGCTTGATCGACGGGTCCGGCGTGAACGAGGGGATCTCGCGGGCCTTGGCGTAGTTGAACGACACGTCCGTGACCAGGTCCCGGATCACCGGGAAGGTCCGCATCGGCGTGATCGTGAGCGTCTCCTCCTCGGTGAAGGTCGACATCCGCGTCATGCAGCCAAGGCGCGGCATGCCGTTGATCTCCATGGAACAGGAGCCGCACTTGCCGGCCTTGCAGTTCCACCGCAGGGCCAGGTCGGACGCCTGCGTGGCCTGCAGCCGGTGCAGCACGTCGAGGACGACCTCGCCCTCGTTGACCTCGACCTTGTAGTCCTTCAGATCACCAGAGCCCGCGTCGCCGCGCCAGACCCGGAGCTTTGCCAGGTAAGCCATCAGTGCCCCTCTTCCAGCGCGGCCGCTTCACGGTGACCGGCCAGCTCTTCCTTGGTCATGTACTTCTTGAGCTCGGAGATGTCGAACAGGTCGAGCAGGTCCGGCCGGATCACCGGGAGCGGCTGGTGCACCATGTTGATCTTGTCGCCGTCGAGCGTGAGGATCAGGTTGACCTTGCGCCACTCGGGCTCCATGGCCGGGTGGTCCTCGCGGGTGTGCCCGCCGCGCGACTCCTCGCGCTCGAGCGCGGCCATCGCCACGCACTCGCCCACCAGCAGCATGTTCCGCACGTCCTGGGCGTAGTGCCAGCCGGGGTTGTAGGCCCGCTCGCCCGGCACCGCCAGCGTCTTGGCCCGCTCCTTGAACTTCTCCAGCGCGGCCAGCGCGTCCTTCAGTTCCTGCTCGCGGCGGATGATGCCGACCAGGTCGTTCATCGTCTGCTGCAGCTCGGCGTGCACCTCGTAAGGCGACTCGCCAACTCCGCGCGAGAACGGCTCGAGCGCTTCGGTGACGGCGGCGTCCAGGTCGGCTTGGGCGACGGCCGGCCTGGCGTCGCCCAGCGACTCCAGGTAGTCCGCCGCGCCGTCGCCGGCCCGCTTGCCGAACACCACCAGGTCGGACAGGGAGTTACCACCGAGCCGGTTGGACCCGTGCATGCCGCCGGACACCTCGCCCACCGCGAACAGGCCGGGCACCGAGGCCGCGGCCGTGTCCGGGTCGACCTCGACCCCGCCCATCACGTAGTGGCAGGTCGGCCCGATCTCCATCGGCTCCTTGGTGATGTCCACGTCCGCCAGCTCCTTGAACTGGTGGTACATGGACGGCAGCCGGGAGAGGATGTACTCGGCGGGCCGCCGCGAGGCGATGTCCAGGTAGACGCCGCCGTGCGGGGTCCCGCGCCCGGCCTTGACCTCCGCGTTGATCGACCGCGCGACCTCGTCCCGCGGCAGCAGTTCCGGCGGACGCCGGTTGTGGTCCGGGTCGGTGTACCAGCGGTCGGCCTCTTCCTCGGTCTCCGCGTACTGCGCGCGGAACACGTCGGGCACGTAGTCGAACATGAACCGCTTGCCCTCGGAGTTGCGCAGCACCCCGCCGTCGCCGCGGACGGACTCGGTGACCAGCAGGCCCTTCACCGACAGGGGCCAGACCATGCCGGTCGGGTGGAACTGGACGAACTCCATGTTCATCAGCGACGCGCCGGCCAGCAGCGCCAGCGCGTGCCCGTCGCCGCTGTACTCCCAGGAGTTCGAGGTGACCTTGAACGTCCGCCCGATGCCGCCGGTCGCGAGGATGACCGTCGGCGCCTCGAACAGGATGAACCGGCCGGTGTCCCTGACGTACCCGAAGGCGCCGGCGATCCTGCCACCGTCCTTGAGCAGCCGGGTGATCGTCGTCTCGGCGAACACGCGGATGCGAGCCTCGGGGTCGCCGAACTCATAGGAGTCGGCCTGCTGGAGGGCGACGATCCGCTGCTGCAGGGTCCGGATCATCTCCAGGCCGGTCCGGTCACCCACGTGCGCCAGCCGCGGGTACTCGTGCCCGCCGAAGTTCCGCTGGGAGATCTTCCCCTCGGGCGTCCGGTCGAAGATCGCGCCGTACGCCTCGAGCTCCCAGACCCGGTCCGGGGCCTCCTTGGCGTGCAGCTC
>JBEKEK010000069.1:0-37438 GCA_050013875.1 Trebonia sp. | reverse complement strand
CTCAGCCTGCCGGAGACGCTGAGCTTGGCGTAGCCGTGGGCGGCGGCCGCGCTGATGGCGGCCCCCAGGCCGATGCCGAGCACGACGGTCACGGTCAGCGCCCAGAAAGTCGACCGGACCGAGCGGAGCTTGGTCCACTCCGAGCGCAGCACGTCGCCGAAGGTGGCTGCGCGGAAGGCCGCCCGGTGGTCCGGGCCGGCGGGGGCGATCACGGCGTCGGTCACCGGGTCACCCCGGCCGCCTGGTACTCCACGCTGTCTCTGGTCAGTTCCATGAACGCCTCCTCCAGCGAGGCCTTGACGGGGATGAGCTCGGACAGGGCAATGCCATCGGCGGCGGCCAGCTTCCCCACCTCGGCGCTGTCCATCCCGGTGATCTCGATGACGTCGGGGTCGGTCCCGGCGTCCGGGCCGGCCACGGGTGCGGCCGCCGCCCGGGAGGTGCTCCCGGCCCGGACGGTGGCGCCGGCCTGGCGGAGGCGGGCGGCCAGCTCGGCCGCCTGCGGGCTGCGGACGTGTACCGACTGCCGGGAACTGGACCGCACGAACTCGTCCACGCTGGTATCGGCGATCAGCGCGCCCTTGCCGATCACCAGCAGGTGGTCGGCGGTCAGGGCCATCTCGCTCATCAGGTGGCTGGAGACCAGCACGGTGCGGCCCTCGGCGGCGAGCGCCCGCAGGAGGGTCCGGACCCAGTGGATGCCGTCGGGGTCGAGGCCGTTCACCGGTTCGTCGAAGATGAGCACGGCCGGGTCCCCCAGCAGCGCCGAGGCAATGCCGAGCCGCTGGCCCATGCCCAGCGACAAGCCCTTCGCCCGGCGCCTGGCCACGTCCTCGAGACCGACGGTGCGGAGCACCTCCTCCACCCGGCGGCGGGGGATGCCGTTGCTCTGGGCCAGGCATAGCAGGTGGTCGCGGGCCCGGCGGCCACCGTGCAGCGCCTTGGCGTCGAGGAGGGCGCCCACCTCGCGCATGGGGGCCGGCAGGTCGCGGTAGCCGCGGCCGCCTACGGTTACCGAGCCCTGCGTCGGCGCGTCGAGGCCCACGATCATCCGCATGGTGGTGGTCTTCCCGGCGCCGTTCGGGCCGAGGAAGCCGGTGACCATGCCGGGCCGGATGGAGAAAGACAGGTCGTTGACGGCCGTGGTGGAGCCGTAGCGCTTGACCAGGCCGTGGGCTTCGATCATCGCTCGACAGCGAACGGGAGGGCGAGGTCGCAGTAGTCGTCGGGGACGTTCGCCGCGGTCATGCCTGGGGTCGCGAGATAGGTGGTGCGCAGGCCGAGGTCTTCGGGCGTGAGGGCAAGACGCACATCCGGCTCATCCGCATGCTCCTGCCCCTGCTCCTGCACCCACGCTCCCAGCGACTCCCAAGCGAGCTGCCAGTGCAGCACCGCTGCTTGAGACCGACCCCAACCTGGCAGCGTGACGAATGCCTCGGTATGCGCCGACTCGGTTCGCAACGTCAGCTCGGGATAGCGCTCCGCGAGCGCAGCTGCCTCTGTTGGGGGAACAGGCCTGCACCATTCGATCAGACCATCGCCGTCAGCGCTCGGGTGGCTCCACCAGATGCAGAAGGACGCCCCTGCTCGTCCCTCCATCAACGGGAGCGGGCGCGCGCGCCAGATCCCGATGAACTCCTTGCCGAACGCCCATTGCCCCTGCTCGTCGACGGTGCGCTTCAAGCTGAGCAGGCTCCGCTCGGGTATCTCCCTGGTAGCGACTTCGTACATGACAGGCCTCTTTCCGCTCAGTCGGCTGACGAGGTAGTCGGCCAGCTCGCGCCGCGCGTCGTGTGCCGCTTCGGCGTCGCGCCAGTGCTCGGCGATGCGTTTCGCCGCATCGGCCGGATCGCCCGCGAGCAGTTCCTTGACCGCCTTAAGCGGCAACTGCAGCTCGCGCATCATCACGACAAGGCGCGCCACCTCCAGCTGGGCCGTGTCGTAGTAGCGATAGCCAGACGCATGATCGACGCGCGAAGGCACCAGCACCCCGCGTTCGTCGTAGAGACGGAGTGCCTTCAGTGAAAGGCGGGACCGTCGTG
Source organism: Trebonia sp. (assembly GCA_050013875.1). GTDB lineage: Bacteria > Actinomycetota > Actinomycetes > Streptosporangiales > Streptosporangiaceae > Trebonia. Next base: position 35,396 of record JBEKEK010000069.1, on the reverse strand, counting down.
CGAACTCTCCGATGCTGATCTCTTTCACGCTGACTCCCTCGTCGCCGGGCCGAACCGGCCCGGCAAGATGAGTGTGCGGGCTCCCCCAAGGTGAGAGTCAAGGCCGCCCGCCAGCTCCCGGTGGCGGACGCCGGCCAGCTCGCCAAGGCCACCCGCGTACCGCAGTTCCGCGAACATAACCAGGATGGAAAAGGCTCCGAGGCGAAAGCCCTGATCACCATTTACTCGGGCTCCGGCTTTCTTGTCGATCGGGTGCTGGTGGCCGCCGAACGCTTCACGTTCGCGCTTCCGGATGCGACACTTCAATGAGCCTACGACCCTGCGGGTGAACCCTGGCTGAATTTCTCGTGCGGAACTGCCAGGGCGCAATCCGCCTGGCCGCCGAATGCGTATGCGTATCAGAGGTTCAGCATCCTCAGGGAAGAGGGAACGTCATGCATCGCTTCAAGATCGGAATCTGGGTCGCGCTATCAGCCGCGGTCGTTTTCACCGCCAGGCCAGCGCTCGCCGCTACTAGCTGGAGCATTGTGCCTGCCCCCCCGACCGGGCAGAACGCGGTCCTGTCCGGGGTCAGCGCGGTCAGCGCCTCCGGCGCCTGGGCCGTCGGCAGCGAGAACGCCGAGCTCAACGGCGTCGGCGCGAAACCCGTCATCGACAGCTGGAACGGCGCCGCCTGGTCGCAGGTGAGCACGCCAGCGACGGCGGGAAACACGGCCAACCTAGCCGCGGTCAGCGCGAGCAGCCCTACTGACGCCTGGGCGGTGGGGAATACGGCGGTAAACCGCTCCGACATCGCCGGACTTACCATGCACTGGAATGGCAAGGCCTGGACGACCGTGCCGGCGGTCGACTACGGGGTCGAGAACTCCCTGCTGAGCGTGGCCGACATCAGTCCTACCGACGCGTATGCGGTCGGCGACAGCTCGGCCTCGGCGCAGGGCTTCATCGAGCAATGGAACGGCACCAGCTGGTCGCTGCTCACGCTTCCCGACCCGAACAATGGCATGAACACCTATCTTGACGCGGTCTCCGCGCCGTCCGCCAGCGACGTGTGGGCGGTCGGGATAGAACTGACAGGGACCACCGCGGCGAACGAGCGCTATCAGACCTATTCGCTGCACTGGAACGGGTCGACCTGGGCTATTGTCCCCATGCCTTTGCTCACCGGCTCCAATAACCTGCTGCAGTACCAGTTCAACTCGATCGACGCGCTCAGCCCGACCAACGTGTGGGCGGTCGGCGACAGCGGCAACAGCGTCGGCGAGGGCGGCACGCCGACCGCCACCGTGATCGAGCACTACAACGGCACCAGCTGGAGCGTCGTCCCCAGCCCATCGGCCGGCAACGCACCGACCCTGACCGGTGTCTCGGCCATTTCCACGAGCAACGTATGGGCCGTCGGCTACGACACGCCCGCCGGGGCGACCACGCCGCAGACCCTCACGCTGAACTGGAACGGCTCGGCTTGGTCCACCGTGTCCAGCCCGGATGCGGGCACCTCGAGCGCGCTGGACGCGGTGTCGGCGATTCTTGGCGGCGGGGCCTGGGCGGTCGGGTACAGCGGCGTGGCAGGCTCCCGCAACCCGCTGGTACTTCAGAACGGCTAACCGGCTGGCTGGCCGCAGGCTGAGCAGCACCTCAACCTGGCCCCGCACGGCGGCCCGGGTTCCCGGCCGGAATCCGGGCCGCCGTCCTGCTCGCGGCCGTCCCGGTAGCCGAGCAGGCCGGCCACGCGATGGTCCTATCCGGTTGACGCTGCCCGTGGTGGCGACTGCCAGGCCCGGTGCCAGGCGAGCCCGGCTTCCGCGGTGTCGGCCACGGCGCTGGTGAGGTCGCCGAAGTCCTGGCCGCCCATGGCGCCGGAGTTGACCCGCGCCCTGATGCCCTGCATGATCACCGCGAACTTGAAGTGCGCGAACGCCCGGTACCAGTCCAGGTCGTCGAGGGGAAGCCCGGTGCGGTCCGACCACCGCTGCGCGATCTCGGTGCCGCTGGGGAACCCGGGCAGGCCGGGGATCGAGGAGACGATCGCGGGCGCGACCAGCGCGCCCGATTCCCAGTAGAACAGGAACATCCCCAGATCGGTGAGCGGATCACCGAGCGAGGACAGCTCCCAGTCGAGGACGGCGGCGAGCCGCCCGGGGTCGCGGGCATCGACGATGCAGTTGTCGATCCGGTAGTCGCCGTGGGCGATCGCCGCGGCCGCGCTGACCGGGATATGCGCGGCCAACTGGCGGGCGAGGGCGTCGACGGCGGGCACCGGCACATCGGAGCTCGCCTCCCATTGAGCGCGCCACCGGCGGATCTGCCGCTCGACGAAACCGTGCGGACGGCCGAAGCCGGCCAGCCCGACCGCGGCCGGGTCGATCGCGTGCAGTTCGGCCAGGCAGTCGGCGAGCGCGTGGCCCAAGGCCTTCCGCTCGTCGCCGCTGGCGGCGAACGAGGCCGGCAGCGCGCTCCCCCGCAGGACAAGCCCGTCCACCTTGCCCATGACGTAGCAGGGGACGCCCAGCAGGTCCCCGTCGTCGTAGAGGACGATAGCGGGGACGGGGACGGCCGAGTGGGCAAGCGCTCGCTGGACCCGGACTTCACGGTTCATGTCGTGCGCGGTGGCCAGGACGGCGCCGCTCGGCGGCCGCCGCAAGATCAGCTCGCCCGCCGGGCTGCGCAGCAGGTACGTCAGGTTCGACTTCCCGCCGGTGATGAGCTCGGCCTCGACCTGCCGCCAGCGGCCATCCCCGGTCACCCGGCTCAGCAGCGGGCCGAGCGCATCGGTCCGAGTCAGCGACCTGGCGTCGCCCGCCGTGCTCGTCATCCCGCCACCGCTTCCGCCCTGCCGTCATGGCCCGATCACCACGCCAGCCTCCTGGCTAACGATCATTAGCCTATGCGTCGGACGCTAGGGGGCGCGGGACGGTGGTGTCAACCGGCAGCGGCGGAGCGCCGCGGAAACCGCGACGGCGCGACCTGCTAGGCCGGGGGGCCGCCGACCATCTGCGCGGCGAGGTTGGCGTAGGCGTAGGCGAGCGCGTCGATGTCATACTCGCCGTCGGGCCGGTACCACGACGCGAGCCCCATGCCCATATCCAGGATCGCGTACGACACCAGCCGGGCGTGCGCCGTCGTGAAGTCGCCCGACGCGCAGCCGCCCTCGATGATCGCCCGCAAGCCGTGCTCGTAGGTTCGGCGCAACTCGACGACGTGCGTGCGGGCGGGCTCCTCGAGGCTCTCGATCTCGCGGTTGCCGACGAGCGCGTCCTCGCGATGGGTCGCGTGATAGCGCACATGGGCCTCCACCGCCCGGCGAAGCTGCACATCGGGCGGCCCGCCGGCCGCCACGGCAGCCCGCTGGCGGGCGATGAGCGACGTCATCGTCTCCACCATGATCTCGGCCAGCAGGTCCTGCTTGGAGGCGACGTGCTTGTACAGGCTGGGGCCGCGGATCCCGAGGGCGGCGCCGATGTCCATCATCGTCGTCAGCTGGTAACCACGCTCGGCGAACAGGCGCAGCGCGGCCGCCCGGACGGTCGCGCGGGTGACCGGCAGCCGGCGCGTCTCGCGGCCGGCCGTCGGTTCGCCGGGAACCCGGTACGCGCTCGTCACGTATAGCAGACTACTGGCGTCAACCCAGGCACCGCTGGTCCGGCCTCGACCCGGCCCGGCCCGGTGCCAAGACGCCCTGGCGCTCTTCAAACCGGTAGCCGACGGCGCTTAACAGAGCGGGTCCAGACCCTCAATCCGCGGCCCTAGCGTCCCGATGCAATACCCGGCCCGCCACGCCAAGTGCCCCAAATCAACTGCGTGGACATATTCCGGCGTGGCGGGCCGGCGGCCGTCCAGCAAAGCTACGGCATTCATTCAGGAAAATGAGACGCAGAAAAATAAGGCTCATTTGGAACGGGGCCATGGTTGCTCCTTCTAGCCATTGCCCGGGGAATGGGTCCTAACGGGTGGCGAAGATCACTCGCCCGTCGCCACCTTCCTCAATTCAGCTCAGCGGCCATCACACTGGCGCGTCATCGGACAGGTCCGCGCAGCCGATAGTGCGGACGGTCGACGCCGGGCAAGTTGGCTGGCAGCACTCCGCTAACTCGTTATCTTTTGTCGATTGACACCAGCCCGGCAACTGCCCCATTATTTCATCGGGGACCTGGGCTTGGGAATTTTGGCATATCAGCATTGCGGGCGTCCGGCGGCTTTTGCCGGTGCATTGAATTCCATTGCCGCAAGGTATCTCGCCTGTCTGTGCGAGGTTGGGGATTTTGATGACGGATTCAGTTGGCGGCGGCCCGGGGCCGTCCGGCTCAGATGACGCTGACCGAGAGCGCCTGCCGCGGGTGCCCTCGTTCACGCCGTCGACGCATCCCGTGACCGAGGCGGCCCCGCCGGGCCCGACCCACCCCGCCACCGAGCCCGCGCCGCGGCCTACCGACGAGGTCGCCTGGGACCGCACCGTCACCGCGCCCGGGCCAGGATCGGGATCGGGATCGGAATCGGCGCCAGGACCGGACGGGCCGCGGCCCGGCCCCGCCAACCCGCCTCCCGGCCAGCCCGGCTCGCGGCCTCCCCGGCCCGGGCCGGCCGCGAAGAGTTCCGCCGCCTCCGCCGACCTACACCGCCACGGCCCCGGCGTCCCCGCTGCTGTCCCCGGCCAGTCCGTCCCCACCGCCGAAGAAGTCTGGCGTAGCGGACGCCCACCCGGCCAGTCGCCTGGTTCTGGTCACGGGTCTGGCCGCGGCCGCTGGCGGCGACGAGCCAGCTCGGCGCTGACTGTGGCCGTGTTGATAGCGGCCGCCGTGGTGGTCTTCCTGCGCCTGCACCACGCCGCGCTCGGAGTGACCGGGGTGGCCATCATCTCCCAGACCAAGGACGGCTGCTCGGTCGATGTCACCGGCCGCATCAGCACTGCCGGCGGGGCCGGGACGGTCTCCTATCAATGGGTGCTAACCCCTCAGTCGGGCGCCCCGCATCCGCTCAGCCAGACGGTCACCGCCGGGCAGTCGACGATATACGTCACCGCCGCGATCCAGGGCGCCAGCCAGCTTTCGCGCCAGCTCACCCTGCAGGTCCTAAGCCCCGGACAAAGGAGCGCAACCGCACATGTCGACACCAACTGCTGACGCCCCCGGCCCGGTCGCGTCCGAATCGGGGCGCACCTGGTCGGTGCCCGGGTACACCGAGCTGCGGGTGCTCGGCGGGGGCGGGTTCGGCGAGGTCGTCCTGGCCACCCATCACGCCAGCGGCAACCAGGTCGCGATCAAGTACCTGCGCCCGGACCTGCTGGCTGACCCGGAGCTGGCCGCGTTGTTCCGCGCGGAGGCGGCAACACTCGGCCAGCTGGACAGCCCCCACGTCGTCCGGCTCTATGAGTACGTCGAGGGGCCGGCCGGCGCCGCGATCGTGATGGAGCTGGTCGACGGCGTCAGCCTGGCCAAGATCCTGGAGAGCCAGGGCAAGGCCACCGCGCTTGGCGCACTGGTAATTCTCTACGGCTCGTTGCTCGGGCTCGCGGCGGCGCACGAGCGCGGCGTCGTCCACCGGGACTACAAGCCGGCTAACGTGCTGGTCAACGGGGCCGGGGCGAGCAAGCTGACCGATTTCGGCATCGCCGCCCTGGCCGGTGACCGGCCGATGCCGGCCGGCACGGCGCGGTATATGCCGCCGGAGCAGTTCGAGGGTGCCGTGGCCACCCCGGCCGCCGACGTCTACGCCGCCACGGTCACCTTCTACCAGTGCCTGACCGGCCGCCCGCCGTTCAGCGGGCAGACGACCGCGGACCTGTACGAGCAGCATAGGTCCGCCTCGGTGCCGATGGAGCTGATACCGCCGCCGCTGCGCCCGATCGTCGCCCGGGGGATGGCGAAAGACCCGGCCGACCGGTCATCTAACGCCGCTGAACTCGCCGCCGACCTGCGCACCGCCGCGTCTGGCAGCTACGGCGCGGACTGGGAGGATCGCGGCCGCTCGCACCTGGCCGAGGCGGCGCTGCTGCTGGCGCTGCTGTGGCCGTCAGGCGGAACGTCGGCGGTGGCCGGCACCACCGTGGAGCAGCTCAACGCCGACCCATCCCGCGCCGCCCACCACCCGCAGTCACCGTCCGGCTCCCAGGCTCAGCCGGTCAGCGAGGTCACCCGGCACGGTTGGCACGAGGAACACGTCCGGCACGAAGAGCACCTGGAGCATGTCCGCCACGAAGAGCACCTACAGCACGCAGCCCACGGGGAGCACTTGGAGCACCTCGCCCACGTACGCGCCGAGGACGGCGGCAGGGCCGGGCAGCCGAGCAGGCGGGCCAGCCGACCGCGCCCCCGCCTGCACCTAGCCGTCGCAGGCGGTGCCACCGTCGTCGTGGTCGCCGCCGTGGCCGGCGTAGCCGTCGCCCTGAGCAGCCACAACGGCTCCGGCTCAAGCGGCGGCAGCACCTCCGCGGTCGCCCACGCCGCCACCGGCGGCCCCGCCAGCAGCACCCACGGCGGCGCCGGCGGCGGAACCGTCACCGTGCCCACCTTCACCGCCTCCTTCAGCATGACCCGGCATATCATCTCCTGCAACCCGGCAGGCGACTGCATCACCGGCCCCCTGCCGCTCACCATCGTTTGCCACAGCAACGGTTCCTGCACGGCCACCTCCAGCCATTGGGGCTCCTCAAAAAAGGGCACCATCAACGGCAGCACGCTGTCCTTTTCCGGTATCGACACGGCCGTATCGGGCTGCGACCAGCCCAATCAGGTCACGCTGAACCTCACCGTGACCTCGTGGAGCGCAGGGAACGCCGCCACCCGCAAGCCGCTGGCGCTGAGCGGCCCCTACACCGTCCTCGGCCCGGCTACTTCCGGCTGCACAGCCTGGGATCTGCACGCGACCCTCACCTCTTCCTGACGCCCGGTCGGGGGATTTAACTAGATTCAGTGACGGGGTCGAGATTCAGTTACTGGGTGCAGCCCCAGAGTCGGGCCGTAACGCGAAGTACGGAGACGCGGCTAATCAGCCCCATAGCACCGCTGTGCAGTCGTCGCTGCTGGTGGCGAGTAGGGTCCCGTCGGGGCTGAACGCCACTCCGAATACATCGTCGGGGCTGCGGGTCAGTCGGCTGCCGTGCCTGTACGCGGACGTGGTCGGCAGGACTGTCCTCGGCTGGGCGGTAGCCAGCCGGGCTGGAGGTGGCGGCCATGTCGGGCTGGCCTTTGCGGTCAGAGTCGACGTCCATTCCGTCGTTGTCGCCGCTTCTGTCTGCGGCAGGTGCCGGGAGGGTGAACAGGCGGGTGTCGTGCCCGCGGAGGTAGAGCACCGGGGTAACCCACTCCAGGGTTTTGTCGCTGAGGCCGAGGATCGCCACCCGGCCGCTGGAGACCGCGTCATCGACGCCTCGGCCGCGGGCGACCGCGGCGTAAAAGCCGCGCGCGAACGCGGTCGCGGCGGGATCGGAGATCTCGTACTGCATCGCGGCCACGGCAGAGACCCCCCCGCGGACCAGCGCCGCGGCGGTCCCGGAGAACAAGTCGGTGACCCCTGCCGCCGCGCCGGAGCAGGAGTTCAGCACCACCAGGCGTGGCATCGGGCGAGCCTGCCGCAGCAGGTCGACCAGCCGGTGCGCCGCCACAAGGTCGGCCCGTCCGTCCTCGCGTTCCAGGGCGAGGACTCCCTCGTCCTGGCCGGGGTCAAAGTCGCCGTGCCCGATGAAGTGCAGCACGTGCCACTCCTCGTCCAGCAGCATGTCCTGTAGGCCGGCCCAGGTGACGGTCGACGCCCAGCGAATCTCTGCCAGGCCTTGGCCGACCGGACGCGCCAGCGCGCGGGCCAGTTGATCCTGCTCCTTCTCTACGTCTAGGGCAGGCAGGCCCCGAGGTGAGGAGACCACGCCCAGGATCCGCAGCGGCGGCCGTACCCGCAGCGGTGCCGGGACCGAAGCGACCGGGACGTGCCGGACCAACTGGTTCTGCCGACACACGTACGCTCCGACGGTGTGGTCGAACATCGCCTCCCAGGGCAGCCCGGCCAGAGCCGGGGAATCGATCCGCAGCACCACCCGTAGCCCCTCGTCGCGATCCTTCGCCATTGCTGCGCTGGCCCGGTACAGCTCGGTTATCTCACCGACTCCCAGCAGGGCAGCAAACAGCACCTGGCCGATATCGCGCACAGGCAGCTCGGTCTCCGGCAGGACCCGTCGGCTGGGCACCGCTGAGGCGAGCACCGCCTGCCGCAGCGGCCCCCGCCGCGCCAGCAGCGAGTCAACATCCAGTTCCACGGTCGCGGATGCCTGCCCGGCCGGGGAGTCCACGACCTCCACGCGGAACACCCCGGGCGGTCCGTTAGGACCGATCGCCACCTCGATGACGCTCACCGCACCTACCTGCCCGTACCCGGCCCAGCCCGCCGCGTTGCGCGGACTCCTATGTGGTTCTCCTGTCTTGCCCGCTGCTAACGGAAGATGACATCGCCCTCTTCCGACACAATGTAATAACCAGCGGGCAAGCTGCGCCGGTGTGTGTCGTACGCCGGATTGCAGTCGGTGTTTAGGCTGTTCAGGCGCGCCGTGTAATTTGCCCAGAGTTCACTCGCTGCGCTAGCTGGCGCGCTTATGACGAAAATGGTATGCCGATCACCGGTGGCCTGTGAATTGCATATCCCGTCCACCGGCACCCCATAATATCGGATGGGCGACGGGTCCGATAGGGCGCCAACCACGTAGAACAGGTTGTAGTAGGTGCCGTTGTCATCTTGGACCCTGAGCCTTTGGATCAACCATAGCTGGCGGCCTGCTGCCGGGTACTTGAAGACGGTGAGGCAGACTGTCTCGAACTTGTGGACGCCCACCGACCCCTGGATGTCCGCCGAGCCATCAAGCGCTATCACGTTATCGATATGCGCGTCCCCGAGGCCAGTCATGGCACTTGGATTGCCCTGTGGCACTGGATCATCGGCCGGCACAAGGGCCATAGGCTCTTGTGTATGCGGGCACAACGCCGGCGCGGTCGGCTGAGGTCTTTGAGCTGTTGCCGTCTGGGATCCCTGAGTGGTCAGAGCATACGCCGCGACAAGCCCGACTACTGCCACCCCCGCTCCAAGGGCGTTGAGCCCATCAGGGGATGCCCAGCGGAGCGCTAGGGCGCCTGCTCCGGCAACTACAAGCGCTGCGACAGCCTGCCAGCCAGGCGGTGCGTGCAGGACGGCAATGACAATAATCAACAATGCTATGAGGATGAGGTAGATGACTAGCGCCATTACCCTCTTGCGGCGGCCCGCAGGCGAGCCATCGGAAGCTGGCTCTGATGCCGACTGCCCATGAGTCATGGAGACCACCCCTCTCGCCAATCCCGTTCGTGCATACTAGATGCACGCACAAAGAGGCGGAGCGCTCGAAGCGGGGAAGCGTCTCGAAGGCCGGCATCACTCATCCGCCGCGCCGAGGCCGTCAAGGTGAGCGAACATGGCATCGGCAGACTCGTGCACCGTTCCCCGCCCGGCAGCGATCTCGCTGGGAGGATCAAATATCTACTCGGCTTGATCGGGATGGTTTTGGCGCACGACCGCGAGAACGCCTTGGATAACTAGTTCCACAAAACTGTCCTCGATCGGTTCCCGTGAGAACCAGCGACGGTAGTAAAGCGGCCCCCGCAAAGCGGCGGCAATCGCGCTGAGGTCGGCTTCTGGCGGTATTTCCCCCCTGCGGGCCGCCCTTTCCAGGGCCGCCCGGAGCGGGGCCGCGTGCCAGCGCTGGAGCCTGCTGTGGACCTCGGCGGTGACCGGGTCACGTTCTGCGGCGTCGACGATTGACGGGAGGACGGACGACCACCCTGCGGTTGCGAGCAGTTCGGCAAGATCCGTCAGGATCGCCCGCACGTCGCCTTCAAGGGAACCGGTGTCCGGCGGCTCTTCGTCACCGTCAGTCATCCGCAGGCATGCATCGACAATCAGCGCGGTGCGGTCCGACCAGTGCCTGTAGATGGTGGTCTTCGCGACGCCCGAGCGTTTGGATACGTCTTCTACAGTGACCCCGCCCAGGCCCTTCTCCATTAGAAGATCCAGCGTCGCCGCCAATACCCGCTCGCGCGAAAGAACGACACGCGGGTCGGGACCTGGGTGCCGCCCCGGCGCCGGGGCATTACCTTCGCCATCGCGACTGCGGGGAGCCTTCCCGGCCATCGTGCACCTGCCTTCGCGCTTGACCTTATGCTACGCTACAGTAGCGTAGCATAAATCGCCGAGTGAGAGGAAAGCGCCATGGACTTGGCCTCCGTACGCATCATCACCGACAACCTCGACGCCATGGTTGAGTTCTACGAGAAGGTAACCGGGGTAACAGCGGACCGGCCCGCGCCGGTGTTCGCCGAGCTGCGGTTCCCGTCGTGCACCCTCGCCATCGGCCACACCAGCACGGCGCAGCTGTTCAACAACGCGGCCCGCCCCGCGCACAACCAGACCGCCATCATCGAATGGGTGGTCGACGATGTCGACGCCGAGTACCAGCGGCTCAAGCCCGTAGTCAGCGAGTGGGAGCAGAAGCCGACCCTCATGCCCTGGGGAAACCGCTCCATCCTCTTCCGCGACCCCGACGGCAACCTCATCAACCTCTTCACCCCAGTCTCCGAGGACGCCATCAAGAGATCCCGGAGGCTGTAAAGCGAAACCGGGAAGGAGGGATGGCCGTATCATCGGCGCCTCGCTGTTTGACTGTCTGCGACGCACCAGCCTCGGCTGGTCTGGCATCGTATATGGATAAAGCGGAGCGAGAGGTTGTCGTGCACCCCCACCATGACATCGAGCAGGGCCTGCCCGAGACCGTGAGCTTGCTTGACAGGCTGCGGATGGCCATCTACCACGGAGACTTCAGGCCCAACCAGAGGCTGGTGGAAAGCGAGCTCGCGGCCAGTTACGACACATCCAGGAGTGCTGTCCGGGAGGCACTGGCCCAGCTGGAGACCGAGGGGCTGGTCCTCCGTCCCCGCAACCGCAGTGCCTTGGTCCGTCTGGTGACGCCCGCCGAGGCGGTCGAGATCACCGAGGTCCGTGCCGTCATCGAGGGACTGTGCGCGGCCAAGGCGGCGGCCGTGGCAACGGAGGCGGATCACGCGGAGTTGCGGGCGCTCGCGCGCGAGATGGCGGACGCCGTCAGGCGCGGCGACATGCTGGCCGACAGCAGGATCAGCGACCTGTTGCACGCCAAGATCCGCGAGATCGGCGGGCAGGGCACTGCCAACCGGATCCTGGAACGGCTTAGGTACCAGGATGTCCGCTACCAGTTCCACGTCAGCCTGCTGCCGGGCCGCCTTGTCAAGGGCGCCGACGAGCACTACGACATCATCGAGGCGGTGATCGCGGGGGACCCCGTTGTGGCCGAGCAGATCACCCGCGACCACTTCCTCAGCGTCATCGCCGCGCTCCGCGAGCTTGAAGAGGTGAAGGCGCGGCACCCCGGCATCGCACTTTGATCACCGCCAGTCCCGGTCTATGCCACCGCTGGCCGCCAGGCGGCCAGCTCGCCGATCCGCCTTGATCGCAAGCCAACCGTCGTCATCAGGGCGTCCATTTGCCCAGCGTGAAGGTCGGATGCCAAAGACCCAGGGGCCAGAAGAGAACCGAGATGATGTACTGACCCCAGCTATGGAGCGATGACGCGTTGCTCGGACTCGTCGGCAAGTGGGGGGCCGCCGTATTAAGGAAAACGCCAATCAGAATGTAGATGGCGATGAGGAGGCCTCTTCTGCTGAAAAGCGTGTTCAGGAAGCCCACTTCAGGTCACATCCTCTCGTGGATGCCTTTGATCCCCGGCAGACCACTAGTCCAGCCGTCTGGCCTGGCGCTGCGTTAGTTCCCCGGCGGCACGCGCCGGCAGCAGACCTGGCTGCTCCACCCCCGGGAACAGAAACATGTCATGACGCTTGCCACCATAGCGTCATGCGTAGCAATCCGTCGCGACGACACTCCGGACTGTCACCAATCGCGCGGCGGGGACAACTGCCTAGCTCGGGGACGGGGCGGCAAAGCCGGGCGACTGCGTTACCGGCTGTCCCGTTGACGCGTTGATGATCACGCGATTGCCGACCGGGGCGGAGAGCCGGACCGTGGCGGCGAGGCTGATGCCTACCGCCGCGCAGGGGGCGTTCGGGTGCGGGTCGACCTCCCAGCCGCCTACCACGACCGTGCCGTCGGCCTCGGTCGCAAGCCCACCCCAGGTCGCGTCGCAGGGGCCGCCGAACAGCCACAGGGTCAGCGTCCGCCCGTCAGCCGACACGGCCGCGATCCCGGCACCCGTGAACGCTTTTCCGAGCGCGGCCAGCCGCCGGGCCGACGGGCTGCCCTGGCTGCCCGGGGTCACGTAGCTGCCCGGCGGGAGGGCCGCTTGGATGACCGGGCCGGACACCCCCTTGAGAGTGAACGCCCAGGCGGGGACCTTGGCGATGCCCCGGCTTGTCGCAACCGCGAGGGTCGTCGGCTTGGCCGCGGTGACATCGAGCGGCGTCGTCACGCAGGCGGGGCATTCGCTGCTGCTTGTCAGCTCGCCGAAGGTTCGCGCCTCGCTCAGCACCGGCACCTTCATGCTCGGGCCACTAGGCCAGGTGACGATGCCGGCCGGCGCGCCGGACGGCGCCGGCCCGGTAAAGATAAGGTCGCCTTCGATGAAGTCCGCCTTGTCCTGGCCGGACGGGAAGCCGCCGCCCGGGCCGGCCGACAGGTCATCGGCCGAGAGCACCACCAGGCCGGTCCGCCAGGCCTTCGCGAGCGGCGAACGTGCCCAGGCGACGGCCTCCTGCCGTGCGAGCGCGTCGAAGGCCGCCACGTTCACCGTGCCGGGCGGTGGGCTGGCCGTCGACCGGGCGGCCGGCGACGACGCCTGGGCCCCCGGGCTGCCGACGTACGTCGTGACCGGCCCGGCGACCGGTGTGCTGCCCGCGCTCGCCGCGCATCCCGCGACCGCGACAAGGCCAAGGCAGGCGGCAAGCAAGGAAAGCGATCGTCGTTCAACGCGGACCACAACGGCCTCCAGGGAAGGCATCGCAACTACTACTTTGACGCGGCTCGGCCCGCATCGGTTCCGCCGCGTTCCGGCGTCACCAGCGAGGCACGTTCCCGGCCGGTGATCGGCCCGGCAGGCGCGCAATCATCGGCGGATGCTTTAGTTGTGCAGAGCGAACGATTGCCGCCGGGGAGGGGGCGGGCCCGCGTCGTCCGCTCCGTCCTTCCGCCTCATACCGGGGAGATTCATGAGCGACCCAGACGTGCGCCCCGTCAACGAGACGGGAGCACGCGGGGCCGGCTGGATGCGCGAGAGCGGCGAGTTCAGTCTCCGCTCGATCGCGGTCGCCGCGTTCGGGCCGGCCACGCTGTTCGGTCTCGCGGAGGGGGCGATGATACCGGTCATCGCGCTGAGCTCGATCGACCGCGGCGCCAGCACCGCGGTCGCCGCGCTCATCAACGCATTGCTTGGCATCGGCTCGATCGTGACCAACATCCCCTCGGGCATGCTCGCCACCCGCATCGGGGAGCGCAAGTCGATGCTGGTGGCCGCCGCGGTCGCGGTCGCCGGCCTGATCCTGTGCCTGGTCAACCTCGGCCACGGCGCGCTGTCGCTGGTCGTGTTCGGCCTCGGGGTGCTGCTACTCGGGGCGGCCAGTTCGGTCTACACGCTGGCCCGGCAGTCGTACCTGACCGAGTCGGTGCCGCCCCACCTGCGGGCCCGGGCTCTGTCAACCCTGGGCGGCGTGCTCCGCATCGGGATGTTCGCGGGCCCCTTCCTCGGCGCGGGCGCGGAGGAACTGTGGGGGCTGCCGGGTGCCTACTACGTCAGCCTGGCCGCGATGGCCGGCGCCGCCGTCATCGTCTTCCGGGTGCCCGATCTGGAGAAGACCGACCAGCAGCGGGCCGCGGCGGCGCAGGTGACGACGCGAGGCATCCTCAAGGAGTACTGGCGCACCTTCCTCACCCTGGGCTTGGGCGTCGTCCTGCTGTCGGCGATCCGGGCGACCCGACAGGTGGCCATCCCGCTGTGGGCCGCGCACATCGGGCTGTCCCCGACCGCGAACTCGCTCATCTACGGCACCGCCGGCCTGGTCGACGTCTCGACGTTCTACCCGGCCGGCAAGGTCATGGACCTCTACGGGCGCCGGTGGGTGGCCGTGCCGTGCACGGTAATCCTCGGTCTTTCCTTCGTGGCGATGACGGCGACCCACAGCGCGCTCACCCTCACCCTTGTCGCGATGCTGATGGGGTTCGGCAACGGCATTGGCTCTGGCATCGTGATGACGCTCTCGGCCGACGTCTCGCCGGAGATCGGCCGGCCGACGTTCCTCGGGCTGTGGCGAGAGCTGTCCGATACCGGGGAGGGGGTTGGGCCGCTCATCCTTTCCGGCGTGACCGCCGTCGCCGGCCTGGTCGCCGGCGTCATCGTCAGCGGTCTGGTCGGCTTCGCCGCCGCCGCGGTGTTGTGGGTGTTCATCCCCCGGCGGGCTCCCGCGCGTAGCAGGAACCCGCGCGGCGGATGAACCGCTAGTTGAACGCGGAGGACGGCGGGATCTGCCGGAAGCCGGCCGGGATCTCGGGCTTATCGGTCTGCGCCACGTTCGCGGCCGACTTGCGGATCCAGGACTCCTTGATGGTGCTCGCGCTGATGAACGGCGGCGAGACTATCTCCACCGGCTGGTAGGTAGGTGGTGGTGACCTGGCCGGGCCCGCTCGTCGCGCTGGTGGCGATGAGGTAGCCGTCGGCGCTGCCGAGGGTGGCCTCGACTCGGCCGATGATGTAGGCATCGGTCTGCACGGTCCGGGATGGTCCAGGTACCGAAGAGGCTTCGCGGGAAGGGACACTGCCGCCGCCGTGCATGGCGACGGTGACCACGGCGATGACCCGACGGCGGGAACGAAGGCAAGCAGCCCGCGGGCCGCGCGGCGGCGGCGGCCTTTGGTCCGGGGCCGCGCCGCCGTGCCGGCCGGGATCCGCAGGCCCGCGGTCGCCTCGTCCATTGCTGCCGCCGGCTCTGATGCCGCCAGGAGTCCCTGGTCGCATTGACCACAGCCCGCCGCGCGTACGGCAACGGGTCGTCCAGCCGCGACCAGCGCAGGTACACCCGGGTCAGCGCCTCCTGCGTCGCGTCCTCGGCCTTACCGCGATCACCGCAAAGCGCGAAGGAAAGCCGCACCAGGGCATCACCATGGGCCTGCACGAACTCCTCGAACGCCATCCACTGTCTTGGTCTCACTGCCACCTCCTGCCAGTTCGGTCTTCGGCCCCTAACACGTCACCCGCGCCCGGAAGGTTGTCAGGAAGCTGGCGCGCCATCACCCGTTCGGGAGTCAATATCCTCATTCCGAACGGGAGCGTGGTCCCCCGCACCCGGCCGGCTCGGACGGCCCACCGCGGCGGCTCGCGAGACTTGGGTGGGCCGCGCTCGCGCTGTCGCCCTCCTGGCGCGAGAATGAGCACATGGCCACGGGTTCTCGCGAGAGCGCGCCGGCTGAGGTCCCGGCGGACATCGTTGCGCGGATCCGGGCGCTGTGTCTGGCGCTGCCGGAGGTGACCGTGCGGGTCGACCGGTCGCGAAGCAGCGCGAGGTCGACGGCGTGGTCGTACGACATCCGCCGGCGCTCGTTCTGCTTGCTGGTGGCGTGGGCAGGCTCAACTGGAAAGGCCGCTCCGCTGCTGGTGTTGCGGGCCAACCCGGATGAGCGCAGGGCGTTGCTGGCCGTTGGCCACCCGTTCTTCCCCTCGCGGGCCGGGCGTGATCGCGTCGTGGTAGTGCTCAGCGATGGCACAGACTGGGAGGAGATCCGGGAACTGGTGATGGAGAGCTACCGGATGCTGGCGCCGAAGAAGCTCAGCGCGCTGCTGGACTAGCGCCCGCCGGGCGTCGGGCCCGGGCCTCCGGCCAGGGAGCCTACCCGCCCTCGGCGGGCCTCGGCCAGGCAGCGACAGGAGGGATCACGATGCAGGGGCACGATTGCGATGTCGTCATCGTCGGGGGCGGGCCGGCCGGCGCGGCGGCCGCCGCGCGGCTGGCCGCCCGTGGGTTCCGGACCGTGCTGGTCGACCGGGCCAGCTTCCCGCGCGACAAGGTGTGCGGCGACTTTGTCGGGCCGATGGCGCTGGCTGAACTGGCCGACCTGGGCGTGGCCAAGCTGGAGGCGTTCGGCGCGACCAGCGCGATGGCCACCTTGGCGTTGCACGTCGACGACGACCGGCCCGCCCTGCTTGGTATTCCGGAGGTCGACGGGATTCCCGGCTACGGCCGCGTCATCCCCCGGCTGCAGCTGGACGCCTGGATCGTGGACGCGGCCCGGCAGGCCGGCGCGACCGTCCTGGACGGGCGCAGGGCGGAATCGGTGCTGCGGGCGCCGGACGCGGTCACCGTCCGGGGCGACGGCGCGGCCGGCCCGTGGCAGCTGCGCGCCCGGCTGCTGCTCGGAGCCGACGGCAGCAACTCGATGGTGGCCAGGACGCTGCGCGGAAGCGTGCCCCCCAGCCGGGACCGGATCACGGCGGTGCGGGCCTACTTCGATGATGTCGAAGGCCCCGACGGCCAGGGCGACATCTGGTTTCGCAGCGACACCTTTCCCGGCTATCACTGGCTGTTCCCGGCCGCCGGCGGGTCGGCCAACCTGGGCGTCGGCATGCTGGTGTCCACCTATCCGCGGTCCGCCCGCAATCTGCGCGACATGCTGCAGCAGCTGATCGCCGAGGACGCTTCAGCCGGTCGCAGGCTAAGGGGTGCCCGGATGCGCGGAAAGGTCCTGGGGCACCCGCTGACGACCTACGATCCGCGGTTGCCGCTGATCGGCGAGCGCCTAATGCTGCTGGGCGACGCGGCCGGGCTGATCAACCCGCTGAACGGCGAGGGGATCCAGTACGCGCTGCACAGCGCGCGGTGGGCGGCCGACATCGCGGCCGACCGTCTCGATTCAGATCGGCTGGACGCGGCCTCGCTCGCGGGCTACCAGCAGCGCGTGCAGCAGAGCCTGGGCACCGACATGGCGCTGTCCAGGCTCATCGTCCAGCTCTTCCGCAACCGCAACCTGAACCAGGTCTGGCTGGGCGCCCTGCGGTCGATCGCGGCGCGGGCGACGACCGATCCTGACTACGCCCACCATGTCGGCTGCGTCCTGACCGGCCTGAGCCCGGACGTCAGCGCGGTCGGCACCGGCGCGGCCGCCAGGATCTTCGGACGGGCCATGATCTCCCCGCTGGCGGGCGCGGCCTGGCATCGCCTCAGCCGCGGGCGGGCGGGCCGCCCCGCCTCGGCGGCGCCGGGCGAATTCAGGAACTGGACCGCGGAGACCGGGCTGACGCTGGCCGAGTTCGCTGCTCAGCTAACCCGCGCGACGATCACCCGCAGCCGGCAGGCGGATCCGGCCCGCTGACAACGCCGTCCGCACGCAACCGCCCGGTCTGGGCCGACGGGAACGGCAGGTGTTCTACCGCGAGGAGAGCTATCTCGGGGGAGCGGTAACGCCGATCGGCGCGGCGGTTAGCGGCCCCGCCAGGCTGGAGCGCGCTTCTCGGCGAAGGCGACCGCTCCCTCGCGAGCATCCGCGGACGCGAACACCGGGTCGGTGATGGGCGTTTGCCTGGCAAATGCCTCGCTCAGCGGCCAGTCGGCCGACTCCACCACGACCCGCTTGGTCGCGCTCAGCGCCAGCGGCGCGTTCAGGGCGAGCCGCTGCGCGAGCGCGATCGCCTCCGCTGCCGCCGTGCCTTCCGCGACCACCCGATTGACCAGCCCCATCGCCCGGGCCCGTTCGGCGTCGATGAAGTCCCCGGTCAGGAGCAGTTCCATGGCCACCGCCCGCGGAACCAGGCGCGGGAGCCGGAACAAGCCGCCGCCGCGCGCGACCAGGCCGCGGCGCACCTCGGGCAGCCCGAACCGGGCCCCCTGCGCGGCGACGACCAGATCGCAGGCCAGCACGAGCTCAAACCCGCCCGCCAGCGCGTACCCCTCCACCGCGGCGATCAGCGGCTTAGCCGGCGGGCGTTCGGTCAGGCCGCCGAAGCCGCGGCCCGGCACGCTCGGCCGCTCCCCGGCCGCGAAGCGCTTGAGGTCCATCCCCGAGCAGAACGTGCCGCCGGTCCCGGTGAGCACACCCGCCGACAAGGCCGGATCGGCATCAAGCTCGTCGAGGGCACCCGCCATGAGCTCGGCGGCCGTCCGGGTCATCGCGTTCTTCTGCCCCGGCCGGTTGATGCTGATGACCAGGACAGCACCATCGCGCTCGACGATCAGCTCAGGCTGGGCCGTCACCGCGGTGCCATCCGGATCGCGCCATCCAGCCGGATCGTCTCGCCGTTCACGTAACCGTTCTCGATCAGGCTGACGGCCAGATGGCCGTAGTCGGCGGGCAGGCCCAGTCGCTTCGGGTGCGGGACCGAGGCCGCGAGTCCCTCGCGGATATCCTCGCGCAGCCGGGCGAGCATGGGGGTGTCGAACGTCCCCGGCGCAATCGTGTTCACTCTGATCTGCCAGCTCGCCAGGTCGCGCGCCGCGACCAGGGTGATGCCAGCGATGGCGGCCTTCGATGCGGTGTAGGACGTCTGCCCGATCTGCCCGTCGAAAGCCGCCACCGACGCGGTCAGGATGCATACTCCGCGATCGCCGTCGACGACGTCGTTGTAGCTCATCGCCGCGGCGGCCAGCCGCAGCACGTTATAGGTACCGACCAGGTTGACCTGCAGCACCTGGTTGAAGGTCTCGAGCGGACCGGGCTTGTGCTCCCGGTCGATGATGCGGGTGCGGTCACCGCCGCGTCCGGCGCAGTGCACCAGAGCCCGGACCGGCCCGAGCGCGCCGGCGGCGTCCAGGGCGGCTTGAACTTGCTCCTGGTCAGTGATGTCAGCCGGCGCGAACTGGGCGCGGTCGCCGAGTTCCTTGGCCACCGCCGCACCGGCGCTCTCCGGCAGGTCGACGATCGTCACCGATGCGCCGCGGCTTGTCAGCTCCTTGGCGGTGGCCAGGCCAAGGCCGGACGCGCCGCCAGTCACGATCGCCGAAATGCCTTCTATTCGCAATGTCGCTCTCCTTTACACGGGGCGGGCAGTTTTACCCGGGGGCAGGCAGTCAGGACCTGGGCAGGCCCAGCGACTTGCTGATGATCGATTTCATGACTTCGCTGGTACCGCCGTAGATGCGGGTCACCCTCGCGTCGGCGTAAAGCCGGGCGATACCCGATTCGTTGATGTAGCCGAATCCGCCGAACAGCTGCAGGCACCGGTCGACCACGCGACCTTGCAACTCGGTGCAGAAGAGCTTCACCATGGCCGCGTCGGCCGGGCTGAGGTCGCCGGCCACCAGATTGGCGATGCCCTTATCCAGCAGCGCCTGGCCGGCTTCAATCTCGGTCGCCATCGCCGCGAGCTCGAATTTGGTGTTCTGGAAGCTGCTGACCGCCTGACCGAAGATGTGCCGTTGCGAGACGTACTTGACCGTGAGGTCGAAAGCCGCGCGGGCCTGCGCGACGGACCCGACGGCGATCGCCACCCGTTCCTGGGAAAGGTTGGCTCCCAGGTAACCGAACGCCGATCCTTCGTCGCCGAGCCGGTTGGCCACCGGGACGACGACATCGGCGAACGAGAGCTCGACCGTGTCCTGCGCCTTCAAACCGATCTTGTCGAGCTTCCGGCCCTTGGTGAAACCGGCCATCCCCTCTTCGACAACGAGCAGCGTCAGCCCGCGTCTGCGGTTGGCCTCGTCCGCCGAGGTACGGCAGAGCACGATGAACAGCTCGGCCAGCGAGCCACCGGTGATGTAGGTCTTGGCCCCGTTGAGCACGTAGTGATCGCCATCGCGTACCGCGGTCGTCCGGACCGCGGCGAGGTCCGAGCCGGTGTCCGGTTCGGTGAGCGCGATGGCCGTCATGAGGTCACCGGTGCAGATGCCGGGGAACCACCTGAGCTGCTGGCTTTCGTCGGCGTAGCGGCGGAAGTAGGGCAAGACGACGTCCAGGTGGGTGCGCAGCGGGCCGATCGTGACACCCGCGCGAGCCGTCTCCTCCTGCAGCACGACGTTGTAGACGTAGTCCTGCTGGCCCGCTCCGCCCCACTTCTCATCCATGTTCATGCCCATGATGCCGATCTCGCCCAGCCGGCGGAAGACGTCACGGGGCGGGCACCCGGCGGCCTCCCACTCCGGGTACACGGGCACGACCTCGCGGGCGATGAAGGACCGGACGAGATCACGGAACGCCTCGTGCTCGGCGCTGAACAGCGTGCGTTTCATCCGGTCCCGCCGCCGGAGAGCCGGTGGCGGCCCGTCACGCGACCAGCTCGACCAGCGTGGCGTTGGCGGTCCCGCCGCCCTCGCACATGGTCTGCAGGCCGAAGCGGATGCCGTGGTCGCGCATGTGATGAACCATCCGGGTCATCAGGCTCGCGCCGGAGGCACCGAGCGGGTGGCCGAGCGCGATCGCCCCGCCAAGCGGATTGAGGCGTTCGGAGTCCGCGCCGATGTCACGCAGCCACGCGACCGGAACCGGCGCGAACGCCTCGTTGACCTCGTAGACGCCGATCTCGGACAGCGCCACCCCGGATCGCTTGAGCAGCCGCTCCGTTGCCGGAATCGGGCCGGTCAGCATCAGGACCGGGTCGGCTCCCACCACCGTGCCGCTGTGGTAGCGGACGATCGGGGTCAGCCCCAGCGCACGAGCGCGTTCCGGAGTCGTGACCAGCAGCGCGGCCGCGCCATCGGATATCTGCGAGGAGTTGCCCGCGTGGATCACGCCGTCCGGCTTGAACGACGGCTTCAGTCCGGCCAGGGTCGCCGCGGAGCTGCCCCGCCGGATCCCCTCGTCGGCGGTGAACGTCGTTCCGCCGACGTCGATGGGCACGATCTGCCCGGCGAACGCACCCGAGTCAGTGGCGGCGGCGGCCTTTTCGTGCGAGGCAACGGAGAACTCGTCGAGTTGCAGCCGGGACAGCCCCCAGCGTTCAGCGATCATCTCGGCGCTCAGGCCCTGGTTGAAGGAAAAGTCGTCGTATCGCGCCCGGACCCGCGGCCCGTAGGGCATGCCCATCTCCCGCGCTGCCCCGAGCGGAACCCGGCTCATGGACTCGACGCCGCCGGCGATGACGATCTCGGCCTGACCGGCCATAACCGCGTAGGCCGCGTAGTCCAGTGCCTGCTGGCTTGAGCCGCAAGCCCGGTTTATGGTCACCCCGGGGATCTCGGCGGGCCAGCCCGCCGCGAGGACGGCGAATCGCGCAATGTTGCTGGACTGGTCGCCCAGCTGCGTCACGCATCCGATCGCGACGTCGTCAATGAGCTGAGGGTCAAGACCAGTCCTGGCGACCAGCGCATTGAGCACGTCAGCCATCAGGTCGACCGGATGCACGGAGGCCAGCGTGCCGTTCCGCTTGCCGTGCGCACTTCGGACCGCTTCAACTATGACGGCATCGCCCATCGCTCGTACCTCTCCCAGCCAGATCATGCGAATGTACCGATCAGTCTGTACGATAGCGGAGCAATGTATCCTGCGCTAGGGCCGGGACCTTCGACGGATGGACGACCATGACCAGGCGTGACGGCGGTGCCTCACGGGAGCGGATCCTGACCGAGGTGACACGGCTGTTCATCGAGAAGGGCTATCACGGCACTGGCGTCCAGGAGATCTCGGACGCGGTCGGGCTCGGCCGGGGCGCCCTCTACCACCACATCGGAAGCAAGGAGCGGCTGCTCTTCGAGATCAGCATGGGCCTGCTCCAGCAGGCCATCAGCTTGGCTCAGCCAGTCGCGGCCGGAGCTGAAGCGCCGGACATCAAGCTTCGCGCCCTCGCGCGCGATCTGCTGCACCATCACGCCGTGCACGGTGATGGCTGGTCGGTAGCCGTCCATGAAGCGCGGTTCTTGTCTGAGGTCCACCGCAAGGAGATCAATTCCGCGCGGGACACCTACGAGCGCATCTGGCGCGGCGTCATGGACGAGGGCGCGGCGGCGGGGTTGTGGCGCGAGGTTGATGACCTTGAGATCCGCGGCATTCTCGGCATGTTCAACTCCGCTGCGCGGTGGATGAGACTCGACGGGCCGCTCGGCCCGGAGGAGATCGCCGACCGTTACATCGGCCTGCTGGTTGACGGCCTGCGCCGACGATCCGGATGACGACGCTGATCGATGCCGCTGCCTGAAGTTCGGCCGCTCGGAAGCGACGTCACGTTCAGGCGTCGGGATCGGCGGAGGCAACGCGGTATGGCGCGGCCGGGGCCCGACATCACGCGCCACTGATGATCATCGCTTGCGGGCGTACCTGAGAACCGCGACGGCGGCGCAGGGGGTAAGCACCAAGATCATGAGGAGCCGGATGTTAGGCCCAGCCCGCGTCCGGGCCGGAGCCTGCAGCAGCTGATCGCCCTGGGCGCTGGAGAACGCGGCCGGGGTACCGTGCACCGCCCGGCCAGGTCGCTGCCGATTCAGGCGATTCAAGTGGGCCTGATGCACCGTCGGTGGTGTCGCGGGGCTGGTCGGCGACGGTGCCGAGGCCGCCCGGCTGGGGGTCGGATTGGCTCCCGTTGGGCCGGGGTTCGGGCTCCGAGACGGGCTCGGGCTCGGGGACGGGCCGCTCAGCGACGGACTCGCGGAGCCGCTCGGGGACGGAGACGGGCTCGCGGGCGGGCTCACCGTCGGGCTCGGGGACGGGCCGCTTGCCGTCGGGCTCGCGGACGGGCTCGGGGACGGGCCGGTCACCGTCGGGCTCGGGGACGGGCCGCTTGCCGTCGGACTCGGAGACGGGCCGCTCGGGGACGGGCTCGGGGACGGGCTCGGGGACGGGCCGCTCGCCGTCGGGCTCGCGGACGGACTCACCGTCGGACTCACGGACGCGCTCGGAGTCGGCGACGGACACGCCCCCTCACCCGAACCAGTCGGCAGCGGAGACGCGGTCGGATCCGTACATGGGCACCAATGCCGGCGCAGGTGCGGGTAGCGCCGAGGAAGGTGACGCGGAGAACTGTGCGAAGTCCGGTGCGGAGGCCGGAAATGCCGCGACGACGAGACGACGGACACGGTTCTTGGCGCGTCCGGTCTCGCAGGCCGGCCTGCCGCGACATGGGAATCCGCGTACAGGGCGACCAGGACCAGTGTCGGAGCGAGGACCAATGCCGCGCAGACCGACAGGAGGCCGGCTCTCAGGTGGCACCGGCCGCTAATCGGGCACCGACCTCGACGGCCACGACGGAAATAGGCCCAGGGCCGGTGGCAAGCGGACCAGTGAACGGGTTGTTCAGCTGGAACACGACGAGGGCGGCCACCGCGACCAGCGCGGCCTGCAGGACGGCCACACTGATCGATGCCCGGTCCGAGCGCATTCCGCCGGCGAACGGGAAGACGCCAACGACAAGCGAGGTCATAACCACCGCGATGAGCACGCCGATCGGCAGTCGGCTCTCCGCCGCGCTCGCGCGCTGGGCACGGGACGTGACGAGCGCGTCGAGCTGGCCGGTCGCATACGCCTGGGCGTTGGCGGCGCGCGCGGTCTGCGTGTTGACCTCGAGCAGGGACGTGCTCATCGCCGTGAGCAGCCGCAGGCTCGCGTCGTCGAGCGTGCCGCGTTCCATCTCCGGCCAGTCGTGGGCGATGACCGTCGTGACGTAGCCGCGGACCTGCGCCCGGAGCGTGTTCCCGGCGGTGGGCGGCAGCCCGCTGGCCGCCCAGTAGATCTGCCGGACGGCAACGGCCTCGTTGCCGACCGCCTGCTGCGCGGAGCCGATCGTCTGCCACTCGGTTGCCAGTGCCAGGGCAAGCACCAGCAGGAACATGGCCGCGAGGGAGGGGCCGATGAAGCCGATCGTCACATCCTCGGGCTCCCGGTGGTGATCGCGCACGTACCACGCGATGGCGGCCGCGGCGCTCGCACTCGCCACCGCCGTCAGCAGAAGTATCCACGTCTCTCGTCCCAGCATTGACACCTTCCCCACCACCTCCCGCCGCCCCTAATTTTAGAGGCTTTAAGTACGGAAGTGGTTGCGCTAAGTGATCATCGCAGTTCAAGATACTCGAGGTGAAAGCAGCCAGCCGAGGAATGCGGTTAGGCGAGGGCAGATCGCCGCGATTGACA
This sequence comes from Trebonia sp., assembly GCA_050013875.1. Taxonomy (GTDB): domain Bacteria; phylum Actinomycetota; class Actinomycetes; order Streptosporangiales; family Streptosporangiaceae; genus Trebonia. The sequence continues at coordinate 11,372 of JBEKEK010000069.1, read as the reverse complement.
AGTCCCGTAAATAAAGCAGAGTCGGAAGGTTCAGCCGATATGACGGTGGAAACGGACACGCAGGCGCATTCACACAACGGTCAGGGGCAGTCCAGTCTGGGGACGGCAGCGGCGCGGAATCTCGCGACGACGACCAAGACGCCCCCGCAGATGCAGGGCATCACCAATCGGTGGGTGCAGCAGGTCCTGCCGTGGGTGGACGTCAAGGGCGGCACGTACCGGGTGAACCGGCGCGTGTCGTACGCGATCGGCGACGGCCGGGTGGAAGTCATGCAGACCGCCGACCGGGTCAGCATTATCCCCGCCGAGCTTGGCGAGTTCCCCGCTCTGCGCGGCTACGACGACGACGACGTGCTATCCGCCCTCGCGGGGCGCTTCGCCCAGCTGCAGATCGAGGCAGGAGCGGTGGTCGCTCAGGAAGGGACCCCGATCAGCTCGGTGCTCGTCGTGGTGCACGGCCGGCTGCTCCGCTCGGGGAGAACTGCCTACGGCGAGCAGAAGACGACGGGGGTGATCGCCGACGGCGGCTTCCTCGGGTCGTCCGGTCTCACCAACCCGCAGGCGGTGTGGAACGAGACCATCACCGCGGAGACCGCCTGCACTCTGCTGAGCCTCGACCGGGCCCAGTTCGCCGCGGTGGCCGAGCAGTCGGGGTCGCTGCAAGACCATCTGCGCGAGTACGCCGCCAAGGCGGAGAAACCCAAGAGCCGCGGCGGCGAGGCGGCCCTTGCCATGGCCGCCGGACATTCCGGAGAGCACGTGCTGCCGTCCACTTTCGTGGACTATGAGGGCTCGCCGCGTGAGTACGAGCTGCAGGTGGCGCAGACGGTGCTGCGCGTGCATTCGCGAGTCGCGGACCTGTTCAACGAGCCGATGAACCAGGTCGAGCATCAGCTCAAGCTCACCGTCGCGGAGCTGCGGGAACGCCAGGAACATGAGCTGATCAACAACCGCGACTTCGGATTGCTTCACAACGTCGACTACTCTCAGCGCCTGCAGCCGATCAGCGGCCCGCCCACGCCTGACGACCTCGACGAGCTGCTCTGCCGCAGGCGCGACTCCAAGGTCTTCCTCGCACACCCGCGCGCGATCGCCGCGTTCGGCCGGGAATGCAACAAGCGCGGGCTCTACCCGACCAGCGTGGCGCTTGGCGAGCGGACCGTGCCCGGCTGGCGAGGCGTGCCGATCCTGCCGTGCCCGGTCATCCCGATCAGCCAGCACAACACCTCCTCGATCCTGGTGCTGCGCACTGGCCAGGAAAACCAGGGAGTCGTCGGTCTGCACCAGACCGGCATTCCGGATGAGTACGAGCCGGGGCTGAACGTCCGGTTCATGGGGATCGACGAGAAGGCCGTCATCTCCTACCTCGTGTCGACCTATTTCTCCGCCGCGGTGCTCGTGCCCGACGCGATCGGCATGCTCGAAAACGCCGAACTCGGCCGCTAGCCCCCGACGGAAGATACAAGCCGGCAAAGGACGAAGGATTACGCGGATGCCATCATTCGAGCTGCCCGAGTTCTACACGCCGTATCCGGCTCGGTGTAATCCGCACCTAGACCGGGCCCGGGCGCATAGCAAGGCCTGGGCCCGGTCGATGGAGATGATCGACGTCCCGCAGCAGGGCACGGTGATCTGGACGGAAGGAGACCTCGACGCCCACGATTACGCGCTGCTGTGCGCCTACACCCACCCCGACACATCGGCCGAGCTGCTCGACCTGGTCACCGACTGGTACGTGTGGGTGTTCTACTTCGACGACCACTTCCTCGAGCTGTTCAAGCGCGGCCGGGATCTGGACGGTGCCCGCGCCTACCTGGAGGCGCTGCGCGCGTTCATGCCGGCTGACGGGCCGATCCACGAGAAGCCGGCCAACCCGGTGGAGGCCGGGCTTGCCGACCTATGGTCCCGCACCGTGCCTGACCGCTCGGGTGACTGGCGCGCCCGCTTCGCCGAGAGCACGCGTAACCTGCTCGACGAATCGCTGTGGGAACTCGCCAACATCAACGCCGGCCGGGTCGCCAACCCGATCGAGTACGTCGAGATGCGCCGCAAGGTCGGCGGGGCGCCGTGGTCGGCGAACCTGATCGAGCACGCCTGCGACGCCGAGGTGCCCGCCGTCATCGCCGGGTCACGGCCGATGCAGGTGCTCCGCGATACCTTCGCCGACGCCGTGCACCTGCGCAACGACCTCTTCTCCTACCAGCGTGAGGTGCACGAAGAGGGTGAGCTTTCCAACGGCGTGCTCGTGCTCGAGCGGTTCCTCGGCTGCGGCGCCCAGCAGGCCGCCGACCGGGTGAACGACCTGCTCACCTCCCGGCTGCAGCAGTTCGAGCACACCGCGCTGACCGAACTGCCCGCCCTTCTCGACGCCCACGGTATTGATGCCGCGGCGCGGATTCCGGTCGGGCTTTACGTGAAGGGGCTGCAGGACTGGCAGTCGGGCGGCCACGAGTGGCACCTGCAGTCATCTAGGTATACCAAGCCCCGCTCCGCCGCGGCGGTGCCGGTCCTTGGCGGCCCGTCGGGAATCGGCACGCAGGGCGCACGCATCGCGCTCTCGCTCGCGGCGACCTCGCCGCAGCGGCTGCGCAGCTTCACCCACGTCCCGTTCCAGCCGGCCGGCGGCGTCGAGCTCCCGGCGCTGAACGTGCCGTTCGCGCTCACCCTCAGCCAGCACCTCGATGCCGCCCGCGCGCAGAACGTGCGCTGGTCCGCTGAGATGGGCATCCTCGGCGAGGGCGTGTGGGACGAGGGCAAGCTGCGCGCCGCCGACCTGGCGCTATGCGCGGCGGGCATCCACCCCGACGCCACCGCCGAGCAGCTTGACCTGACGACCGGCTGGCTGACCTGGGGTACCTACGGCGACGACTACTACCCCATCGTCTTCGGGCGCGGCGCGAACATCCCCGCCGCGAAGGCCTGCAACGCCCGTCTCGAGACGTTCATGCCCCTCGACCCCACCGAGATGCCGGTGCCGGTCAGCGCGCTCGAACGCGGCCTCGCCGACCTGTGGATGCACACGGCCGGGCCGATGGAACCGCCCGAGCGCCGCGCGTTCAGGCGCGCTATCACCGACATGACCGCCAGTTGGATCTGGGAACTGGGCAACCAGGCGCAGAATCGGATCCCCGATCCCATCGACTACATCGAGATGCGCCGCAAGACGTTCGGCTCGGACCTGACGATGAGCCTGTCCCGGCTTGCCCACCACCGGATCGTGCCCGACGAGCTGTACAAGCTCCGCCCGGTCGCCGCGATGGAAAACTCCGCCGCCGATTACGCCTGCCTGCTCAACGACGTGTTCTCCTACCAGAAGGAGATCCAGTTCGAGGGCGAGATCCACAACGGCGTGCTCGTGGTGCAGAACTTCCTCGACTGCGACGCGGCCACGGCCATGCGGGTCGTGGGCGACCTGATGGCCGCGCGGATGAGCCAGTTCAGGGACATCGTCGCCGTGGAACTGCCCGAGCTTTCCGACGCGCTCCACTTCGACACCGCAACCCGCGAGGCCCTGCGGGGCCATGCCCGCAACCTGGAGAACTGGCTGGCCGGGATCCTCAACTGGCACCGGGGCTGCCACCGCTACGCCGAGGCGGACCTGATCGGCAACGCACATCCCGCGCGACCGGAATCTTTCGGCAACCCGACCGGACTCGGCACTTCCGCGGTACGCATTCTCCGCACGCTCCAAGAGGCACGCTAGGCACGGAAGGGGTTGGTGACCCGGACGCCTGCGTAGTCCTGGCCGTCGCCCATGTCCTCGGAGAGGACCTCGTTGCAGCCCATGGCCCGGGATGCCTCGATGATCGCGGAGTCCCAGTACGAGAGCTGGAATCGCTCACGAGCGTCGAGCGCCGCCATGACAATCGCGGTCGTGATGTCTTGGACGGGGAAGCGGCGGAATGACTGGATGAGCCGCACGGCCTGGCGGTGCGTAATAGGGTCCGGTCTGCTGGCGCGGGTGGCCTGGACGTAAAACTCCTGCAGAACCTGGGCGGACAACGCCAAGTCCCGGCCAGAGAGGATCTCGTTGGCGCATTTGGCCTTGTCCTGCTCGGCGGGGTCCTGAGAGATGGTGTAGAGCAGGACGTTGGTGTCAACGAACTGCACGGTCGTGAACCTCGTCACGGCTCAGTCGGTCGGCGGCGCGGAACTGGCGGATTTCCGCTTGGACCTCGTGCTGAAGCGCCTCAAGCCCTGCGAACTCGTCCATTCTCCCGGACAAGCGCACCAGGTACTTAACGACCAGCGCGCTCAGGGAGGTGTCACGCTGCGCGGCGGCGACCCGGGCATTGCGGTAGACCTCGTCGGGAACGGAGACCGTAATATTCTTCACAATTTCACTGTAGCACAGATTCTGTGGGAAGGTGAACAACGCAGGCCACCAGCCGAGGACGACCCACGGAAGCCGGTATGGGGTGAGCCAATGCGTACAGACGAGGCCGGACTCGCGCGACCGGGCTCGGATCACTCATCCTGATGAGCGGCTCTCCGCCCGACTCGGCGCTTCGGGGCGGCCCGAGCGCGCCAGCTGGCCGGCTGCGCGACGCGTCGCCGGCGTGCTAATGTCTTGGCGATCGTGATCCATCGGCAGGAGGTGAGTCCCATGAACGCAGTATCCGCAGTGGGTGCTCCGCTGCCGTCCACGATCGCGCGACTGAGGTAGTCGCCACCGGGAGCGCCCGCCAGGCAACTCGCGAAAGGCGACTCCCATGAACACAACACCTTTTTCAACTCCGCACTTCACCTCGACGACGGCCGCCGACCGGCCGAGGTCCGAGCAGGATCAGCTGCGGGCCGCCGCCACAAGGCGGGAGCGCGCCGCGGGTGAGCGAGCGCTGGTCCTCGGTGGTGGCGGATCGGCGGGCAATGCGTGGTTGATCGGCGTCATCGCCGGCCTGTTCGACGCCGGGCTGGACGTGACCGAGGCCGATCTGATCATCGGGACGTCGGCCGGATCGACGGCCGCCGCGCAGCTAACGAGCGCGAGCCCGACCCAACTGCTTGCCGACATCCTTTCCGCTGCGCCCCAGCGACGGACTGGTCCGGTCGGATCCGACGGCGGACGCGCTCCCATCGGGCCGGCCGCCGACCATATGCGGAGGACGAGCGAGATCATCGGCGCCGCTGAGGATGCGGCCGACATGCGCCGGAGACTGGGTACGGCGGCGCTGGAGATGGATGCCGCGTCGGACGGCTCCGGGCAAACGCGGTGGCGCGCTACGGTCGCCGCCCGGCTGCCCAGTCAGCGCTGGCCGGAACGAACGGTGCTGATCGTGGCGGTCGATGCCCATACCGGTGAACCGGTCGTGTTCGACCGCCACAGCGGAGTCGACTTGGTGGACGCCGTCGCCGCCAGCTGCGCCAACGGCTTCGGTATCCCTCCCTACGGTATCGACGGCAGCCGATTCATCGACGGCGGCTACCGGCGATCCAGCGAGAATGCCGATCTGGCAGCCGGATACGGGCGGGTGCTGGTGCTGTCACCACTTGGCGGCAGAACACGGGCGCCGCTGGACTGGGGCATGCATCTTGCGGCACAGGTCGACGAACTACGCGCCCACGGCAGCAGAGTAGAAACCATCCTCCCTGACAGCGACTCCCGCAACGCATTCGGCAGCAATCTGATGGATCTGTCGAGGCGTCCGCCCGCCGCTCGAGCCGGTTACGACCAAGGCAGAGCCCTTGCCGAGCAGCTCACCGAATTCTGGCGCTTCCCCGAACTTGCGGATTCTTGACTCCATGAACCCGTTGCGGCTCAGACAGTAGGGCACGCCGCGAGACCCGGGAGCGACTGACGCCAGGACTGACCTGGTGGACATTAGCTGGCTGCCATGCGTGAAGATGAGGCATGACAACCTGGTGGGTGCCGCCGACGCTGCGGGGCTACCGGGCAGCGTGGCTGGGCGCCGACGCGCTGGCCGGCCTGACGCTGGTCGCCGTGGCGGTGCCGGGGCAGATGGCCACCGCCCGGCTGGCTGGCCTGCCGGCGGTAGCGGGGCTTTACGCCTTTGTCGCCGGATCGCTGTTTTACGCCCTGCTCGGCACGAACCGTAACCTGTCGGTCGGGGCGGACTCCACCATCGCGCCGGTACTGGCCACTGGCGTGGCGTCGCTGGCAGTGGCCGGAACCTCCAGCTACGGCACCGTGATGGCCTTCACTGCCTTGCTGGTCGGCGGCTTGCTGGCCGCTGTTGGTCTCTGCCGCCTCGGCTGGATCTCGGAGTTCTTGTCAACTCCGGTGATCACCGGTGTCCTGGCCGGGATCGCCGTCGAGATCATCGTCCGCCAGATCCCGGTCATTCTCGGGGTGAACTCCGGGGGAACCACCACTGTCGGCGGAATCCGCGAGGTAGCCGGCCAGTTGAATCACATCAACGGCTGGTCGGTCGGCATCGCCGCCGGGGTCCTGGGGATCATCGCCGCCGCCCAGCGCATCAGCCACCGGCTCCCGGGGACATTGCTGGCGCTGATCCTGTCCATCGTGGCAGTCCGGGCGCTCGGTCTGGCATCCCACCACGGCGTAGCGATCCTCGGTACCGTCCACGGCGGGCTGCCGCACGCCCGCCTGCCGTCGGTCTCCTTTTCGCAGCTCCGCCGCATGCCGGGCCTGGTGCTCACGGTGGCCTTCGTGTGCGTCGCGCAGACCGCGGCAACGATCAGGCGGCCAAGCGCCGGGGTGCCTGCCACCAGCACCCTTAACCGGGACCTGATCGGCATCGGCGCAGGCAGCGTGGCAGCCGGGCTGATCGGGGCATTCCCGGTGGACGCCAGCCCGCCCAACACGGCGATCGCGACCGCGTCCGGTACCCGCTCGCAGCTCGCCAATTCCATCGCCGCGGTCGTCGTGCTGGCCGTCGTGGTGGCGCTCACCGGACCGCTCGCCGACCTGCCGCAGGCAATGCTGGCAGCGATGCTGGTATTCATCGCCACCAAGCTCTTCCGGGCGGGTGAGCTGCGGGCCATTTTGCGCTTCGACCGGACCGAGTTCGCGCTGACGGCCCTCACCCTTCTCGTGGTCGCCGTGGTCGGCATCGAGCAGGGCCTAGCGGTGGCCCTGGTCCTCTCGCTAGCCGACCGCACCTGGCGCACCGCCCGGCCCCGGGACACGATCCTCGGGCGAGCGCCGGGCACCGACCACTGGATCCCGGCCGATATCGGCGTTCCGACCGAGCGCGTCGCCGGGGTGCTGGTCTATCTTGTCTACGCACCCTTGTGGTACGGCAACGCCGACTATCTCCGCCAGCGGGTGGGTCACCTCGTGGATGCCGCGACCGGCCCGGTGCACGCCGTCGTCCTCGACGCCGCCGGCGTGTCCGACATCGACTACACCGGCCTGCTGGCACTGCGGGATCTGGTCACCGAGCTCGGACAGCGGGGCGTGACCCTCGCGATCGCCCGGGCGTCACGCCTGGTCCACCACGACCTCAAGCACGGCGCCATCCTGCAGCGGCTCGGACCCGACCACCTGTTCCCCTCCGTTGACGAGGCCGTGACTGCCCTGCAGCGCCGTCCCTAAGCCGGCCGGCGCGACAGAGTGAGCGCAGGACGCCATCGGCGCGGGCGCGGGCGGATAGCAAGACCGCGCTAAGCCGAGCGCATCCCCAGCGCCCAGAGCGGCTGGTGAGCCCCGACCTCCGTCGGATCGGCGGGCGGATCCGGCTCGATCTCAGGCTTTCTGGCGGAGTTGGCTTCCCGGCCGGAGGTTTCCCTGCTCGTCTAGGTCGTTGAGGGCGGCGGGCAGGCCCTCGGAGAGCATCTTGCGGCGGACCCGGCCGAGGAGCCGCGCCATGAAGATTCCCTCGATTTCGTGGAAGCCGGTGTGGTCCCAGGTGAGGCGGGTGCCGCCGGGGATCGGCTCGAGGCGGTTGGTGACGATGGACGGTTCGTCGGTCTCCTTGTTCCGCCAGTCGTAACGGAGCAGTATCGGCTCATCGGCGGCGAGGACTTCGCAGCGCACGATCCCGTCCCAGCCGGGGAAGGGCTTGCCGATGTACCGGAACTTGACGCCGACCGCGGGTCTGAAGCCCTCGGGGCGGCCGCCCTGTCCGGTCGAGGTCCACAGCGGGACGAGCGCTGGATCGGTCAGCGCCTTCCAGACGATCGGCACCGGCTTCTGGTACTCCCGCACAACGTGATACTCGCTCATGGTTCGGCCTCCTTATCAAGGTACTTTATGTAGAGTACACTACATCGAGTCTGAGTGCGCAGCTGCCTGCCTGGGCTGCTCCGCCCGAGAGGAACCGCGCGATGACACCACCAGGTGCCCGGCCATGACCATCTCCCGCCTTCCGGCCACCCCGGCCACCGGCCGGCCGCCCGGGCAGAGCGCCCTGGGGAGGGTGGCGGGCTTCTGCTATGACCACCGGCGGCTGGTGCTGGGCATCTGGGTGCTCGCCCTGATCGGCGCGACCCTGATCTCCCAGGCCGCGGGCAGCCGCTACTCCGATAGCTTTTCCGGGGGCAACTCCCAGTCCCAGCAGGTCCAGAACCTGCTGCAGGACAAGTTCCCGAGCCAGGCCGGCAGCCCGGCCGACGTGGTCATCCGCACCGCGGGCGCCTTCAGCTCGCCGGCCAGCCAGGCAGCCACGGCCGCGATGGTGACCGCCCTCGGCAGACTGCCCCACGTCGCCGACGTCACCAGCCCGTTCTCCGCGGCCGGCGCCCATCAGATCTCGAAGGACGGCCACATCGGCTTCGCCGTGGTCCAGTTCGACGAGCAGGCGACCAGCCTGCCGAACGCGGCGATCAACAACGTCATCGCGACCGCGGAGTCCTTCCGCCACCCCGGCTACACCGTCGCCCTCGGCGGCGACCCGATCAGCCAGGTCGTGACCGCCTCGCCCGGCTCAAGCGAAGGCTTCGGCATCGTCGCCGCCATCATCATCATGCTGCTGGCCTTCGGCTCAGTGGCGGCCATGGGCCTGCCGATCCTTACCGCCCTGGGCGGCATCGCCCTCGGCTTCGCGGCCGAGGAGCTGATCAGCCATGCACTGACGGTGCCGACGTTCGGCCCCGAGCTGCTGATCATGATCGGCCTCGGCGTCGGCATCGACTACGCGCTGTTCATCGTGACCCGGTACCGTCAGGGCCTGCATGACGGCATGGACCCGAGGGACGCGGTCGTGCTTGCCCTGGCCACCTCGGGCCGGGCCGTGCTCTTCGCCGGCAGCACGGTCATCCTTGGCCTGCTCGGCCTGTTCATACTGAACCTGCCGTTCATGCACGGCATCGCCTTCGGCACCATCGTCACGGTGGCCCTGGTCATGCTCGCGGGCCTGACTCTGCTCCCGGCCATGCTGGGCTTCTCCGGCCGCGCCATCGACAAGCTGCACGTGCCCGGGCTCCTGAAAAGCGGGGCGAGGCCGGAAGGGGGCGGTTTCTGGTACCGGTGGAGCCGGACCATCCAGCGCCACCCGTGGGCGACCGGCGCGGGCGCGCTGCTGGTCCTGCTGCTGCTGGCGATTCCGCTGTTCTCGATGAGCCTGGCCTTCACCGACGCTGGCAACGATCCCCCCTCGCTCACCACCCGCCAGGCCTTCGACCTGCTGGCCGAGGGGTTCGGGCCCGGCTTCAACGGCCCGCTGGTGATCGCCGCCGAGCTCCCCGGCCATCCAGACCAGGCCGCGCTGAACCACCTTGACGCCGAAATTGCCGCCACCCCTGACGTCGCCTACGTCACTCCCCCGCAGCTCAACACCGCGGGCGACACCGCCGTCATCGTCGTCTACCCGACGACATCCCCCCAGGCGGCGCAGACCCAGGCGCTGGTGCACGCACTGCGCGCCAGCGTCATCCCCGCGGCCACCAACGGCACCGGGGTCACGGCGCAGGTGGGCGGCGAGACCGCCGCCAGCACCGACGCGGCCGCCTACCTCACCGCCATGCTCTACTGGGTGATCGGCGCGGTCATCGTGCTCGCGTTCCTGCTGCTCACGGCCGTCTTCCGCTCGGTCGTGATCCCACTCAAGGCAGCGGTCATGAACCTGCTGTCGGTGGCCGCAGCGTACGGGGTCATCGTGGCGGTCTTCCAGTGGGGCTGGACCGGGACGTTTCTCGGCACCGGGGCAACCGGCCCGATCGACCCGTGGATCCCGCTCATGATGTTCACCATCCTGTTCGGGCTGTCCATGGACTACGAGGTGTTCCTGCTCTCCCGGATCCGCGAGGAATGGCGCCGCACCGGTGACAACTCAGAGGCCGTGGCCAGCGGCCTGGCCAAAACAGCCCGCGTCATCACCGCCGCCGCGGCCATCATGATCTGCGTATTCGGATCATTCGTGTTCGGCGACCCACTGCGGATCCTCAAGGTCTTCGGACTGGGCCTGGCCGCCTCAATCCTCATCGATGCCACCCTGGTCCGCCTCATCCTGGTGCCCTCGGTCATGGAGCTCCTCGGCAAGGCCAACTGGTGGATGCCACGATGGCTGGACCGGATCACGCCCCGTCTCGGCGCGGAAGTGGACACCGGAGCCGACTCCCCGGTGACTTCACCCGCCCACGGGGATCCCGGCGATTAGACATTCGACTTCCGGGAAATATAGTCTATTTAGAGTAGTCGAGAAAGGGGCCAGGTGCCTGCCCACAGCCGCAGCAACCCGCTCGCGCTGGCCGTGCTGATCTGCCTCGCTGAGCGGCCGATGCATCCCTATGAAGTGGCGACCACGCTGCGCCAGCGCCACAAGCATGAGAGCGTCCGGCTCAACTACGGTTCCCTGTACGCGGTGGTCGCCGCGCTGGAGAAGCGAGGGCTGATCGAGCCCCAGGAGACCAAGCGGGAGGGGCGCCTGCCCGAGCGCACCGTCTACCGCCTTACCGACGCGGGTCTGATCGAGACGCACGACTGGCTCACCGAACTGATGTCCACCCCGGTCAAGGACTACACGAGCTTCGAGGCCGCCCTGTCCTTCCTGCCCGCCCTCCCCCCGGGCGACGTGGCGGGACTGCTGCGGGAACGGGCCGAGCTCCTCGAAGCCGAACTCGCCCAGGCAGATGCCGCGCGCGAACTCGCCCAGAAGCAGCGAGTGCCACGGCTCTTCTGGGTGGAAGGGGAGTTCCGCGCCACCTTGCGAGCGGCCGAGCTAGCCTATGTCCGCCAACTGATCCGGGATATCGAGTCCGGGACCCTCGAGGGCACCGACTGGTGGCGTGCGGTACACGACCCGGATGGCGGACCCGTGCCGTACCCAGCACCGGACCGCGATCCGGCGGGCGGAGAGGTCACACCGTGAAGCCGGGGAAGAGCCGGCCCTAGCGGTGGTTTGTTGACTCTGGCTGGGTCTGGCGGTATGACCAGGTGGGAGCGGCATTATGTGCCTGGGAGTGTGTGATGACCAGACGTGTGCCGTGTCCGCCGGCGCCGGGGCCGCTGG
>JBEKEK010000068.1:0-43055 GCA_050013875.1 Trebonia sp. | reverse complement strand
GCGGCCAAGCTCGCGGACGGCGAATGCGACCTGTACCTGGGCTGCGACTCGCTGGTCGCCACCGACGGCGCCAACCTGCGGGTCGCCGACCCGGAGCGGACGGTGGCGGTGGTCTCCACCGCCGAGGTCCCGACCGGGCAGATGGTGGTGGACACCGGCCGGCACTTCCCCGGCGCGGGGCAGGTGATGTCCGCGGTCGAGGGGAGCGTGGCGGCGGCGCGTTTCCTCGACGCGGCCGGGCTGGCGCGGGAGCTGTTCGACGACGAGCAGTACGCCAACATGATCCTGGTCGGCGTCGCCTACCAGGCCGGCGCGCTGCCGATCGGGGCGGAGGCGATCGAGCACGCGATCCGGCTCAACGGGGTGGCGGCGGAGGCGAACATCGCCGCGTTCCGGCGGGGACGGCTGTCGGTCAGCGGGCCCGCGGCGACCGCTGAGCAGCCGCCCGAGACGCCTGAGCAGACGTCGCTGGCGGCGCTGCTCGCGCGGCGGGTGCCGGAACTGGCCGCCTACCAGGATCAGGAGTACGCGTCCGCGTACGCCGAGTTCGTCGAGCGGGTGCGGGCGCGGGAGGCGGACGTGACCGACGGCGATCTGCTGGCGCGGACGGTGGCCGCCAACCTGTTCAAGCTGGCCGCGTACAAGGACGAGTACGAGGTCGCCCGGCTCTCCCTCGATCCCGTCCTGACCAGGCAGATCAGCGAGCAGTTCGGCAGCGGCGCGCGCTATGAGTACCGGCTGCACCCGCCGGTGCTTCGCCTCCTCGGGATGCGGAACAAGGTCAGCCTCGGACCGTGGTTCCGGCCGGCCTTCCGTTCCCTGGTCGCGATGCGGCGGCTGCGCGGCACGCCGTTCGATCCGTTCGGGCGGACCGAGGTGCGGCGGGTGGAACGGGCCCTGGTCGCCGAGTACCGGGACGTGATCACCCGGCTGGCGGGCGGCCTCACGGCCGGCAATCACGCCCTCGCGGTAGAGATCGCGGGGCTGCCGGACATGGTCCGCGGCTACGAAGAGATCAAGCTGCGCAACGTCCGTGCCTACCGGGAGCGGCTGGCGGAGTTGCTCGCCGAGTTCGGTGCCGTTGTCCCCAGCGTGGCCCGCTAGCAGCGTTCAAGATCGACCGGTCACCGCGGGAGATCCCTGCCCGGCCGCCAAAATTCAAAATCTTCATCCCTAACGCACGCGTGTTTTCACGCCACCGTTAATGAGTTGCTGTCGGCCGCAAGACACGACAAAATCGCCCGAGGCCGGACGGAGGAGACTTTTGACAGACGGGACGGGCGGAACGGACGAAACGGTCCCGGCTAACCGGACGGGCGGTACGAACGCGGCAGACGATCCGGTCCCGGCCGGCCGGCCCGACGAAACCCACCCGACTGACCCGACGCCGACGACGGACGCCGCGGGCCCGTCTGACGCGGCCGACCCTAATGCCGCGAACGACGCGACGACTGCCGGGCGGAGCCGCCTATCGCGGTACGCCGAAGCTCTCCGCCCGCTGGCGCGCCGGCCCTACCGGTTGATGTGGCTGGGCAGTACCACGTCCTCGCTTGGTGACGCGGTGGTGCAGATCGCGCTGGTCTTCGCGGTGCTGCACATCGGCGGGACGGCGACCGACATCGGTCTGATCGCGGCCGTGCAGACGGTCGCGCGGGTCGCGTTCCTGCTGATCGGCGGGGTGTGGGCGGACCGGCTGCGACGGCAGTATGTGATGCTGGCGGCCGACGTGGTGCGCGGCGGTGTCGAGGCGGTGCTGGCCGTGCTGCTGCTGACCGGCCACGCGCACGTCTGGGAGATCGGGCTGGGCGCCGCGCTCTACGGAATCGCCGCGTCGTTCTTCGGCCCGGCATCGACCGGACTGGTACCGGAGACCGTACCCGCGGAGGAGCTGCAGCAGGCCAACAGCCTGCTCGGGCTGCCGCAGAGCTTCTTCAGCGTGGGCGGGCCGGCCGTCGGCGGCGTGCTCATCGCCATCTTCGGAACTGGCTGGCTGTTCGCCTTTGACGCCGCTTCGTTTTTGGTGAGCGTCATCTGCCTGGCCCAGCTGCGGGTGCCACCGCGGTCACTGCCCGCGCAGGGCTCGTTCCTGGCCGACCTTGGCGAGGGCTGGCACGAGCTCGCGATCCGGCCCTGGTACTGGATCAACCTGCTCGCGCACGCGTGCTGGAACTTCGCGATACCCGCCTTCCTCGTCCTCGGCCCGGTCATCGCCGCGCGGTCACTGGGCGGCGCTACCGCGTGGGGCGTGATCTCCGCGGCGTGGGGCGCCGGGGCCATCGTGGCCGGCCTGTTCGTGCTCCGGGTCAAGCCGAAGCGCCCACTCGTGGTCGGGAACCTGCTGCTCACGCTGGGCGCGCTGCCCCTGCTGGCGATGGCGTTCTCCCGCTCCGTGCCGCTGATCGCCGCGGCCAACGCAGCGAGCGGCTTCGGTCTGGTCACGCTGAACGCCTTGTGGTCAGCAACCATGCAGACGCTCATCCCGGACCAGGTGCGGTCCCGGGTCGACTCCTACGACTGGCTCGTCTCCCTGGTCATCATGCCGGTCGGCTACGCGGTCGCCGGTCCACTGTCCTCCTCGGCCGGCTTGACCCCGACCCTGGTCGCGGCAGCGATCGTGATCTCGGTCCCCTGCGCCCTGGTAGTCCTCGTACCCGGCATCCGCGGCGTCCGCCGCACCCCGTCCGGTGAAATCGTCGGCCCGACCGCGTGACCATCCGGTGAAATCATCGGCCCCACCGCGTGACCATCCGGTGAAATCATCGGCCCCACCGCCTAGCCGGCAGCCAAGGAGGTTGGCGCTGACCGAACGGCCGCCGTCGCAGCAGTCCCTCCACTAACAGAGACCTCTGTTTCCACTTGACCGACGGCCCACTTTGCATAGCAGCCGGACACTCTTGCGACTTTACATAGCGGCCAGACATTTTTAGCCGTGTTGAACCGTTTCAATTTGTCCGGGAGCTATGCAATGTCCGGGAGCTATGCAATGTCCGGGAGCTATGTAAAGTCCGGACCCCGCTTGGCGCGGTCAGGTGCGGTAGCCGATTCGCCACGAGAGGGCGGCGGCGGCGCCGACGCCGGCTAGGGCCAGCAGCGGGACGGTGAGCGGGGCGGCCTCGATGAGGGCTACCCCGGCGGCGGCGCCGGCCAGCAGGGCGAGTATCACGGCCACTGCCTCGGGGTCGGGCCGCTGGCGGCCGGCCAGGCTGCTGACCAGGGAAGTCAGGGTGCCGGTGAGGTAAGTGGTGCTGGCGTTCGGATTGCCTAGTTGCCGGGCGGCCGCGCTCTGGGCACCCATCGCGCAGGCGATGACGCCTAGCAGCACGATCTGGGTCAAGCCCTTCGGCTGGCCGCCGATTGTCATCCACCAGATCGCGTAGCCGACGAGGATCATCCACTCCCCGGTCAGCAGCAGGCTGAGCGGCCGGGTGCCCAGGCGGTTTTCGTGTCCGGAAGGCTGGGCGATCGCCGAGCCGACGGCGACGCCGGCGACGTAGCTGAGGATGGCCACCGCGCAACGGGTGCCGAAGGCGGCTTCGGTCTTGACGATGGCGACGCTGACGAAGATCAGGTTGCTGGTCATGACGCTGGCGAAGACGCCCCCGAGCCGGAGGACGGCCGTCACGTCAAGCGATGCGGTGGAGGCGGTGAGCGCGATCAGCGCCACCCTGGCATTGGCGCGCATGTTGCCATCAGGAGCGCTCACCGGCCGTTCCCCTCACCGCAAGTGACACAAGTGACAGCGGTTCCCCCGCCGCACGTTACCTCGATCGTAGTCAGATGCGGTGGGCTTACTTCGAACGTGCTCAGAGCGGGCTGCCAGGTCGGCCAGCCGCGGCGGAGCAGGCCGGGCAAGGACTGGCGGAACAACCTCGTCCGCGGTGCGCGGCCCAGGGGGTTGACAGCGAGCAGGTCAGCACCATCCCCCCCGCCGGCCGGCCGCTTGTGTTCTTGCAGATGCTCGCGAACATTGGTGAGAATGCAGGTTTCTCGGTTATCGCGCCGCTGCACGGAATTTCTCCGGAACTCGCATGGAATTCCTTCGAAACAGGGAATTCAAAAAATCCGGATGGGGCAGCTACTGTCCCGATATGTCCGCTATGTCTGTTTCGGGAAGGTTGATTCTTCGTGATCAATTAGTTAGCGGAATGCTAACGCTAATGTCGCGAAATATATTCGTAACCGGCGTTGTGCGGGTCATGCCGGGCGTTTACGCTGAGAAATGCGTGAGCCGGGGTCACACAGGGGGGCTAACCAGATATGGACAGAATAAGGGACGTTCGCGCGCGGCCAGGGCGCCCGGACATCGGCTGGGACCTGGCCAAGAAAGAGCAGGCACGGCCGATCCGGGTGCTCATCGCCGACGGAGACCGGCTCGCGCTTGAGGAGCTGCGGATCGCGATAGAGAAGAACGGCAGGCTCACGATCTGCGCCGTGGCGGCCAACGCCGCTGGGGCCGTGTCCTGCGCGATGCGGGAGCGGCCCGATGTTTGCGTGCTCGACGTGCGACTGCCTGGCGGGGCGCTGTCGGCGACGTGGGAGATCGGGGCGCGGCTGCCGCGGTCAAAGGTGCTGATGCTGGCCGCGTCCGCCGAGGATGATGAACTGATCGCCGCGATCCGGGCCGGCGTGCAGGGATACCTGCTGAAGACGGTCGGCTTTGGCGACCTGCCGGCCGCGATCTACGGCGTCTGGATCGGTGAGGCGGCGATGGACCCGAGGTTTGTCGCGCGGCTGCTGCGGCACCTGCGCATCAGGGAGCCTCGGTGGCGGCGGCCCGCCGGGGCCGCTCCCGACCGGCCCGGGATCCCGGGCCCGCCGGATGGCCGGCTGACCAGCCGGGAGTGGGAGGTGCTTGACCTTCTCTCGCAGGGCCTGTCCACCCTGGAGATCGCCCGCGCGCTGACCATCAGCACGAGCGCCGTCCGGGTGCACATCGCCGCGGTCGTCCGCAAGCTCGGGGTGCCCGACCGGGCGGCCGCCGTGGCGATGCTGGCCCATCATGACCTGCCCGCCGACCGCTCAGATAACTGAACGGCCTAGCGCGCCCCGCGGCTTGTCATCTGCGTGCGCGCGCACCATCCTGAAATTGGCGGAAAAGTCAGGGTCAGTAAAAAATAGGTCGGGAGATGTAGTCGCCAGCGCGACTTAGCGTGCCCTAACCGATGGCAGAGCAGGGACGGCTAAGGATGGCTACGCGCTGCCGCGAAACGCATGTGAGCTCTAAGCACAGGTAAAGCCCAAGTGTCAATGCAGGGCTGATTCTCCGTCGGAAAAGCGTCCGACGTTCTTGGGAATCGGTTCTCTTTGGCATGCCTGCGCGCAGGTGACCACGTTGGGGGAGCACAGGTGTATTTCTCCGCAGGCGTTGCGGGACTGGCCGCGTTCGGGGCCGGGCTGGCGCTGCCGAATGAAGGGCCGCTGTGGCTGGCGGCCCGCCTGCTGTTCGATGGCGCGGGCGGGCTGTTCGGCCTGTACCTGCTGGCCGGGCTTGGGCTGTCGATGGCGGGATACGTCGCGCGCGGCAGTCGGCACAAGGACCAGGCCGACCGCCGGCCCGCGCCGTGACCGGGCCAAGGCCGCTGCTGGCCGTCCTCCGGCGGGCCGTCTCGTCGCTGGCCGTCCTGGTGCTGGCGGTCTCGGCGCTGGCCGCCTGGATCGTGCTGTCACCGGGCAATACCCGGGCACTGGCCGCGCCCCCGCCAGCCATGCCGGTCGTGGCCTCAGCCGAAGCCCCGGTCTCAGCGAGCCATGGCAACATCGAGCGGCTGACGGTCCTCCGGATGGACGTGTCGCGCTATCCCCAGGTCGACTTCGTGGTCACGGTCCCCGGTGCGCCGCGCGGGCTGGCCGCCGACGGCTTCTCGGTCACGATCGGCGGGCGGTCCGTCATCACCTCGGTCAGGCAACTCTCGCCGGACGACGTGGAGCTGGCGGTCGCGCCGGCGACCGGGCTGCCGCCGGCTGGGTTCGCCGCCGAGGGGGCCGCGGCGGCCCAGTTCCTTGCCGGGCTACCCGTGGGAGAACGGATGGTCGCGGTGGACTCCGCCACACCGGGGGTGCTGCCGGGGACGCTGTCGGCTGACCCCGCGCCTGCCGTGGCGGCGATCGCGGGCCTGCACCGCGGGGCGGCCGGCAGCCCCGCGGGCACGCTGGAGACGGCGCTGGCCGCGTTCACCGCCGGTCCCCGGGTCCGCCGCACGATCATCCTGGCGGTGGCGGCGGACCCGCGGCTGGCCGCCGCCACCGCCGCCCGGCTGCGCGCCTGGCTGGCGGCGAGCGGGACCTCGCTGTACGTACTCGACGCCACTGCGGGCGGCGCGGCCGGCTATGACGCGCTCGCCGCGGGCAGCGGCGGGTTCGCGCTACCAGTGCTCGGTCCAGGCGGCTGGGATCGGGCGTTCGCCCAGGTCAACGCGAGTCTAGGCGAGCAGTACTACGTGCGCTTCACCGACCATGCGCCGCTGCCAGGACGGGTGCGCATCACGGTCCGGGCCGGCCGCGGCGAGCTGACGGGTCTGGCATCCCTGCCGGCGGCCAACCCGGTCGCGCCTCCGCTGCCGATTCCCCGGCGGCCGGCCCGCGCGGTCCGGACAGACCCCGCCTGGGACCGGTCGCTCGGGCTGCTCGCCACGGCGCTGATCGCCACCGGGGTCTGCTATGGCATGGCCATGCTTTCGGTGTCCAGGCGGGAACCGAAGTGGCCCGGCAAGCGGCGGGGCGGCCGGATGCGGGAATCGCTCGGCGGCTGGCACCGCCGTTCCCTCGGGGGCGCGGATGCGAGAGCGGGGATTCCGCAGGCGGCCGCCACGCCCGCGGGCGACCTGTTCTTCGTATTCCTGATGCCCTGCCTGAACGAGGAGGCGGTCATCGCCAACAGCCTGAAGCGGCTGCTGGCCATGCCGGGCGGCGACTTCATCGTCCTCGTCATCGACGACGGCTCTGACGACAGCACCGCCGATGTCGTGGCCGGGATGGCGGAGGGGGCCGGCGGCCGGGTCCGGCTGCTTCGCAGGCGGCCGCCGCAGGCCCGGCAGGGCAAGGGCGAGGCGCTCAACGCCGCGGTCCGCTACCTGCTGGACGCCGGGCACCTCGACGGCCGTGACCCGGACCGGGTCATCGTCGTGGTCGTCGACGCTGACGGCCGGATGGACCCGGACTCCGTGCGGACGGTGGCGCCGATCTTCGCTGACCCGACAGTCGGCGCGGTGCAGATCGGGGTGCGCATCAACAACCGGGTGACGAGCACCCTCGCGCGGATGCAGGACATGGAGTTCGTCATCTACACCGAGGTGTTCCAGCGCGGCCGGCGCCACCTCGGCTCGGTCGGGCTTGGCGGCAACGGCCAGTTCATGCGGCTGTCGGCAATGCTGTCGCTCGGGTCAAGCCCGTGGTCACGGTCGCTCACCGACGATCTGGACCTGGGCATTCGAATGATCGCGGCCGGGTGGCGCAACGAGTACTGCTCGGCGGTCGCCGTGCACCAGCAGGGGGTGGTCGAGCTCAGGCGGCTGATCAGGCAGCGGTCCCGCTGGTTCCAGGGTCACCTGCAGTCATGGCGGCTGATACCTCTCGTGCTGCGCAAGGCGCCCAGGCGGGCCAGGGCTGACCTGATCTACCATCTGACAAGCCCGGCGGTGCTGCTCATCGCCTCCCTGCTGTCGGCGTCGTTCCTGGCGTCCCTCGCCAACGCGGCACTCGAGGCGGTCTCGGGCCAGAACCCCGCGGGCTGGTGGATCGCCTCGACGTACGCGCTGACGTTCGGCCCGGCACTCGCCTTCAGCTCCGTCTACTGGGCACGGGAGCGGCATGAGGGCGTGGGCGCGGCCCGTACTGTCGCGCTCGCGCACCTTTACGTTTGCTACGGGCTGATGTGGTACGCGGCGGGCTGGTGGGCGGTTGGCCGTACGCTGCGGGGCCAGACCGGCTGGGCCAAGACCGCCCGGGTGTCAGAGTCGCCGCTTGCCAGCAGCATCACCGCGGCCGGCCGCCCGGCCCCGGTCGTCACGGCCTCAGTCGCCAGCACGGCCGCGACGAGCCTGCCTGAGCTTGCCCCCGCCCTCGCGGAAATGCCGGCGGCCATGGCGGCAACGGCCGGACCGGGACCCGGCGCGGGTACCGGGGGCAATGCGGGCACCGGGGGCAATGCGGGCACCGCCGGCGACGGGCGGCAGTCACGCCGGCCGACGAGGCGGCGGCGGCGGCGGGTGCTGGCGGTGGCGGCGGCCGCCGTGCTGGCGGGCACGGTCGCTACCGCCACCGCTTCCGACACGGGGCTGCTCAGCGGCGGGACGCGGGATCCCTGGGCGACCGTCTTCACCGGGTACGGCAGCGTGTCGGTGGCCGGCTCGGGACCCTCGCTCGCCGTCTCGCTCAGCCCGGCGGCCGCGACCAGCCCGGGCACCTCCCACGCGGCCCTGGTCGTCTCCGCCGCCTCATACACGGACTTCGCCGCGACGCTGCGGGTGCGCACCGTCAGGCAGCTCCGCCGTGGCCGCGCGGGCAAGCCCCATGCCTGGGAAGTCGGCTGGGTGATCTGGCACTACACGTCGGACAACAGCTTCTACGCGCTGACCCTCGAGCCGACCGGCTGGGAGCTGTCCAAGCAGGACTCGTCCTACCCGGGCGGCGAGCGGTTCCTCGCGTCCGGGCTGCGCCCCGCCTTCGAAGTCGGCGTCCCCCACGCCGTCGGGATCGTGCAGGTCGGTGACCAGATCACGGTCTCGGCCGACGGCCAGGTCCTCACCCATTTCACCGACACCGATGATCCGTACCTGTCGGGTGCCATCGGCTTCTACAGCGAGGACTCCCAGGCAGCCTTCAGCCAGTTCCGAGTCGTTCAGCTACCCGAGGAAGGGCATTGACCGATGGGACATTTTCCTCCCGCCCAGGATCTGACGCCTGGCCGATCCAAACCCGCGATCATGGTGGTCTATGGCACCAGGCCGGAGGCCATCAAGGTAGCGCCGCTTATCAGGGCGCTCGACGAATCTGGCCTCTTCACCGTCCAGGTGGCGGTCACCGCGCAGCACCGCACGATGCTTGACCAGGTCAATGACGTCTTCGGCATCAAGCCCGAGTTCGACCTCGATATCCACAGCCAGGGGCAGACCCTCGCGGAGATCACCACCCGCGCGCTAACCGGCACGCACGCGCTGCTGGCCGGGGTCCGTCCGGACGCGGTCATGGTTCAGGGCGACACGACGACGGTGTTCGCGGCCGCGCTGGCCGCCTTCTACGAGAAGATCCCGGTCGCCCACCTGGAGGCCGGGCTGCGCACGGGAAACGCGTACTCGCCCTATCCGGAGGAGATCAACCGGCAGATGGCGACCAGGCTGGCCGCACTGCACCTCGCCCCGACCGCCACCAGCAAGGCCAACCTCCTCGCCGAACAGGTGGATCCGGCGTCCGTGGTGGTCACCGGGAACACCGTCATCGACGCGCTGCTCTGGACGGTTCGGCAGTCGTCCGGCCTCGGCGAGCCGCGGTACGGAGACCCGGTCCTCAACCGGCTCGACCGCGACGACGCGCCGCTGCTGCTTGTTACCGCGCACCGCCGCGAGTCGTGGGGCGAGCCGCTCCGGGCCGTCGGCCGGGCGCTCTCCCGCATCGCCGGCACCCACCCGGGCCTGCGGATCGTGCTCCCGCTGCACCGTAACCCGGTTGTCCGGGAGGCGATCATCCCGGAGATCGCCGGCCTGCCGAACGTGATCGTGACCGAGCCGCTGCCCTATGCCGGGTTCGCGCGGCTGATGAGCCGCGCGACCGTGATCCTCACCGACAGCGGCGGCGTCCAGGAAGAGGGGCCAAGCCTGGGCAAGCCGGTGCTGGTCATGCGCGACACCACCGAGCGCCCTGAGGCGGTCAGCGCGGGGACGGTCCGGCTCGTCGGCACCGGCGAGGAGCAGATCGTCGCCGCCGTCGGCCACCTGCTGACCGACATCAGCGCCTACGCGTCGATGGCCAACGCCGTCAACCCGTACGGCGACGGGCGGGCCGCCGGGCGCGCGGTCGCCGCACTCGCGCACTTCTTCGGCCTCGGCCCGCCGGCGGAGGAGTTCGCCGGCAAGCGCCGCTAAAGCTCCCGCGCTCCAGCGGGCACCGCCGCCAGCAGCGGCACGAACAGAAAGGCACCTCGTCGTGTTCAAGATGCGAAAAAGGCGTAACTGGCGACTGGCGGCCGCGGCCGCGGCCGTGCTCTGCGTCCCCCTTGCCCTGGCCGCCGCGCCCGCCGCGTCGGCTGGTGCCGCCGGGCACGCGGCGCCGTCCAAGAGCTTCAGGCACGGGCACCGGCTGAACCAGGGGCTGGATGCGCCGTCGCTGCCCGCGCCGCCTAAGCCGCCGCACGCCAGGCCGACGCCGCGCGCGGGATCACAGCCGCCGGACGCCATCGTGTCCCCGGCGGTGCGGCAGGCGATCGCCGCGGCGAGGACGGCCGCCAACCGGGCCGCGGTGCACCCGCTGACCAAGGCGCAGGCCGCCGCCAGCCGTCGTGCCGCCGCCGCGCTCGCCCCCTCTGAGGCAGTGACCTGGGGGAACGGCCCAGGCACGGCGAGCGCCCTGGTGCTGTACGACACCACCGGCACGTGGGGCTGGCTCGGCGAGCTGTACGCGATCGCCGCGGGCAACCTGGCCACCCACTTCGGCTCGGTGACCGCCGAGCCGGTCGTGGACTACGTGTCGGGCCAGGTGAACAACTACACCGCCACCATTTACCTCGGCTCCACCTACAACGAGCCGATCCCGTCCACGTTCCTGTCCGATGCGGTGACCACCACCAAACCGGTCATCTGGGCCGGGGACAACATCTGGCAGGTCACCGGGGCCGAGGGCAGCGCCGCCGACACGGCCTTCAAGGCCGCCTACGGCTGGGACCCGTCCAACTCCTACTTCGACACCACCGACAACCCGCTGACCGTCAGCTACAAGGGGCAGACGTTCAGCCGCAATTCCGGCGCGGGCGCCGAGGTGCTCGCCCCGGACATCACCACCCCCGCCGCGGTCACGGTCCTGGCCCGCGCCAACTGCACGAACTCGAGCGGGGCAGCGGTCAACTGCGCGCCGATCGCGCAGACCACGGGCACCAGCTTCCCGTGGGCCATCAAGTCGGGCAACATCACCTACGTGGGGGAGATCCCCTTCTCCTACCTCAGCGAGACCGACCGTTACGTCGCGTTCTCTGACCTGCTGTTCCCCGCGCTTGCCCCGACGGCGACCGCGTCCCGGGTGGCCCTGGTCCGGCTCGAGGACGTCAGCGCGACCAACGACCCGACCGAGCTCGACGCCATCACCAACTACCTGTCCAGCCAGGGCGTGCCGTTCAGCATCAACGTCATCCCCGAGTACACCGACCCGAACGGCTACTACAACAGCGGCGTTCCGGTGACGGAGACCCTCGCCCAGGCGCCGGCGCTGGTGACGGCGCTGAAGTACGCCGAGGCGCACGGCGGCAGCCTCAACGAGGAGGGATACACGCACCAGTACTCCAACGTCGCCAACCCCTATGACGGGGTGAGCGGTGACGACGCCGAGTTCTACCGTGCCCAGTGCGCGACCACCGAGAACCCGCCCTACACCTTCGATGACCCGTGCCAGAACACCGACTGGGTGATCTGGGAGGGTCCGGTGCCCGGTGACTCGCAGAGCTGGGCGCTCGGTCGGGCAAAGGCCGGCCAGGCACTGTTCACCGCCGCGGGGCTCACGCCGCCGACCGTCTGGGTGACCCCGCATTACTTCGCTTCGGCAGCCGACTATGCCGCCATCGACAGCGTCATCAAGACGCGCTACGAGCGGGAGATCTTCGTCAGCGGCCAGCTCAGCGGGCAGCCGCTCAACTACAGCCGGATCTTCGGCCAGTTCTTCCCCTATGAGGTGTACGACCTGTACGGGGAGCGGATCGTCCCGGAGAACCTCGGCGACTACGAGCCGACCTCGGTCAACAACAACCCGCCGCGGACCGCGGCCAACCTGGTCGGCAACGCCCAGGTGAACCTGGCGGTCACCCAGTCCACCGCGAGCTTCTTCTTCGACCCGTCCGAGCCGCTCAGCGTCCTGGAGTCCATCGTCTCCGGGATAAAGGCGCTGGGCTACACCTTCGTGGGCCCGACCGGCACCGGCCTGCCTAGCTGAGTCAGCGAGCGCGGCCGACGCCTGCTTCCCGACCTCCCCCGGGCGTCGGCCGCGCTTCCCCCGGGAGGACCATGGCGATCATGGGATCGCGCTTGACGGGGCCGCCCGGCCGCGCGGCGGCCATCACGCTGCTCGTCACCGGACTGCTCGCGGCAAGCGGCGTCCTCGCTGGTGGCCAGGCTCCCCGGGCCGTCGGCCCGGGGAGCCTGGACATTCCGGCGCAGCGCGCGCTGCCTCGGGTGCTCGCCGGGGTAACCGCCGACGACGTGTCCGACCTCGGCGGGCTCGTCGCGAGCTCCCGGCACCTGCCGGTGATGCCGGTAACCCGGCTCTACTTCGACGTGACGCAGCCGCCGCGCGCCTATGCGGCCGCCGTCAGGGCGCTGCACCCTGTCAGCTACCTCATGGGGGAGCTGCTTGATTCCGCCGACGAGACGTCCATCACGACCGCGGCCTACCAGCGGCGGGTGAGCGCCTACCTCGCCTCGTTCGGCGCCGGGATCGATATCTGGGAGATCGGCAACGAGGTCAACGGCGACTGGACCGGGCCTTACCCGGTCGTCGCGGCGAAGCTCACGACCGCCTACCGGCTGGTCGCTGCCCGGCACCTGCGCACCGCGCTGACTCTTTACGAGAACGCCGGATGCGGTGACGGCCCGGGCGAGCTGAGCCCGCTGGCCTTCTCCCGCAAGTACGTGCCCGTGTCCGTGCGGGACGGACTGAGCTACGTGTTCCTTTCGTACTACGAGGACCAGTGCGGCGGGCGCCGCCCCTCCCCCGGGACCTGGACCGCCGCCTTCCGCTCCCTGCACGCGCTGTACCCGCGCGCGCGGGTCGGCTTCGGCGAGATCGGCCTGGACGACCCGGTGACCAAGGCCACCATCGGCGCGGCCAGCTCGCTGGTCCGGTACTACTACGGGCTCCCGGTCCGCCTGCCCTACTACGCGGGCGGCTACTTCTGGTGGTACTACGCCGAGGACTGCCTGCCGTACCCGACGAGGCCGCTCTGGCGGGCGATCAGGGCCGGCTTCCTGGCGGAACGGGCGGTGGACAGGTCCGTGCGAGCGGTAGACGCTCCGCTAGGTTCAGGCCCGGTGTTACCTCGGCCGTACTCAGAGGGCGCGCGACCAGGTCTGGCTCATCATCTGGTGGCCGAACGCGTCGTCGGCGTGCTCGCCGGCCAGGGTGAAGCCGGCCGCCTGGTAAACGTTGCGGGCCGCCGCCAGGCGGTTGTAGGTCCACAGGGTGATGTCGTCGTAACCGGCCTCGCGGGCGAACTTGAGGCATTGCGCGACGAGTTTCGCACCGAGGCCAAGGCCGCGCGCCCATGGTTCGACGAGCAGCAGCCGAAGCCGGGCGGTGGTCTCGCTGTCGGGGACGCAGAACACCGAGCCCGCTGGCATGCCGTCCACCTCGGCGATCCACCCCGCGGTGCGGTCCGGGTGCGCCGTGCGCAGCTCCGTGTACTCGGCGATGATGCGCGCGCAGACCGCCTCGAAGCTGTCGTCGTAGTCGAACTCGGCGGCATAGACGGTCGCGTGCCGCTGCAGCACCCAGCCCAGATCGCCGAGGGTTGACGGCCGCAGCGACAGCACCCGGGGGGCGATCTCGCGTCCGGCCGCCGCGCCCTCGGGCCGGCCGAGCTCCGAGGTGATGACCTGCATCGCGTTGAGAACCCGGTCGCAGTCGGCACCGCGGAGGAGCACGGCGATCTGCCCGGCGGCGCGCCGGTCGAGCTCGGCCACGGCCGCACGCCCGGCGTCCGTGACGCGGATCTCCTGGCGGCGCGCGTCGCCCGCCGAGCGGTGCCTGGTCACCAGGGACTCCGTTTCGAACCGGGTCAGCACGCGACTGAGATAGCCAGCGTCGATATCAAGCGCCCGGCGCAACTCGGACACCTCCACGCTGCCGTGGCGGGCGATCTCGAACAGCAGCCGGCCCTCGGTCAGCGTGTAGGGCGAGTCAAGGTACAGGCCGTGCAGCACGCCGATGACGTTCGTGTAGAAGCGGTTGAAGGCGCGGACCTGGGCCACCTGCGCGGCCGTCGGGTCCGCGGCCCCGGGCTCAGCGACGATCGAACCTGCCATCGGTCCTCCTTCGGTTGACTGAGTCAACGATAATTCGTTGACTCAGTCAACCGCAATAGGCGCGCACGCTTAAGGGAAGAAGAGCGGGCGAGCGCGCTGCCCCCGCTGATCAGGCGAGCCTGGCGACCGACTCGGCCGACCCGACGGGGATGGCGGTCTCCGGCCCGGACTCGGTGCGGAAGGCCGGGCGGGTGCGCTCGCCCCAGCTTGCGATGGCGGGTGCGGTCAGGCCAAGGATGGCGAAGAAGGCGCCGAGGCCGATCCAGCCGACGGTGCCGAACGTCAGGCAGAGACCGATCATGAGGGTCGGCGCGGCCGCGCCGCCCGCGCCCAGACCGAGTCCGGCCAGGCCCTGGTACTGGCCCTGGGCGTGGGCGGGCGCCAGCCCGAAGTCCAGGGTGAAGGTGCCAGCCGCGTGGTTGAGCTCGCCCGCCGAGAGGACGGCGATCGCCGCCGCCAGCAGCAACAGCGCCGCCCAGCCGGGCAGGCCGGCCGTGAAGCCGATCGCGCCGCAGCTCACCATGAACAGCAGCCCCGCGCGGCGGACGGCGGCGCCGCCCTGCCTGAGCGTCGTCACGTTCCGCCCGACACGGACCTGGAACGCGATCACGATGAACGTGTTGAGCAGCAGCAGCGCGCCGACGCTCCAGCCGGGGGCGCGGGTGTGATTGACGATCCAGAGCGGCAGCGGGACCAGCAGGATGAAGTACTGCATGCTCATCAGCGCGTTATGCGCGGCGTAGCCGACGAATGCCCGGTCGGCGAGCGCTCCCAGGCGCGGGCCGTCATCGGGGGCGGGCAGCGGCTCGTACTTCGGCAGCTTCGCGCTCACCAGCCAGGCGCCGAGGAAGGTCAGCGCGTTCACCCCGATCAGCGCCCGGTAGGCGTCGGCGGTGCCGATCTGCACCGCGACCGCGCAGCCGACGGCGCCGAGCGAGATGCCGACGTTGGTGATCGCGTGGGTGGCCGAGCGGAAGACGGCCGCGTCATCGCCGCCCACCCGGCGCAGCAGCGCGCCGTCCGCCGCCTGGTTCGCGTTCATCGCGAGCATGTCGATGGTGGCGATGACCAGGAAGGCGGCGAAGTCGCGGATGAACAGGTAGCCGAGCGCGCTGAGGAACTGCACAAGGAAGGTCGCCCGGACCACCGCGCGGGGGCCGTACCGGTCGGCCAGGGAACCGGCCGGCACCCCGGCCACGAGCCCGATCAGGCCCGAAGTCGTGAGGCCGAGGCCCACCTGAACGTTGCTCAGGTGGACCACCCGGGTGAAGTAAAGCACCAGGGAGGTGACCACCAGGCCGAACCCGAACGTGTTCACCAGCGTCGCGAGCCCGTACACCCGTCGCGGTCCGGGCTCGGGCAGAAGTGCGGTGCGCATGGTGTGATGACGGCGCTGGAGATCGGAACTAATCGTTCGGAGACCGGCACGGGCGAGGTCATCCGCTTGGCCGCCGCGACGTGCGAACGGACCGTGGACAGCTGCCCACGGTCCGTTCCACAGAGAATTTGAACTGCTAGCCGGCCAGGATGCGCTGAAGCCAGTTGCGTTGCGCTGCCGTGGCCGCTTCGGAGACGGCGGCGTCGGGAACCATGCCGCTGAAGCCGTGGAAGCCGCCGGGCCACACGTGCAGTTCGGCCCGGCCGCCGGCCTGCCAGATGGCGGTCGCGTAGGCCACGTCCTCATCCCTGAACGTCTCGGCCGAGCCGACGTCGATGAACGCGGGCGGCAGACCGGACAGGTCGGCCGCGCGGGCCGGGGCCGCGTACGGTGAGACGTCGGGGCCGCCGCGGGCCGCGCCAAGCAGCGCCGTCCAGCCCACCTCGTTCGCCCCGCGGTCCCAGAGCCCGATGCCCGCCATCTGGTACGACGACGGTGTCTGGTTCCTGTCGTCAAGCATCGGGCACAGCAGCAGCTGGCCGAGCAGCTCGGGGCCGCCCCGGTCCCTGGCGAGCAGCGCCACCGCGGCGGCGAGCCCGCCGCCGGCGCTGGCACCGCCGACGATGACGCGGGCCTGGTCGATGCCGAGCTCGCCGGCGTGCCCGGCCGCCCAGACCAGGCCCGCGTAGCAGTCTTCGACCGGACCCGGGTGCGGCGTCTCCGGCGCGAGCCGGTACTCCACCGACACCACGGCCGCCCCGAGCTTCCCGGCGTGCGCGAGCGCGCCGGCGAACCCGCCGCTGCGGTTGTCGCCCATGATCATCCCGCCGCCGTGGATGAAGTACAGGCACGGGACCGGGGTTTCAATGCCGGCGGGGCGGCAGATCAGCAGCGAGACGTCCGGCGCGCCGTCCGGGCCGGGCACCGACCGCTCTGACACCGCGAAGGCGCCGTCGCGCCGCAGTTCCCCGAGCGTGGGCACCGGGAACGGCGACGGAGCCTGGCGGATCGCGGGGA
Organism: Trebonia sp.; assembly: GCA_050013875.1. Lineage (GTDB taxonomy): Bacteria > Actinomycetota > Actinomycetes > Streptosporangiales > Streptosporangiaceae > Trebonia. The sequence continues at coordinate 26,447 of JBEKEK010000068.1, read as the reverse complement.
TCGCCTCCAGGGACAGCACCAGGCCACCGCGCGAGCTCAGGGCGGCCAGGGCGGGCCGCAGCTCCGGGTCGAACGGCGGCGGCGGGCCAACCGGCACCGTCAGTGACGCGTCGGTGGTCGGGATACCGGCCAACACGGCCTCCTTCTCCGCCCTGAAGGCGGACGTAGACGCGGGACAAGCGCAAGAGACGATGAGATCAGCTACCGCGGCACCGGTCAACCCGCACCGCGAAAGGCCGCTTCCACGCCAACCGTCCATCCGGCCGCGACGCCGCGTTAAACCGGGCAGCCGGTCTGGTACCAGCCGGACACCGAAAACCCGGACGGCTGGGTAGACACGGGAGGCGGGTCAGAGCCGGTTCAGGGCGGCCAGGGCTGTGTTCAGGACCTGGCGGGTGAGGGCGGGATCGGCACTGTCGTCGGCGGTGATGACGGAGATCCAGGCGCGGCCATCGGCACCGTAATTGAAGGTGGTGCCGTCCGGCGGGGCTTCGGCGATTGACCGGCGCAGCGGGGCGTCAAGGTCCCGGCCGGCCGGCCGGAAGACGGCATTCTCGGGAGGGCCGCCGGCGGCGGCGTTCGCGGCCTCAAGGACGGCCGCCTCCAGAGCTCGGTCATCAAAACCCAACCTGTCAGCTACGCCAACGACACCAGTAGGCGCTGACGATGGCGTAGATGGCAGGTTGGCACCCTGTCGGCTACGCCATTGACCGCGGGCGGGCGGGTCAAGGTCGGAGACGACGATCGCGCCCGGATGCCGGCCAAGGAGCTCGGCCAGCTGGTCGCGGCCGAGCCGGTAGTTGAGCGGGACCAGCGGGATGCCCGCCCAGGCGCTGGCGAACAGGGCCTGGGCGAAGGCGTTGCCGCTGACGCCGAGGTATACCAGCTCGCCGGCGCCGCGCTCGCGCAGCGCACCGGCGCCGGCCCTGGCCCGCTCGAGCAGCTCCGGGCAGGTGAGCGGGGCCGCGTCTTCGGCGGTCGACCGGAGCCGGCCGACGGCGATCCGGTCGGGGTGGCCGGGCCGCTGCCATATCCAGGAGCGTGACGATGTTCAACGCGTATCAGTCCGATGCGGGCAGCGGCTTGGCGGTCTTGAGCGTGAGCGGGCGGCCGTCGGCGGCGGGCACCTCGGTGCCGGGCTTGGTGCAGAGCAGCTCGAGCCCGGTCGCCTCGTCGATGTAGCGCTTGCCGAGCTGCGCAGCCTCGCCCGCGGCCGGCTTGGGCGGGGCGGCCGCGCCCGCGGCCTCGCCCGTCATCGCGGACCCGCCGCAGGTCAGCTCGACCGGCCGGTCCGGTGCGCGCACCACGATGACCTCGGTCCCGCACACCAGGCTGCGCAGGCGCTTGCCCGCCGCTATTTCCGTCATGGGTTAAGTCCTCCTGTGTTCGGCGGCCGTGGTCGTGGAAGGTGTGGCAGCGAGGCGAAGCAACGCGTGCGTTACTCCAACTGCTTTTAGTGTCTTTGAGCTTTGGTTTTGCTCTTAAGTTGCTAGCACTCGAAGTGGTAAAGCGCGCGGGCGTTGAGCTCCACGATCTTGCGGGCCTCGTCGTCCGGCACCTCCGCCAGGGCGTCCGCCAGCATCTTGCGGGTGTGCGGCCAGTTCGAGTCGGAGTGCGGGTAGTCGCTCTCGAACATGATGTTGTCGATGCCGATGCGGTGGCGCTGTTCGATGCCGGACTGGTCGGCGATGAAGCAGCCGTAGATGTGCTCGCGGAACAGCTCGGAGGGGACCTTGTCCTGGTTGACGTCGCACCAGTACTTGTGGCGGGCCCAGGAGTAGTCCATCCGCTCTAGGATGTACGGCATCCAGCCGATCCCGCCCTCGGACAGCGCGACCTTCAGGTTGGGGAACTTGTAGAACATGCCGGAGAAGAGCATGTCGACGGTGGCGTTCATCGAGTTCACGCCGAACAGGGCGATGCTGATGAAGAAGTCGCCGTCCGGCGCCAGGCCAAGCGGCATCCCGCCCGAGCCGAAGTGCATCGACAGCGGGAGCCGTAGCTCCTCGCACGTTCGCAGGATGGGGTCCCAGTGGTCGGTGTGGTAGGAGGGCAGGCCGAGCTTGTGCGGTGCCTCGATGAACGAGATCGACTTCGCCCCCTTGGCCACGGTCCGCTCGATCTCCCTGACCGACGCCTCGACGTCCCAGAACGGCGTCATCATCAGCGGGATCTGCCGGTCCGGGGCGTAGCCGCACCACTCGTCGAGGATGAAATCGTTATAGGCGCTGATGCAGACCTTGGCGAGGTCCTTGTCCTTGGCGGCGAAGAAGGTGCTGCCCGCGAAGCCGCCGAAGTTGGGGAAGCAGAGCTGCGCCCAGACACCCTCGATGTCCATGTCCTTGATGCGGTCGGCGATGTCGTGGCAACCTGGCAGCATGTCGTCGTAGCTGCGCGGATCCATCCCGAACTCCCGCGGGTGCTTGCCCGCCACCGCATTGAGCGCGAAGTTGCCCGACTGCTTCCCCTCGTAGAGCCAGGTGTCGTTGCCGTCGGGAAGCTTGACGATCCGGGGGGCGACGTCCGCGTACTTGGCCGGCAGCCGGTCTAGCCAGACCCGGGGATGCTCAATAACGTGGTCGTCAACCGAGATGATCTTGGCGTCGCTCGGCAGCATGTGACGTCCCTTTCCGCCGTGGGGATCGATGAGATTTCATGAGATGCCGCGTTCCACTCCCCTGTAGGTTCCTGATATGTCCAGACGCTCTTCGCTCTCCATCCTGGCCGTGCTAGCCGCGGGCGGTGCCCTCATCGCGGGCTGCAGCTCATCCCCAGGCTCATCGTCAAGCTCCACGCCGGTCGCGTCGGCGACGTCGGCCACCGCGTCGGTCTCGGCCCCGGCGACGTCCGCTTCGGCCTCGGTGTCGGCCGCCTCGACCGCGGCCGCCTCCGCCACCAAGCCGTCAGCGGCGGACTGCGTGACCATCAACAAGATCAGCTCGGGGGTCGTCGCGGTTCTTGAACCGATCCAGACCGAGTCGACATCCAAGGCCACGGCGGCCCTGAAGGGGTACGTGGCCCTGCTCACCACTGAGGCGGCCACGCTGACGTCGCCCGTCGGCAAGGCCGCCCTCGGCTCGTTCATCACGGCGTTCAGGAAGGCAGAGACCGAGACCAAGGCGCAGGCGACGACCACCGTGACCACCGCGATCGGCAACCTCTCCTCGGCGTGTGCGTGACTTTGGCCGCTATCTCAATAACGTGGTCATCAACCGAGATGATCTTGGCGTCGCTCGGCAGCATGTGACGTCCCTTTCTGCCGTGGGATCGGTGGGATTTCCCATCGCCATGTAGGTCACATTGTCTGATCCTTATGGTAGAACCAGATTCTCATGAGATGCAACGCTCCGTTCCACTCCCATGGAGGTTCCTGAATATGTCCAGACGCTCCTCGCTCTCCACCCTGGCCGTGCTAGCCGCGAGCGGCGCCCTCATCGCGGGCTGCAGCTCATCGTCAAGCTCATCGTCAAGCTCCACGCCGGTCGCGTCGGCGACGTCGGCCACCGCGTCGGTCTCGGCCCCGGCGACGTCCGCGTCGGCCACCTCGACCGCGGCCGCCTCCGCCACCAAGCCGTCGGCGGCGGACTGCGTGACCATCAACAAGATCAGCTCAGGGGTTATCTCCACCCTGACGCCGTTGCAGACCGAGTCGACGTCCAAGGCCACCGCGGCCCTGAAGGCATACCTGGCCACGCTCACCAAGGATGAGGCCACGCTGACCTCACCCGGCGGCAAGGCCGCCCTCGGCTCGTTCATCACCGCGCTCGGGAAGTCCATGACCGAGACCCAGGCGCAGGCGACGACCACGCTGACCACCGCGATCGGCAACCTCTCCTCGGCGTGTGCCTGACCTTTGCCGTCAGTTGTGCAGTAACGTGCAGTAACCGTCGGCACCGCCCGGTCCCTCATGCTGCCGAGGGCGCCGGGCGGTGCGGCAATGAGGCGCGGTGCGAGCCACGCTATGCGGGTGCACATCGGGACATCCGGTGCGAGTCATCACGGCCGTCCTGGAAGACTTGGGATGACCTGAGATGGAACTACTCGCTTGACGCGGACGCGGGCATGGGACGCGCCGCCGACCGACCGGGGGCTGCCGATGGAACCTGCCGCGCCGATGTCCGCTTCGCCGGCATCCACGATCAAGCGCGAGTCGGTGGAGGTGCGCACGCGCCGCCTGGCCGCCGCCCGGCGGCGGGCCACCGCCCTGCTCGGGCTGGTGACGATTCTGTTCGTGGTGGTGACGGCGGTCGGCGCGCACGGCACTTTTCTTTCCTACCTGCAGGCCGGCGCCGAGGCGGCGATGGTCGGCGGCGTCGCGGACTGGTTCGCGGTGACGGCGCTCTTCCGCCATCCGCTGGGCCTGCCGATACCGCATACCGCGGTGATCGTGGAGCGCAAGGACCAGTTCGCCGCCACGCTAGGCCAGTTTGTGCAGGAGAACTTCCTCAACGGGGACGTGCTGGCCGAGCGGATCGGCTCCGGCCACATCGCTTCCCGGCTGGCCGACTGGCTGACCGACTCAGGCAACGCCGCCCGCTTCGCCGGCCACGCGGCCGACATGGTCGTCCGGGCGGCCGACGGGCTTCGCGATGAGGATGTCCAGCGGGTGCTGACCGAGGAGCTGACCCGGGCGGCCGACTCGGTCGAGGTCGCGCCGCTGGCCGGGCGGCTCGTCCGGGTCATCATCGCGGGCGGGCATCACGCCGAGCTGTTCGACACCATCACCTCCGGCACCGACCGCTACCTGGCCGACCATTTCGAGGAGCTCCGCGACCGGTTCGAGGCGGAGGCACCGCGCTGGGTGCCCGACATGGTGTACGGGCGGGCCTTCGACCGGCTGTACGCCCGGTTGCGCGAACGGCTGGCGGCGATGGCCGCCGATCCCGAGGATGAGACCCGCAAGCAGTTCGAGGCCTGGATCGCCGCACTCCCCGACCGGCTGGAGACCTCACCGGAGCTGCGCGAGCGCGGGGAGAACATCAAGCGCGAAATCCTCGGCAGCGCCCTGCTCCGCGACTGGTCGTCGTCGCTGTGGAAGAACGTCAAGGAGACGCTGCGCATCCAGGCGGCCGACCCGCAGTCTGAGCTGCGGCGCCGGCTGGCCGACGCGCTGGCGGCCGGCGGACGGCGGCTCGCCTCCGACACCAGCCTGCAGGCGAGCCTCGAGCGGGTGGTCGAGTCGGGGGCGCGGGCGCTCGCCAACCAGTTCCACGACGAGCTGGCCGGCCTGGTCACCGGGACCATCCAGCGCTGGGACGCCGAGCAGACGTCGAGCCAGCTTGAGCTGCTGCTCGGGCGCGACCTGCAGTTCATCCGCATCAACGGCACGGTGGTGGGGGCCGGCGTCGGCCTGGCCCTGCACGCCATCGCCGTGGCCCTGGCGTAAGGTCACGGCCGCCGCGGCGGAGGGGTGCTCGGGAGCGGTGAAAGCGGCCGACGTGACGTCGGCCGCCAGTTCCGCCGCCTGCGCGCCATATGTATCCGATGAGATCACCTGAATGATCAGGCAGAATTTGCTGATGGACCCGACCGTTCTGGACAGCGTCCTGTAGCTCTGCTTGAGGAAATTGACGGCGGCCCGGCTGTCAATGGCCCGCTGCCCGTATAGCACAATCACGGGGTATTTCGAATGCGCGGGGGTAAATTTCGCGACCAGGGCATGTTCCTGCCGGCCTCGCTTGAACGCGAATTTCCGCCCGCCCACCACGATGGCACCCGAGTCGCTTCTGGCGCTGACGGGCCGCTGTTTAACCCCTGGCAGGTAAGCGGCGAGGTGAGCGGCTGTGCGCGGGTTGGAAAGCGGGCCCCCGACGCAGAACTCGACAGCATCGGAGTCCCGTTCGCGCAGTTCGTCGGCCGGGATCACGCTGACCGGGCAGCCGGCTTCATAGGCGAGGGCGGCTATCTCCAGCATCACCTGGACATCGTCGTGGCTCGCACTTCCCGGCAACTGCCAATGGTTGTTCATGACAATCACGCACGGGCTGCCCGCGCGCAGCCCGAAGAATGCCGCCTTGCGGTGCAGAATCCGGCTGGTTGCGGCGCGCCGCCAGAGCAGGACCGCGGCGCCGCTGAGGACGCTGGTGACCAGGCCGATCAGGATGTTCAGGAGCGCCGACGACACACGCCATCCTTCGCACTGGGCTCGCTGGCCTCACTGGGCTCGCTGGCCTCACTTGGCACACTGGCCTCGCTGGGCGAGAGGCCCTCGCTGCGTGGGAGGCCCTCACTGGGCGGGAGGCCGGCGATGGCGGCGGCGACCTGGTAGGGCAGGTAGCTGGGGTGGACGAGCAGGCCGCGGGCCAGCTGGCGGATCCGCGGGCGCAGCGGCGTCAGCGTCGCCGCGGTGAACCGCCAGGCCGCGGCCTCGTCGGCGCCGAACCGGTGGCGCAGGCCGGCCCGGAACCGGCGGGCGTCGCCGCCGTCGGCGCGCCAGCTGGCCAGCCACTGGCGTAGCTCGGAGTCGGATTCCGGCAGAGTCCAGGTCCTGAGCCGCTCGGCGACCTGGCCCGCCGCGTCGATGACGAAGGACAGTTCACCGCCGCCCTGGATCGAGTGCACCCGGCCCGACGTCGATCCGCCGGCCCGGATGCTGGCCGAGCTGAAGCGCGCACCAAGCCAGAGCGCGGCGACCGCGTGGCCCGCCTCGTGCCAGGCGGTACGGACGGCCTCGGACCGGGCGGGCGCGTAGCTGGCGGCGAAGCCCCGCTGGTACCGCTGCCGGATCCAGGCCTCATGCACGACCGATTCGTCGTCATAGCGGATAAGCCTGCTGAGCTCGGACTCGATCGCGGCCAAGGTCCGCCGGTTCGCCGGTGTCACCTCGCGCGGATCAGAGCCGACGGTACATCACGTGCAGGCCGACCAGCCCGTACTCGGGGTGGTCGAAGGCCTCGGGGACGGTGCCGATTACCCCGAACCCCAGTGACTTCCACAGGTGCACCGCGGGCTCGTTGACCTCAACGACCGCGTTGAACTGAATCGCGTGGAAGCCGGCCGAACGGCTCCAGTCGATGACGTAGTCGCCAAGCGCCCGCCCCACGCCCTTACTCCGGCAATCCGGGTCCACCAGGAAGGAGGCGGTGCCGATGTGGGAACCGCGCCCGGCCCGGTTCTCCCCCATCTTCGCCGAGCCGACGATCCTGCCCTCGTCGAGCGCGACGACGGTGCGCCCGGGCGGCTGCTCCATCCACCACGGCTTCGCCTCTTCCAGGGTCTGCCGCTCGGGGAAGGCGTACGTCTTGCCCTCGGCCATGATCTGTGCGTAGAAGGGGTAGATGCTCGGCCAGTCCTCGTCGGTGGCTACGCGAATTTCCACGCAGCACAGCCTACGCGTCAGCCTGCTTGTCGTGCGGTGCGAGCGAATCGGCGGCGGGCGCGCGCCTCGGCCGCCACGACGGGCCGCGCGCACCGATGCCGAGCATCGCGATTACCGCGCCGACGGCGCCGACCCGGATGGCGAGGTCGGCGATGTTGAAGGTGGCCGGGTAGAAGGAGACGTGGATCCAGTCCACCACCGCGCCCCGGCCCAGGCCCGGCGCACGGAAAAGCCGGTCGGCCAGATTTCCCAGCGCCCCGCCGAGCACCGCGGCCAGGCACAGCGCGGCGGCCTTGCCGCGGGTACGGGCGAGCAGCGCCGCGACGACCGCGATGATCACCACGGCCACCAGCACGACCACGACCGGGTGACCAGCGCCCAGGCCGAAGCTCGCGCCCGTGTTCCTGACCAGCCGCACCGAGACCAGGCCGCGCCCGCCCGGGCCGGGATGGGCCGCGAGCACCAGGGACTTGCTCACCTGATCACCGGCCAGCACGATCATCGCCACGGCGCAGACCGCCCACCGCGCGCCCTTTGACCAGATTGCCGCATCCTTCACCAGGCCACACTATCCGCGGACCATCGCCCGATATGCCCAGCGGGATCGGCTCGGGGTTGACCTCGGACGGCAACCTGATTTACCCGCTGACTAATGATGATCTCGCGACACGCCGCCAAAATTCTACCGAGCCGACAGCGGGGATTCCGGCCGATGCGGCCGGCATCGATCAGCCAGGCTTGGGCGCCAGCGCCAGCGCTACCGCCGCGGCCAGGGCCAAGGCGGCCAGGGCGAGGACGGTGAACGCGGTCCGGCCGGGTGCGAACCGCAGCACCAGCCCGAGCCAGACCATGCTGAGGCCGGAGGTGATCTGGCCGGCCACAGCGGCCACCCCGGTGATCCGGCCGAAGTAGCCGTCCGGCGTCGCCCTGGCCCGCAGCGTCAGGTGGAATACCAGCACCAGGCCCTCGCCGAGACCGAACAGGGCGCCCCCCGTGATGATCGCGGCCACTCCGCCGACGGCCAGCAGGGCCGCGCCCGCGGCGGCCACGGTGAGGCCCACCGCTTCCGCCAGCCAGAGGCTTGGCACGTTCTCGAATTTGGCAGCAGCGAGCGTGCCGACGGCCGACCCGGCGGCGTAGGCCGCCACCGCGAGGGTGGCGAGGACCGCGTCGCCGGTTCCGCCCTTGGTGCCGACGTAGACCAAGCCGAGCACGATGCTGCCGCCGAGGATGGAGTAAAGGGACCAGATCAGCTGGTCGCGCCGGAGCACCCGATCGGCGGTCATCAGCCTCAGGCCGGACCGCATGGACGCCCAGACCGGCTCGTCGGCAGCATCGGGCTCGGGCTCGAAGCGCTTGCTGATAGCGAGCAGGCCCGCGACGGAGACCAGGAAGGACAGGGAGTCCAATCCCAGCGCCTTCCCGGTGCCGAAGGCGACCGCGAGCAGTCCGCCGACGGGCGGGCCGATGACCCAGGCCACCGACTCGAAGCTCTCCTGCCAGGCGTAGGCCACCGCTCGCTTGTCCTCGGTGACCAGCATCGGGACAGCAGCGCCGGCCGCCGAGTCGAACAGCGCCGAGAACGCTTCGATCGGGACGATGACGATGTAGATCACCGTCAGCGTGGCTGCGTGCAGGGCGGTGGCCAGCGGGATAACCGCGGTCAGCAGGGTCCGGGCGATATCCGCGGCGATCATCAGCCGCCGGCACTCCAGGCGGTCTGCCAGCGCACCGAACGGCAACCGGAGCACCGCGAACGAGACCGCCTCGATGACCGCTATCGCGCTCACCTGGAGGGGGTTGTGCGTCAGTTGCAGGACGTAGAGCGGGATCAGCACGCTCCACGCGGCGTCGCCGATGTTGGAGATCCCCTGTGTGCAGAAGAAGACCCCGAAGTCCCGGTCCCACTGAAACAGCCTCAACGGCTACCCGCCTCCCGCCAGAGCCCGGTCTTCGGCCGCGCGGCAAAAAATACCCTGCTGCGCGGTTCGCGTGCACCTGGATTACTGGCCCCCCTGTCGAGGACCACCACCGAGGCTCAAGCGGATGCACGAGGTCGGGCCTGGCTGGCAGCCGGTCAGGCAGATCGAACTCGCCACCGATAATTGACTCATGCTTGATGAGTGCCCGGTGCTTGGCTGGGCGGCATCCGGGGCGATGGCGCTCACCGGCTACGCCGACGGCGCGCCGGTGCTGTCCCCGGCGGCGGCCTTCGGCCAGCTCGGGCTGGCCGTGCGGCAGCTGGCGGAGGCGACCGGGGGGGTGGGCCTTGAGGTGCGCGCGGATCCGGCTGAGCTGCTGGCGGGGCGGGCGGCGCTGGCCGGGTTCAGCCGGCGGGGGCGGGAATCGGCCGGTGGTTCCGCCCGGCTGCTGCGCGCGGCCGACGGGTGGTGCGCCGTCAGCCTGAGCCGGGCCGACGACGTGGCCGCGGTTCCCGCGATCCTCGGGGTGCTTGGGCGCGATGATGGTTTGGATGGCGGCGCCGTCGGGACCGACGGGGCCTGGGCGGCGCTGGCGGCGGCGGCCGACCGCACCGGCGCGATGGCGCTGGCGGACGCGGCGCAGTTGCTCGGGGTTCCCGCGGCCGCCCTGCCGCCGCGGGCGCCCGGCCCCGCGGCGGGGACTGGCTGGCCGGGACCGCCGTCCGGTCAGGTCAGCCGGATCGCCGGCCGCTCCCCCGCCGCGCGGCTCGCGGGGGCCGTCGTCGTCGACCTGTCGTCGATGTGGGCCGGCCCGCTCTCCGCGCGGCTCCTCGGGCTGGCCGGCGCGCAGGTCATCAAGGTCGAGAGCGCGGACCGGCCGGATGGGGCACGGGCCGGTGACCGGCGGTTCTTCGATTGGCTGCATGCGGGGCAGCACAGCGTGGCCGTGGACTTCCGGTCCGAATCCGGGCGGGCGGCGCTGGCGGTGCTGCTCGCGACGGCGGACGTGGTGATCGAGGCCTCCCGGCCGCGGGCGCTGGCCGCGCTCGGGCTCGCCCCGGAGACGATCGGGCACCGGGACGGCCAGGTCTGGCTCAGCATTACCGGGTACGGCCGGGCGGAAGCGGACCGGGTCGCCTTCGGGGATGACGCGGCGGTGGCCGGCGGGCTTGTCGGGTGGGCTGGCGGCGGCCGGGATGCTGGCGCCGGCTCGGACGACGGCGAGCCGGTCTTCTGCGCGGACGCCATCGCCGATCCGCTGACCGGCCTGTGCGGCGCGCTCGCGGTGACCCGGTCGGTCGCCGGAGGTGGCGGGGAACTGATCGACCTGTCCATGCGCGGGGTGGCCGCCGCTTTCGCCGCCGCCCCGGCTGTCGACCACGGCCCGCATGAGGTCACCGCCGACGGCATCGTGCGCTGTGCCCGGCTCGGCCGCGAACAGGCGGTTCGGCCGCCTGCCCGCCCCGTGCCCGGCCGCGGCGCGGCTGAGCTGGGCGCGGATACCGACGCAGTGCTCGCCTGGCTGGCCGCGTGCTGATCAGCAACGCGCGCGCGTGGCCGACGTCCGCCGACGTTACCGGTGACGCCGGCACTGAGCTGGCGAACATTCCGCTGATCGACGTGCGGATCGCCGGGGACCGCATCAGCGAGTGCGCACCGGGGCTGCGGGCGCTGGCCGGCGAAGCGCAGATCGACGCCGACGGGTGCGCGCTGCTGCCTGGGCTGCACGACCATCACGTTCACCTGCGGGCGCTGGCCGCCGCGCAGGCAAGCGTCCAGGTCGGGCCGGAGCAGGTAGGGAGCGCGGCCGAACTGGTGACCCGGCTGCGCGAGGCCGACGCCGCGCTGCCGGCCGGCAGCTGGCTGCGCTGCGTCGGTTACCACGAGTCGGTGGCCGGCCCGCTCGACCGGTGGGCGCTCGACCGGATGCTGGCGACCCCTGGCCGCCCGGTGCGCATACAGCACCGCACCGGCGCGCTCTGGATGGTGAACTCCGCGGCGCTGGCCAGCCTTGGGCTCGACGGCCAGCCCGGCAACCGGGCCGGGGGTAAGGCCGACGGCGAAACGGGAGTGGAACGCGGCGCCGACGGCCGGGCGACCGGCCGGCTGTGGCGGATGGACCGCTGGCTCGCTGACCGCGTTACCGCCCCGCCGATCGACCTCGCCGCCGCTCTCGCGTCGGTCAGCACCCGCGCCGCCGCCCTCGGCGTCACCGGCTTCACCGACGCCACCCCCGGTGCCAGCGCAAGCGACCTGGCCGGCCTCGCCGCCGCGGTGGCCGACGCGACGATCAGGCAGCGGCTGCTCTGCATGGCACGCGCCGACGTTCGCGGTCCGGTGTTCGCCGCCGGTCCGGCGCAAGCCGCGCGCCTCAGCCTCGGCCCGGTGAAGATCATGCTCGATGACGACACCCTGCCATCGCTGGGTGACCTCGCCGGTCAGCTGCGGCAGGCGCATGCGGCCGGGCGGGCGGTGGCGGTGCACTGCGTAACCCGCGTCCAGTTGATCCTCACGCTCGCCGCGCTGGACGAAGCGGGGCGCAGGCCGGGCGACCGCATCGAGCACGGCGCCGTGATCCCGGCCGAGACCGTGGCCGACCTGAGCGGCCTCACGGTCGTCAGCCAGCCGCACTTCGTCGCCGAGCGGGGCGAGCAGTACGCCGCCGACGTCGCGCCGGAGGACCGGCCGGACCTGTGGCGGCTGCGCAGCCTGATCGACGGCGGGGTGGCGCTGGCGGCGGGCAGCGACGCGCCGTTCGGCGGGGCGGACCCGTGGCACGTCATGCGGTCGGCCGTCCGCCGCCCGGCGAACCTCGGGCCCGGCGAGGCCCTCGCCCCGGCCACCGCGCTGCGGCTGTTCCTCGGCGACCCCGCGGCGCCGGGGGTGCCCCGGCTGGTGGCACCGGGCTACCCGGCTGACCTCATCCTGCTCCGCTGCCCGCCAGCACAGGCGGCCCGCTCCCTCGCCTCCGATCTTGTCGCCGCCACCTTCGTCGGCGGCGACCCGGTCTACCGCCGCGGCAGCGGCACCGACATTGCCGACAGCGCATCCGATTAGGGCTTCGGCTCCCGGAAGAGGCTCTCCTGGGTGATAGTCGCCAAGCGCGTACCTGACTCGCTGTAGACGGCCCCGGTGTACAGGCCGCGGCCGCCCGCGGCGGTCTGCGGTACCAGGTCCTGCCAGGTCCACTGGTCCATTCGCGCCGGGCGGTGGAACCAGACCGCGTGATCCACACTCGGTCCCGAGTGGCCGCCGTCGCTCTCAAAGCTGAGCAGGCCACTGGAGATGTCCGAGGTGTAGGTGAGGACGGCGGCGTGCAGCAGCGGGTCATCGGCGAGCTCCTCCGTGCACCGGATCCAGAACTTACTCGGGAACCGGTACCCGTCCTGCTCCGTCTGCCCGCTGCGGAACTCGAACGACGCCTGATGGGAGTGCCGCGGCCAGACCGGGACCGTCAGCGGCGCCGGGGCCGCCGGGGCCGGCTCGGCGTCCAGGTCCGGCCCCGGCCGCGGCTCGGCGAACGACGAAGCCATGTTGAAGATGACCTCGCCATTCTGGATGGCCACGACCCGGCGGGCGGAGAACGAGTGGCCGTCACGGTCCCGCTCGACCTGGAAGACAGTCGGCCGCAGTGGGCTCCCGACACGCAGGAAGTACCCGTGCAGCGAGTGCGGCAGGCGGCCGGGCGGAACCGTCAGCCCGGCCGCGTACAGCGCCTGCGCCGCGACCTGGCCGCCGTAGAGCCGCGGCCGCTGCGCGTCCGACAGCACGCAAGAGCGGTACAGGTTCTGCTCGATGTACTCCAGGTTGAGCAGCTCGAGGATGGGCGGCTGGCCTTCCGCCAATTGCTCCCCCATCTCAGGACGCCGCCTTCGGCGCCGGGTACAGCTTCCTGAAGTCCCAGCTGGTGACCTTCTCCGGCGCCAGCCTGAGCCACGCGTGCCTGCCGTCGTGCTGCATGACGTCGGTGCCTCTGTACTTCCTGGCGCAGAGCCGCTCCACCTCCTCAAGCCGCGGCTCGGGAAGCCCGGTGCGCGGCACCTCGCCAACGATCTCGACCGACCCGACCAGCTCCGCGCCGCGCAATTCGGTGTACTCCTCCCCCGCGTCCACCAGCACCGCCACCCTCGGGTCACGCTGCAGGTCCGTCCAGCGCTGGCTGGAAACGATCGAGGTAAGCCAGAGCGCTTCCCGGTGCCAGACGTACCAGAGCGGGGTGAGGTGCGGGCCGTGCGCGCTCACGGTCGCGACCCGGCAGGTCCGCTCCTCAAGCAGGAAGGCGTCAAGCTCCGCTTTGTCCATGGCGATCCGGCGCCCGCGCCGCTGCTCCCGGGGCCGCGAACCAGGCTCGGGAGTCTCTGCACTCTCATCAGTCACCAGGCCACATTAACGGGACAACCAGGCTTCTCGTCTAGACCGGCGGCCCTTCCGTCCGGCCGGGATTTCACAATGATTATCTTGAACGGACCCGGGTTACTCCCGCTGGTCCGCTCGCTCGGATGGGGAGGTGTGCGCGGTGCCCCGCTTTACCTCGGAACTCGCCCGGCTCGCCACCGAGCTTGACCTTGAGCTGACCTCAGCGGGCGCGCCCGCCAACCCGCTCGTCGCGTTGGATCTCGACCGCTGGCTCGAAGCCCCGCCGGAGTCCGTCCGGCAGGCCGCCAAGCTCGTCGCCGGTGCCCTGCCCCTCACGGTGGGAGTCCTCACCGGACCGCCCACGGCGGGCCTGGAACCGCTGATCACCGCGGCGACGCTGACCTTCGCCCACGAGGCGGCAATGCCGCCCCACGCCAACGAGCCGTTCGGCCCGAACCGCCCCGCCGCCGCGCGGCATCGCCCGCCCGGCAGCTCCGGAATCCGCGACCGAGGAGCGCCGGTGCGGGAAGGCAGGGGCGGACCGGAAGAGAGCTGGCGGGAACAGGTTTGGCGCGCGATCATCCCCATTGATGACCTTCCTGGCACGCCGAACGCGGCGTCGGGGCCGCAGGCGGCGGTCGAGCGGGTAAGGGAGGCGGTGCTGCGGTCGCCCCGGGCGGCGATCGCGTGCGGGCAACTCGTCCGGCAGACGGCCCTGCTCGGCACCGGCGAGGGGCTCGCCGCGGAGGCCGCCACCTACTCGCTGCTGCTAGGCGGGGTGGAGTTCCAGGGATGGCTAGGCGAGCGGGGGGCGGCCCGGCCGCGGCAGCCGGCCACCGAACCGGTGCTTGTCGGGCGGGACGGCGCGCGGCTTTCGGTCCTGCTCAATGTGCCCGAGCGGCGGAACGCGTTCAGCGCCGCGGTGCGCGAGGCGCTGCTCGACGCGGTGCTGCTGGCCGAGGCGGATGAGACGATCGAATCGGTGGAGCTGAGCGGCGCTGGTGCCGCCTTCTGCAGCGGTGGCGACCTGGACGAGTTCGGCGCGGCGACCGACCTGGTCGCGGCCTGGCTGGTCCGGCTCTCCCGCGCGCCCTGGCGGGTGATCGACCGGATCGCACCGAAGGTCACCGTCTACGCCCACGGCGCCTGCATCGGCGCGGGCACCGAGATCGCCGCTTACGCGGGCCGGGTCGTGGCCGCGCCGGACGCCTTCTTCGCGCTGCCAGAGGTGCGCATGGGCCTGGTCCCCGGCGCGGGCGGCTCGGTGAGCGTCGTGCGCCGGATCGGCCGCTGGCGCGCCGCCTGGCTCATGCTCGGCGATCAGCGGCTGCCCGCGGCCACGGCGCTGCGCTGGGGGCTGGTCGACGAAATCGCACCGCCCAGGTAGCGGCGCTCGCCGGACGGCCCGGGCAACGGGCTGCGGACGGGACGGGTAACGCCGATGCCGCCGGTAACGCCGACAACGCCGATAACAGAGCGCGGAGGCGCTCAAGGACGCGGCTCAGCAGGTGCGTGTCGGTGACCACTCCGCCGCGCGGCGCCGACTCCATGACCTCGATCAGGTTCTCGTAGAGGAGGTCGCCGAGCAGGACGCGGACCACGCCGATGGGCAGGCCGATGATCGCGGCGACTTCCGCCACGCTAGTCGGGATGCGGCACAGTTCCAGGATCTGCGCGCATTCTGGGCCGCTGACCGAGGCGGGCTCGGTCAGCCTGGCGCTGCGGACGACCATATCGACCAAGTCGAAGTACCGCGTGCCCCGCGGCCTGGTACGGCCGCCGGTCACCATGTACGGCCGGGAGACCGGTCCGGCCTCCTCGTAGGTGTATCTGTCGTCCTCGCTCATGGCCGCGGCTTACCTGGAGACCGGATCCTGCACGGGGAACCTCGGGTTCGCGATCATATGCTGTCCGACGCGCTTGACGAGGACCTCCATCTCATAGGCGATCTGGCCGGCGTCAGCGGTGGAGTCGGCCAGCAGGGCCAGGCAGGTTCCGCGTCCGGCGGGCGTGATGAACAGCAGCGCGGCCTCCATCTCGACGATCGTCTGGCTCACGTCACCGTAGCCCGACCACACGCCCACGCCCCGGGCGAGGCTCTGCGCGCCGGCCGCTAGCGCGGCCAGGTGGCCGGCGTCGGCCTCGCTCAGCCCTGGTGACCGGCCAAGTGACAGGCCATCGGGAGAGAGGATGACCGCGATCCGCACGCCAAGAACCGACGAGACAAGGTTGTCGAGCAGCCAGTCCAGCTCTCCCAAGGAAGCTCCTCCGCTCATTATTGGCTCCAGCCGGATGCCGCTGGAGGATCTTCGCCGCCGGTCCTGGAATCAGTCTCATCAGGTGTACCGGCAGCGCGACCGCTGCGCAATCCCTGTTGGATAGCGGACATAAGTGAACGGGCATGTTCGGGCGATCGGCCGGCCAGCGGCCCGGCGGGCGCGCCTGGGCGGCCGCCGCGCAACTGCGGTGCCATGTTCGTCTGCGGCGCCCGCCGGGGCAGTCCGCCTGTACCGGACCCGGCCGATCCGGCCAGCCCACCCGCCGCGGCCGCTGACGGCGCATCACCGAAGGTAGATCCGGGGGAAGCCTGG
Organism: Trebonia sp.; assembly: GCA_050013875.1. Taxonomy (GTDB): domain Bacteria; phylum Actinomycetota; class Actinomycetes; order Streptosporangiales; family Streptosporangiaceae; genus Trebonia. The sequence goes on along the minus strand of JBEKEK010000068.1, from coordinate 10,260 downwards.
TTCAGCCCGCGTTCCGGCCGGAGCATCCGCCGGCCGGCCAGCGCCTGGGCCGCCGTCCCGAGGCCGCGTCCGGCCGGTTGCCCGGCAGCTAGTGCCGAGGACGGCCCGGCCCCATCCCAGCCGGCTGCCTCCGTCGAGGCCTTCCCCGGCAGGAACGGGACTTCGTTCTCGGCCACGACAAGAGCCCTCGGCAGCAGGACGACGGCCGACGTGCCACCGTAGCCCGAGACGCGCAGTGAAATCCTGACGCCGTGCCGGGCGGCGAGCCGGCTGACCACGAACAGCCCGAGCTGGTCGCTGTCGGCGAGGTCGAACTCCGGCGGCTTGGCCAGCCGCTGGTTCAGCGTGTTCATCGTGTCGGGCGGGATGCCAAGGCCGCGGTCCTCGATCTCGAGGGCGTACCCGTTGGCGACCCGGCCGCCCCTGACCTGGACGCTGGTGCCCGGCGGTGAGTACTGGACGGCGTTCTCGATTAGCTCGGCGAGCATGTGGGTCACGTCGGCGACCGCCGTGCCCTGCACGAAGTCCGGTGAGTCAGTGACCAGCTCGACCCGGGCGAAATCCTCGATTTCGCCGATCGCGCCGCGCAGCACCTCCACCACCGGCACCGGCTGACGCCAGGTCCGGCCGGGTGCCGCTCCGGACAGGATGATCAGGCCTTCCGCCTGGCGGCGCATCCGGGTGGTCAGGTGGTCAAGCCGGAACAGCTGCGACAGCGCGTCGGGGTCTTCCGTCGCCCGCTCCATCTCGTCGAGGAGCTTCAGCTGGCGCTGCAGCAGCGACTGGTTCCGCCGGGCCAGGCTGCGGAAGACGCGGCTGACGCCACTGCGCAGCTGTGCCTGCTCGACGGCCGCCTCGACCGCGGTCCGCTGCACGGCGGAGAACGCGTCCGCCGTCTCGGTCACCTCTCTGGTCCGGGTGCCCAGGTCAAGCGGCGGTGCCTCGACCGCCACGTCCACATCGCGGCCGGCCCGAAGGCGTCCGACCACGCTCGGCAGCCGCTCGTCGGCCAGCGTGCGGGCCGCGCCGCGCAGCCCGGTCAGCTCGCGGCTGATTCGGTTGCCGAACCCGAGCAGCAGGACCGAGGAGACGATGACCGCCAGCAGCCCGGCACCGCCGACCACGATCACGTTGCGGACAACGGCATCGCTAGCGCGCGCCTGCCCGCTGGTTATGGCGCCCCGGGTAGCGGTCTCGGCGGCGTTGAGCCGATCGAAGACCGTGCCCACCCCCGCCTCCCATGCGGTCGGGCTCACCGGGAGCGGTGCGCCTGGGCGGCCCGCGGCGATCTTGTCCTCCAGCGTCTGGAGGTTCTTGAAGGCGGGGGAGGCATCCACCGGCGCGTACGGGTCGGGGCTCTCCTGCCAGTCGATCGGCGCGGCGCCGAGCGACTCGAGCAGCCGCTGGTTATCGACCGTCTGCACGAACAACGAGTGCTCGGCCGGGGACATGATGCCGCCGCCGGCGAGCACGCCGCCGACCAGAGAGGCCTCCTCGCCGATGTCTTCCGCCGCCTCGCCCTCCTGCAGCACCGCCTGACCCTGGCTGTACTCGGCGATTGATGATCCGTCGGTGTTGCTCAGCCCGCCGGCGTACGGGTCGGATGCGTACCCCGTGGCGACGTAATCCTCGAACGCGGTCAGCGCCGGCATCGTGCCGGCGTCAACCTTGGCCCGCAGTCGGGGGACCCCGTTCAGGTCGGCGATCAGCGTGGCGGCTTCCGGTTTGTCCCCCGCGGGCTCAAGGCTTGCCGCCTGCTTGGCGGCGGCCTTGAAATCGGTGATGGCGGCGTCGGTGCGCGGGCGCTGCGCGTCCATCGCGGCCTTGCTCGCGTTCATCGCCTCCACCGCTTTGGCCGGCAGGCGGCCGTGCGCGCTCTGGTACAGGGCGTGCGACTTCTGCCAGACGAAGGTGTCCGCCCCTTCGGCCTGAAGCGCCGCCACCAACGCCGCGATCGGAGCGCCGAGCTCCTGGTTGAGCGTGTTGTCGTTCCTGTTGGCGATGGCTCCGCCGACCGTGCTCACCGCGGCGTAGGCCCACAGGGCGATCAGCGAGAGCAGCGGGATGACGAGCAGGATGGTGATGGTGGATCTGATCGACCGCTGGCGGCCGGACCGGCTGGCTCCTCTGAAGACGCGGCGATCTTTGCGGTGCCCCGCGTGAGCAGGCCGGCTTCTATCCAGACCCCGGGCGAGGGCGTTGCCGGCGGCGCCCTGCTGCCCGTTGGCCAGCCCCGCGGGCGGCCCGGCCGGGCCTGCCTGAGACTGGTCGATGTAGTCGGCGTAGCCATCCGATTGGGGAACCAGGCGAGGGGGCGAGGTCGGCCACTCCTGGTCAGCTCTTCCCGGACCCATCAAATTTCCCGTCTTTAGCAAGCCTTATCGGGCGGGGGCCAACAAAAAACAACACACCTTAAGGCGATCGCCAGGAGCCGGCGGTCACGCTGAGGTCGCCTCCGCGTAAGGCTAGTCACCGATGCCGACAAGCCTTCTTATTAGTTAGCTATTACGCTAGCAGGCGAGCCGGATGGTATCAGCAGATTACTGACTTACGGAATATTGTTACCATTCAACGAGAACGTGCTTGTCAGCGCGGTGCGACGCGGACCGAGCGGGCCGGCGGGCGCTCGTCCACCGGAACCGGCCGCGAGCGCTGCCGCATCTCGCCGCCAGCGCGGACGAACTGCCGCAGCTCAACCGGCTGCTGGCGGGGCGACTGGCCGAGCGGCACCGCCGCTTGCCCGGTCACTGGCGCCTGCCGAGTTACCGCCGTGTGCCCAGTCACTGGCGCCTGCCTAGTCACTGCTGCTTGCCCAGTCACAGCTGCTTGCCCAGTCACAGCTATTTGGCCGGCCACAGCTATTTGGCCGGCCACAGCTGTTTGGCCAGTCGATGCTGTTTGCCCGGTCACCACCCGGCGGCGCTCGGCCACCAGCAATAGTTCCGCCGCCATCAGCGCCAGGTCGTGACTTGCCTGGTGCTTGTGCCCCCGGCTGCCGAGATCAACCTGCGCAATTGCGTCAAGGCCATGCGCGGCCGCGGTGTCGATAAGCGCCGCCAGTTCGATGCCGTATCCGACCGGGATGGACAGCGACTCCATCAGGTCGCGGCGGGCCGCCCACTCACCCGCTAGCGGCTGGACGACGCCGGTCAGCTCGGGCCACCAGAGGCTGAGCAGCGGCCGGGCCACCAACTCGGTCACCCGTCCGCCGTCGGCCGTGACCGATCCGTCACCGCCCGCGTATAGCCGCTCGTAGAACCCCTTGACCAGCAGCACCCGCGGGTCGTCAAGGAGCGGCCCGAGCAGGCCGGTCACGAAGTGCGGCCCCCAGTGCGTCAGGTCGGCGTCGATGAAGACAAGCAGATCACCCTTGGTTACCAACAGTGACTTCCAGAGCGCCTCGCCCTTGCCGGGGAAGGCGCCGAGGTCGGGCGCCACCTGGTTCGCGCGGTGCACGGTGGCGCCCGCCTCGGCGGCGACCTGTGCCGTCGCGTCGGTGGAGTCCGAGTCGATGACCACGACCTCATCGATCAGCCCGGTGTCGGCCGCGAGTCGCGCGATCGCGCCTACTACCTGGCCCACCGTGCGCTCCTCGTCGCGCGCCGGGATGACCACGCTGACGCTCACGCCGAGGTCGTTCTTGCGCGCGGCTAGCTGGCGTTCCGGCCAATCCTGCCAGCGGCTGGTCCGCCGCCGCAGCCAGGCCGAGGCCAGGCCATCCGCATCGCTCATATGTTCCGAGTCTACGGAATCACGCATTCTGCAGGGTGGCGGGGACCAGCCTGGGGCGCCTGAGCTCGCCGCGGCGGAACACCTCGGTGTCGGCCGTCGGCTCACCGGAAAGATCCGCCGCGGCCATGGCCTGCGCCTTGAAGGCGCGGGCGGCCAGGCTCAGCCGGTGCGACACCGGGTCGGCGCGGCCGTCGAAGTCCTCGGGCCACACGTCACCCCAGAGCCTGACCTCGGTCCCGCCTGCCCCCGCGGCGGCCAGCACGAACCGGCGTACCTGCTCGTCGGCGTGGAAGAGGTCCGTCCGCACCGCGATCGACTGCAGGCACGGCCCGAGAATCGGGACCTCATAGATGACGTCAAGCTGGCGCGCCCGGACGCCGAGGATTTCCAGCGGGCGCGTATCACCCATCTCCACCGCGACCACGGTGACGTCCCAGCCCGCCAGCACCTGGTCGAACAGCCAGCCGCCGGCGCACCGCACCGCCTCGGCCGTGCTCGGGGCGATCGCCGTCAGCCGCGGCCTGAGCGAGTGCCTCACGGGGGGCTGAGAGCTAGCTGACTGGCGAGGGAGCTGGCGTAGCCGCGGAACACGTCGTCCAGCGGAATCGATGGATCGAGCAGCCATGAAGTCTCCATTCCATAAAGAAAGGCGATGATCTCCACGGCCTTGACGGCCGGATCAAAGTCGGCGCGGTACGCGCCCGCCTGCTGTCCCCGCCTGATGCACTCGGTGACAATCGCGATCGCGTCTCGGTATCGGCCGAGAAAGCGGTCGTGCAGCGGGGCGTCTGGGTTGAGGTTTTCGCTCTGCAGAACAGTGAACAGCCCGATCAGATCGGGCGACCGCTGGAACCGGTCGATGACCTTCTCCAGCTGCTCGATGACGTCGCCCGTCATGTCCACGTGCGCCAGGTCGTCGGCGTCGCGGGCGTCGAGCACGGCATGCAGGAGCTGTTCCTTGGACTCGAAATGGTGCAGCAGGCCGGCCGTGGTCACGCCTGCTTCCTGCGCCACGGTCAGGATCCGCTGTCGCCGGTCCTCTCCCTTGGCGAAGAGCGTGGCGTATCGCCTCTGATCGGCCACGGGGCTCCCTTCAACCAACCTACTGAACGCACACTAGATTGGTTGGCGGGTGGTTTACAAGAGGAAATGGCCAGGTAATTTCCAGGCCAGGGAAACGGCCGGGAAGTCGCGAGAACCGGCATAGAAGCCGTCACCGTCCGTACACGGTAGCGACGCTCTCATTCTGCAGCATTGCAGTTCACCAGGGCGGTAGGTCGCCTAACGTAACCGTGCAGTACGATTGCCCCATGACGCAGAACATGGTGGATGTTGCGAGTCCGTCGGGTGATGATGAGCCGACGTGGCGGCAGCGGGCGGTGGAACGGTCCACCCGGGCCGCCAAGCTCCGCGCCGAGCAGCGCGTTCAGCGGTTCCTCGACGCCGCCCAGGCGGTTATCACCGACAAGGGCACCACCGACTTCACCGTGCAAGAGGTGGTCGAGCGCTCAAGCCAGTCACTGCGCAGCTTCTACCAGCACTTCGACGGCAAGCACGAGCTTCTGCTCGCCCTCTTCGAGGACGCGCTGCGCCGGACCACCGCGGCGATCGCGGCCGCCGCCGGCGCCAAGACCGACCCGGTTGACGCGCTGCGTACCGCCGTCGAGCTGCTCTTCGAGCTGTCCCGCCCCGACCCGAGTGCGCACCGGCCGCTGTTCACCGAGTTCGCCCCCCGGCTGATGCTCTCCCACCCGGCCGAGGTCCGCCGCGCCCACGCACCGCTGCTTGACCTGCTTACCGCGCTAACCGCGGGGCTGGCCGACGGCGGGCAGTTGCGCCCCGGCCTCCAGCCGCGCCGCATCGCCGCGCTGACCATGGAAACGGTCATGTTCACGGCGCAGACCAGCGGCGCACCCTACCCGGGCGACGCTGATGGCGCCTCCGTCCGCCCCGTCACCGCCGATGAGGTCTGGGACTTTATTGCCCACGGCATCACCGCGGCGAACTGAATCGGGGCGGACGGGCGAGGCCCTCGGTCAGGCCGCGATAAGCCGACCAAGGTTGGCGCCCATGATCTTGGCCTGGTCCGCCTCATTGAGCTTGGTCAGCTCGTCGACGTAGCGGATCGGGTCGGCGAGGCCCTCCGGGTGCGGCCAGTCGGAGCCGAACAGCACCCGCTCCACCCCCACGATCGAGGAGAGTTCGGCCAGATCCTCCTCCCAGAACGGGCTGATGTGGATCCGGTTCCTGACCTCCTCGACCGGGTTGCCGAGGAAGCCTTCCGGCATCTTCTTGTAGGCCTCGGCGAGCTCATCGAGCAACGGTGTAAGCCAGGCTGAGCCGTTCTCGATGACCGCGACCTTGAGCTCCGGGTGGCGGAAGAGGGCACCGTGGCAGACCCAGGAGGCCACCGCGTCGGTAACCGGCCGCCACTGGCCGATCGCGCGCCAGGCATTGGAGACGAACGGGAGCATCTCCGAGCCCTTGCCCTCCCACTCCTGCTGGTAGCGGGCATACCCGCTGTCGGAGGAGTGCATCGCGACCAGCACCCCGAGCTCGGTGCAGCGCTTCCAGAACGGGTCGAACTCCGGCAGTGCGAAGGAGCGCGGCCCGCGGAAGCCGGGGACCGGGGCCGGCCGGACGAGGATGGCGCGGGCGCCCCGCTCGACGCACCAGTTGAGCTCCTCGATGGCCTTGTCCACGATCGGCAGGCTGATCACCGGGGTGGTGAAGATGCGGCCCTTGTACTCGAAGCCCCAGACCTCCTCAAGCCACCGGTTGAGCCCGTGCACGACCGCGTGGATGAGGTCGGGGTCGTCGCGCATCCGCTCCTCGAGCAGGCTGGCCAGCGTCGGGAACATCAGCGTGCGCTCGATGCCGAGGTCGTCCATCACCTCCAGCCGGGGCGAGGGGTCATGAAAGGCGGGAATCGAGCGCATCGGCTCGCCGAAGATCTCCCTGCGCGACTTGCCCTCCGGGTTGCCACGCTTGAAGTAGTCCTCCATCGCGCCCGGCCTGGCGACCACCTCGAAGGTGGGGTTGGGGATGTACTCGCTGATCTGCCCCCGGACCGCGATCTTGGTACGGCCGTTGATCTGGACGTACTGGATCGCTTTCTCGTACTCCTTGGGCAGGTACTTGGTCATCGCCTCCGGCGGCTCGTACAGGTGGTTATCCGCGTCGAAAAGCGGATACGGCAGCTCGCGTGACGGCATCGTGAGATCCTCCTTCACTATATAAGAGAATCATATTCTCACTCATAGCGAGCCGCAACATCGGCTAAGCGGCGAGGGCCGCACCAACCCATTGGCGGGCCTCAAGATCCGTGCAGCGGCAGACGAGGGGCACCAGGTGGCCGCGCAGCATCCGCAGCACCGCCGCCGCGTGCTCGTCCAGCCGCGCATCGGGAGCGGCCACCACCGCCACCCCGGTAGACGGTCATGCCATGCCCGGTCAGCCGCTCGGTGACCACGGCCGGGACCGACCCGCCACCGAGGCCCGCGTACTTCATGTTCTTCCGATGCGCGGACACCCTGCCAGGCGCCTCACTTCTTGCTGTTATCCACCCAAACTAACCTGCCACCTACGCCCGCAACAGGCCACCGCCCTGTCACCTACGCCAACGACATCGCCCATTGGTGTCATTGGCGTAGATGACAGGTCGTTGCAGGTCGATGGCGTAAATGACAGGTTGCATTCGGGGCTGGTGCAGGGTGACAGGTCGCGTTGCCCTGGGTCGTTGGCGTCGATGACAGGCTGCGCGCGGAGTCGGCGGCTCAGTTCGCGGCAGTTCGTGTCGCGGCGGTCGAGGCCGGGGTTGACGGCTTGGCCACGATGGGGAGAGGTGCTTGGGCCATCCCGCTCTTTATTGCGCCACGCAGATTAGCGACGACCGTCGCTGGGTCGTTCTTCAGAGTGCTTGGAAGGAAGTGCAGAAGGTTGATGCCGCCGGCCGCCATCCGGTTGTGCCGCATCACCGTGCGTTCGTAATCGAGCGGGCTCAGGTGGTACTGGCGCGAGTCCACCTCGGCGACTACGCCCGCCCACTGCCACCACGCGTCGGCGATGCCGAGGAAGACACCATCGGCCGTGTAGAGCTCGGCGTTGTACATCGGCTCGGGCAGGTCCGACCGGCGGATCAGGGTCATCAGATCCCCCTCGGCGGCGGACCGGCTGCCCGCGCTAGTCTCCCGCAACGCCATCCGGTAGAAGCGCGAGCCGGTGACCGGGCCCTCGTTAAGCTCTGTGATCAGCAAGGCGAGATCGCAGCCACCGCTCTGTATCGCCTCGGCGACGACCGCCCGGACATCGCCGAGGCTGGTCATGGACCTGGCCGCGTCCGCGACCGCCCGCTCAAGCGTCACAAACCGTATCTGGCGCGTCCGCCAAAATTTCTCCGGCATGCGGCCGGTCCGGATGATCCGCACGTAGCCTGCGCTCTGGATACGCACGTCGGCGGGAACGAGAACATCGACCTGGTTGAGGCCAGCGCAGCGCAGCCGGTGTCGCCGGACGGCGACCGACCCGGTGAGCAGGCTCCTCGGCCCGGCGTAGAGCAGCGCCGCCATGGCCCGTTGATCAGGGGACACCGCGCCGTTGGTCCCCGCGTAGACGCCGGGGAGGATCCGCTGCCATCGGCCACCCGGCCGCACCAGGTGATCGAGACTTCCCCGGCTTACCCCGCATTCAAGCACCTGGGCCCGGCCAATCATCCCGAATTGCTCAGCGAGCACTCGGTTGAGACGTTCCCGATCGTAAGCAGACTGGACTGACATGCCTACAGATTGTCATCACCCTCTGACAAAACGGCTCCCCGAATGAGCCGCCGACAGGTCGGCCGGTCCGGCCCCGCCTGCACCTTGCTGTTATCCGTATAGCGTTCGCGTACCTGACAGGACCGGAGGTGGCCGCAGGGGCATTGACGCAACGGCCGAAAGGGCCGAGGGCGGGAGGGGAGGTAGGTCCAGGGGCGAGAATGTTCCCTGGGGACGGGAACAGCCTGGGGGCGAGGCCGGAGCACTTGGGACGGGAGCGGGTCCGGGTCTGAAGCTGGGTGCAACCGGGCGGCGTGACCAGCGCCAGGGGCCGGGGGGTCGGGAACCCGAAGGCTATCGGGTTGGGGTGCTGCCGGACATGATCGCGCGGGCGCGGGAGCGGAAGGCCTCGAGCTTCTCCTCCGGCTTTAGGATGCGGTGGCTGCGCGACTGGACCGAGACGTCGTGGCCCTCGACCGACGCGCGCAGGGCGCCGACGGTGGCCTGCTCCTTGGGGATGTGCTTGAACGGGTCGAACTGGTACCAGCGCATCGCGTTCTCATGGGTCATCTTGTTGATGTCGGAGTCGGGCACCGAGTAGCGCTCGAGCACGTCCCAGAGGACCTCGGGGGCGTCCGGCCACATCGAGTCGGAGTGCGGGTAGTCGCACTCCCAGCAGATGTTGTCGATGCCGATGCTGTCCCGCAGCTGCACGCCCACCGGGTCGGAGATGAAGCAGGTCAGGAAGTGCTCGCGGAACACCTCGGACGGCAGCTTGCCGCCGAAGTCCTGCGCCGTCCAGGTCGCATGCATCTCGTAGGTGCGGTCGAGCCGCTCCAGGAAGTACGGGATCCACCCGGTGCCGCCTTCGGACAGTGCGATCTTGACGTCGGGGAACCGCTTGATCGCGGAGGACCAGAACAGGTCCGCCGCCGCCTGCACGATGTTCATCGGCTGGAGCGTGATCATCACGTCCGGCGGCGCGTCCACCGCGGAGACGACCATCCGGCCGGACGAGCCGATGTGCGCGTTGAGCACGGTGCCGCAGTCGGACAGCGCCCGCCACAACGGGTCCCAGTGCTCGGTGTGGAAGGACGGGTACCCCATCACCGCCGGGTTCTCGGTGAATGTCAGCGAGTGGCAGCCCTTCTCCGCCACCCGCCGCACCTCGGCCGCGCACGCCTCGGGGTCCCAGATCACCGGCAGCGCCATCGGGATGAACCGGCCCGGGTAGGCGCCGCACCACTCGTCGATGTGCCAGTCGTTGTAGGCCTGGACCAGGGCGAGGGAGAATGCCGGGTCGTCGGTGGCGAACAGCCGCGCGGCGAACCCGGGAAACGACGGAAAGTTCATCGACCCGAGGATGCCGCCGGCCGACATGTCCTTGACCCGCTCGTGCACGTCGTAGCAGCCGGGCCGGATCTCGTCGAGGCCCTGCGGCTCCAGCCCGTACTCCTCCTTGGGCCGGCCGGCGACCGCGTTGAGTGCGGAGTTGGGGATGATGGTGTCCCTGAATTTCCAGACGTCGGTGCCGTCGTCGCGATGGACCAATCGCGGCGCGTCATCCGCGTACTTGGCCGGCAGCCGGCCGGCGAACATGTCCGGTGGCTCGATGATGTGGTCGTCCACGCTGATCAGGATCAGCTCGTCCTTCTGCATGTTCTTCTCCGTAGCCGGTAGTGCGGGACTCGGGTTGGGCGGGCAACCTGTCACCTACGCCATCGACATCGCCTATTGGTGTCATTGGCGTAGGTGACAGGTTGGGCCTGGGTCG
>JBEKEK010000067.1:0-37714 GCA_050013875.1 Trebonia sp. | reverse complement strand
CTCATCTTCCCGTTGTTCTCGTTCACGTACTGGGTGTACGCGTAGTTGTAGGCCCCGTCGATCTTCCCCTCGGTGACCCCGTCGCTCGTATGCGGGTAGTTGACGACGTCGTCGCGGGGGATTGAGTAGCCGACCGCCTTCTGGCCGCCGGCGAAAACGTGGATGAGGATCAGCGTGTCGGTGTCCTGCGCGCCCAGGTTGCCGTCCGCACGGCCCGAGTGCGTCTGCGTGAGCTGGGCCGCGCTGAGGGTGTTGCCCTCGAAGTCGGTGCGGCTCTCCAGGCCCATCAGCAGGATGTTCATCGCACCGACGGACGAGCTGTCGCCGATCGACGCGCCGCCTTCGATTTGCTTCGTCAGGCTGACCAGGCTGTGCGCGTACCCGGCGACCACGACCATGATCACCGCGGCCAGGCAGGCGGCCGCGTAACCGACCTTGGCGAGAACGGCAGGCACTACCGCGGACCCGTGCACCTACGCTCCTCTCGGTCCCCGGGCCGAGCGTATCGACCCCCGCCACATGACGCCGCGCACTTAGCCGAAACCGCGGCACTGTGCCTGCCGATGACGCCGGCGAACATGCTCGCCAGCGTTAAGCGCCGCCGCCGTCTTGGTGACTGTATTGCTGGCTTAGCTGGCCCTTGGCTGCGTCATGGAGTTAGGTCAGCTGACCGATTTCTCACGCGGCTGGCTGGCTAGCGTGGCGTCCGCGGATTGACTGACGTTCGGAGAATCCGCCGGTGACCTTCGGCTCGGGCATGGCTAAATGACATCTGGCAGCGGGGACGGTCGTCCCCAGGATGGCGGCGGGACTCGCGGGCTCGCGGTGCGCGACGTGCGCGCCCTGGTGTTCGCCGCCGACATGTATGGCATCCAGCTCGATCAGCTGGCCCGGCTGACCGGCGGGGAGCGGTCCGCGCGGGCGGCGGCGACCCGATGGCGCGAGCTCGGCTACGCGGAGACCGCCCGGCTGAGTACCGGGACGGCCTGGCTCTGGGTGACCAAGGCGGGACTTGCCGCCTGCGGGCTCAGCTACGCGCCAGCCCAGCCCGCGCTCGCCCGGCTGGCGCACATCAGGGCGGTCACGGCCACCCGCATCGCGCTCGAGGCGACCGCCGGCTACCACGCGGCTAACGCGTTCTGGCGGTGCGAGCGGCGGATCAGGTCCAGGCACGGAGTCGGTCTGCGCCAGCACCTGCCGGATGCGGAGGTGCACTGGCCGGACGAGGCGTGCGGCGCGGACGGGGCGCCGATCCGCTGGGCGGGCGAGTGCTGGGCGGTCGAGGCCGAGCTCACGCCAAAGACGGTCGCCCGCACCACGGCCATCATGCGCGCGATCCTGCTCCGCACCGGCGACTACGGGTGCACGGTGGCCGAGGTCTCGGTGCCGGGCCATCCGCCCAGGCACGCGCGGGTGCTCTACCTCTGTTCCCCGGCCGCGCTGTCCACCGTGCTGCGCGCGCGAGCGGAACTCGGCCCCTTGTCGGCCCGGATCGAGGTCCGCGACCTCCCGCCCGACGCGCCGCTGTAAAGGCCCTCTGCCCATCACCTTCCTCGTCTATCGTCGGTTAACGATGAACGAGCAGGCGAGGCCGGGTCCCGCGGTGACCGCTCCGCGCGGCGTGCTGATCCGGCCAATGGAGTCCCGCGACGCCGGGCAGGTGCTGGCGATCTACCAGGCCGGGCTGGACACGGGGCAGGCCAGCTTCGAGACCACCGCCCCGGCGTGGCAGGACTTTGACGCCGCCAAGCTCCCCTCGCACCGGCACGTCGCCGCCGACACGGGCAGCGGGCAGGTGCTCGGCTGGACCGCCGCCGTAGCGGTGTCCGACCGGTGCGTGTACGCCGGGGTGGTCGAGCACAGCGTCTACATCGACCCCGGCCACCACCGCCGGGGCATCGGCGCGGCGCTCCTCGGGGCTCTGATCGCCTCCGCCGAGCAGGCGGGCGTCTGGACTATCCAGTCCGGCGTGTTCCCGGAGAACACCGCCAGCCTGCGCCTGCACGAGCAGGCCGGGTTCCGCGTGGTCGGGACCCGGGAGCGGATCGGCCGCCACCACGGCCGGTGGCGCGACACGGTCCTCATCGAGCGGCGCAGCAGCGTGGCCGGGACCGGCTGAGGTCACCGCCCGCCCGGCCGGACGCCCAGCTCGGCGAGGAGCGCGCGGACCCGGGCGGCGATCTCGTCGCGGATCGGGCGGACCTGCTCCACGGTCAGCCCGGCCGGGTCGGGCAGCTCCCATACCAGGTAGCGCTTGCCCGGGAACACCGGGCAGGTGTCACCGCAGCCCATCGATATCACCACGTCCGCCGCCTCCGCCTGCCCGGCCGCCAGCGGCTTGGGTATCTCCCGTGAGATGTCCACCCCGACCTCTGCCATGACCGCCGCCACCGCCGGGTTCACCGCGCTGGCCGGCTCCGACCCGGCCGACGTCACCCGCACCGCGGCGCCTGCCTCCCGGGCCAGCAGGGCCGCCGCCATCTGTGACCGGCCCGCGTTGTGGGTGCACATAAACAGGACCTCAGGAACGCCCGCCACCGTAACCGCCTCCCATCAGCTTCCGGCGGGCGGGACCGCCCCGACCGCCGCCGTCTCCCTCCCGGCCGGGGCCGGCCTGCCGCCCGCCACCGGTCCCGCGATCGGGTAAAGGACCAGCACAAGGGCGGCGCCGAGGACCGCCCCGACCGCCTGCGCCGCGACGAACCCCGGCACCGACGCCGGCGCGATCCCGGCGAATGTCCCGGTGAACGCGCGGCCGATGGTGACGGCCGGGTTGGCGAACGACGTGGACGACGTCGCCCAGTACGCCGCGCCGACCCACCCCGCTACCGCCGCCGGGGCTAGCGCGCCGCGGCCCGACCGGGCGAGTGCGAAGACCACCAGGACAAGGCCCGCCGTCGCGACGACCTCGCCGAGCCACAGGTGCGGGGCCGACCGGACCGTCGGCGACTCCGTGACAGCGGGCAGCGCGAACATCAGATTCGCCAGCACCGACCCGCCGATCCCTCCCGCCACCTGCGCCGCCACGTACACGGCCGCGTCCCGGCCCGGCAGCCCAGCCCTGGACCGCCGGCCCAGCGCCCAGTCCACGGCCGACACCACCGGGTTCAGGTGCGCACCCGACACCGGGGCCAGCACGGCGATGATCACCGCCAGCCCCGCCGCCGTCGCCGCCGAGTTCTCCAGCAGCTCCAGCCCGGTAGCTCCCGGCGACAGGCGCACCGCCATGATCCCGGAGCCGACCACCACCGACACAAGCAGCCCAGTCCCGGTGAACTCCGCTAGCGCGCGCCGCGCCAGCGCCGGCCGGCCGGCCGCAGGCACGCTCACCTTGCCGCCAGCGCGGCCGGCTGCGGGACCAGCACCGCCGACATCCGCGCCATCACCGCCGGCTGCACGCGGTAATACACCCACGTGCCGCGCCGTTCCGCGCTGATCAGCCCCGCCTCCCGCAAGATCCGCAGGTGATAGCTGACCGACGGCGCGGTCATCGCGAACGCCCCGGTCAGGTCGCACACGCACGACTCCCCGCCCTCATGACAGGCGATCAGCGACAGCAGCCGCAGCCGCACCGGGTCGGCCACCGCCTTGAACAGCAGCGCCAACTCCCGCGCGCCGTTCTCCGGCAGCGGCTCGCACGCCAGCGGCGCGCAGCACTCAACCTCGCCGTCCGGCACCGGGCCGCAGTCCCCGCAGCCGGCCGGGACCTCGGCCCCGGACCATTGATTAGACATGTCTTTAATTTGACACATCTTCCGGCAGCAGCGCAAACTGTCCAGGGAGCTTGATTAAAGAACTCTCTAACCAGAGTGCGGGCGGCCGACCGCCCCGCGCAGGGAGGAACACGCCATGTCCCGAGTCCAGCTCGCGCTCCGCGTCGCCGACCTCGAAGGCTCCATCGCCTTCTACTCCAAGCTTTTCGGCGCGCAGCCCGCCAAGCGCCGCCCCGGCTACGCCAACTTCGCGATCGCCGAGCCGCCGCTCAAGCTCGTGCTCATCGAGGGCATCCCGGGCGAGCCGACCCGCCTGGACCACCTCGGCGTCGAAGTCGAGACCACCGAGGAGGTCACCGCCGCCACCGCCCGGCTGGCCGCGGAGGGCCTGCCCACCGCCACCGAGGAGGACGCCGCCTGCTGCTACGCCGTGCAGGACAAGGTCTGGGTCACCGGCCCCGGCGACGAGCCCTGGGAGGTCTACGTCGTCAAGGGCGATTCCGGCGTCCTCGATAAGGAAGCGGGTTCCGCCTGCTGCGCCCCCGGCAGCGGCCAGACCGCGGCCGGGGCCAGCCAACGCGCCACCTGCTGCTAGGCGGGCAACCGGGCAGGTCAGGGACGTGTAGCAGCCGTAGGGAAGTCCGTAAGCAAACGGTAATAGCGCTATCCCCTGCCCGCCGCCGGGGCCGGCGTGGCAGCATAGCAGCAGCCCCGGTTTGCGGCCCGGGGCTGCTGCCCGATGCCAGTCTGCTGGGACAGGGGAACCCGTATCCATGGGGATTCCGCACGCCGCCGCGCGTCCGCGCCGCCGTCTTGATGCCAGGCCCGCGTGAGCGGGCAGCACCGGCCGGAGCTGGCGCGGCACCCGGTGCGGCGGGCCGCGGGGCGCGGGGCTTTCCTGGTGCTGCGGGCTGCCGTGTCCGCCGCTGCCGCCGTCGCGGTGGCGCCGGTGACGCTGGTCGCGGCGGGGGCGGCGGCTTGCGCGTGGTGGCGGGGGTGGACGCCGCGGCGGCTGTACGAAGCGGCGGCGTGGTGCCTGCCGATGGCCGTCGGCTGGCTGATCGCGGTCGTCGTCTGGCCGCTGCGCGATGCCGCTACCCCTGGCGTCGGGCCCGGGGCGGTGTGGTTCAGGGCCGTTGCCGCGCCCTACCGGGCGTGGGCCGGGATGTGGCAGCTGACCTCGCACGGGCAACTGGCGAAGGCGGTGATCGCGGTCGCGCCGGCCGCGGTCCCGGCCGGGATCGCCGTGGGCGGGCTTGGCTGGGCCTACCGGAGGTTCCGGATGCGGACCGGGGCCGCCGGGCTCACCCCGGCCGCACCGGCGGCGTTCGACGAGCGCCAGTGGCGGCACCAGGTCAGGTCCGCGCGGGCGGCGATCGCCACCCGCGGCGCACTGCCGCTGCTGTCGCCAAGCGGGCAGGTGGTGGTGGGCGCGACCATCCGTTCCGTCCGGCACCGGACCGCGGGAACGGCGGCCATCCCGTACGCGCGGCTCCGTTCGCATCAGGTGGTGATCGGGTCGACCGGGACCGGGAAAACCACCCTGCTGCTGCGGCTCTGGGCCGGCTTCATGGCCGCCGGGCTTGGCAGCCACGCCGCCGGGTCCGGGCGGCGGCCGCTGCTTGTCGTGCTTGATTGCAAGGGCGGCGCGTCCTCCCGCAAGGTCGCCGACCGGACCCGCCGGGTGCTGCGCGACGCCGGCGCCCGCTCGACCGCGATCTGGCCGGAAGAGACGCCGCTCTCGCTGTGGACGCTGCCGCCCGACCGGCTGGTGACCACGCTGCTCGACCTGATCGAGCACGGCACCGGCGGGGCCGCCTATTACACCGACGTGATGGAGGCGCTGGTCTCGCTGGCGGTCTGCGCACCGTGCGGGCCGCCGGTGAACTCGGCCGATTTCCTTGCCAGGCTCGACCCGGACTGGCTGGCCACCGTGTACGGCGCGAGCGGGGACGGTGCGGGCGTAGCCACCGTACGTTCCTCGGCGAGGGCTTTTAACGACGTGAAACTGCGGTTCGCGGCGCTGTGGCGGCGGCTCGGCAGCGGCCTCGACGGCTGCGCCTCCTATGCCGACGCGGACGCCTGGTACTGCGTGCTCGAGGGCACCGCGGAGGTCGCGGTGGCCGAGGCGCAGGCGCGGGCGCTGACCGACCTGCTCGCTTACCACGCGCTGTCGGGCGAGCGGGAGATCCTGCTCTGCGTCGACGAGTTCTCCGCGGTGAGCCGGCGGCTGCCGATCTGGCAGCTCTACGAGCGGGCGCGGTCGCTCGGGCTCGCGGTGCAGGTGTCCGCGCAGTCGTGGGAGGGGCTCGCGGGTACCGAGGACGAGCGGCACCGGGTCGCGGCCACGGCCGAGGGCGGCATCTGGGTGCTGCGCACGCCGCGGCCGGACGCCGTGGTGGCCTTGGCGGGAACCCAGCCGCTGGTGGACACGACCCGCCGGTTCGACGGGGCGGGCGCTTGGTCGGATGACGGGTTGTCAAGGACCAGGCTCGCGCCGGTGCTCGACGGAGACCTGGTACGGCGGCTTGACGTGGGGCAGGTCGCCTACATCTACCGCGGCGGGGTGACATTCCTGCAGATCAAGCGGCTGGCCGGGCGGCAGCCGGTGACCGGGCACGGTCCGGGCGCGGCGACGATGCCGCTGCCTGTCGCCGCCGCGGTGCCCGCGGCGATGCGGGTGCAGAGGATGCGGGTACCGGGGATGCCGGCACCGGGGTTGCCGATGCCGGGAACACTGGGCGGGATGGCGCTGCCGGACGTTAGCGAACTGCTCGACGAGGCGTTCGGGGCCCGGCGTGACTGAGGCTCCCCCCGGCCGGGCACGCCACGGCCGGGCACGCCACGGCCGGCCGGCCCGGCGGGCCGATGGCGCGGTGTGGCGGGTGCTCGGTGCTATCGCGGCCGGCGTTGTCGCTGTCGTGATCGCGGGCTGGTCGCCGGGCGTCATCGGTGTACTGACCGGGGTGCTCACCTGGCTGCTGGTCGCCGCGTGGCACGCCCTGCTACGGCGTCGATCCAACTGACGCCGATCATCGGCGCACTGCCCAGCCGCTATTAATGTGCCCGTAGATCCACGCGAGACCGCAAAGGGTCGTAGCGGCGGTCTGGACTAGTGCGCAATTAAGCGAACAGGGAACCGGTAAGCGAACAGGGAACCGGCCATATTGCGCTTCTTCCATTGAGATAGGTAGTCGCACTGAGACGACTAGTAGTCACATTGAGACGAGCAGCAATTGTCAATTTACACGCGCAAGCATCGCTTGCGGCGGTCTTCTTCCGCGAGCTAGAAGTCGCGCAGTGGAAGGTGCTGAGCAGGCGATTGTCCCGTCCTGTCGCAAATAGGGACACCGCTTGGTACTGGTGCGAGGGGCTCGGTGGTCCTAGCTTTGACTGAGGAATACGTCCTGTACGCCAGGGGAGGAATCGCATGGCCGAGATCACCGTCAGCGTCGATGGGGTGAGGTACGCGGATCATGTCGAGCCGCGGATGTTGCTGGTCCACTACCTGAGGGAAATCGTAGGTAAGACGGGCACGCCTATCGGCTGTGACACATCCAATTGCGGCGCGTGCACCGTGCTTTTGAACGGGGAATCCGTCAAGAGCTGCGCCGTGCTCGCCGTGCAGGCCGATGGCGCCGACATCACCACCATCGAGGGCATGGCCAACGGCGGCCTGCACCCGCTGCAGGAGGCTTTCCACGCCGAGCACGCCCTCCAGTGCGGCTACTGCACCCCGGGGATGATCATGGCGGCGTCGGACCTGCTG
Organism: Trebonia sp.; assembly: GCA_050013875.1. Lineage (GTDB taxonomy): Bacteria > Actinomycetota > Actinomycetes > Streptosporangiales > Streptosporangiaceae > Trebonia. The sequence goes on along the minus strand of JBEKEK010000067.1, from coordinate 30,232 downwards.
AGGGAGAATCCGCACCCGAGCGACGAGGAGATCCGCGAGGGGCTTGAAGGCAATCTCTGCCGGTGTACCGGCTATGAGAACATCGTGCGCGCCGTACGGCGCGCCGCCGCGGCGGGGGTGAACGCGTGACCGTGCAGACTGAGACCGAGACGGCGCCCCTGGAAATCGGGCGGGCCCGGCTGCGGAAGGAAGACGAGCGGCTCATCACCGGCCAGACCAACTGGACCGACAACATCAGGCTGCCCGGCATGCTGCACGTGGCGTTCCTGCGCAGCCCCTACGCGCATGCCCGGATCACCTCGGTGGACGTCAGCGCGGCCCGGTCCGAGCCCGGGGTCATCGCCGCCTACTCCGGCGCGGACTTCGCGGCCGAGCAGGGCAGCCTGCCCTGCGCCTGGCCGGTCACGCCCGACATCGTGATCCCTGCTCACCCGCCGATGGCGACCGACGAGGTGCGCTATGTCGGCGAGGCCGTCGCCTGCGTGGTGGCCCGTGACCGGTATGCCGCGGCCGACGCCCTGGCCGCCATCGAGGTCGACTACGAGCCGCTGCCGCCGGTGCTCGACATCAGGACCGCCCTGCGGGAGGACTCGCCCAAGGTCCACGAGGCCGGCAACAAGAGCTTCGAATGGCCGTTCGCCAATGGCGACCTGGCGGCCGCCTTCGGCGGCGCGCCGGTGGTGCTTGAGCGGCACTACCGCCAGCAGCGCCTGATCCCGGCCGCGATGGAGCCGCGGTCGGTGGTGTGCTCGTGTGTGGGCGGGGAGTTCACGCTCTGGTCGGCGACCCAGATCCCGCACGTCCTGCGGGTGATGCTGGCGCTGGTCACCGGTATCCCGGAGCAGAACATCCGGGTCATCGCGCCCGACGTGGGCGGCGGGTTCGGGTCCAAACTGCAGGTCACGGCGGAGGAAGTGCTGGCCGTCCTGATCGCCCGCAAGCTCGGCAGGCCGGTCAAGTGGACCGAGACCCGCAGCGAGGGCAATATGACCGTGCACCACGGCCGCGACCAGTGGCAGCGGATCAGGATCGCGGCCGACCGCGACGGCCGGATCCGCGGGCTCGACGTCGACCTGCTGGCCGACATGGGCGCGTACCTCATGCTGGTCACTCCCGGGGTGCCGCTGCTTGGCGCCTTCATGTTCCCGGCCATCTACAAGATGGACGCCTACTCGTTCAAGTGCACCGGGATATTCACAACCAAGATGCCGACCGACGCCTACCGGGGCGCGGGGCGGCCCGAGGCTACCTTCGGCATCGAGCGGATCATGGACGAGCTCGCGGTGGAACTCGGCCTCGACCCGCTTGTGCTACGGGAGCGGAACTGGATCAGGCACGAGGAGTTCCCGTACACGACCATCGCCGGGCTGACCTACGACTCGGGCAACTACGAGGCGGCCACGGCCAAGGCCAAGGAGCTGTTCGACTACGACGGGCTCCGGGCCGAGCAGGAGCGGCGGCGGGCGGGCCATGACCCGGTGCAGCTTGGCATCGGCGTGTCGACCTTCACCGAGATGTGCGGCCTGGCCCCCTCGCGGGTGCTCGGATCGCTGGCCTACGGGGCGGGCGGCTGGGAGCAGGCGTCGATCAGGATGCTGCCCACCGGCAAGGTCGAGGTCGTCACCGGGTCAAGCGCGCACGGCCAGGGACACGAGACGGCCTGGAGCCAGATCGTGGCGGACCAGCTCGGCGTGCCGTTCGAGGACATCCGCGTGCTGCACGGCGACACCCAGGTCTCGCCCAAGGGCATGGACACCTACGGTTCCCGGTCGCTGGCGGTCGGCGGCATGGCCCTGGTGTCGGCCTGCGACAAGGTGATCGAGAAGGCCAAGGTGATCGCGGCGTCGATGATCGAGGCATCGCCCGACGACCTGGAATGGTCACCCGGCCAGTTCTCGGTCCGCGGCGACCCGGACAAGAAAGTCACGATCGCCGAGATCGCCCTGGCCACCTTCGCCGCGCACAACCTGCCCGACGGCGTGGAGCCGAGCATCGACGCCGACGCCACCTATGACCCGGACAACTTCTCCTTCCCGCATGGCACTCACCTGTGCGCCACGGAGGTCGACACCGAGACCGGCTTCGTCAAGATCCGCTCGTACGTGTGCGTGGATGACATCGGAACCGTGGTCAACCCGCTGATCGTCGAAGGCCAGGTGCACGGGGGCCTGGCCCAGGGCATCGCGCAGGCGCTGTACGAGGAAGCGGTCTACGACGACGACGGCAACCTGGTCACCACCACGCTGGCGGACTACCTGGTCCCGTCGGCATCTGACCTGCCGTCCTATGTCACCGGCCGGACCGAGAGCCGGGCGGCTAACCGGCTCGGGGTCAAGGGCGTCGGCGAGGCGGGCACGATCGCCTCGACTCCCGCTGTCGTCAACGCCATCGTCGACGCGCTGCAGCCCTTCGGCGTCCGCGATGTCACGATGCCGTGCACTCCCGAGCGGGTGTGGCGCGCGATCCAGACGGCGCAGGGCGGCGATCAGGGCAGTGCGGCCGAGCAGCACGCGGCCCGGCAGAGTGACCAGACCCAGGGCAACAGCCCGCAGGGCATCGAGGGAGGCGCGGCATGATCCCGGGCAAGTTCGACTACGTCCGTCCCGGCTCGCTCGACGAAGCGGTCCGGGCCCTGGCGGACGGCGGTGACGACGCGAAAATCATCGCGGGCGGGCAGAGCCTGCTCCCGCTGCTGCGGCTGCGGCTGGCGTTCCCTGAGCTGCTGGTGGACGTGGGCGGCATCGCCGAGCTGCAGGGTGTGACCGACACCGGCGACGCGCTGCTGATCGGCGCCAGGACCACGCACTACCAGGTCATCCATGACCCCCTGGTGGCCGAGCACTGCGGCCTGCTGGCCCAGGCCGCCAGTACGGTCGCGGATCCCGCCATCCGGCACCGTGGCACCCTCGGGGGCGCGCTGGTGCACGCGGACCCGGCGGGTGACCTGCCCGCGGTGGCGTTGGCGCTCGATGCCACGCTGATCGCCAGGGGGCCGGGCGGTGAACGCGAGATCGCTGCGGCTGACTTCTTCGTCGATTACCTCACCTCAAGCCTGGAGCCCGACGAGATCCTGACCGGGATCCGGGTACCCAAGCTGGGCGCCGGCTGGGGTTTCCGCTACGAGAAGTTCCACCGCACCGCGCAGTCCTGGGCCACCGTCGGCGTGGCCGCGCTGGTCCGCCGCTCCAACGGCTCAGTCGCCGAGGCCAGGATCGGGCTCACCAACATGGGCACGACACCAGTGCGGGCCCTCGCGGCGGAGGCCGCGGCGGCCGGCGGCGACGCCAGCAGGCAGGCGCTGCGGGCGGCGGCGGCCCGCGCGGACGAGGGCACGAACCCTCCTGGCGACCTGCACGGAGCGCCTGATTACCGGCGGCATCTGGCCCAGGTTCTGACCGGAAGGGCGCTGGCCGCGGCAGCGGGCGTCTGACCGAACGATGGCCGCCGCGCAGCAGCAGCGCCCTGGTGACGGGCAAGCTGACGAGCGGAACGCGGGCGAGCACAGGCTGTCGCTGGCCGAATGGCTGGTGCTGTGTCTCGTCCGCGAGGAACCGACCTACGGCCTGGTCCTCGCGGGGCTGCTTGACCGCAACGGCAGCCTGGGCCAGATCTGGTCGGTTCCGAAGGGGTCGGTGTACCTCGCGCTGCAACGGCTGGAACTTCTCGGCTTGATCGCGACCGTGGGAAAAGAGGCGAGCAGTCAGGGCGGGCCCGCCCGCTCGCTGCTGGCGGCCACCCCAGCCGGCCGCGCGGCCGCGCAGGCCTGGCTGAGCAAGCCGGTGGACCATCCCAGGGACGTCCGGTCCGAGCTGATGATGAAGCTGGCACTGCTGGACCGGGCCGGGTCCGATTCCCGGGTCCTGGTCCGGGCTCAGCTCGCCCGGCTGCTGCCCGCCGCCGCCGCCCTCGACGAACAGCTGCGAGCCACCACCGGATTCGAGCACACGCTGGTCCTGTGGCGGCACGGGGCGATGACGGCGACGCTGGGGTTCCTTGAGGCCCTGACCGCTGGCCGCGGATCCCGCCCGAGTCCTGGCTGACCTGGCCGGGGGCCGGGGGCCGGGGGCCGGCGGCCTGGCCCGGTGTTCAGGGCTGGTAGGGCGGGGCGACTCCCCAGCCCCAGTGCGGTACCGGGGCCTGTTCGACGACGTCGGCGCCGGGCTGGGAGTTGTACATGGCCAGCCGGGTGCCCCACTCCAGGTACCCGACCAGGGCCGCCCGGAACTCGGGGTCGGACGGCAGGTCCGCGTCATCCGCGGCCAGGCTCATCAACGACGCGAACCGGAACCGATGCTCGGCCGTGATACCTAGGTCACGGTGGTGAGCCAGCATCGTGGGGTAGCCGCCGAGCCGCTCGCTGTACCCGGCGGGGCCGCCGAAGACCTCGCACCACCAGGTAGTGACATGCTCGCGGTGCGGAACGCTGACCCCGCCGGGGAAAAACGGGCTGAGCAGTTCATCGCGCTCGACCCGGTCGTAGAAGCAGCCGATCATCGCCTCGATCGCCGCACGGCCGCCCGCCCACTCGTAAAGCGTCGGAACCTCGCCCATTTACGCTCCTGCCGGCGCCGCGTTGGGCAACGGCATGTCAAGCGCGCGGATCCCCATCAGGTCGACGCAGTGCCTGCCCCGTACCTGGGTGATGACCACGAGCACGCCTTCGCAGCTGCCGCAGCGGATGACCGTGCCCGGGCCGCCCGGGTAGAGGCCGCTCTCGCCGATCGGCGCGGCGGCCCCGCAGGTCGCGCACGTCGCGACGGCGACGGTCATCTCCATCCCGAAGATCTCTTGCAGCAGGCCCGCGGCGCCGTTTCCGTCTAGTTGCTCCATCATTGCCCTCCCATACCGCCGAACCGCTCGGTCTTGACCCGGCCGGGCTCGTAGCCCAGCGCAACCAGCCCTCCGGCCACGGTCTCGACAAAGGCCGTCGGCCCGCACACAAACGCGAGCGGGCTCTTTCCCGCTGGCCACGCCGCCTCGGCCAGCAGCGCGCGGTCGACCCGTCGGGAGTATCCCGCCCATCCGGCGGGCTGCTCTCGGGTCAGGGTGTAGAAGATCTCTACCCCGTCCCGGTAGCCGTCGAGCTCGTCGCGGTAGATGACCTCGGACCGCGTGCGGGCCGAATACAGCAACCTGACCGGGACGTCGCTTCCGCTGTGCTCCCGCTGGCGCAGGATCGCCCGCAGCGGAACGATCCCCGAGCCGCCCGCGACGAGGAGCAGCGGGCCGCCGTCGTCCGTTTCCCATACGAAGTAGCCGCCGACCGGGCCGCGAATCTCCAGCTCGTCGCCGACGCGCACGTCCTCGGTCAGGTACGGGGAGACCTCGCCGTCGTCGAGCCGCTCCACCGTGATGGCCACGGGGTCGTCGGCGGCTGCCGCGATCGAGTAGGACCGCTCCGCGCTGTAGCCGTCCTCGGCTGTCAGCCTGACGTCGAGATGCTGCCCGGCCCGGTGGCCCGGCCAGGACGGGACGGCCAGCCCGATGGTGCGAACGGATGGCGTCTCCGACGTCACGGCGGTGACCGTCGCGACTTCCCAGGGCCGGGGGCCGGAACTCAGTCGCCTTGGTACCGCTGTTCCTTCCATGGGTCTCCGTACATGTTGTAGCCGTAGTTCTCCCAGAATCCGGGGCGGTCCTCGGCCATAAGCTCCAGGCCACGGACCCACTTGGCGCTCTTCCAGAAATACAGGTGGGGTACCAGCAGCCGGGCCGGGCCACCATGCTCGGGCTCAAGCGGCGCCTCCCCGAAGCTGAAGGCGACCCATGCCTTGCCGCCGGTGACATCCGCGAGCGGCAGGTTGGTCGTGTAGCCGCCGTCGGAGAACGCCATGACGTACCCGGCGTCGTGTTCGACCTGGTCCAGCAGGGTGTCGACGGAAACGCCGCGCCATTCGGTATCCAGCTTCGACCACCGCGTGACGCAGTGGATGTCCACGGTCGCGGTCTCCGCGGGCAACTGCTGCAGCTCTTGCCAGGTCCAGGACTTGAGGGTGCTAGATCCTTGACGAATCGAGAACGTCCATTCAGTCAGCGGAGTATGCGGAGTCGGCCCGGCCGACAGCACCGGAAATCCGTCGGTCACGTACTGCCCCGGGGGCACCCGGTCCGCAGCCCCTTCCGGCACGGTATGACGTCGCCTGAATCCGTGTGATATCGGGCTCATTTCCAGTCATTCCTCTCGTGTGGCGGCTGCCGGGCGAGGAACTCGCCGATCGCGACCGCGGGATTGGCGAGCGTCCAGATCTCTCCCCTGCTGGCCTCCGAATCTCTGCCCTGCTGGCCTCCGAAGCTCCTTCCAGTATCCCCGGACAGAGTTCCAGGCATCGCTCAGCCCCTCATCCGGTCACGATCAGCGGTTATCCGCCCGCCATGGCACCGACGATGAGGTAGGGCTCGATCCCGGCGGCAACGGCCTCGGGCAGCGCGCTGTCAGGCGGGTCATGGGAGAGGTCCTGCTCGCAGGCGAAGAACCGGATAAAGGCCCGCCGCGGGCCGCTGTCGTGACCGCGGATGGTCCCGCGCAGCACCGGGTAACGGGTCTCCAGTGCGTCCAGGACTGACCGCTGAGTTACCGCGCCGGTGATGTCGAGGTGCACCTCGCCGTCGATGCGGGCAAGTGACCGCAGGTGCGCGGGGAGCACGACCCGGATCATGGCAGCGTCTGGACCTCGACCGACAGCACCGCCGGGAGGTCGCGGACGATCGGCTCCCAGTTGTCACCGGAATCCGCCGAGACGTAGACCTGGCCGCCGGTGGTGCCGAAATACACACCGCAGGATTCCAGCGAGTCCACCGCCATCGCGTCGCGCAGCACGTTGACGTAGCAGTGTTCCTGCGGCAGGCCCGCGGTCAGCGGCTCCCAGTCGTCGCCGCCGGTGCGGCTGCGGTAGACCCGCAGCTTCCCGTCGGGCGGGAAGTGCTCGGCGTCGCTGGTGATCGGGACCACGTAGATCGTGTCCGGCTCGTGGGCGTGCACGTCAATCGGGAAGCCGAAGTCAGACGGCAGGTTCCCGGAGATCTCCCGCCAGGACTCGCCGCCGTTGTCGCTGCGCATCACGTCCCAGTGCTTCTGCATGAACAGCACGTCCGGCCGCGACGGGTGCATCGCCAGGCGATGCACGCAATGGCCGACTTCCGCGTCCGGGTCGGGGATGCCCTCTGACTGCAAGCCCTTGTTGATCGGCCGCCAGGTCTGGCCCGCGTCATCGGAGCGGAACGCGCCCGCCGCCGAGATGGCGGCGAACATCCGTCCCTTTTGCAGCGGGTCAAGCAGGATCGTGTGCAGGCACATCCCGCCCGCGCCAGGCTGCCACGAAGGGCCGGACTCGTGACCGCGCAGTTTGGGCAGCTCCTGCCAGCTCTGCCCGCCGTCATCGGAGCGGAACAGCCCGGCGTCCTCGACCCCGGCGTACACCACGTCCGGGTCATCAAGCGACGGCTCCAGGTGCCAGACCCGCGCGAACTCCCACGGATGCGGTGTCCCGTCGTACCACTGGTGGGTGCCGGGAGTCCCCTGGTAGGTGAACTCGTTCCCCACCGCCGCCCAGGTACCGCCGCCGTCGTCGGATCGCTGGATCACCTGCCCTGACCAGCCACTGGACTGCGACGCGTACAGCCGGTTAGGGTCGGCGGGCGAGCCTTTCAGGTGGTAGATCTCCCAGCCCGCGAAGTGCGGGCCGCTAACCTCCCACTGCTTCCGCGTGCCGTCCGCGGTCAGGACGAACGCACCCTTGCGCGTGCCCGCAAGCACCCGTACACCGCTCACGTCCTGCTCCCCTCAGTCCGGCCGGCGCGAGAACACGCCCGGCCCTGGTATTGGCCGCGGGGCCACCGTCAGCACGGCCCGCTGACATTCTGACGGAAGGCGGCCGCCGAACTCATCGCGTCGGACGGAATCGCTTAGATAGCCCGCGACCAAGGGTTGCCTGCCGCAATCAGCAGTGTCATCAGCCCATCGAGAGCCGGCAAAATCGCTAATGTGACCGAGTGCTTGTTACTGGCTGGACGGAGGTCGTGGCGCTGGCGGCCGCGTTCGCCATCGCGGTGCTGGCCACCCCGGCCGGGATCTCGGGGGCGGTGCTGCTGTTGCCGTTTCAGGTGAGCGTGCTTGGCACGCCGAGCCCGGCGGTTACCCCGACCAACCTGCTCTACAACGTGGTCGCGACCCCAGGCGCCCTGTACCGGTACCGGCGGCAGGGGCAGACCGGCGGCAGGCTCACCCTGGTCCTGATCGCCGGGACGCTGCCCGGCGTGGTTGCCGGATCGATCATCCGGGTGGAGCTGCTGCCCAGTGCCCATGTCTTCGATTTCGTCGTGGCGGCCGTCTTGCTGCCACTGGGGATGTGGCTGGCGCTGACCAGCCCGGCCCGCGCGGACGGGGACGCACGGCCGGTGCGGGCAGTTCCGCTGCCCCTGCTGGTCGTGCTCGCCGTGGTGGTGGGCTGCGTCGGCGGGATCTACGGCATCGGCGGCGGCTCGATCCTGGCACCGATTCTGATCGGCACCGGACGGCCGCCCCGGGAGGTCGCCCCGGCCGCGCTGGCGTCCACCTTCGTGACCTCGGTAGCGGGAGTGATCACCTTCCTGATCCTCTCGGTCCATCACCACGGGTCGGTTGCCCCGGACTGGCCGACCGGCATAGCGCTGGGGGTCGGCGGCCTGGTGGGCGCGTACACCGGTGCCCGGATCCAGGGGCGCCTCCCCGACACGCTGATCCGCCGGGTAATGGGCGTCCTGGTGGTCGCCATCGGTGTCCGCTACCTGTGGTCGGGCCTGCGCTGACGCCACCGGCCGTAACCGCCGCCGCCCATGACGTTGACGTACGGGTCGTACTCGTCGAGCCAGTGCGCCTCGATTAGAATCCCGATCGCCCCGCACTCGCCGCGGGTGGTGGCGTCGTAGCCGGGGAGGCTCGCCAGCTGCGCGAGCGGCTATGTTCGGGAGGAAACGATTACCCGCATTTAGGGACGCCGCGTTATGGAGATCGACGATGTAGTCCGCCTGGCCGGGACTTTGGCGGGTGTGCGCCGCCGGGCGTCGGACGGGCGCGCCGAGTGGCGCTATCACGGAAGGCTGGTCGCCCGCCAGCTCGATGAGACGCATCTGGTGATCCGCGCCGATTTCGATTACCGCGACCTGATCCTGCGGCAGTTTCCGGGAACCTTCAGCGTCCCGCCCCGGTACGCGAAGCACATGATGGTGGTCGCTGACCTCGCCAGGGGTGACGCGGGCGCCATCGAGGATGCCGTTGAGACAGCGTGGCAGCTTCAGCACGATGCCGGCTGAATGCGCTAAGCGGGCGGGCCTAGTTCCGCGCCGGTGGCGACCGGGCGGGCGGGGTCGGTGATCCAGTTGGACCAGGAGCCGATGTAGACAGCGGCGGGGACGCCTGCCAGCGTGAGCGCGAGGGCCTCGTGGGCGGCGGTGATGCCGGAGCCGCAGTAGACGCCGACCTCGATGCCGCCGGCCGTGGCGCCGAGCCCGGCGAACCGGGCGGCCAGCTCGGCGGCGGAGCGGAAGGTGCCGTCGGCGTTGACGTTCTCGGCGGTCGGCGCGCTGACCGCGCCGGGGATGTGGCCGGCCACCGGGTCGACCTGCTCGGTCTCGCCCCGGTAGCGCTCTCCCGTGCGCGCGTCGAGCAGCAGGCCAGTGCCGGCCAGCGCGGCGGCGCCGTCCGCGTCGAGCAGCGGCAGGTGACCGGGGGAAGCGCTGAAGTCCCCGAGCGGGGTGCCGGGGGCGGGCGCGATGCTCAGGGTCCCGGGCAGTTCGATCGACCCCGGCACCCCGGGCGCGCCGGACGGGCCCGACTCGGCCGCATGGCCCGCCGCGCTCCAGGCGCGGAAGCCGCCGTCGAGAACGCGCACTGACGGGTGGCCGAAGTAGCGCAGCAGCCACCAGGCGCGGGCGGCGGCGGTGGAGTCGGCCTCGTCGTAGACGACCACCAGGCCGCCGCCGTCCACGCCCGCGTGACGCATGGCCGATTCGAAGTCGCCCGCGGCCGGCAGCGGGTGCCTGCCGCCGGGGCCTGGCGGCCCTGCCAGTTCACGGTCGAGGTCCACGAAGACCGCGCCGGGGATGTGGCCGGCCTGGTACAGCTCACGGCCAGGCGGGCCGCCGAGACGCCAGCGCACGTCGAGCAGGGTCGGCGGGCGGCCGTCGGCGAGGAGCGCGGCCAGTTCGCCGGCGGTTATCAGGGTGGCGCTGTCATCGGTCACATGGCCAGTATGCCCAGCCGCACGGCGAATTCCTGGGGGTGGCGTGACTAACGTCCGGCCCGCCTGACCCCGCGCTGATGCGGGGCATGGCGAGACCGGAAACCCCGAGAATTCGGGCAACCGGATGGCAGCGACCTGAGTGTCAATAGATGGCCGCTGGCACAGGGGCCGGGGACTAGAGCGAGGAGCAATGATGATTGTCAACGCAGGGGGACGCCGGCGGTTTGGCCGGCTCGCGGGTGTGCTCGCCGCCGGGGTGCTCGCGGCCGGGGCCGTTGGCCTCAGCGCGTCGGCCGGATCGGCCGCCACCACGGCAGGCACAGTGCGCACGGCCGGAGTGACCGCCCAGGCACGCGCCCAGGTGCCGTGGTCGAAGGTCGGCACCGGCTGGGTGCTGGCCGAATACGACTCCGGCCCGGCCGGTAAGACCGCGCCGGTCACGTTGTACCTGATCAGCCCGGCGGGCGTGCGCTACTCGATGCACACCTGGAACGGCCGCGGCATGGTCCCGTACCTGATTGCCTGGTCCGGCGACAAGACCAGGGCGCTGCTCGGCTTGCTCGGCAGCCAGTATGAGCAGCTCACCTTGAAAACCGGCAAGGTGACCAGCGGCAAGCTGGCCGGACAGGCGCAGCCGCAGGGCTACACACTGCCCGACGGGCAGAACATCCTGGGCACCACGGAAGGATTCAGCGCCGGCCACACGACCGGGACGGTCGCCCGCTACAGCCTGACCGGCAAGCTGGTCAAGGTGCTGACCCACGGCATTGATGAGAACTCCGCCGTCTACGCGCCGAACGGCACCGCCCTGGCGGTGCCCGGCCCGACGGGCCTGGAATTGGTCAGCAACGCCGGCGGCGTGACCCGCTCGCTGCCGGTGCCCCGCACCGACCCGTCCCTCGGGTGCCAACCGTCGCGGTGGTGGAACTCGACCACGGTGCTCGCGGAATGCCTGGCCAAGGGTACCTACACTCCTCGGCTCTGGCTGGTGCCGGTGAACGGGAAGAAGCCGGCCGCGCTGACCCCGCAGCGCAGCTCGGCCGGGCCGGACCTGGGCGACATCGGCGCCTGGCAGCTTTCCTCCGGGCTGTACGTGCAGGGGCTGACCGGCTGCGGGACGATGGAAATCTTCAAGCAGGCGGCCAACGGGTCGATCAAGATGGTGGACGTGCCGCACACCTCGGGCAACAACAACGTCGTGGTGACCGCGTCCGGCGCCCGGCTGCTGGTGCACGCGCAGACCGCCTGCCCCGGCAGCGCGTCGCTGCTGTGGTTCAACCCGGCCACGCACGCCGAGCAGTGGCTGCTGCGCGCCCCGGCCAGCGACGCGGGCGTGATCGGCGTGGTCGCCTATAACAGCACAGAAAACGCTCAGCTCTTCTAGCAGGGTCTGCCCCCGCGGCCCCGCGAGAGCGGGGCCGCGAGTGGTGCGCCACCGCGCGTTCCTCCCCGGATCGGGGTTAATCCGGGGCGGACAGCGCGGGAAGCACCACCGCGGCCCCGGCGACCTACGCGCACGCAGACCACTCGCCGCCCCCGCTACGTTCTGCCGCTACCTGGCGGTGACCGTCAGCAGCGGCACCAGCTGCTCGGCCGCGGTCAGCGAGCCGTGCATGCCGGCCAGCGCGGATTCGCGCGGCTCGGCCTTGGACGCGATGACCGCCGTGTTGCCCGCGCAGGCGGCCACCACATCGCCGATCCGCGCCGTCATCGCCTCGTCGACCAGGCCGGGCGGCCCGAACCAGCCGTCCTTGATGGCCTCGTCGCGGGACGCGACCCAGGCGTGCTCGCCGAGCACCTCCCGCCAGGTGGCGACCACGTCGGCGGCCGCGCCTGGACTGGCGTACGCGTGCCGGGCGCGCGCCTCGCCGCCGAGCAGCGCCAGCCCGTCGCGCAGCGCGGCGAAGGGGCCGTCGACGTCGACGTCGAGTTTGTCGTCGGCGCCGACGTCCACCATGCCGTGGTCGGCGGTCACATACAGGATGGTCCCGGACGGCAGCGCGGAGGCGAGGTGCTCCGCCAGCCGGTCCACGTGCGAGAGCTGAAACTCCCAGGCCTGCGAGGACACACCGTACCGGTGCCCGGCGGCGTCGAGGTCACCGTGATACGCCATCACCAGCGCCCGGTCGGACTCGGCGAGCGCGTCGGCCGTCAGCGCGGCCAGCGTGCCGAGCGAGTCCGCGCCCCGGTACCGCGGGCCGCGCAGCGCGGCGATCGTCAGCCCGGTCTTCTTGTAGGCGGACGGCCCGACGTAAACGGCGTCCAGCCGGTCGGCGGATGCCCGCTCGAAGATCGTCGGCCGCGGCTGCCAGGCCACCGGGTCGATGTCGTCGGGCCATTTGAGCCCGTTCAGCAGGCGGCCCTGGCCGGGCACGGCGACCTGGTAGCCGAGCATCCCGTGCACCAAGGGCACCTGGCCGGTGCCGAGCGAGGCCAGGCTGGTCACCGTGGTGGAGGGGAACCCGGCGGTCAGCGGACGGGAGTTGAACGCCAGCTCGGCCAGGAACGGGGCGGCGGCCTGGTGCGCGCGCAGCAGCTCAAGGCCGAGCCCGTCGACGACGAGCAGGCAGACCCGGCCGGTCTCGGGGAGGCCGAGCACGTTGCCGGCGGCGTCCCCGGTCAGCGAGGCGAGGATGGAGTTGGAGAGGTCAGCGAGACTGGACTCGCCGTACGAGGGCACGATGGGGCTATTGCGGGGCTCTCGTGTCACTTGTCAGCTCCCGGCGCGCGCGACGGCGTCGTTGAGCGCGCTGGCGAACTTCAGCACGGCCGCCACGGCGTCCTCGCCGTCGGCGCCCTCGCTGATCCGCAGGGTCAGGTCATCGGCGGTGATCGTGCCGAGATAGCCGTGGTCGGCCTCGCAGGTCTCGTCCCCGCAGTGGGCCGGCTCAAGCTCCACGTGCGCGAGCACATTCCAGCCGATCGTCAAGATGACCTCGGACGGCATCGTCACGCCGGGCGTGTAGGCGGCCGGGTCGGGCACCACGCGGGTCAGCGACACCGACGTCACCCGGGAGACCTTGATGGCCTCGCTCGAGGTCTCGGCGCGCGGCCGGTCCTGTGGGTCCTCGGCCGGATGCTCGTCGGTATGCGAGTAGACCAGCCGGGTCGGGGTCAGCGCGAGCACGGTCATATGCCTGCGGATCTCCATGCCGGGGTCGAACAGCGCGTCATGCTGGACAAAGAAGGCGGTGACCGGCTCAGGGCCGAGCGCGAAGGCGACAGCATCCGTCACCAGACCCGGGTAGTAGCCGCTGCGCTCAATCGCGACCCGCAGGTCTTCGGTCATGACTCGGGTTTCCGTCATTACTCCATCCTGCACCGTCCGGGGGCGTGGTTCACCCCCTGGGCGGTCTAAACCCGCCAATTCCAGGGGGTTGCTAGCCGTCGGAACGGTCAACAGCGGCAATATCGCGCCATACAGGTTCAGCTCCGGGCACCGCGGTGCCGGGGGCGTCGGTGCCCGGCGCGTCGGTACCGGGGCCGTCCTTGCCGGGCGCGCCGATGCCAAGCTCACGGCGCAGCTCGTCCAGGTCCTCGTCAACACTGCGGGACCTGCGCCTGCGCGGGAACCGGATCCGCTTCTCCTCGGGCGGCTCCTCGAGCTCGAGCGCGGCCGCGCTCGGGGCGGGCTTGGGCTTCCTCGGCTTGCGGCCGCCGGCGGCGCCGCCCCGGCCCCGGTAGATCAGCAGGCCGTTAACCGGGTCGGGCACCCCATCGAGCGCGGCCCGCACCGCGGGCAGCGAACGGAACGCCTCCCACTGCTCGTCGTCGCGGAAGAGCACCTCGAAGATCACGCCGTACTCGGTGTCGTGCCACTCGTAGTACATCGCGCCGTGTGTGATGGCCGCCTCGGTGAGCTCGTCCTCGTACGCGTACCGCCACCCGCTCGCGGGGAGCTTGTCGCCGGAGAAGACCTCGATCGACCACCATTCAGCCATGGCTGCTGCCTCTACTTCCCCGGGGGCGGGAGCCCCCCTGCTGGAAACTCGGTGGCGCCCGATGGCAAAAGCCGGTACTGCCCCGGGTGCGCGGATGCTAGCGTCACGATCGGCGTACTCACGATAGTACGTCTTTGCCGGTTCCCGAGGAAAGCACATTTCACCCACGGCTAAGGCTCCGATTTCGGGCGAAAACCGTTAAATTTATTGAACGGAAGGTTGCGTCTGTGTCTCGGCGATACCGCCGTTTGCAGTGCTTCGCGATCGTCGATACGTTCACGGCATGGCGGTAGACGGACAGCGACACGTGCTCGCGATTGGCGGGGGCATGCTCATGCCTCCCGGCGCGATCCCTCTTCATGTGCAGTACGCGATCGAGCTGAGCGGGAAGCGGAGGCCGCGGCTGTGCGTGCTCAACCAGGCCGTCGGCGATGACCCCAACACCTACTTGCGGTTCTACGACCGCCTCGCCGGTGCCCCGGTTGAACTCCGCCATCTAGCGCTCTTCCCGATGCCGAACGTCTCCGACCCTGAAGACCTGCTGATGTCGCAGGACATCCTTTTCGTCGGCGGCGGCAGCGTCGCCAACATGCTCGCCGTCTGGCGGGTGCACGGCATCGACGAGATCATGCGCAAGGCCTGGCACGCGGGGATCGTACTGGCCGGGTCCTCGGCCGGCGGCATCTGCTGGTTCGCCGGGGGGACCACTGACTCGTTCGGCCGCAAGCTGCGGCCGTTCACCGACGGGCTCGGGATGCTGCCAGGCAGCTTCTGCCCGCACTACCAGTCGGAGGCGGAGCGGCGGCCGCTCTACCAGCGGCTCGTCGCCGAGGGCGCGCTGCCCGGCGGCCTCGCCTGCGACGATGGCGTCGCCGCGCATTTCGTGGACGACAACCTGGACGAGATGGTCTCCGACCATCTCGGCGGCACCGGCTACCTGGTCGAGCCGGACGGCGACGGCGGCGCCACCGAGACCCGGCTGCCGGTCCGCTTCCTCGGGGCGTAATCCGGCCCTGCCAGCTACGCCATCGACCCACTCCGGACCGGTCAGCTACGCCATCGACACCACTAGAGGATGTCGTTGGCGTAGCTGACCGGTTCGCTGCCCCTGCCGCTTCGCATCACGTCGTCGGGCAAGCCGCCTGAGCGTCACTCCGCCGACCGCGAACGGCGGGCCGGGAAACGCGAAGCCACGCGTGCGTTCCAGATCGTCGGGTCTTGGCCTTTCCGCTTACTTCTTCGCCGTGGCCCGGTGCAGGGACCAGGCGAGGGCGGCGAAGACGAAGACCGGCAGCAGCCACCACGCGTTCACCTTGGCGGCGTGGGCCAGGATGGCGGTGAGCGCCAGCCCCGCCACCACCAGGGCGGCGACGTGCCAGTCGTCGCCGACGATGAAGTCGTACCAGAACGCGCCGAACGCCTTGAGCTGCTTCATGAGCTGACAACCTCCGATGGGCGGGCGGACACGGTGACGGCCGCCTGGCGCGAGCGCAGCCACGCGATGCTGGCGGCGGCGACCGCCGCGACCACGGGGATGACCACCAGCAGGGCCGCGTCGTTGCCGGGCCAGCGCACGCCCGCGCCCTCGGCGCCCCAGAAGGTGCCGAACGAGGTGAGCATGACGCCCACCGCGAGCTTCATCCAGTTCTCGGGGACCTTCGTGAGCGGTGCCCTGACCGCGATGCCGACGATGGTGACGACGATGATCGCGGCGGCCGCGCCGATCACCGCGGCACCGATGTCCCGCTGGTTGTCGCCGAAGGTGATCACGATGAAGACGACCTCAAGCCCTTCGAGCAGCACGCCCTTGAACGCGAGGGTGAAGGAGTACCAGTCGCTGACGCCGCGCTTGGCCTCCCGGGTGGCGGCCTCGGCGGCGGCCACCTCCCGCAGGTAGGCACTGGCCTCGTCGTGCAGCGCCTTGAAGCCGGTGGCGCGCAGTATGGCCTTGCGCAGCCACTGCAGGCCGAAGATGGCGAGCAGCGCGCCGACAACCACCCGGAGCGCGGTCAGCGGCAGGTCGTTGATCGCCGGGCCGACCGCGGCGGTGATCACGGCCAGCGTGACGAGGGCGGCGGCCATGCCCTGGAAGGTGGACCGCCACTCACGGGTGATACCGGTCGCGAGGACGATGGTGAGCGCCTCGACCGCTTCGACCACGCAGGCGATGAAGACGGTGAGGATCAGCGGGAGGGCATTCAATGAATCTCCTCAGCTCGGTCAGAGAGAACTCAGCTTGGTCAGAGAGAATGTGCGGGTGACGAACGATCAGGCCTCGACAGACATCCCGGCGGCGGGCGATGCCGCCGGGCACGGCTGGCTGCTGCTCATCTACCGGGTGCCGCCGGAGCCGACCAGGCTGCGCTCCACCGTATGGCGGCGGATCAAGTCGCTCGGCGCGATCTACCTGCAGAACTCGGTAGCCGCACTGCCGGCCAGCCCGGCCAACGAGCGGTCGCTGCGCAAGCTCCGCCGGGAGATCCTGGACATGTCCGGGACCGCCATCCTGCTGTCGGCGGCCGCGCTGGCCGGGGACGCGGAGGTGCGCGCCTCGTTCCTGGCGGCGCGGAACGACGAGTACGGGGAGATCGTCGACAAGTGCGAGGACTTCCTCCGGCAGGTGCAGAAGGAGTACGACGAGAACCACTTCACCTACGCCGAGCTCGAGGAGAACGAGGAAGACCTGGTGAAGCTGAAGAACTGGTTCGCCAAGATCACCGAACGTGACGTCTTCAGCGCGGACGGACGGCCGGCCACCGAACGGGCGCTCGAGGCATGCGAGCAGTCCCTCGAGGCGTACGCCGCCCGGGTCTACGCCGAGGAGGCGGAAGGCCAATGACACGTGTCTATTGTAACAGTCGTTAGATCGGACTAGTAACGTTCGTTATTCCCAGGTTGTGACAATCGGTTCACTAGACGGCTAACTGGCGGACACCTCCGGGTCGCCTCGGCTGCGCAGACTCGGAACCATGAACCGTACGCACCCTCGCACTCGGCTGCGCCTGCTCGCCGGCGTGTCCGGCGCTGTCGCACTGTCCGTCCTTGCCGTGGCCGGCTGCTCGTCCAGCTCCTCATCGTCGGCTTCGGCCCCGTCGTCCTCACCCGCCGCATCCGCGTCGTCATCGGGCTCGTCCGCGGCCGCGGCCGCGACGGTCCCGCTCGTCCTCTACTCCGCTCAGGGCTACGACTCGGCCATGAGCAAGGCCTTCACCAAGGCCACCGGCATCCCGGTCTCGCTCGACGACAACTCGACCGGGCCGCTGCTCACCCAGATCGAGGCCTCCAAGAACAACCCGAAGTGGGGCCTGCTGTGGGTCGACGGCGCGACCGCGTTCGCCGGCCTTGACACCCAGGGCCTGCTGCTGAAGGGGTTCGAGCCGGACGTGTCGTGGAACGCCCTCGGCCAGGCGACCCTCCCCGCCGACAAGAGCTACACGCCTACCGGGTCCACGATCATGGGCATCATCGCCTACAACAAGACCAAGGTGGCCAACCCGCCGTCGACCTGGCAGGACCTGCTGTCGGCGACCTGGAAGGGCCAGGTCGGCATGAACGACCCATCCCAGTCCGGGCCGACCTTCCCGCTCATCGCCGGCGTCATGAACTACCTCGGCGGCGTCTCGGCGGGTGAGAAGTACTTCGCCACCCTGAAAACCAATGGGCTGGTCATCCACCCGACCAACGGCCCGACCCTGCAGGCGCTGACAAGCGGGCAGATCAACCTGGCGCTGGTGCAGTCGTCGGCCGCGATCGGCGCGACGTTCACCGACAAGAACATCGGCATCAGGTACCTCGACCCGGCCACCCTGCTGCCGTCCGCGCTCGGCATCGACGCGAAGGCGTCGCCCACCGAGCAGGCCGAGGCCGAGAAGTTCATCGAGTACGTGCTGTCTCCGGCCGGGCAGAAGGTCATGCAGTCCGGTGACCCGACCGGCGACTCGCTCTACTACCCGGTGGTCGACGGCGTCAGCCCGCTGCCCTCGCTGCCCTCGCTGGCGTCGGTTAAGACGCAGACGATCAACCCCTACACCTGGGGCCCGCAGGAGGCGGCCGTCAACACCTGGTTCGACTCCAACATCGTCCGTTGACAGTTCTCACCCCACCGCCCGAGGCGTCCGCCCGCGACCGTAACGGTCGCGGGCTGGCCCGGTTCTCCCGGCTCCGGCCGGGCCGGCTTGGCATGCCCGTCTTCTGGCTGATCCTGCTGGCCTTCATCGTGGTGCCGTGCGCCTGTTTCCTGCTGCTCGCCGTCTCGCCCCGGCTGTTCGACCAGGGCACGCAATGGTTCACGCTCAGCTACCTGCGGCAGGCGATGACCGGCTCGACCGCGGTGGCCATCGTCAACTCGCTGTGGGTGTCGGGCGCGGCCGCCGTGATCGGCCTGGCCGTCGG
Organism: Trebonia sp.; assembly: GCA_050013875.1. Lineage (GTDB taxonomy): Bacteria > Actinomycetota > Actinomycetes > Streptosporangiales > Streptosporangiaceae > Trebonia. Next base: position 11,682 of record JBEKEK010000067.1, on the reverse strand, counting down.
GTTCCCGGTCGCCTGGCTGGCGGCGCGCACCACCATGCCGGGCCGCCGCTGGGTGAGCGGCGGCATGTGGCTGGCGCTGCTGCTGCCGTCCTGGCTGCCCGCGCTCGGCTGGGAGCGCCTGGTGCAGCCGGAGGGGGTGATGTACCGGATCGGGCTGGACTGGCCGTGGGTCACCCATCTGATCATGGGGCCGTTCGGCGTCGTGCTGCTACTCGGGCTGCGCTGCGTGCCCTTCTCCTACCTGGCGATCTCGGCGGCGCTTAACGGCCTCGGGCAGGAGTTCGAGGACGCCGCCCGGGTGCACGGGGCGACCCGGCTCGGCGCGCTGCGGCTGATCGTGCCGATCCTCGCCCCGGCCATCATGTCGGCCCTGGCGATCGGCTTCGCCGAGTCGATCAGCGACTTCGGCGTCGCCGCCACGCTCGCCTACAGCTCGAACTTCACCCTCGCCACCTACGCGCTGTACGCGGCGATCGGCAACTTCCCACCGTCCTTCCCGCTCGCCGCCGGGATGTCCTGGCTGCTGGTCGCCGCGGTCGCGATCCCGCTGGCGCTGCAGGCGCGGGCGCTGCGCGGGCGGTCGTACGCGATCTTGTCCGGGCGGACCAGGCAGGCGGTCCGGCGGCGGCTGTCGCGTTTCGAGGCGGTGTGCGCTGGGTCCTTTCTGGCGCTGTTCTTCCTGGTGATGCTGGGCATCCCCGGGTTCGGCGCGGTGTCCGGGTCGCTGCTCGGCGACTATGGCAGCTCGTTCCGTGTGACCCTGGTCAACTACCAGGCGCTGTTCGAGCAGTCGGGCCTGATCGGGCCGTTGGAAAGGTCGCTGGTCTACGGCCTGGTCGCCGCCACCGTGACCGTCTTCCTCGGCTTCATCGCCGCCCGGCTGCTCTCCTCAGCGCGGCGCACCAAGGCCACCGGGGCGATGGACTACGTGCTGCTCGCCTCGGTGGCGCTGCCGGGAGTGGTGTTCGGCGCGGGCTACATCTTCGCCTACAACCTGCCGATCATGTCCACCCTGCACATCGACCTCTACCAGACCGTGCAGCTGCTGATCATCGCCTACATCGCGTCCTCGCTGCCGACCAACGCGCGGGTGCTGGTCGGCTCGGTCTCGCAGATTCAGGGGTCGCTGCGCGATGCCGCGCGGGCGCACGGCGCGGGCGCCGTTTCTGCCTGGGCGCGCGGCGTGCTGCCGGTCGTCTCCCGGCCGATCATGATGGCCTGGCTTTACACGTTCTGCGGCGTCTTCCTCGAGCTGCCGCTCTCCCAGCTGCTCTACGCGCCCGGCTCGCCGCCGGCCTCGATCGCGATCGAGGACAACCTGTCCAATTACCACTTCGGCGTCGGCATGGCCCAGGCGGTGCTTGCGGTGGCCATCGCGTTCGCCGTCGTGGGCCTCGTGCTCGGCGGCTACCGGCTGCTCGCCCCGGCCGGCTGGCGCCGGATCGGCGGGACCGTCCGTGGCTGAGGTGGCCGCCCCGGTGCGGCAGGCCGCCCGGCTTTCGTCTTTCTAGGTCTTTCGTCTTTCTAGGTATTGGGGAACGGACCGTGGCTTCGCCTATCTCAATCGCTTCGCTCACTAAGACCTACCCAGGGGCCGGCCAGCCCGCGCTGAAGGCGGTCTCGCTCGACGTCGCCCCGGGCACCTTCCTGGTGCTGCTCGGCCCGTCCGGGTCGGGCAAGACGACGCTGCTGCGCTGCCTGGCCGGCATCGAGCGGATCGACAGCGGGCATCTTCTTATCGGCTCGCGAACGATGGCCGACGGCCGGTCGCACGTGCCGCCCGAGCAGCGCGACCTGTCGATGGTCTTCCAGGACTACGCGCTCTGGCCGCACCTGACGGCGCTGGACAACGTCGCCTTCGCGCTGCGGCGGCGGCGCCTCGGCCGGGCCGAGTGCCGGGCCCGGGCGGCCCTGATGCTCGCGCGGGTCGGACTCGGCGAGTTCGGCCGCCGCTACCCCAACGAGCTGTCCGGCGGCCAGCAGCAGCGGGTCGCGCTGGCCCGCGCGCTGATCGCCGACACCGGGCTTATCCTCTGCGACGAGCCGCTCTCCAACCTGGACGCCGACCTGCGCGAGCGGATGCGGGTGGAGATCTCCTCGCTGGTCCGCGAGGCCGGCGCGACCACCGTGTACATCACCCACGACCAGGCCGAGGCGTTCGCGCTGGCGGACCACATCGGGGTGCTCGAAGAGGGCGTGCTTGTCCAGTCGGGCGCACCCGAGGAGGTCTACAACCACCCCGCCACGCCGTTTGTGGCCCGGTTCACCGGGCTGTCAGGGGAACTGCGGGTCACGGTGATGGCGCACGGCGGCGACGGCACCCTGGAGATCGCCACCGCCAACGGCACCGCCGGGCGGCTGCCGGTGCTGCGGCCGGCCGGCGTCGCCGCCCCCGCGCTCAGGACCCCGCCCGCCGAGGGCGGCCAGCCGACGCTGGGCCCTGGTGACGAAGCGCTGCTGGCCATCCGGCCGACCGGCGTCGTCCTTGACAGGTCGGAGGCCGACCAGCGGCACCTCACCGGACAGGTCGCCGACGTGGCGTTCCGCGGCCGGGGCTACGAGTACGCCATCGACCTGCCCGGCCTCGGCCGGCTGACCGGCGTCTTCGCCCGCCACCGGGCCAACCGGGGGGATGAGGTCGGGATGCGCCTCGACCCCGACGGCTGCCACCTTTTCCCCGCCGAGTCATCCCCGGCAGACACTTCCGCCCCAACCGCACAAGCCCTCACCGCCTAGCCCCGCCTCTGACCCGTCAGGGCCCGCCCGGGACGCCGCCCGGGCCTGTCAGCTACGCCATTGACCGCGCCTATTGGTGTCGTTGGCGTAGGTGACAGGCCCGATCGGGTCGATGGCGTAGGCGACAGGTCCCGGCCGCCGCCCTCGCGCTCGGCGCTTCTTGCTGTTATCCTTCGGGCTCGAAGATAGCGGATCGCTGTGTACACGCGGGTGTATACGACGATCCGCCATCTTGGTCACAATGATCGGCGCGCCGCACCGACGCCCTGAACTATCCGGTGATGCTTCCCGGCGGCGGGATGGTCCCGGCCCCGGTCGTGGAGCAGGCGAGCCGGGCGGACGTGTCGCCGGGAGCGGCCAGCGGCGGCAGCGCCGGGAACGTCGGGCGCCGCGCCCTGAGCGCGCCGAGGTCGAGGAAGTCGGTCAGGTCGTTGGCGTTGGCGTCACGGTAGGTGAGCGCGGGCAGGTTCCACTTCCGCTCGACGAACGCCAGCACCGACGTGTGGTCGTACAGCACGTGGCTGACGTGGCCGCGCTTCGCGTACGGGGAGACCACCACGGACGGGACGCGGAAGCCGTAGCGGGCGAAGCCCTCGTAGGTGCCCTCACCCGGCTGGACCACCGGCGGGATGCCGTCCGGCGGGATCGCCGGAGGCGGCGGCACGTGGTCGTAGTAGCCGCCGTGCTCGTCGTACATAACCAGCAAGACCGTCTTCGCCCACCGCGGTGACGAGCCGACCGCCCGCACGACCTGGGCGAGCAGGGCCTCGCCGACGACGATGTTCTGCGGATTCTCCTGTGACTGGGTGTCATAACTGGGGTCGAGAAAGCTGAACGACGGCAGGGCGCCGCCTGCCGCGTCGGCGAAGAAGTCATCCAGGGCCTTGTGGTGCAGGGCCTCGGGGATCGCGTCGTTCGCCAGGTACAGCTCGGGGGTCGCGCCGGTCGGGTAGCTGCTGACGTAGTTCTCCCAGCTGATCCCGTGCTCGTCGAGCAGGTTGAAGATGGTGCCGTTGGCGGCGGGCACGGGGATGAGCAGTTCGGAGAGGCCACCGTCGTCGGTCATGCCAGCCGAGGTGCCGGCGATGAGATAGCGCCGGTTCGGGAAGGTCTGGCCAAGCAGCGAGCAGAACCAGCGGTCGCCGACCGGGAACGTCCTCGCCAGGCTGTAGGTGAAAGGCAGGTCGTCGCCGGTCCAGTAGCCCATGGCGACACCGCCGACGATGGTTGAGTCGGTGACGCTGATCGGCGCGCGGACGAAGCCGTCGTTCCTGCCGTTGTTCCAGGCGGTATGGCTGGCCAGCCATTCCTGGCTCGGCGTGCCGGGCAGCTGGCACGTGGTCGGCATGTGGAAGGCGTGCTGGAGCCGCCCGTTCGGGTACGGGTTGACCGCGGTCGGCAGCCCGTTCCTGCCCAGCGTGAAGCCATCGCCGCGGCCGAGCATGCCGAAGAAGTTGTCGTAGCTGTGGTTCTCCATCATCAGCACGACGACGTGCTCGATCCCCGGCAGCGTGTCGGTGCCCGCCGCCAGGTGCGGGAAAGGGAGCGAGTCCGGGTGGCGCAGGGTGGTGCGGCCAAGCGCGCGCAATGCTTCCGCGGAGCGGGCCGCTGTGTGGTGAGCCGCTGTGTAGCGGGCCACCGTCGGCGTCGCGGCCGACGCGGCGGCCGCGTTGGCACGGCCGACGAAGGCTGGCGCGAGTGCGCCAGCGGCGACCGCGGCGGCCGTCCCGCCGAGGAAGCGCCGCCTGCTGAGCGGGATCCGGCCGGATCTCACGCCAGTTTCGAGGTCGTGACCGCCGAGCGGGATCTGGCCGGATCTCCCGCCAGACTCGGGTTCGTGACTGTCCATGGCACCTGTCTCCCAGTAGCTCCCTGCACCGAGGCTGGCACGAATAAGCACACGGATAAATGCGGCCCAAGGATCGGCTCCGCGAACAGTATGTAGCCGGCCAATGAACGTCATTCCCCGGCTGGCGTCCCATCCCCGCCGAAACCTCTTCAGCGGACGCTGCAGCCCCAACCGCACCACTCTTAACGTCTTTGCCGCTTCAGGGCCGCCCGGTTCGAGCAGGTCATTGGCGTAGATGACAGGTCAGGCCCCTGTCATCTACGCCAACGACAGCCCCTATTGGTGTCGATGGCGTAGGCGGCAGGTCGTACCGGGTCGACGGCGTAGGCGGCAGGTCCTACCGGGTCGATGGCGTAGGCGGCAGGTCCTACCGGGTCGATGGCGTAGGCGGCAGGCTCGCCGGAAGGTGGCTTGACGGTTCGCGGCCTCATCGGTACATTACTCAAGTAATTAACCAGTGTGGCTAGGCGGGAAGAGGTGGATCCATTGCGGGAGATGGCCGGGCTCGACGAGGGAACCCCGTTGTTCGCGCAGATCGCGGAGCGGCTGGCCGGGGAGATCGCCGACGGCGGCCTGGCCGAGGGCGAACGGGTGCCGTCGATGAACGAGCTGGCCGCCTTCTACCGGATCAACCCGGCCACCGCCGCCAAGGGCCTCAACCTGCTGGCCGACGACGGCCTGCTGGAAAAGCGCCGCGGCATCGGGATGTTCGTGGCTTCCGGCGCGCGCAAGCGGCTGCTCGCGCAGCGGCGCGATCAGTTCGCCAGCCGGTACGTCGAGCCGCTGCTCACCGAGGCGGACCGGCTTGGCATCGGCACCGAGGAGCTCGTCGCCTTGGTCAGGGAATCCTCCCTGCCCCTCCCACTTAACACGCGAGGAGGCGTCACGGTATGACGCCAGCCATCTCCGTGACCGGCCTGACCCGCCGGTACCACGGCCATCTTGCTCTCGATCAGATCAGCCTCGATGTCGAGGCGGGGTCGATCATCGGTCTGCTCGGCCGCAACGGCGCGGGCAAGACCACCCTGCTGCGCATTCTGGCGGGCCAGGAGTTCGCCTCGGCCGGCAGCGTTCTCATCCACGGCGCGCCGCCGGCCGAGAACGAGGCGGTGCTGCGCCGGATGGTCTTCGTCCGCGAGGACCAGGTCTATCCCGACTTCAAGATCCGCCACGCGCTGCGGGTCGCGTCCTGGTTCTACCCGAACTGGAGTCCCGAGCTGGCGGACGCCCTGCTGGCGGACTTCGAACTGCCCCCCGGCCGGGCGATCAAGAAGCTGTCGCGCGGGATGCGCTCGGCGCTCGGGATCGTGATCGGCATCGCCGCCCGGGCCGACGTGACCCTGTTCGACGAGCCCTACGCGGGCCTGGACGCGGTGGCGCGGCAGATCTTCTACGACCGGCTGCTGGCCGACTACGGCGAGCACCCCCGCACGATCTTGCTCTCCACCCACTTGATCGACGAGGCGGCCGGGCTGCTTGAGCGGGTGATCGTGATCGATCATGGCCGGGTCGTGCTCAAGGCGGACGCCGACGACCTGCGGGGCGTCGCCACCGCCGTGAGCGGGCCGGTGCTCGCGGTCGATGAGTTCAGCGCCGGGCGCGTGGTCTGGGACCGCCGGCGGGTCGCCTCGCAGGCCTCGGTCGTCGTGGTTGGCACGCTTGACGAAGCCGACCGCACGCGGGCCAGGTCGCTGCGCCTGGATCTGTCGCCGCTCACGTTGCAGCAACTCGTCGTGCATGCCGCCGCGCGGCCAGCCGGCACCCTGGAAAGGACAAGCGCGTGAAAACGTGGCTGAACGTCGCCCGCTACCATCTGGCCGTCGCGTGGGCGCCGCTAGCGATGCCATGGGCGATCCTGGCGCTCAGCTTCGTCGTGAACCTGGCGATCTTCTCCTTCGTGCCCACCAGCCACTACGACGTGCTGACGGGCCAGGGCCTGGTCCAGGTCGCCAACCCGTCGCCTAACTACACCGGCGGGGTCGCCGCCATCTACGTCTTCTTCCTGGTGATCGGCGTCAACAGCATCGGCCGGTCGCTGCCGTTCGGGCTGGCCCTCGGGGCCAGCCGCCGCTCCTTCTACGCCGGGACCGCGCTGCTCGGCCTGGCGCTGGCCGTCGCCGACGGGCTGGTGCTGACCGCGCTGGCGGCCATCGAGCGGGCCACCGGCGGCTGGGGCGCGAGCATGCACTTCTTCCGGGTCGCGTACATCCTCGACGGGCCGTGGTACCTCACCTGGCTGACGTCGTTCGTCGCGCTGGCCCTGCTGTTCGTCTGGGGCATGTGGTTCGGGATCGTCTACCGGCGCTGGAACCTGGCTGGCTCGGTGGCCTTCATCGCCGCCCAGGTGACCGTCGTGGTCGCCGCGGTGCTGATCGCCGTCTGGACCGATGCCTGGGCGGGCGTCGGCCACTTCTTCACCGGCCTGACGGCGGCCGGCCTGACCGGGGTGCTCGCGCTGCTGGCGGTGCTGCTGCTCGCGGGCGGCCACGCCACGGTCCGCCGCGCGAGCGTCTGACCGGGCCGGCCGTTGATCCCCGTGCTGCTGATGCTCGCCTACCCGCCCGGCTACCCGCGGGCTCCCCCGGTCCGCTCCGACCGGCCGCGGGCGTCCGACACCGACCGGGACACCGCGGTGGACATCCTCTGCGCCGCGGCCAGCGACGGCCGCCTGACGCTGGCCGAACTGGACGAGCGGGTCGGGGCCGCCCTGTCCGCCCGTACCAGGTCCGAGCTCCTCGCGCTAATCTCCGACCTGGCCAGCCGGCCGGGCACGCCCCTGCCCAGCCGGCCGGGCACGACGGCGGCCGCCCGCTCCGGCCACCCGGCCGCCCGGCCCCCCGCGCCAGCGTCAGGCCAGCGGGGCGGGGCGGCCGCCCGCTTCGGGCAGCCAGCCGGCCGGTCCCCCGCACCAGCGACGGCGCCAAGCCGGTGGCCGCTCCTCCAGTCCCTGATCGACACCTGGGCCTCGCCCGCCCCCGCGTGACTGGTACTCCGGCCGCGGACCGTGACCTTGCCGCCTGGGTAGACGACTGGCGATACCGACCGGGGTGGGTCCGGCCGAGATGGGCCGGCCACCGGCGGGGCAGGCTGTCCCGGCGGAAACCCGGCTGCCACCAGCACGCCAACTGGATAGGCTCTGGCCGTGCCCGAGCTGCAGCGACTGCATCCCCGCCATGCCCCGTCGGTGCTGGCCTTCGAGCTGGCAAACCGCTCCTACTTCGCCGCCTCCGTCTCCGACCGCGGCGATGAGTTCTTCGACCAGTTCACCGAGCAGCACGCCGCCATGCTGGCCGAGCAGGAGGCCGGCGCCGGCGCCTACTACGTGCTCGTCGCCGAGGACGGCTCAGTCCTGGGCCGGTTCAACCTGTACCGCTTTGAGGACGGCACCGCGGAACTCGGCTACCGGGTCGCGCAGCACGCCGCCGGCCGCGGCCTGGCGACCGCGTCCGTGCGGGAACTATGCCGGCTGGCGGCGGCCCGGCACGGGCTGCGCACGCTCAGGGCTGCCACCTCCCGCGACAACACCGCGTCCCAGAAGGTGCTGACCAAGGCCGGGTTTACCCCGGTCGCCCCGGCCGATCCGGCCCACCTCGGCGGTAAGCAAGGCACCTGGTACCAGCGCGACCTAGCCGCTGGCGACGCTCCGCCGCAGCGCGCCGCGGCAACGGACCAAGCTGGCGGCTGACTCGCCGTAAGATCGAAAAAACACTTGATTCATGTATCACAATAACGAGTGAGGCAACATTTATTTCGAATAAAGACAACTAACTGGTTATCGAGATAATTCACTTGAACGCGCTCAGGTAGCAGAAGCAACCCTGATAACAGGTCGCCGCGCGCTCCACCAGTGGCGATAGGGTCGGAGCGAACCATGATCTTTTGTGCGGTCGGTCACGGCTGAGCTCTGGGTAGCATCCGGGCCCGGCATGGTGCAATAACATCGGCAGCGTGACTGTCTCCCTTTCTAACAGCGAGTCGGCGCCCGGCACGGCCGAGACCGACGTACTTGTCATCGGGGTTGCGCAGACCCCGGACGGCCCGAGCGCCGCACCCGGCGCGGACGGCGTTGACGAAGCGCTCGGCGGGACCCTCGCCGACGCGCTCACCGCGCTTGGCGCTACCGGCGAACCCGATGAGCTCACCAAGATCCCTGGCGGCGGCAAGCTGCCCGCCACGCTGATCCTCGCGGTCGGGCTCGGCAGCCCGCCCGACGGCGACGCGCCCTTCGACGCCGAGAGGCTCCGCCGCGCCGCCGGCACGGCGCTGCGGGCGGCCAGCGCGAAGACACCTTCCGTTAAGGATGGCGGGGTTAAGTCTGTCGCTGTGGCCCTCCCCGCGCGGACCGCCGACGAGGCGGAGGCCGTCACCACCGGGGCGCTGCTCGGCGCGTACAGCTTCCGCAAGTACCGCGCCACCGCCGCCCCGTCGCTCGCGGTGACCGTGCTCACCGACGATGAGAACGGCGCGGCGGTCAGCCGTGGCGAGACGATCGCCAACGCCGTCAACCTGGTGCGGGACCTGGTCAACACGTCACCGCTCGACCTGCCGCCTGCCGCGCTCGCGGACGCGGCGGAGCAGGCCGCCAGCGCGGCCGGCATCGCCGTCGAGGTGCTGGACGAAGCCGCGCTCAAGGCCGGCGGGTACGGCGGCCTGATCGGCGTCGGCATGGGCTCGACCCGGCCGCCGCGGCTGGTCCGGCTCTCTTACACGCACCCGGAGGCGACCAAGACCGTCGCGTTCGTGGGCAAGGGCATCACCTTCGACTCCGGCGGCCTCTCGCTCAAGCCGCCGAAGTCCATGGAGACGATGAAGTGCGACATGAGCGGCGCCGCCGCCGTGCTCGCGGCCACGGTGGCCGCGGCCGAGCTGTCGATCCCGGTCAACATCGTGACCTACCTGACGACCGCGGAGAACATGCCGGGGTCCGGCGCGCAGCGGCCGTCGGACGTCATCACCATCTACGGCGGCACCACCGTCGAGGTACTCAACACCGACGCCGAAGGCCGCCTGGTGCTGGCCGACGGGCTGGCGCGCTCGGCCGAGGACCACCCGGACGTCGTGGTCGACGTCGCCACGCTGACCGGGGCGGCGACGGTGGCACTGGGCCGCCGCACCGCGGGCGTCATGGGTTCCTCGGATTCCTTCGCCGCTTCGGTCGCCTCGGTCATGCGCGAGGTGGGCGAGCCCGCGTGGGCCATGCCGTTCCCCGAGGAACTGCGCAAGGGACTCGACTCCACCGTTGCCGACCTGGCCAACGTCTCACCCGACCGGGAGGGCGGCATGATGGTGGCCGGCCTGTTCCTGCGCGAGTTCGTGCCGGATGGCGCCGCCTGGGCGCACCTGGACATCGCCGGGCCGGCCTTCAACGAGAAGGCGCCGTTCGGCTACACCCCCAAGGGCGGGACCGGCGCCGCGGTGCGGGCACTGATCGCGATCGCGGCGGCCACCGCGGACGGACGACTTCCCGGCGCGTAAGCAGTGCGCGCTGACATGATGGGAAACTGAGCGTAAGCAGAAGAGGGGTTAACAGTGGCAGAGGGCGGCCATTACGACATCGTCATCCTCGGCGGCGGCAGCGGCGGGTACGCCTGCGCGCTGCGGGCGGCCGAGCTTGGCAAGCGCGTGGCCCTGATCGAGAGGGACAAGGTCGGGGGTACTTGCCTGCACCGAGGCTGCATCCCCACCAAGGCGCTGCTGCACGCGGCCGAGGTCGCCGACTCCACCAGGGAGTCGGCGAAGTTCGGCGTGCGGGCGGCGTTCGAGGGCATCGACATGCCCGCGGTCCTCTCCTATCAGCAGGGCGTCGTGGAACGGCTCTGGAAGGGGCTGCAGTCCACCCTGGCAAGCCGGAAGATCGACACCATCCTTGGTGACGGCCGCCTGACCTCGCCGAACTCGGTGGCGGTGGGCGACGAGGTCTACACCGGCGACTACGTGGTGCTCGCGACCGGCTCGGTGCCGCGGTCGCTGCCCGGGCTCACGCTTGACGGGCAGCGGGTGATCTCCTCCGACGAGGGGCTGCGGCTCGACCGGGTGCCTTCATCGGCGATCATCCTCGGCGGCGGCGTGATCGGCGTGGAGTTCGCGTCGGTGTGGCGCTCCTTCGGCGCGGACGTGACGATCGTCGAGATGGCGCCGCAACTGCTGCCGCTTGAGGACGAGTCGTCGGCCAAGGTGCTGCAGCGGGTGTTCCGGCGGCGCGGGATCAAGTTCGAGCTCGACACGCCGTTCCAGGCGGTCTCCTACACCGACAATGGCGTCTCGGTGTCGCTCGGCAACGGCAAGACGCTCGAGGCCGAGGTGCTGCTGGTCGCGGTCGGCCGCGGGCCGGTCTCGGCGAATCTGGGCTACGAGGAAGCGGGCGTCGCTGTCACCCGCGGCTACGTGGACGTCGACGGCTACTGCCGGACGTCGGTGCCGAATGTGTTCGCGGTCGGCGACCTGATCGCCACCCCGCAGCTCGCACACGTCGGCTTCGGCGAGGGCATCCTGGTCGCGGAGCAGATCGGCGGGCTCGAGGTGCGGCCGATCGACTACGACGGCGTCCCCCGGATCACCTACTCCGAGCCTGAGGTCGCGTCGGTCGGCATCACCTCGGCGCAGGCGGCTGAGCGCGAAATCAACGTGGTCGAGGTGATCTACCCGCTCGGCGGCAACGGCAAGTCGGTCATCCTGCAGACGCAGGGCCAGGCCAAGGTGCTCGCCGAGGCGCCCGAGGCGCCCGGCGGCAAGCCCGGCCGGGTGCTCGGCGTCCACCTAGTGGGCAGCCGGGTCGGCGAGCTGATCGCCGAGGCGCAGCTCATCGTCAACTGGGACGCGGAGCCGGATGACGTCGCCACGCTGATCCACCCGCACCCGACCCAGTCCGAGATCATCGGTGAGGCGCACCTGGCGCTCGCCGGCAAGCCACTGCACTTCCACGCATAAGGAGCTAGTACCGACATGTCGGTCTCCGTAGTTATGCCCCAGCTCGGCGAGAGCGTCACCGAGGGCACCGTCACGCGCTGGCTGAAGAAAGAGGGCGAGCAGGTCACGGCGGACGAGCCGCTGCTCGAGGTGTCCACCGACAAGGTGGACACCGAGATCCCGGCCCCGGC
>JBEKEK010000066.1:0-38613 GCA_050013875.1 Trebonia sp. | reverse complement strand
CGCCCCCCATTCCTCCCGGGGAGGGCTTCGCTCCCGAGGGACCCAGTGGCCGGGCCGGTAGAACCACGGTCCGTTCCTCCCCATGAATTTGATCTTTAAAGAAGGAAAAGGAGCCACCGATGGCTAAGGAACTGCGGTTCGGCGCGGAGGCGCGCGCCCTGCTGCTCGCCGGGGTCGACCAGCTCGCCGAGGCGGTGAAGTCCACGCTCGGCCCCAAGGGCCGCAACGTGATCCTGGAGAAGATCACCGGGTCGCCTGTGGTCACCAACGACGGGGTCACGATCGCCCGCGAGATCCACCTCGGCAACCAGTTCGAGAACATGGGGGCGCAGCTGGTCAAGGAAGCCGCGATCAAGACCAACGACGTGGTCGGCGACGGCACCACCACCGCGACCGTGCTCGCCCAGGCGATCATCCGCGCGGGCATGCGGGCGATCGACGGCGGCGCGAACCCGGTCCTGGTCAAGCGGGGCATTGACCTCGCGGTGGGGTGCCTGGTCGAGCACCTGCAGTCGGTCGCGCACCCGGTCAGCACGGAAGACGACTACCGGCGGGTCGCGGCGATCTCCGCCAACGACGACTACACGGTCGGCACGGTGATCGCCAAGGCACTGCACACCGTCGGTGACTCCGGCATCGTCACCGTCGAGGACTCGCCCGCGCCCGGCATGGGCGTGGACTTCGTCGAGGGCTTCCAGTTCAGCAACGGGTACCTGTCGCCCTACCTGGTGACCAGCCCGGCCAGCCTTGAAGCCATCCTCGACGACCCCTACATCCTGCTCTGCAGCGAGAAGATCACCAAGGTGCAGCAGCTCATGCCGCTGCTCGACAAGGTGATGCGGGCCCCGCGGCCGCTGGTGATCGTGGCCGAGAACGTCGAGGGCAGCGCGCTGTCGATGCTGGTGCACAACCACGTGAACGGGATCTTCCAGTGCGTGGCGGTGCGCGCGCCTGGCTTCGGCGACCGGCGGCTGCACAAGCTCGAGGACATCGCCGCGCTGACCGGCGGCGCGGTCTACAGCAGGCACTCGGGGTTCTCGCTGGAGACGATGACCGTCGAGCACCTCGGCCGGGCCCGCCAGGTGCGGGTGACCGCGGACAACACCGCGATCATCGGCGGCGGCGGCACCGCCGAGGCGGTCGACTTCCGGCTCGGGCAACTCCGGGCCGAACTCGAGCGCGCGACGTTCGGCATCGACGAGGACGTGCTGACCGAGCGGATCGGCGCGCTCTCCGGCCGGGTGGCGGTGATCCGGGTCGGCGCGCCGACCTCGGCCGAGCTGAACGAACTCCGGCACCGGGTCGAGGACGCGCTCGCGGCGACGCGGGCGGCCATGGCCGAGGGCATCGTGGCCGGCGGCGGGGCCGCCCTGCTGCACTCGGTCTCCGCACTCGACGGCGCACTTGAGGGCGCGTCGGGCGGGGCCTCGGGCAGTGCCGGGGACGTTACCGGTGACTACGCGATCGGGGTGGAGATCGTCCGCCACGCGCTGAGCGAGCCCGCCACGCTGATCGCCTCGAACGCCGGCTACCCGGCCGCGGAGGTGGTCGCGGCCACCGCCGCGCTCGGCACCGACGACGGGTTCGACGCGCTCAGCGGTCAGCACGGCAACATGATCGAGTTCGGCATCGTGGATCCGCTGCGCGTCGTCCGCTCCGCCCTGCAGAACGGCGCGTCCGTGGCCGGCCTGCTGCTCACAACCAACACGCTGGTCGCTGAGGAGCAGACCCCGTGGGGCGGCTCAAGGGCGCTGATGACCGAGTACGGATCGCTGGATGAGGGGCTGCACCAGCCGTCGCCCGACTCCTCGACCCCGCAGTCACTGGGCCTCGGACCGTCGGTCGGTTAACGGCCCCGGACGCGCGGACACCAGGGACGGACGGAACTGCGGTGGCCGAACTGACCGATGTCCGCGTGCGCGTCGCGGCCTCGCGGGCGCTGAGCGGGGACAACCGCGGGGTCCGCGCGATGCTGCCCTTTCTCGGCCCGGCGTTCATCGCGGCGGTCGCGTACGTCGATCCGGGCAACTTCGCCACCAACATGGCGGGCGGCGCGCAGTTCGGCTACGCGCTTGGCTGGGTGGTGCTGTCCGCGAACCTGATGGCGATGCTGGTCCAGGCGCTGTCGGCCAAGCTCGGCATCGCCACCGGCCGGTCCCTGCCCGAGGTGTGCAGGGACCGGCTGCCGCACCGCCTGGTGGTGTTCCTTTGGCTGCAGGCCGAGCTGATCGCGATGGCAACCGACCTGGCGGAGTTCACCGGGGCGGCGCTCGGCCTGCACCTGGTGTTCGGCCTGCCGATGTGGGTGTCGGCGGTGCTCGCGGGGCTGGCGACGTTCACGGTGCTGGCGATGGAGGCGTCCGGCTTCCGGCGGCTTGAGGCGGCGATCACCGTCCTGGTCGGCGTGGTGGTGCTCGCGTTCTGCCTTGAGCTGCTGGTCAGCCGGCCGCCCGCGGGCGCGGTGGCGGCCGGCGTGCTGGTGCCCAAGCTGCCGGGCGGCTCTGCCCTGCTCGCGGTCTCCATCGTCGGCGCTACCGTGATGCCGCACGTTATCTACCTGCACTCGGCGCTGGTACGGGGCCGGGTCGAGGGCAAGCGGCCCGCCGACCGGCGGCGGATCTTCCGCTTCGAGATCATCGACGTGCTGCTGGCCATGAGCGTGGCCGGCGTCATCAACCTGGCGATGCTGGCGACCGCGGCCGCGGTGTTCTTCTCCCGGGGAGACTCGTCGGCCGGGGGCGACCTCGGGCGGGTGGTCGCCGGCCTGAACGGCTCGCTTGACTCGGGCTACCTGGGGGCGCACGCCGGCACCATATTCGGGGTGGCGCTGCTGGTCTCGGGGATCGCGTCGTCCTGTGTGGGGACGATGTCCGGGCAGATCGTGATGGAGGGCTTCCTGCAGCGCCGGATTCCGCTGTTCCTGCGGCGGGCGGTAACCATGATCCCGGCGCTGGTCGTGCTCGCGCTCGGGTTCAGCCCGACCAGGGCGCTCGTGCTCAGCCAGGTGTTCCTGTCCTTCGGCATCCCGTTCGCGTTGGTGCCGCTGGTCATTTTCACCCGCGATCGCGCGATCATGGGTGACCTCGTCAACCGCCGGCTGACCGACGTGGCGGCGATCGCCGTCACGTCGGTCATCGTCGGCCTGAACGTCTACCTCCTGGCCACGGCCTGAAAAATAGGACCTTTGTCAACCGGTTTAACGATAATCTCGCCGCGTATTACCGAACGTGGCAATTCCCTGACTGAATGTGTATCCTCTAGTGGTGGCGGTGTTTGAGAGACGCTTATTCCCAGCGCCGAGATGGACCAGTGTCAATTCGTGACCTCGTGATCACCCGAAATTTTTTCGCGTCTGTTGACGGCGCGGCCTCTGAGTTCTAGGTTGCGTAAAAGGGCTGATGTGAACGATCACATTTTGGCCCTAAGCCGGCCCCAGCTGGAGGTCCTCATGGTCAGACGCGTCGACCCGAAGGTCGATGAAGCAATAGAAACTCTCAACATGAGAGACAGTCCCACTCGTCGGCGGCTGATCGCCGGCGCCGGATTGGTTAGCGCCACGGCGGCCGCATCGGCTCTGATCAGCGCCTGCAGCTCGTCAAGCAGTGTGGCGAACGCGGCCGGCGGTTCCGGCGCGTTCCCGAGCGGCGTGCCCTCGTGGCAGTTCTGGTTCGTCAACCACGTCACCACCAACCCCTTCTTCGTGCCCACCCAGTACGGCTTCGCGGACGCCGCCAAGCTGCTCGGCATACCGGTCCCGAAGTGGACCGGCTCCGCGAACTCGATCGCGGCGCAGATGACTGCCCAGATCAACGCGGCGGTAGCGGCCAAGGCGGCCGGGATCGCGACGGTGCTGACCGACTCCACCTCGTTCACGACGCCAGTCGCGAACGCGATGAACGCCGGCATCCCCGTGGTCAGCTACAACGCGGACGGCAGCGTCACCAAGGGCGTGCCCGACATCGGCACCAACCGGCTCTGCTACGTCGGCCAGGCGCTGTACACCTCCGGCGAGCAGTTGGGCGAGCGGATCAAATCGGTCGTCCCGACTCCCGGCGAAGTCGTGATCTTCATCGCCACCCCCGGCCAGGCCAACATCCAGCCCCGCTACGACGGCGCCGCCGCGGTGCTGACGGCGGCGGGCTACACGGTGAGCGAGGTGGCGACCGGCGCGACCGCGCCACCTGAGCTGCCAGCCATGAAGGCCTACCTAGTCGGGCACCACTCGGTGAAGGGCGCGTTCGCGGTGGACGGCGGATCGACGTCGTTCCTCGGCCAGGCGCTCAAGGAGACCGGCCTGTCGTCGCTCCCCAACGGCGGCTTCGACACCGAGCCGCTGACGCTCTCCAACATCGCCTCGGGCGCCACCGGCTTCACCATCTACCAGGACCCCTATCTCCAGGGGTTCCTGCCGACCCTGTACCTGTACCTGTACAACATCTCCGGCGGCACGATCGTCCCGCCCGACACCGACACCGGCCTGAGCTTCATCACCAAGAGCAACTACAGCGAGTACAACCTGGACAGCCGGTACCAGGGCTCGACCACCGCCTTGAAGTACCTGCCCCGTCCGGCGGGCGCGATCTCGAACCCGCTGGCGACCACCAGCACCTGATCAACCAATGCCTGATAGAGCCACCGGCGGGAGGCGCGGCCAAGCAGCACGGCCGCCCTCCCGCTTCCGGCGCGCTCCTGCGCAGATTGGGCCGATAAGCTTGATAAGGAGGCGGACGTGAGCAAGATGACCGAGCAGGGCGGCACGCTCCTCTTGCCAGACGGAACTCCCGGCACCGGCGACGGGACCGTCGACAGGCTGCGCCGTGGGCTCGGCGTTTTCGGCCGCCAGCGCGAGGCCACGATCCTGGTCGTCACGGTGGCGCTGCTGCTGTACTTCGGCCTCACCAACCCCACGACCTTTGTCTCCCGGACCAACTTCGTCGACCTGTTCTCGGAGAACGCGGCGCCGATCGCGATCATCGCCGTCGGCGAGGTGCTGCTGCTGATCTGCGGTGAGATCGACCTGTCGGTCGGTTTCATCTACACCCTGGCGCCGTTCATCATGTTCTACCTGAACGTCTACTACGGCGTGCCGGCGCTGCTGGCGATCATCCTCAGCCTGGTCTTCGGCCTTGTGTGCGGCTGGATTAACGGCTTCCTCACGGTCACGTTGCATCTTCCCTCGTTCATCACCACGCTTGGCACCGGGTTCATCCTCGGCGGGCTGGCTCTTTACCTCGCGCACGCCGAGCCGAAATCCATCCCGCCCGCCGCCGTCGGCTACGGGGACTGGCTCGGCAGCAGCCCGTGGTCCCAGACCATCTGGGCCGTCGTCATCGTCGCGATCTTCGCCGTCGTGCTGACCAGGACGCGATGGGGGTTGCACACCATCGCGACCGGCGGCAACCAGCTCGGGGCGCGCGAGGCCGGCATCAACGTGGCCAGGATCAAGTACGGCAACTTCATGATCACCGGGGTGCTCGGCGCGCTCGTCGGCCTGCAGACCGCCTTCTACCTCAACGACATCGACCCGCTGGCGGGCGGGTACCAGCCGATGTTCTACAGCGTCACCGCGGCGGTCATCGGCGGGACCGCGATGCTCGGCGGCTCCGGCACGATCATCGGCGCGGGTATCGGCGCGGTGGCGCTCTCCACCCTGATCGACGGCTTTGACGTCGTGGGGATCAGCGCGAACGTGGTCCAGATCGTCTTCGGCGCCGCGATCCTCGGCGCGATGATCGCGAACGTGCAGCTAACCAGGCTGCGGGAGAGGGGAAGGACCTGATGGCAGCGCAGGCACCGGGAACGCCCGAGCCGTCCAAGCCGGGCGGCTACGGCCCACTGCCGGGCGGCGACGCGCTCCGCGCCGAGCACATCGGCAAGCGCTTCGGCGCGGTCACCGCGCTGGTGGACATCAACCTGCACCTGGGCAAGGGCGAGGTGCTTGGCCTGCTCGGCGACAACGGTGCGGGCAAGTCGACGCTGCTCAAGATCCTCTGCGGCTTCCAGCAACCGGATACCGGCGGGATCTTCCTCAACGGCGATGAGGTGGCGCTCCGCTCGGTGGACCACGCCAGGTCGCTCGGCATCGAGGCCGTCTACCAGGACCTCGCGCTGATCAACCAGCTCAGCGTGTACCACAACATGTTCCTGAACCGCGAGCGGGTGCGCTGGCCGCTGCTGAGCAACAAGTCGATGCGCGACACCGCCCGCACGCACCTCAACGAGATGGGCATCAACATCCCGTCGGTGGACGTGCCGGTCGCCAGCCTCTCCGGCGGCCAGCGCCAGGCGATCGCGATCGCCCGCGCCGTCTACTCTGACGCGAAGGTCCTCCTGCTCGACGAGCCGCTCGCCGCCATGGGCGCCAAGGAGGTGGCGATCATCCTGGACCTGATCGGCGACCTGAAGCAACGCCGAGAGGTCTCGATCATCATCATCGCCCACAACTACGGCCAGGCGCTGGAGGTCTGCGACCGGATCAACCTGCTGCAGCACGGCCAGATCACCTTCGATAAGCCAAGCAAGGAGACCTCGGTCCAGGAACTCAACGACATCGTGGTCGCCGAGTACCGCCGGGCCCTCCAGGACCGCCAGCGCTCCTAACCCCGGTGCCGTCGCAACCTCTCCGGACGTGTGTCGGCACGCTCCGTTAGCTCAGGGTTGGCTGAAAGATTCCTGTGCCCTGTCCGTTTTTCAGCCGTTTTTAATGGAAAACGAACATTCTGCCCGCATGACCTCTTCCGCCCATCCTGTTCGCCGTCATCTCGACCACATCGACGCCATGCGTCCGATCAAGCAGGTGGGCGTGGTCAGCACCCACGCGATCCTCTTCTTCGCCCCGGCGGCCGCGACGGTGGGCTCGGGCGCGGCGGTGTTGCTGCTGCATGTGTCCAGAGAGGGGTTCTTCTTCATCTCGGCTTGCATGCTCGCCTACGCCTACGAGGACCTCAGCCTCACCAACCTCGCCGGACTTCGCCGGTTCTACTGGCGCCGGTTCCTTTCTGTCGGGGTTCCCTATCTGTGCTGGACGCTCATCTACTTCTTCTTCCTGATGCCGAAGGCGCACTACAGCGGCGTCGCGTCGGCGTTGCGCGGGCTGGCCGCGATGGCGGAGACCGGGTACTACCAGCTGTATTTCCTGCTCGTGATCGCGCAGTTCTACCTGGTGTTCCCGCTGCTGATCGCCCTGCTGCGGCGGACCAGGGGACATCATGGCCGCATCCTCGCCGCTACCGCGCTGGCCCAGTTGGCGATCTTGATCTTCATGCAGCGGGGCTCGCTGCCTGGCCTGATGCAGCGGTACGAACAGACGGACGCGCTGAGCTACCTGCTTTACCTGGTCGGCGGCTGCATCGTGGCGCTGCACCTTGAGCGGGTGGACGCCTGGGTGCGCGGACACGCACGGCTGACGGTCACGCTGACAGTGCTCGCGGCGCTCGCGGCCGAGGGCATCTATTTCCTGGCCCAGTACGGCGTGACCAGCGCGCTTGGCTCGGGCTACCGCGCGCTTGCCGCGGGCTCGAGCCCCTACCTGCCGGGCCTGATCCCGTTCAACATCGGCGTGATCGCCTGCGGCTACCTGGCGGGCGTGGCCCTCGTGCGGCCGGGCCGGTCCCGGCTCACCAGGGCCGCCGTCCGGTCGGGGGCAGACAACGCCTACGGCATCTACCTGTCCCAGATGCTCGTCATCAGCACGCTGATGTGGCTGGGCTGGCGAAATCTCAGCTCGGTGATCCCCTGGCCGCTGCTGTGCCTGCTGACCGTGATTATCGTCATCGCCTGCTGCGGTCCGCTGACTGCCCTGCTCGCGCGGACGCCACTGGCGGCGTCGCTGACCGGGCGCCGGCCAGTGCCCTGGCGCAAGCCCGGCGGTCGCCGCCGGGCGGAGCCAATCGAGCCGTCCGGGCCGCTCTCGGTTCCCGGGCAGCGCCTGCGCGAGGCCGCCCGCTGAGCGACGGAAGCCGTGCCGCGCGCGGTATGTCACGAATTGATGCAACAAGAGTGCCGAACGCGCGAAAACAGGCCACATGGGTCGGCATACCGTGGAAAATAAGGCGCGCGCATCGATTATGGATGCCTAACTGCGGGTGCCCCATTCCCCTGACGCAACGCACCCGGCAGGAACGCAGAGGCGGTTACATGAGTGTTATTGAAGCGGCGGGCGCTCGCGTGCTCTCCGGCCACACCGGGGCGGTCAACTCGGTGGCGTTCAGCCCGGACGGTGCCCGGCTCAGCACCGCTAGCGAGGACAAGACGGCCCGGGTGTGGAGCGCCGCGACCGGCGAGCTGCTGCACACGCTGAGCGGCCATACCGACGCGGTGTTCGCCGCGCCGTTCAGCCCGGACGGCAGCAAGCTGGCGACCGTGAGCGCCGATCTGACGCCGCGGTTGTGGGACGCGCGGACCGGCGCCTGCACGCATGAGCTGACCGGGCACACGGTCGCCGTCTTCGGCGTCGCGTTCAGCCCGGACGGCCGCCTCCTGGCCACCACCAGTTACGACGAGACCGTCCGGCTGTGGAACACCGGCACCGGCTCGAGTGTGCACGTCCTCGAGGGGCACAGCGACATCGTTTACGGCGCGGCGTTCAGCCCGGACGGCAAGGTGCTCGCCACCGCGAGCGGCGACGGCACCACCCGGCTCTGGAACACCAGCAGCGGCGAATGCCTGCGCGTGCTGACCGGCCACACCGGCATCGTGTCCGCCGTCGCGTTCAGCCCGGACGGCAAGCTCCTGGCCACCGCCAGTTTCGACAGCACCGCCCGGCTGTGGGAGGTTGCCAGCGGGAATTGCCTGCGCATCCTGACCGGCCACGCAGACACCGTGTGGTCGATCGCGTTCAGCCCAACCGAGCGTGTCGTCGCCGCCGCCAGCGAGGACGCCACCGCCCGGATCTGGGACGCCGTGACCGGCACCCCGATCCGCACGCTGGAGGGCCACACCGACTCGGCCTTCGTCGCCGCGTTCAGCCCGGACGGCAGGCTCATCGCCACCGCCAGCTCGGACACCACGGTCCGGCTGTGGGATGCGGTAACCGGCAAGTCGGTCCGCATACTCGAGGGCCACGCGGGCGCGGTCAGCTCGCTGGCCTTCAGCCCGGCCGACCGCCAGCTAGCCACCGCCTCCACCGACGAAACCGCCCGCGTCTGGCCGCTGTAACCGCTCACCCAGGTGTGCGTCACTGGTGCGGGATGACCGCGTAGGTGACCACCGCCGCGACCAGGCCGAGCAGCGAGCCCGCGACCACCTGGGCCGCCGTGTGGTCCTTCAGCGCCACCCGCGACCAGCCGGTGAACGCGACCAGCAGGTACGCGGGGACGAGCCAGGGGCCGAACAGCAGCGCCAGGATCGTCACCGAGCCGGAGGCGACCGCGCAGTGAATGGAGATCTTCCACACCGTGGTGATGGCGGCGAGCACCGCGACGCTGCCGAGCATGCACGCGAAATAGGCGGACAGCTCGGTTGGCGCACCGAACCCCACCATCAACGCAAGCCCCACGGCGACCGACCCGATGATGAACGCGAGCACGATCAGCCGGGCGCCCTTGGTGCCGACGTTCCGGTCGTCCCATTGGCCGTGCCTGACGCCGCGGTTGATGAACGCCATCGGCACCACCCCGGCGAACAGCGCGGCCACCGCCCCCCAGGCCAGCCCCTTCGCGCCAGCCGCGTGCCAGCCCACCGCCAGCGTGGTGGCGATGATCCAGTTCTTGGGCTCAAGCAGGTAGGTGACCCATTCCGCGGTCGATCTTCGGCTCACCGGTTCCTCACGGTCAACAGGCAACCATCCGCGGCCCCCGCTGGCAAGTACCAGTGCCTCTGGGTTACGTTCCATGGATTGGATCAGGTGAAAGGTGAGCCCATTGCCCGCACGGACCGGCGCCGAGTTCCTTGACCGGCTGTCCAGGACCCGGACGCACGTGGAGATCCAGGGACAGACGCTGACCGGCGGGGTCGCGGACCACCCCGCCTTCAGGAACGTGGTGCGGACCTACGCGGGCCTGTTCGACGCCCAGCACGCTCCCGAATACCGGAATATCCTGACGTACCCGTCGCCCACCACTGGCGACCCGGTCGCCACCTCGTTCCTGATCCCGCGCACGGCGGCGGACCTGGCCAAGCGCGGCCAGGCGTTCAAGGTGTGGGCGGAAGCGTCCCAGGGCATGCTCGGCCGGACCGGCGACTACCTGAACAGCGCGCTGATGGCCCTCGCGTCCGCCGCCGACTGGTTCGGCCAGCCGGACACCGCCTTCGCCCGCAACATCACCGCCTATTACGAGAAGGTCCGCGAGGAGGACCTGCTCTGCACCCACACTCTGATCCCCCCGCAGGCCAATCGCGCGCAGGCCGCCAGCCAGCAGGCGGGCGGCGCGCTGATGGCGCACATCGTGGCGCGCGGCGATAACGGCGTCGTGGTCCGCGGCGCGCGCATGCTCGCCACCATCGGCCCGTTCGCCGACGAGCTGCTCGTCTTTCCCTCCACGGTGCTGCGCGGCACCCCGGAGGACAAGCCGTACTCGTTCGCCTTCGCGATCCCCACCGACGCGCCGGGCCTGCGGTTCATCGCCCGGGAGCCGTTCGACTACGGCCGCTCGCACTTCGACCATCCGCTTGGCTCCCGCTTCGACGAGTCAGACGCGGTGGTGGTCTTCGACGACGTGCACGTCCCTTACGAGCGCTGCTTCACCCTGGGCGACCCCGAGCTCTGCAACGGCTTCTACACCAAGACCGACGCTCTGCAGCACATGACCCACCAGGTCGTCGCGCGCACGACGGCCAAGACCGAGTTCATCCTCGGCCTCACCAGCCTGCTCACCGAGGCGATCGGGATCGGCCAGTTCCAGCACGTCCAGGCGGACCTGGCGGAGATCATCACCACCCTGGAGACGCTGCGCGCCCTGAACCGCGCGGCCGAGGCCGACGCGGCGGTCAACGCCTACCAGGTCCTCACCCCCTCCTGGCCGCCGCTCAACACCGCCCGCAACCTGTACCCGCGGCTCTACCAGCGGTTCCCGGAGATCCTGCGCAAGCTCGGCGCCTCCGGCCTGATGGCCACCCCGACCGAGGCCGACGTCGAGGGCCCGGCCGCCGCCGACATCGGCACCTACCTGCAGGCGGCCACGCTCACCGGCAAGGAGCGCGTCCGCCTCTTCCGCCTGGTCTGGGACGCGAGCGCCTCCGCGTTCGCCAGCCGCCAGGCGCTGTATGAGTACTACTTCTTCGGCGATCCCGTCCGCACCGCCACCGCCTACCAGGCGGCCTACGACAAGTCCCGCTACGTCGACCGGGTCAGAGCGTTCCTGGCCGCGGACTTACCTCGGCTAACGCGCTCAGCTGACCTGGAACGACCGCTTGGCCAGCCCCATCCAGTACCCGTCGATCACCGTCCGCGCCGGCTTCCCCGCATCATTGCCCGCCCCCAGCGTGACGAACAGCGGCAGGAAGTGATCCGCCGACGGATGCGCGTACGGCATCCCCGGCGCCCGCCGGAACCCGGCCAGCGCCTCCACGTCGCCCCGGCCGAGTGCCTCGGCCGCCCACAGATCGAACTCCGAGGACCAGCCGGGCACGAACCCGTCGTTGATCATCGCCGGGGTGAGGAACGGCAGCCCGTGGGTGAGGAATCCCGACCCGATGATCAGCACACCGGACTCGCGCAGCGGCCGCAGCCGCGCGCCTAGCGCGAGCAGCTCAAGCGGGTCCGACGATGGCAGCGACAGCTGCAGCACCGGCAGATCGGCCAGCGGGTACATGATCTTCAGCGGCACCCACGCCCCGTGGTCGAGCCCCCGGCTGCGGTGCTGGTGCGCGGGCGCGGTGTCGGGCATCAGCGACGCGACCTCCGCCGCGAACGCGGTGGCGTCCGGGGTCGGGTACGTCAGCGTGTAGTAGCGCGACGCGAACCCGCCGAAGTCATACACCAGCGGCGTGGCCGCGTCGGGGGCCGACAGCATCAGCGGCGCCGCCTCCCAGTGCGCCGACACCACGAGTACCGCCCGGGGCTTGGGCAGGGTCAGCGTCCAGGTCGCGAGCTGGGACATCCACTCCGCGTCGTCAAGCAGCGGCGGCGCCCCGTGCCCGATGTAGAGCGCGGGCAGCGCGCCATCCGACGGCTGCCAGGAACGCTGCGCGGCCGACCGCGGCACGCCGTCGGCCGCGAACGCGTCATACGCCCCGGCCGGCACCAGCGGATCGAAAATCGAGCGGCTCATGACCCCTGCCTCAGACCAGTGAAAACCAACAAAGGTTGTTGTCGCTTCAACCTTACAACATAATTTGAACCGTCAACAAGGCTGCGTAGAATGGTGATCATGACGTGGCTCACCGATGAACAGCAGGCGGCCTGGCGCCCATTCGCCGCGCTGCTCTTCCGCGTCCCCGCCATCCTCGACGCCCAACTGCAGAAGGACTCGGGCGTCAACCACTTCGAGTACATGGTCCTGGTCAGCTTGTCGGAGGCCCCGGGCCGCACGCTGCGCATGAGCGAGCTGGCCTCGATGGCGAGCGGCTCGCTGTCGAGGCTGAGCCACGTCGTCGCCCGCCTGGAGGCCAAGGGCTGGGTCCGCCGCGAATCCTGCCCGGGCGACGGCCGCTTCATCAACGCCGTCCTCACCGAGGCGGGCTGGCAGAAGCTCGTCGAGACCGCCCCCGGCCACGTCGCCGCCGTCCAGAAACTCCTCATCGAGGTGCTCAGCCCCGAGGAACTCAGCTCCCTCGGCGAGATCAGCACCCACGTTCTTGAGGCCCAGGGAATCAAAACCGTCGTGCCGAACGCACGCGTGACTCCGCCCCCACCGTCCGCCTAGTTCCGCCCCCACCCTCCGCCTAGTAGCGTTGCGGGATGGGACTCGACGCCGCGCTTGACGGGTTCTGGGAGGTCGCGGATGCCCGGCGGCTGGGCATCGACACCGTCCAGGTCGCTGCCGACGATGGTGGTCACGGGGAGCGCCGCCGGATCGATGACATCCGCCGTGATGTGTTCTCGGTCTCGCTGCATGAGGGCATCCATGACGGCCACCGCCTTGTTCCGGCCGACTACCTCGCCCGGATGACCGCGGACACGACGCGCACGGGCCGTGACGAGCCCGACAACCAGGTGTACGGGCTGCATGTATGGCTGTGCGCCCGCGACGGTGCCTGGCGCATGGACGGCATCTACGGGCAGTTCGGGATCGTGCTGCCCGAGCACCGCGCCTGCGTCAGCATCACGGCGCACTGCCGGGTACCGACCACCCGCATCCTCGACTGTGTGTGGGAGCACATCGTGCCCGCGCTGGCCTGAAACCGCCCTTGACCTCGGTTGCTATGGAAGCGCTGGGACCTTGCCCACGGTTACCCGGCTGACTACGTGGGCGCGGAACAGTTCGGCCGCGGGGAGCAGGGTGCGCTCGGCCGACCAGGTCAGGTAGATCGCCCGCTCCGCGCCGCGGTCGGCGATCTCCAGGTAGCGCACGGGGCCGTCCGCCACGGCTTCCGGCGAGGCCGCGCGGGGGGCCGGGACCACGGCGACGCCCAGGCCCGCCGCGACCAGGCCGCGCAGGTTGGTCAGGTCGTCGCCCTCGAAGACAACCGTCGGGCGGAATCCCGCCTGCCGGCAGAGGTCATCGACCAGTTTCCGCAGCGCGGAGGTCGAGCGCAGGGCGATGAACGGCTCCTTGGCGACGCCGGAGAGGCGGATGCGCTGCCGCCCGCTGAACCGGTGGTCGCGGGGGAGGGCGAGTCGCAGCGGTTCGCTGCCGATCTGCTCGGTCCGCACCGCCAGATCGCCCGGCCGCATGACCTCCGGGCTGGTGCGGAACATGCGGGTGCCTATTTCCAGGTCCGCGAAGCCGCCGTTAAGCGGCAGTCCGTGCAGTTCGTCGCGGACCAGGGTCAGCTGGAACTGGACGTTCGGGTGCTTGGCACGGAAGCTCCGGACCAGGTCGGGCACGAGCCAGGTGCCGAGCGACTGCTGGAAGGCGAGCGCGACCGAGCCGGTCTCCGGCGACATGAACTGGCTGACGGCCGCTATCCCGTCGTCGTAACGGTGCAGCATGGAATCGACGTACGGCTTGAACACCTCCCCGGCCCGCGTCAGCCGCAGCGTCCGGCCCGAGCGGCGCAGCAGCGGAGTGCCCACCTCCGTCTCCAGCCGGGCGAGGGCACGGGAGACGCCGGACTGGGTGACCGCGTCGAGGTCTGAGACCTCGGTCACAGTCATGCCATCGGCTACTCGCTGGAACCAGCGCAATACGTCAACGTCCATAATCTATGACTGTAGATCATGGAACTCTCACGATCTACGCATTGGACGCATGGATCGATGCCGGGTTGACTGGGGTTCGCAAGGGGTCATTACCTACAGCCGCTACGCACAGAAGGGCGCATCATGTCGAGTGCTACCACCCTATTCAGCCCGCCGTGGACCGCGCTCCGCCAGCTCCGCGGGATCTTCGCCGACCGCGGCGAGCAGCGCGGGCTCGAGAACGAACTGGCGGACTACTACGCGAGCGAGAAGGACCTGACCGAGATCAGCGCGATCCTCGACCGCTACAGCGACGCCGAGACCGGTGACCTCCGCCGCATCCTGGGCGCGCATAACTAACGCGGGCCAACCATCAACGCCGGTGAACTAGGCGGCGCGCAGCCGCTTCGCGAAGGCCGCGGCGGCCGCACCCGGGTCGGCCGCCTCGGTCAGCGCACGGACCACCACGACCCGGGTCGCCCCCGCCGCCAGCACCTCGTCCAGCTGATGGGGGCCGATGCCGCCGATCGCGAACCACGGCCGGGACGCGCCGAGCATCGCCGTATGCGTCAGCAGCGGCAGCCCGGTGCCGGCCCGGCCCGGCTTGGTCGGCGTCGCCCACACCGGCCCGGCGCAGAAGTAGTCCACGCCTTCCTCGATCGCCGCGTCCGCCGCCTGCGCCGGGCTGTGGCTCGACCGCCCGATGACCGGCCGCGGCCCGAGAATCCGCCGCGCCACCGATACCGGCAGGTCATCCTGGCCCAGATGGAGTACGTCGGCCCCGGCCGCCAGGGCCACGTCGGCCCGGTCGTTGACCGCGAGCAGCGCGTCGTGCCTGCGGCAGGCGTCCGCGAACACCTCGAGCAGCGCCAGCTCCTCGCCCGCCTCGAGGCCCTTCTCCCTGAGCTGCACGATGTCCACCCCGCCGCCGAGCACCGCGTCGAGGAACGCGGGCAGGTCCCCCTGGGCGCGCCGCGCGTCGGTGCACAGGTACAGCCGCGCGTCGGCCAGCCGCAACCGCAAGTCAGTCATCCCGCCATCATGCCGCACCGGCCAACGACCAGCGCCGGGTTACTATGGGGTTAACAACCACGGGAGCCCTACGCGGGGCTGAGAGGGAGGCGACCCGCCTCCGACCGTTGAACCTGATCCGGGTAATGCCGGCGAAGGGAGGGGCAGGCGGCCATGGACGCTGAAGTCATCGTCGTCGGCGGCGGCGTGATCGGCACGGCCATCGCCTGGCGAGCGGCCCGCGCGGGCCGAACCGTCACCATCATCGATCCGGGCACCGACGACAAGGCGAGCCTGGTGGCGGCCGGAATGCTCGGCCCGGTCTCCGAGTCCGTTTTCGGCGAGCAGGATCTGCTCAACCTCAACCTGCACGCGATCGGCCGCTTCCCGTCCTTCAACGCCGAGCTCGAGGAGACGGCGGGCAGCGTAACCGGCCTGCGGACCGAGGGCACCCTCGCGGTCGCGTGCAACAACGACGACCTGGCCGCGCTTGACCGGCTCACCGCGTTCCGCCACTCGCTCGGCCTGGCGGCCGAGCGCCTCGACGCCAAGACCTGCCGCCGACTCGAGCCGTTCCTCGCTCCGTCCATCCGCGGCGGCGTCCTCGCCGTCGGCGACCTGTCCGTCGATAACCGCCGCTACCTGGCCGCCCTCCGCGCGGCAGCAGCCGGGGCGGGCGTGCGCACCGTCGTGGGCTCGGTCACCCAAGTCGCCGACGCCACCGACGGCGGAATCCAAGTCCGCCTGCCGGCGATGAGCGCCGGCGTGCGGCCGACCGAGCTGTCCGCCGGCCACGTCGTTATCGCCGCCGGCTGGGCCACCGGTCACATCGACGGCCTGCCCGACCAGATCCGCAAGGCGGTCCGCCCGGTCAAGGGGCAGATCCTGCGCCTGCGGCAGCCGGGAAAGCTGCCGCCCGTCCTCAGCCACACGGTCCGCGCGATCGTCGGTGGCCGGGACATCTACTTGGTGCCGCGGGCCGACGGTGAGCTGGTCGTCGGCGCCACCCAGGAGGAACGCGACGACCGGGACGTGACCGCCGGTGCGGTGCACGATCTGCTGCGCGATGCCATGATCGCCGTCCCCGCCATCAGCGAGCTCACCCTCGCCGAGGCAAACGCCGGCCGCAGGCCAGGCACCAGCGACAACGGCCCCATCCTGGGGAGCCTCACGGGCACCAACGGCCTCATTATCGCCACCGGCCACTTCCGCAACGGCGTTCTGCTTTCCGCGATCACCGCGGACGCGGTGGCCGCGCTGCTAACCGGCGATCAGCCGCACCCCGCGTGGGCGCCCTTCCACCCGAGCAGGCTCTGATGACGATCACCGTCAACGGTGAGAGCCGCGATCTGGCACCCGGCGTCACCCTCGCGGATGTGGTCAGCCAGCTGACCGAGTCACCGAAGGGGGTCGCGGCGGCCGTCAACGGCGAGGTCGTGCCCCGCGGCGCGTGGCCCGCCACCGAACTGGCCGAGCGCGACGAGGTAGAGATCGTGACCGCGGTCCAAGGAGGTTAAGCCCATGATCATCCATCCCGACCCATGGCAGGTCGCCGGGCGGACGCTGACGTCGCGGCTGATCGTCGGCACCGGGGGAGCGCAGTCACTCGACGTTCTCGGCAAGGTTCTCAAGGCATCCGGCACCGAGCTCACCACCGTCGCCATGCGGCGGGTCAGCGGATCGGGCGACGGGTCCCTGATCGGCACCATCCGGCAGGCCGGGGTCGGTGTGCTGCCCAATACCGCCGGCTGCCGCACCGCCACCGAGGCGCTCCTGGTCGCCCGGCTGGCCCGCGAGGCGCTTGGGACGGACTGGGTCAAGCTCGAGGTCGTCGCCGACGACATCACCCTCCTGCCCGACCCGGTGGAACTGCTCGAGGCGGCCCAGTTGCTCGTCGACGACGGGTTCACCGTGCTGCCCTACACCAACGACGACCCGATCCTGGCCCGCCGCCTCGAGGAGGCCGGCTGCGCCGCGGTGATGCCGCTCGGCGCGCCGATCGGTTCCGGGCTGGGCATCAGGAACCCGCACAACATCTCGATGATCGTCGAGGCGGCGACGGTGCCGGTGATCCTGGACGCCGGCATCGGCACCGCCAGCGACGCGGCCCTGGCGATGGAGCTCGGCTGCGCCGCCGTGCTCGTCGCATCCGCGATCACCAAGGCCGCCGACCCCGAGCGGATGGCGGTGGCGATGGCCCTGGCGGTCGAGGCCGGCCGGGCCGCCTGCGGGGCCGGCCGCATCCCGCGCCGCTGGCACGCGGTCGGCTCAAGCCCGGCCCGGGAGACCACGTTATGAGCATCCGCGGCAACGCCATCCCCCGGGTGCTGACCATCGCCTCGTCCGACTCCGGCGGCGGCGCCGGGATCCAGGCCGACCTCAAGGCCTTTGCCCGCTGCGGTGCGCACGGAATGTCCGCCATCGTCGCGCTGACCGCGCAGAACACCCTCGGTGTGACGGCGATCGAGCAACTGCCGACCGCGTTCGTCCGGGAGCAGATAAGAGCGGTACTCGACGACATCGGGGCCGGCGCCGCCAAGACCGGCATGCTCTTCTCTTCCCCCATCATCGAGGCGGTCGCCGACGAGCTGACCGGGCGCGGTATCCCCCTGGTGGTCGATCCGGTCATGATGGCCAGCTCGGGCGCGCGGCTGCTGCTCCCCGACGCGGTGGCGACGCTGACCGGACGCCTGTTCCCCCTCGCCACCGTGGTCACCCCGAACCTGCCCGAGGCCCAGGCGCTCACCGGCCTGGACACCGAGGACCGGGCCAAGCTCGCCGAGCACCTGGTCGAGATGGGCGCGGGCGCGGCCCTCGTCACCGGCGGCCACGGGGCGCAGCCCGCGGACCATCTCTTCGACGGGCGCGATCACCTCTCGCTCCCGGTCCCGCGCTATGACGTCGCCGCCACCCACGGCGCCGGCTGCACCCACTCGGCGGCGCTGGCGGCCGGCCTGGCGGCCGGCCTCTCCCTGCCCGCCGCGGCCGCGCGGGCCGCCGCGGTCGCCTGCGACGCGGTCGCGCACGGCCTGGCCGGCCTCGGCGGCGGCGACGGCCCGGTCCACGCGCTGCATTTCCTGCGCGGGGAACCGGCAAGCTGACCCCCGCGACTTGCGCCGGGTGTTGAGCCAGCCTTCAGGAATCTTGCAGATCCGGCGCGTATCGTCTGCTTCGTAAGCGACCTAAAGCTGGACCTTGGAGGGCTGGAACCGTGCCGGAGAAAGCGATCATCTCGCATCGGGGCGAGAAGTACGAGATCGGACGGGGAAAGCGGTTTTACGGTATCTGGGCGGTCGGCGCGCCGTATGACGCGCCGGTCGACCGATGGCCGGAGACGCGCGACGGGTGGGGGCAGGCCTGGATGCGGTTCGCCGCGATCGAGGCACCTGGCACCATCACGACCGTCCCACAGCAGCGGGGCGGGCTGCGGTCGGTCCTCAATTTCGGGCGCGGTGCCGCTAAGGCCGACCCGGCCGGTCCCGCCACAGCCGACGGCGCCGCCGGGGCCGGCGCGGTGGCCACCCGCCGCCGCGGCGGGACCGCGCTGCTGGCCGGCGAGGGGCTGCTCGTCCTTGGCATTGTGCTTAGCCTGGCCGGGTTGTTCCCCGACTACTTCGGCGGGCAGAGCCTGCTCTCGCAGAGCGACGAGGTCGTGCCGCACCTGTGTTACGTGATCGCGTGGGCCGCGAGCGCCGGCCTGATCGCGCTGAGCGTTTCGCGGCCGAGAACCGCCCGGCTGGGGGCGCTGTTCGCCCTCGGGCTTAGCGTGGTCACCTTCGGGCTGTTCCTCTCCGACCTCGGTGCGGTGACCTCAGGCGCTCAGCTCGGCTCGGGCCTGGTGGTGAGCCTGCTCGGCTGGCTCGCGTGCACCGTGGGCGCCGCGCTCGCGCTGGTCGCCTCCTGCCGGGACTGTGACCCGGCTCCCGCCGGGCCCGCGGACGCAATGGCCGCGCCAGTCGCGCCGGGCCTGCCAGGGGCGGGGAAAGCCGGACCGGGCTGGCCGGCCCGGCCGACCCGCGGCCATGCCGGGCCGCTCGCGCTGCTCGTGCTGGCCGGCATCGGCACGGCGGCGGCGTTCGCCCCATCCTGGGACAGCTACACGCTGACCCAGGCCTCGACCGGCACCACGCAGACGTACCTCGAGGGCAACGCGTTCAGCAACCCGGGCCTGATGATCGCCGGCAGCGTCGCCGTGATGGTGGCGGTCGTCCTGGTCGCCGCGCTGGCCGCGCTCTGGCGGCCCGCCAAGCAAGGGGCGTGGCTGCTCGCGGGCGCGATCGTCCCGATGGCCGCGCAGGCGGTCTCGGCCCTCATCCAGGTCCGCCAGCCGGCCTTCGGCCTCTTCGGGCTTACCCAGGCCCAGGCCAAGGCCGAAGGTGTGACGATCGCGGCCGGGGTGACGCCGATCTTCTGGGTCTACGTCGTCTTCGTGATCGCGCTGCTCGTGTCGTGCGCCTGGCTGATGACCACGCCCGGGCAGTCGGCGGTTCCGGCCGTGCCAGTGTCGCCGTGGACGCCGCCGGCCGACGTGGACGCGGGGCAGTGGCCGGGCGGCAGCCCGGCGGGCGACGACGTCAGCGCCGCGTCCGGCAGCCCGGCAGCGGGCGCCGACGCGGCCGACCGTGATGCCGCCGCCGCTAACGATGGCGGCACCGGCGACGGCGAGCACTCAGCCTACGCCTGAAGGCGCCCCCATGGTGGCTGCGCAGCGACGCGCGGAGCTGCGCAGGCACCCGAGAAGCCGACCGCAAAGATGGACGCAAAAACGCCCCCGGCATGTCGCCGGGGGCGTTTTCTGCTTAATAGCGAGCAGGGCTCGGTATGCAGCCTGATCCGCAGAAAAGTATTCCCGCGGATCACTACTTACCGGTTGCCGCCTGGTACTTGGCAACCAGGTCGGCGGGCACGCGACCGCGGTCCTTAATGTCGTACCCGTTCTCGCGCGCCCAGTTCCTGATCTCGGTCGTGTTCAGCGTCGAGCCAGCCCCCCGGACAGCCCTACCTGCAACGCGACCGCCGCGACGGGCGGAGCCACCGACCTTGCGGGCGTGGCTGACGTACTTTCCGAGTGCCGAGCGGAGCTCTTCTGTGTGCTCCTCGTTCAGGTCGATCTCGTATTCAGTACCGTCGAGCGCGAACCGCACGGTGCCGTGTGCTACCCCGCCGTCAATGTCGTCTATGAAGAGTGTCGTGATCTTCTGGGCCACTTGGAATCCGCCTTCCTTGTTTCGACAGCCATCATAAGCGATTGGCTGTACTGTGAGGAGCGCCGGACCCACCCCGTCCTCGCACACGGCCGACAATTCGCGGTACCCCCGCCGGAGCCGCCGGACCTTTGTGCAAGCGCTTAGCCGAAGCTAATAGTATCCGACTTCCGGGCAATCCGGCGTGACAAATCACACAAAATCATGACCGATCTGAGCCGAGATCCCGATCGGGACTGCCGAACGGCAGCGGAGATCGGATTCCCGCAAGCGCCGACATCACCGCCCGCAATCACGTGCCATACGACCCGCTATCGCGGTAAGCGGTCAGCCGGGACGCGGCGCGTCTTAGGGCAATCACGGGGAAATGGGTATGGACCGGCAGTATGGCCGGCCCGGGTGCCCGGCGGGACTTGCCGGTCATGCGGAACTCACCGCGGAAGTTAAGAGCGGCCAGCTTTCCCTGCGGTATGCGGCATCCCAGAACATCAACTCGTACCGGCTCGTGGTAGCGAAGTGCCGGCGCATCAGGGCGCGCTCGGCGGGAGATACTCCTCGCGCGATGCGATCGGCTTCCTCGATCACCGACGCGACGACCTGGCCGTACTCCGGGGCTGCGTAGGCGGAGATCCAGCGCTGATAGCGCGGATCGGGCGAGCCCAGGCGCAGAAGTTCCTTGCCCACCTCCCAGTAGATCCAGTAACAGGGCAGGACCGCCCCGACGCCTTCGGCATAGCTTCCGGTGTGCGCGGTGGCGAGCAGGTAGGACGTATAAGCGAGGTTGGCGGGGGCTGGCTCAGCCCGCTTAACATCCTCCGAAGAAATTCCCAGTTCTGCTAGCAGCGATCCGTGTAGTTCGAGTTCGGCGGCCACCGCGTCCGCGGCGTGCCGTGCGAACATCTGCATGGCGTCTGATGTCGGCGCGCGGCTTCCGACCGCCGCTAGCGCCCGGGCATAGCCCTGAAGGTAAAGAGCGTCCTGGACAACGTAGAACGCGAACGACTCGACCGGCAACGTCCCGTGGGTCAGCCCCGTGATAAAGGGGTGACCCAGGATCGCCCCGTAGATATCGCTGATGGACTCCCAGAGTTGGGTGCTAAACGAGTCACCGCGGTCACCAGCAAGAGATTCGGCCACCGCGCCACCTTATTGCCCGCGCACCCGAACCGGAAACCCTCCCGCCGCGTTCGTGGTGTTCACGCAACCACCGGCGAGAGTTTCCGCGCCCGCGTGGAAGCGGTCCCTTGGTTTGCCTAGCGTCTCGATGGAATCATCCGTCAGCAAAGCTGAATCACCGGTCAATAATGACCGGTTGGCAATCAAGCGAGGTGCGGCATCAGATGTCCGATCTCTGTGCGCGGTCCGCGTTGATGCCGGAGTGTGCCCGCCGGCGCCGTCTGCTCGGAATGTCGCTAATCGCCGCCCGCAACGCTCTTTGCCGGAGCGTCCGCGCTCGGCGGCCAAGCGCGGCGCAGGCCGGCCCGGCGAAACGGCGGCTCCCGCCGTCCGCGCCGCCACCTCAAAACCGGCGATGGCCCGCCCGTGCACTTACCTTCCGCGCAATTCCAATGGCGCCGCGGGCGACACTTCTGTCCGGGGTGGGACGCGCTCGCGATCCCCGGCTGGCAGACTAAATCCGGATACCCTACCGCTGTCGCGATCACCGCCTGACGGACGGTGCGGACGGGAGTCGCGCGGTGACCGGAGGAGGCGGCATCGGTGATCCTTGGTCCCGGTGAAGGGCACGCGCATTACCGCGCGCGCGGCAGCGAGATGTTCTTCAAGGCCGTGGCGAAGCTCGACGGCGGAGACCTGTCGCTGATGGAGCGCACGCTGCCGCCCGGCGGCCGCCGCCCGCCGCCGCACCGGCACACCAACTGCTCCGAGGCGTACTTCGTCCTCGACGGGGTGGTCTCGATCATCGTCGATGGCGAGGAGCTAACCGTCGGACGCGAAGGGTTCGTGCTCGTGCCGCGCGGCACCGCCCACACCTTCGGCAACACCAGCGCCGAGCCCGCCCGGCTGCTGGTGATCCACGCCCCGGCGATGGACGCCTACTTCGCCGGCCTGCACGAGCTCTGGAACCGCCCCGAGCCTCCCTCACCCGACGAGGAACGCGCCCTGATGTCCCGCTTCGGCATGGACCCCGCCTTAGACCGGCGCCCAGCCGCCCACCGACATCGCCGCGCCCTGTCACCTACGCCAGCGACATCGCCGCGCCCTGTCACCTACGCCAGCGACATCGCCGCGCCCTGTCACCTACGCCAACGACATCGCCCGTTAGTGTCAATGGCGTAACTGACAGGATCGAGTGGGTCGATGGCGTAGCTGGCAGGCCACCTCAGTAGTAGATCGGCCCGATGGCGCCGCCGCCGACGGAGATGGCGTCGCCGTTGACCGCCACGCTCCTGGGGGAGGCGAGGAACGTCACCACCGAGGCCACCTCGTCGGCGGTGACGATCCGGCCGATGGATATGGAAGCGCCGATCTGCCGCTCGACCTCGGCCACCGGTATTCCGGCCCGCTCGGCCCGTCCGGCCAGGATCTCCGGCGTCTTCTCGGTGACGGTGACGCCCGGGTGGACCACGGTCACGTTGATCCCGTCCCGCCCGAGCTCGTCGGCCAGGTTCTTGGTCAGCGCCGCCACCGCCACGTTGCGCACGGTCCCGGTGATCGCCCCGGTCGACCGGGCGGCGAGGCCGCTGATGTTGATGATCCGGCCCCAGCCGCCGGCCCGCATCAGCGGCACGACCGCCTTGACGCAGCGCAGGTAGCCGAGCACCTTCACGTTGACCTGCTCGGCGAACTCGGCGGCGTCGAACCCGTCGATGCCGACCACGGCGCCGGTATTGGGACGGGCCGCCGAGTTGACCAGGATGTCGGCTCCGCCGAGCCCGTCGGCCACCGCGGCCGCCATCTCCCGCACGGCGGCGTCGTCGCCGGTATCGCAGCTCACCGTGATCACCCGCCGCCCCGCCCCGGCCGCGTCGGCGGCGGCCGCGACCACCTCGCGCGCCGCCTTGAGCGCCGCCGCGTCCCGCGCCACCAGCGCGACGTCGCACCCCTCGGCGGCCAGCGACCGCGCCACCGCCAGCCCGATTCCCCGGCTCCCGCCGGTCACGATCGCGCGCTTGCCTGTCAGCTCAAGATCCATAGCCCGATTATCCAGAACGTGCCCGTGCCCGTGCCCGTGCCCGTACCCGTGCCCGTACCCGTGGCGGAGACGGAGGCCGAGGCGGAGGCGGAGGCGGAGGCGGAGGCGGCCAGCACGCCCAACGAAGCCGCGCCTGCCAACGCCATCGTCATCGCTGAACGCCTTCGCCGCATACCGGCATCGTGACATGCGACCAGCAACGTTGACCAGAAGATTTTCTTAATTGTTCGTTCTATAGGAAATTCGATGGTCCCGAATGCGGCGAGTTGCGGAGACGCTCCCTCCCGGCCGGTCAACGCGAAGCCACGCGTGCGTTCGAGTTGGAAGGCTGTGAATTTCTCGCTTTTCAAGGGCGCGACGGCCAAGGACGCTGGCGATCAGGCGTTCGACCGGGCCACCGGCGGTGCGCCGCGCCGGGGGCGCACGCCATCGCTCAGATCCTTTTCGGGTTATTAATTTGTTACCTGAGTTATCCTGACCGTTCCTTGCGGTTGCTGTTAGCGTCGCACGGGTTGCGGCCGATCAGCGCCGCTTTAATCCGGGACGAGGGACATGCCAAAAAACAGGTTCTTGTCCGTTCTGGCCGTGTCAGCCGCCGCCTCCGCCGTACTCGGCGGCGTGCCGGCGGTTGTTATCGCGGCCACGACGGGAGGAGCTAGCGCGACGAGCGACCCGACCTTCGGGCCGCTCTCGCCGGCGCTGGCCGCGCAGCTGTCGCAGAACGTGGATCAGCCAGTCATTGTGGTGCTTAAGGACCAGTTCGGCTCGGCCAACGCGGGCAGCACGGCCAGCGGCGTCCGGTCGGCCGCCGTTTCCGCCAGCCAGACGTCGCTGATGAGCCAGTTGAGCGAGGTGCACGCGACCGGCGTCAAGCGGTTCACGTTGGTGAACGCGGTCTCGGCGACGGTGTCGGCGCTTGAGGAGCAGCGGCTGGCGGCGAGCCCGGCCGTCGCGGCGGTGCTCCCCGACGCGAGGGTCACCCTCCCGGCGTCGGCGCTGAGCCCGACGGCGGGCATCCCCGCCGCCGCCACGCCGGCTCGCACGGTTTCGAAGACGCTGAACAACGTGGCCGGTGCCTGTGCGGCAAAGGGCTCGAGTTCCCTTGCTCCCGAAGGCCTGGCGCTGACCAGCACCGTGTCGCAGAACAAAAAGGTGGCCACCGCGCGGTCGCTCGGCTTGACCGGGGCCGGCGTGAAGGTGGCGTGGATCGCCGACGGCATCGACCCGAACAACGTTAACTTCATTAAGAGCAACGGCAAGTCGGTCTTCTCCGACTACCAGGACTTCAGTGGCGACGGCCGCGGCGCCCCGACCACCGGCGGCGAGGCGTTCCTCGACGCGAACACGATCGCCGGCCAGGGCACCCACGTTTACAACCTGAACGGCTTCACCAACGACACCTACAAGAACGGCTGCTACGTCAGGATCGAGGGCGTCGCGCCGGGCGCGTCACTGGTGGGCCTGGACGTCTTCGCCGCCGAGGCGAACCGCAGCTACGCCACCACCAACTCGGCGATCGCCGAGGCGATCGACTACGCCGTCACCCGCGACCACGTCAACGTGATCAACGAGTCGTTCGGCGAGAACATGTTCCCCGACACGACGCAGGACGTGATCAAGCTTTTCGACAACGCCGCCATCAAGGCCGGCGTCGTGGTCGCCGTCTCAAGCGGCGACTCGGGCACGACCTCCACCATCGGCTCGCCCGCGACCGACACCGCCGGTGTGATCTCGGCCGGCGCCTCCACCCAGTTCCAGATGTACGAGCAGTCCAACTACGGGCTCGCGCGGTACTTCTCCACCGGCTGGCTGTCAGACAACATCAGCGGCCTGTCCTCCAGCGGTTACGACGAGGAAGGCGGCACCGTCGACCTGGTCGCCCCCGGCGACCTGAGCTGGGCCTCCTGCGACGCCAACACCGCCAAGTTCGCCGACTGCACCAACCTGCTCGGCAAGGCCTCGAACATTGAGATCTCCGGCGGCACCAGCGAGTCGTCCCCGTTCGTGGCGGGCGCGGCGGCGCTCGTGATCCAGGCTTACCGCAAGACCCACGGCAACAGCACCCCGTCGCCGGCCCTGGTCAAGCAGATCATCCTGTCCACCGCGACCGACCTCGGCATCCCCGCCCAGGAGCAGGGCGCGGGGCTGCTCAACACCTACAAGGCGGTCGAGCTGGCCGAGTCGATCAACCGGAGCAAGAAGACCGGCTCGACGCTGCTCGAGTCGGCCACCCAGCTGACCGACCAGGGCCTGCCGGGCGCCAAGAAGAGCTGGACGGTCACCTTCACCAACACCGGCTCGAAGCGGCAGAACGTCACCCTGCACGGCCGGGCCCTCGGCCCCGACCAGAACAAGCAGTCCGGCACGGTCACGCTGAACGACACGACCAGTAACCAGGTCATTGACTGGTCCGGCTTCCCGAACAACTACGCGGAGTTCAAGTTCACGGTGAAGCCCGGCCAGTCCCGGCTTGACGTCTCGATCGCCTACCCGGGGAACCCGGAGAACCTGGCAGAGGCGGTGCAGCTCTTCCTCATCGACCCGAAGGGCCGCTACGCCGCCGCCTCGGACCCGCAGGGCCTTGGCAACTACGGCAACGCGGACGTGCGGACCCCGGTGGCGGGCACCTGGACCGCGGTCGTCAACGACGTCGTCAACTCCGATGACGGCACTCTTATCGGCGGCTACAACGGCGCCGTGCACTGGCAGGCGGTGACGGAGCAGTACCAGGGCTTCGGCTCGGTCTCCTCGCCGTCGTTCTCCCTCCCCTCCGGCGCGTCGAAGAAGGTCACCTACAGCGTCACCGCACCGCCGGCGCCCGGTGACTACGCCGCCTCGCTGGTGGCCAACTCCAACCTGGGCGGGCAGACCTCGATCCCGGTGGTGGTGCGCTCCGACATCAACGTCGCCGCCGGCGGGAAGTTCAGCGGCGTGCTCACCGGCGGCAACGGCCGCCCGGGCAACGTCGCCCAGGACAACTACTACGAGTTCAACGTGCCGGCGGGCACCAAGGCGATCTCCGCCGCGCTGGCGCTCGCCAACGACCCGGCCGCCGCGACCGGCGGCGTGATCGCCGGCGCCTACCTGGTCAGCCCGGACGGGAACGTCGTCGGCTCCGCGCAGAACTACACGATCAACTCGGCCGACGAGGGCATCAGCCTGCCCAACCTGGACGCGACAGTCCTCTACCCCGCCAAGGGGACCTGGACGCTGATCGTGAACTTCCAGGGGCCGGTGCCCGGTTCCGAGGTGGCCGACTCGTTCACCGGCACGGTGTCGTTCGCCACCGCCGGGGCCGAGTCGTCGGCGCTGCCTGACAGCACGTCGACGGACCTGCCCGCGGGCGTGTCGGACGAGATCCCGGTGACGATCACCAACACCGGGTCCTCGACCGAGGACTTCTACCTCGACCCGCGGCTCAGCACCAGGACAACCCTGACGCTGGCGCCGGTGACCTACGCGCTCGGTACCGGGACCAACACGCTGACCATACCCGGGCTGGACACCGCGACCTTCCCGCTCTACTGGGTGCCGTCGCAGTCCTCGTCGATCTCGGTCAAGCAGACCTCGACCATCGGGGCGATGACCGACCTGTCACCGACCAACGCGGACCCCGATGCGGCGTCCTCGTACCTCAAGTCGGGGTCACTGTGCGGACGGTCGGTGTCGGTCGGCTACACCGCTCCCGGCGGCGACCTGACGCCGGGGCTGTGGGGCTCGGCGCCGACCGAGTGCGGCCCGTTCGCCGCCGCCGCCAAGTCGGGCAAGGCCACCGACAAGGCCACCGTGACGACCAACGCCTTCGATACGACGATGACACCGTCCACCGGTGACCTGCAGCAGGAGGCGCTCGGTGCGGGTGCGTTCGCCAAGGTCGCCGCGAACATCATCGAGGTTCCCGCGGGCGGGACCGCCACCGTCGACGTGACGATCAAGCCGACCGGCAAGGCGGGCACGGTGGTCAAGGGCACGCTCTACCTCGATGACGTGGCGACCGGCCTGCCGCCGTACGACGTCACCTACTCCAGTGAGGTCTCGGCGCTGCCCTACACCTACACCATCGGGTAAGCCAGCCGGGCGGAACCGGCCGGTGCGAGCCGTCTGGTTAAGCCCTGTTAACAACACCCGAACCCCCTGTCCGCGCCCGCCTGAGGCCTATAGCCTGAGGGCTGGTTCGGACAGGGGGTTCGCTTATGTCTAGGCTCAGCTACTCCACCGTGCGCCCGTCGGCCGCGGAGTCGGACCTGACGGCGCTCGCCCCGTACATGTTCTGGCTGTTGTTCAGGAACGTCGCCTCGGACGGCCTGGTCTTCGACGACCCGGTCCACCCGGGGATCGTTTCCGCCCCCGGCTGCGTGCTTGCCTCCCCGTCCTGGGAGAACACCGCGACTCAGGTCACCCAGGACTACGTCTACCACTGGACCCGCGACGCGGCGATCGTGGCGCTTGAGCTCTCCGCCGCCTACACCGCCGGGACGCTGCCGGCCAACCAGCCGCTGATCGACTACGTGACCTTCTCGGCCACCTGCCAGGCGTCGGCCGGCGACTTCGACCGGGCGAGCTTCTACATCAATGGCACCCAGCGCCCGTGGACCGACCAGACCGACGGCCCGGCGCTGCAGACGCTCGCCTTGCTGGCGATGTACGGCCAGCTCGACGCGCCCACCCAGGCGATCGCGGCTTCGCTGATCAACGCCAACCTGGCGTTCCTGTCCACCGCCTACCAGGGCCAGACGTTCAACCTGTGGGAAGAGGAGTACGGCTACTCCTTCTTCGCCCGTTCCGCGCAGCTGCGCTGCTTCCAGGCGGTCGCCGCCAACTCGGTCGGCATCGCGGTGCCGAGTTGGCTGCCGGCCGCGCTGAGCTGGCTCGTCAGCGCGCTCGAGAGCCACTGGAACGGCCAGTACTACCAGTCGGTGCTCCCGGTCCCGGCCGACTACCGCGCCCCCTACGACCCCAACATCGACGTCATCATGGCGGCGGTCTACGGTGCCGAGTCGGTGACCGACCCGCAGCTGCTCGCCACCGCCGCGCTGATCCGCGCCCAGTGGGGCGACCCGTCGTCGAAGTACTTCTACCCGATCAACGGCGCCGACGCGACGCAGGGACTCGGCCCGATGCTCGGCCGCTACCCGGGCGACGTCTACGACGGCGACACCGACGCGCTGGCCGGCGACCACCCATGGGCGATCTCCACCGCCAACTTCGCCGAGCTCTACTACCGCCTGGCGGCGAAAATCCTTTCCTCCCGAACGGTCCCGGCTGATTCCCTCAGCGACCCGTTCCTCGCCCAGGTCGGCATCACGTCATCGACGGCCCCGCTCGCGGCGGCCACCGCCCTGCGCGCCGCGGGCGACGCCATGCTCGGGGCGGTCGTCTACCACAGCGACCACTTCGAGCTCAGCGAGCAGTTCGACGCCTACACCGGCTTCGAGAAGAGCGTCAGCAACCTCTCCTGGTCCTACGCCGCCTTCCTGTCCGCCATCCGCGCCCGGGGGAGCGCCAGCTAGTTCAGGTTGTTGCCGGCCATCGCGGTGCTCAGCGGGGTCTTCGCGGTGTTCGGCGCCAGCGTCGATGGCCTTACGAATACCGAGCCCCGCGGCCCGGCCACCACCGCCTCGCGCAGCGCGGAACCGGACAGCAGCTGGTTCCAGGACAGGAACCACTCGGTCCAGCCGTTGTCCCAGGTGCCGGGGCGCGGGCTGCCGGTGATGGTGATCGGGTCACCGGGCACCACGAGCTTGTAATAGGTCTCGGCGGCGGCCGGGGGCAGGTTCACGCAGCCGTGGCTGACGTTGGTGGTGCCCTGGTCGACCACCGACCAGGGGGCCGAGTGGTAGTAGTCGCCGCTGAAGGTGAACCGCACCGCCCAGTTGACCAGCTCGTTGTAGTAGCTGGCGGTCCCCTTGGCACCGCCGATCATCCGCACCGGGTTGTTCTTGTCAACCGCCAGATAGCTGCCGTCCGGGGTCGGCAGCGTGTCCCGGCCGGTGGAGATCGGCCAGTTGTACTTGAGCTTGCCGTTGATGTAGATCCGCGTGCGGTGGGTCAGCGTCGAGGCGACCGCGATCACCGCCTGGCCGATGACGAACGACTGGGTCAGCGTGTGGTACCCGTAGACGCCGGGCGCGCCCTGTACCCCGTCGAAGCGCCCGGTGAACGAGACCGTGGTGTGGGCCGGCCAGAAGTCGCGCGGCCGGAAGTCGAGCGTGGAGCTCCCGTCCCAGTACCAGGCGCCGACCACGGGCTTGGAGGTGGTCAGCTCGATGGACCGCTCCACCGCCGCCTTGTTCTTAATCGGGTGGCTGAAGGTGAGGATGACCGGCATGCCGACCCCATAGGTCTGGCCTTCCCCTTCGAAGATCTCGGTGGTGAAGGTATTGGCCGGCGTGAGCGTCCGGAACGCGGCCGACTTCGTCGTGCTGGCGCCGTTGGCCGCGGTGGCGGTCGCGGTCACCGTGTAGGACTGCGACACGTCCAGCGTCGCCTCGCTGTGCCAGGCGGTCCGCCCGGTCGAGTACGTCCCGCTGACCGGGTCGCCCGAGGTGGCCACGGTGACGTTCTTCAGCGTCCCGCCGGCCGCGGTCACCGTGATCGGTGAACCAGGGTCGGCCGTCTTCACGCCGCTGCCGGGCGTGATCGTCACCGCCGGCCCGGCCGGCGACGGCTCGGCCGCCGGGCTGGCAGGCGCGCTGCCGGTGGCGGCCGCCGACCCGGTGCCCCCGCCGCCCCCGACGACCTTCACCACCGTCGTGGTGCTCGTGCAGGCCGCCAGCGCCAGCGCGAGAGTCGCTACGGTAGCCAGCGCCCCAGCCCGAGCGGTGCGCGAACTAGTTCGGATACCCGACATGTCACACCCTTCCTCGCCCGGTACGCTACCCCGCTGGCCGCCTTTGTATGAGCCGCACACGGACAGAACCCACAAAATTGGACGCCTGCCCGCTAGTCCTGCCGCGGCGGGGAAGCGCGTCGGCGTCGCGTGGTAGCAGGTGACGGTGACCCTTCGCGGGAAGGCCGGGCCGGCCGACGAACGCTAGCTGCCGGAGTAGGGCTTGGCGCCGGCGTAGTCAGCGGCCAGGGTGGCGCTGATGGCCGAGATCACGGCGCTGTTGGTGGTGCGGATGCCGAGCTCCCGGTTGTAGCCGAGTGAGGCCTTGGAGAAGTTCTCCGAGCCGACGAACAGCTGCTGGCCGGACCGGCTGGCGTCGGCGTCGACCGCCTTCGCGTGGATGTAAAGCACCTTGTCGCTGTCGGCGTAGAGCCGGACGTGCACGCCCGCGCTCTCCAGTCGGCTGAACGCGGAGTCCCACTCGCTCTCGGCGGTCATGATGACCTTCACATCGACGCCGCGCTTGGCCGCCGCGACGAGCGCCGCGGTGATGGTGGGGTCGTCCATCTCCTCGTTCTCGACCGACAGGGTGTGCTTGGCGGCGTTGATCACGGCCAGAATCGACGACTGGGAGTTGGTCGGCGACCAGACCAGGTCGGCGCCGTCCGGCGGGTTGACCGACCGGTGCGCGAAGTCGGCGTCGAACGTGGTCACGATCGCGTGCACGTCGGCCGGCCTGGTGTCGATGACCGCGAAGTCGCGGGTGCCCGAGTAGTCCTCGGTCACCATGTTCAGCGTCATGATCACCGACGTCTTGGCGTCCACCGTGAGCGTCTTCTGGTGGTAGGTCGTGCCCGAGTCGGCCCAGGTCACGTGGACGCGGTGGGCGGACAGGAAGTCATAGGTGGCGGTGTTGCGCGACTTCTCCAGGTGCTGGTCAAGGATCACCCGGACGTCGATGCCGCGCTTGGCGTCCGCCGCCAGGTCGTCCTCGGCCGTCGTGTCGCGCAACTCGTACATAGTCAGGTCAACCGACGACCT
This sequence comes from Trebonia sp., assembly GCA_050013875.1. GTDB lineage: Bacteria > Actinomycetota > Actinomycetes > Streptosporangiales > Streptosporangiaceae > Trebonia. Next base: position 7,153 of record JBEKEK010000066.1, on the reverse strand, counting down.
GGCACCGGTGATGAGCTTGTAGATCGCGCCGACCCCGGCCGCGGGCTCCACCATAACCCGGAGCGACCCGGAGCCGCCGGTGGCGGGCGTTTGGGCGGGGTGAGTCACCTTCTTCGCCGGATGGGCCGCCTTGCCCGGCTTCTTCGCGTGCGAGTCCTTGGTTTTCGACGTCGTGTGCGTCTTCGCCTTCGCCGTCGGTCCAGCCGACAGGCCAGACGACAGGCCCTTGCACCCGGCCAGCACAATCACCAAAAGCAGTCCGGCCGCTACTACCGCCAGCAAGCGCCGCATCTCACCCGTCCGCCCATCAAATGCGTGGAAATCGCCTCATACGCGGCGAACATTATGCCGGAGCTCTAACTACCGCGAATGGTGATCGATAACCGCGACTTTTGCACCGGATCAGAGCGGAAAGCGGCTCAGTCCTTGAAGACCTCGTCCTTGAACCACTGCCACAGCCGCGGGATGCCGTCCTCGCGCCGCACCGTGGGGGAGTAGCCGAGCAGCTCGTGCGCCAGGTCGTAGGCGGCGAAGTTGCGCCCGACCTCGCCCGGGCGCGCGGGCCGGTACTCGATCGGGTGGTCCGGCCGCCCGGCCGCCTGCCGGCACAGGTCCGCCAGCACGGTGAGCGGCGTCTCCACGCCCGAGGCGGCGTGCACCACGGTGCCGCCCGGCACGTCCTTCTCCAGCGCGAGCTGGAGCGCCTGGGCGATGTCGGACACGTGCACATAGTCGCGGGAAGCGGTGCCGTCGCCGTAGATGACCAGCGGCACGCCGTTATGCAGCGACTCGAAGTACACGTTGAGGACGCCGCGCTTGCGGGCGCACCACGGCCCGTACACATTGCCGAAGCGGACCGCGACGGTGCGCAGCCCGTATGTCTTGGCGAACGCGTGCGCGTAGCCCTCGCCCGCCAGCTTCGACGCCCCGTACGGCGACAGCGGCTTGGGCAGCGACTGTTCGTTGACCGGGGGAGTGGCATCCCCGATGAGCGCGCCGCCGGTGGAGGCCTGCACGGTCCGCGTGATGCCCGCCCGGCGGGCGGCGTCAAGCACCCGGAAGGTGCCGACGACGTTCGACTCGAAGTTCGCGGCCGGGTCCGCCACCGACCCGACGACCGACCCGGCGGCCGCCAGATGGATGACCGAGTCCAGGCCGGCCAGCGCGTCATCGAGCGCGTCGGCGTCACGGATGTCGCCCTTGACGAGCTCGGCGTCCACCCCCGCCAAGTGCGCCTCGTCGCCGGTGGACAGGTTGTCGAACACGCGCACCCGGTAGCCGTTCGCCACCAGCCGGCGCACCAGCGTCGCGCCCACGAACCCGGCGCCGCCGGTGACCAGGATGCCCTCAGAACCGCTCACAAGATGGGAAGTCTAGTCCGTATCGGCCCCCGGTTTCAGCGGTTCATCACACCAGTAACAGGCGTCACACAAAGACTTTCAATTACCGCCAATCACAGGATGGTAACGCGCCTTGCGCGGTGTAATAGGGCATAAATGCTGCCAGCGCGACACGCCGGGTTGCTGTGACATATCACACACGTGACAGGCGTGTGAACAGGGTGTCTGGCGCAACCGCCTGACAACGATAGTCAAGACGTTGACCTGCGGAGATCCATCATTTTTACGACCATCGACTGGCGTGTCAGTACACCTCAGACAGGCATTTACCGGACCGTGATCTACGCGGCAGGGCGGAGCCAAAAGCGCTGTCTTACGAGACGAAAGCCCTGCCCTAATGATAGGGAAGTATGCGCGGCGGGCACGTACAGCGCCGCATGCGCACATCCGCATACGCATTGTGAAAACGAGGGAAAGGGCAAAACATGACCAGCAGGACGCTTAAACGGGGGTCAGATACCAGCAACCGGGCCGGTGCCTTGCGTGGAGGCGCCTAGGGTGCGGCGCAACTGGCTGGCGAAGGCGGCACTCGCATCGGTAGCGCTGAGCGTTCCCATGGCAAGTGTGGCGGGTACCGCCCAGGCATCGACTCCGAGCACCACCAGCCCGCAGAAAGTGGTCTTCCACAAGGCCCAGAAGAAAAAGCCCAAGAGCCACCGGGCCAGCGCGCCCAAGAAGAAGCAGAACGAGAATTACCAAGGCAAGCACCGCATGTCCTTCAATGAGGACACCGCGACCTACGTCAAGCGCATGGAGGGCGTCCCGTACCGTTACGGCGGCACGAGCCCGGCCGGCTTCGACTGCTCCGGCCTCACGCAGTACGTCTACCGCCATTACGGCAAGCGCATCCAGCGCACGGCCGAGGACCAGTTCCTCGAGTTCCGGCGCATCAGCAAGAAGCGCGCCTGGGGAGGTGACCTGGTGTTCTTCCATGTGAACAGCAATCCGAACAGCTACGTGTACCACGTCGGCGTTTATGAGGGGGGAGACGACATGGTGGCCGCGACCACTACCGGCAGCGACGTCAAGTGGCAGAACTTCTCCTGGGCGGGCGACACGGTGACCTTCGGCACGCTCACGCACTAAAGCGTTCTGCTCGCCCCCGGTACGCTCCCTCGCCGTATGCTCGATGATCATGCGGAATAGGAGCGTCCAAGTGGACTTCGCCGCGCAGCAGCCGGCCCTCCTCCGCCGTCATGAGGCGGGCGCGGGCTCGGCCCGCGGGATGCTGTTCACTCTGCTGGGGGAGTTCGTTCTGCCAAGCGAGGGGGCGGCGTGGACCAGTGCGGTCCTCGCCGCCTTCGAGCGTCTCGGGGTCGCCGAGAAGACGACCAGGCAAGCGCTGATGCGCACCTCCAACGCCGGCTGGCTGCAGGCGGAGAAGGTCGGCCGGCGGACCCGCTGGCTGCTGACCCCGGCCGCGAAGAAGCTGCTGACCGACGGCGCCAGGCGCATTTACTCCTTCGGGCCGGCCGCGAAATGGGATGGCCAGTGGGTGCTCGCGCAGGTACGCATCCCCGAGTCCGACCGGCGGGCCAGGCACGTGGTGCGGACCCGGCTCGCCTGGGCCGGATTCGGATCGCTCGGCCCCGGCCTGTGGATCAGCCCGCACGCGAACCGTGAGCCGGAAGCGATCCGGGTGCTCACCGAGGCCGGAGTGGCCAAGGACGCGCACGTCTTCGTGGCCCGCCGCACCGGGTTGTCTGACACGGCGCTCTCCGACACCAGGGCGATGGTCGCGTCGGCCTGGGACCTGCCGCAGATCGAGGCCGAGTACGAGCAGTTCGTCGATGAGTTCCGCGCCCCCGGGGTGCCGGGCGATGTGCTGCTGCGGCAGCTTGAGCTGGTGCACGCCTGGCGCCGGTTCCCGGCCCTCGACCCATCGTTGCCGCGCGAGCTGCTGCCGCCGCGGTGGACCGGGATCCGCGCCGCCGAGCTGTTCGCCGACCGGCACGAGCGGTGGCTGCCGGACGCGCGCCGCGAGTGGCAGCGGCTGAACAGTGTTTCCCCGGGCCAAGGCTAATACTCTACGAAACCTTGACGAATATGTAAGGGTTCGTAGAGCATGGACTGCATGGCGCATGTCGAATTCCGCACTTGCCCGGCCAAGTACCGTCATTGGCGACTTGCCGCCGATGGCCCGGTCGCCACCCTCACCATGGACGTGGATGAGCAGGGCGGGCTGGTGCCTGGGTATGAGCTGAAGCTCAACTCCTACGATCTGGGCGTGGACATCGAGCTCTACGACGCGGTCCAGCGCCTGCGTTTCGAGCACCCCGAGGTCAAGGCGGTGGTGGTCACAAGCGGCAAGGAGAAGATCTTCTGCGCCGGGGCGAACATCCGGATGCTGGCCGCCTCCTCCCACCCGTGGAAGGTGAACTTCTGCAAGTTCACCAACGAGACCCGCAACGGCATCGAGGACGCCACCGAGAACTCAGGCCAGACCTATCTCGCCGCCCTCAACGGCACCGCGTCCGGCGGCGGCTACGAGCTCGCGCTCGCCTGCGACCAGATCCTGCTGGTCGACGACCGCTCGTCGGCCGTCTCGCTGCCCGAGCTCCCGCTGCTTGGCGTGCTCCCCGGCACCGGCGGTCTGACCCGCGTGGTCGACAAGCGGCATGTGCGCCGCGACCGGGCCGACTACTTCTCCACCAAGGCGGAGGGTCTCGCGGGGAAGAAGGCGGTCGCGTGGAAGCTCGTCGATGAGGCCGTGCCGCGGGTGCGCTGGAAAGAAGCAGTGGCGGAACGGGCGGTGGCTCTGGCGTCCCGCGCCGATCGTCTCCCTGGCGGCCCGGCCATCGAGCTGACTGAGCTGCCGAAGGAGCGCACGGCTGATTCTGTCCGCTACTCCCGCGTAGCGGCCGTGCTCGACCGCGACCGCGCGGTCGCCGAGATCACCGTGACCGGGCCGGATGGCGACGTTCCGGCCTCGATGGCCGGCGTGTACGCCCGCGGCGCGCAGTTCTGGCCGCTAGCGGTCGCCCGCGAGCTCGACGATCTCATCCTGGACCTGCGGACCAACGAGATCGAGATCGGCACCTGGGTCTTGCGGACCGTCGGTGATGCCTCCCGGGTTCTGGCCTACGACGCGCTGCTGCTCGAGAACGCGGCGACGGACTGGCTCGCCAACGAGATCGTCCTCTATCTCAAGCGAACGCTGAAGCGGCTCGACGTCACGTCGCGATCGCTGATCGCGCTGATCGAGCCGGGGTCGTGCTTCGCCGGCTCGCTGCTCGAGCTGGCCCTGGCGGCCGACCGGTCCTACATGCTCTTCGGTGTCTTCGAGGACGCCGACCCCACGGTGCTTACGAACCCAGCCGTACCCGCCGCCTTGACGGTCGGCCCGCTGAACCTGGGCCCGCTGCCGATGGGCAACGGGCTGACCCGCCTGCAGACCAGGTTCTTCGGCGACGAGACCGGCCTGGCCTCGGTCGATAAGGCCGCCGGTGAGGCGCTTGAGGCTGAGGAGGCCGAGAAGCTCGGGCTTGTCACCTTCGCCCCCGATGACATTGACTGGGCGGAAGAGGTACGGATCGCGGTGGAAGAGCGGTCGGCCTTCTCGCCCGACGCGTTGACGGGCCTGGAGGCGAACTACCGGTTCGCCGGCCCGGAGACGATCGAGACCAAGATTTTCGGCCGGCTCACCGCCTGGCAGAACTGGATCTTCTACCGCCCGAACGCATCGGGGCCCGACGGCGCGCTGCGCGCCTACGGCACCGGCAAGCGGGCCGATTTCGACCGGAAGCGAGTCTGAGGTACCTGCGATGACAGTGTCTAATTCCACCGGGCCTGATTACGCGGAAAAGATCCCGAACAACGTCGGCCTGGCCTCCGACCGACGGCTGCAGCGGGCGCTTGAGTCCTGGCAGCCGGACTTCCTGTCCTGGTGGGAGACGATGGGCCCGTCCCTGCCGACCCAGGACGTGTACCTGCGGACCGCGGTGAACGTCGGCCGCGAGGGCTGGGCGCAGTTCGGCCACGTGCCGATGCGCGACTACCGGTGGGGGATCTTCCTGGCCGAGCGGGACGGCGACCGCCGGATCGCGTTCGGCGCGCACAAGGGCGAGCCCGCCTGGCAGAAGGTCCCCGGCGAGTACCGGGCCGAGCTGCAGCGCCTCATCGTGATCCAGGGCGACACCGAGCCGGCCTCAGTCGAGCAGCAGCGCAACCTCGGCGCGACCGCCCCGTCGCTGTACGACCTGCGCAACCTCTTCCAGGTCAACGTCGAGGAGGGCCGCCACCTGTGGGCCATGGTCTACCTGCTGCACGCCTACTTCGGCCGGGAAGGCCGGGAGGAGGCCGAGGAGCTGCTGCACCGCAACTCCGGCAGCGAGGACTCACCGCGCATCCTCGGCGCGTTCAACGAGGAGACGCCGGACTGGCTCTCCTTCTACATGTTCACCTACTTCACCGACCGCGACGGCAAGTACCAGCTCGGCACGCTCAAGGAGTCCGCCTTCGACCCGCTGAGCCGGACGTGCGAGTTCATGCTCAAGGAAGAGGCGCACCACATGATGGTCGGCACCACCGGTGTCGACCGGGTAGTGGAGCGGACCGCGCAGGTGATGGTCGAGCAGGACACCGACGACATCGCCGCCCACGGGGCGATCCCGCTGACGGTCATCCAGAAGTACATCAACTTCCATTACAGCGTCTCGCTCGACCTGTTCGGCGGGGAGACCTCGACCAACGTCGCCAATTACTACACGGCCGGGCTGAAGGGCCGCTGGCTGGAGGAGCGGCGCAAGGACGACCACCTGCTCGGCAGCGACTCGATCATGGTGGACGCCCTCGCCGACGGGCAGATCGCCCAGCACGAGGTGGCCGCGCTGGTCGGCCTCAACACCGACCTGCGGCGCGAGTACATCACCGACTGCGCGGGCGGCATCAAGCGCTGGAACCGCATCCTCGACCAGGCGGGCCTGCCGCAGCGGCTCTACCTGCCGCACGTGGCGTTCAACCGCAAGGTCGGCGCCTTCTCCCCGATCGAGGCCTCGCCGGCCGGTGAACGGCTTTCCGCTGACGAGTGGGCGGCGCGCAAGGGACAATGGCTGCCAACCGATACCGATAAAACCTTCGTGCGGTCGCTCATGCAGCCGGTGTACCAGCGCGGGAAGATCGCGGCGTGGGTCGCGCCGCCCCGCAACGGCATCAACGGCCAGCCGTTCGACTACGACTACGTGCATCTGACCTGAGACCAAGCTGGCGGAACCGTAACCCCCGGGGGACGACTGCGATGGAGCAACTGTTCAACGCGTGCGAGTACCTGCTCGACCGGCGGCTGGCGGCCGGGGACGGGCAGCGGACCGCGCTCGTCGGCCCGTCTGGCGACTACAGCTACGCCCAGCTGCACGACCGGGTCTGCCGCACCGCCGGCGGCCTGCGGGCCATCGGCGTCCAGCCGGAGCAGCGGATCCTGATGGTGATGTCGGATTCGCCGGACTTTGTGGTCGTTTACCTGGCGGCGATGCGGATAGGCGCGATTCCGGTGCCGGTTTCGACGATGCTGCGGGCCGACGGGATCGCGGAGCTGCTGCGTGACTGCCGGGCCCGGTTCCTCGCCGTCACCAGTGAGTTTGCCGCCGCGGCGGAGTCGGCCGCCGCGGCGGCGCCCGAACTGGCCGCTCTGCTTCTTTCCGGGGGGGAGGTGTCTCCCGGGGGGGCTGTGTGTCCCGGGGGGGGGGGGGGCCCCCCCCCACCCCCCCCCCGGGGGGGGGGGGGGGGGCCGGCCCCCCCCCCCCCCCCCGGGGGGG
>JBEKEK010000065.1:0-38867 GCA_050013875.1 Trebonia sp. | reverse complement strand
AGCAACTGCTCGTGTTCAACGATCGCGGCACCGAGATCATGCAGCACCGCTGGCCCAAACCCGGCACCGCATACGTCAGCTCCGGCCGACCCCGAGGACGACACCCGAAAACGCTCTGACGTCGAAGTGTCACCGATGTCCCGAGACATCACATCAGGCACCCACGGCACCTCGTGCCCACATTTTGCCGACATTTCGCCCTAAACGGGGTGATTGGGCCGCTCACGTCAAGCCGGAACCACGCCGCCGACGCGGTCCGTCCGTGGCGTCCGTAAAACAGCCGACGGTGCGAACCGACCGCTCCAGGGCACAAATCCCGCGTCCGCGGACACCGCGACACGCCGACGCGCAGCGCTACAGGTTGACACACCACGGGACGGAGAAAGAACGGCCCGCTAGCACGAGAATTCGCAGCTAGCGGGGCGTTTTCGCAGGTGGTGGCAGGTGTTGGCAGGTGTTGGGTTCGAACCAACGTAGGCTGAGCCGACGGTTTTACAGCACGCTCCTTCTACCCGAGTCTGGGGCCGCTGACCAGCACAAACGCCGTCCGAGGCGCGTTTGCGGGCCCCCGCCGTCCGCTATGCGTCCGTGGGCATCGGTCTTGGTCCACGGACGGGGACAGAAAAGGCTACGGACGGGGGCAGTGGGAGCGGTTACGGCGACCGTCCGTCCGGCTTTGTGCCTCTAACCCCTCGCAGTCGGGTACCGCGACGGGCTTTCCTGCGGATTCGCACCGCGAATATGACGATCAGCTCGCCCAGGCCGCCGCCAGTTGCCGTTCACCGAGTGCACGTCCGAGTCCCACATGGCCGCCAGCAAGCTCAGGCCTCTGAGATCTGGCGGCCGAAGCTGGCCAGGGTGATGGCGTCCCGCTCGGGACCGCCGCGCTTGCCGGTATCGAGCCCGTCGATGGCCGCGACCCCGTCCGCGGTGAGCTCGAAGTCGAACACGTCGAAGTTCTCAGCGATGCGGCGGGGCTTGGTTGACTTCGGGATGGCCGAACGTCCCTCCTGCAGGTGCCAGCGCAGCATGGCCTGAGCGGGACTCTTGGACTCGGCGATCGTGACGATGGCGGGGTCTTCCAGGGTGCTGGTGTGCCCGTTGTCGCGGTAGAAAGTGATGCCGCCGATCGGTGACCAGGCCTGGGTCAGCGACCTCAGCCGCCTCGAGCAGGCTCGCGAGGTGCTCGATCCGGCTGACGACGGGCTTGCCGGCGCTCTTGTCGAAGGCGTGCAGCGTCTCGTCATACCCGTAGTCGCTCATCCAGACCTTGGTCTCCGGGAAGACCGCCGCCCGGCCGCCCTTCGGCGCGCGCACCGCTTCGCCGACCTCGCGCTCGCTGCCGTATGCGGCGGCCGTGTCAATGTGCCGGTAGCCGACGAGCGGAGCGCGGTCGGCCAGTCGGCTAGCCGCTTGCCGTCAAACCGGCGCGGTCAGCAGGTCTCATGGTCGGCCCCGTAGCCGATGCGGGCAGCACGACGATGCGACCGTGCGGGCCGCCCGGCAGGGACGGCCCGCACGGTCAGGACCGGCTGAGCCCCGGGTCCCGCGTGCCGGGTGCGGTCAGAACTTGCCGGCCTTGATATTGGCCACCGTCACCCGGGAGATCCGGTAGTAATCCGCGCCCCCCGGGTTCCCCGGAATCTTCGATGCCGTGCTGATCGGCAGCCCGGTTTCGGCATCGATGATGAGCACCTCGGTCCCGAAACTGCCGAACACCTCTGGTCCCGAGGCGATGGTCAGCGTGGGCCGTCCGCCGGTCGTCGAGTCCGCGACGGTGACCCCAGGGATGGTCGACAGCAGGCGCAGAACGCCAACCCGGATCTTCCAGCTGGCTCCCGCCCAGTCCAGCGCACAAACAGCATTCGTCCAGAGAACGTTGTTGTACTGCTCCGGATAGGTGCCGGCCGAGGCGTGGATCATCTGCATCCGGGCGGTGGCGAGGTTGCCGGTCGCCGCGGTGATCGCCGCCGCCTTTACATGGGAATCGAAGGGAAGGGCCCCGTTCTGCTGCTGGGCGATCGACGCCAGGAGGGTTGGCTTGTCGTCCCCCTCGTACAAAACGCCGCTGTCGGTGTACAGGGCCCAGACGCCACCCGGCTCCGCTTTGCCCCTGAGGGTATGCGTGAGGATCTCCAGCGACGCGTTACCGGGCAGCGGGGGGTCGCTCGCCACGATGCGGGCGGCCAGCGTCACCAGCAAGGAAGGGGCCGCGTGGCCCCGGGAGGCCGATGCGGTCGGCACCCCGGATGCCCGGGCCGGCTCCGCGGGCTGCGGCACCGACGTGATGGCGAGCACCGCGGCCGCCGCTGCGACGGCGGCGGTCCCGGCCACGCCCGCGAGACGGCGGCGGCGCCGCTGCCCCAGGGCCCGGTGCCCGCGCGCGACATCGGCCGCGGCGAGGTCCGGCCCGGCCGGTCCCGGCGTGATGGCATGCGGCAGCGCCTGCAGCATGTCGATGATGTCTGACATACAAGTACTCCTTCGAAAGCTAGTCATTTATCAGGGAATGATGCGTGCGTCCCGGGGCCGCGCGTACTGAGGCATCGCCTCACGCAGCCGGTCAAGGCCGCGCGCGCTCTGGCTCTTGACGGTTCCCTCGCTGCACCCCATGGCGTCGGCGGTCTCGGCGATACTGAGCCCTTCGACGTACCGCAGAACGACCGCCGCGCGCATGCCGGGCGGCAGGGTGGCGAGCAGCTCCACCACCATCGCCGCCGCGTCGCTGCGCTGCGGATCGGCGGCCAGATCGGGCAACTGCGCCGAGACCCGCTCGCGCCGGCGCCGCAGGCTCCGGCGATCGTCCATCGCCGTGTTCACCACGCAGCGCCACGCGTAGCCCCCCGCGGTGTCCGACCGGACTCTCGGCCAGGCCAGGTACAGCTTGGTCAGCGCCGTCTGCACCACGTCCTCGGCCTTGGCCATGTCACCGGAGACCAGCAGCGCCGCCACGCGCACGAGCGCGGCACGCTGTACCATCACGAATTCCGTGAACTCGCGATCTCGATCCGCAGGCCACCTCACAGGCACTCACCCTTCGTCGTCGGAACTTGCACCGAACACCCACGTGGACACTCCTCATACGGGGATCAGCAGCGTCCGCGTTGCATACCGGACAAGAAAACTTCTGGCGGCCGCGAATTTTTGGATGTACGGGGTTTCCTCGCAACTTTTGCCGGGTCCGCCGGCGTCAGCTGAGTGTCATCAGCCTTCGTCGTTTAAGAGACCGGAGACCTCCTTGCGATGCACCGGCATATCACCGGCCAGGCGCGCCGGCCTGGCCCTGCTGGCCGCCGCGCCCGTGCTGGCGCTGGCCAGCGCGGCAGCACCGGCAGCAGCCGCGGCCGCCCGCGTCGAGCTGCCGAGCCCGAACACCTACGGCCTCCAGGGGACGTCCTCGCCGGTTGACCCCGGTCAGCAGGTCGCGCTCCGGGTGTACCTTGCCGGGCAGCACCCCGCCGGGCCGCCGGCCGCGGCGCTGGCCGCCGCCACCCCGGGCAGCCCCGCCTACGCCCGCTACCTGACCCCCGCCCAGTATCAGCGGCGGTTCGGCCCGACCCGCGCGCAGACAGCCGCGGTCACCGGCTGGCTGACCGGCCAGGGGATGACGGTCACCGACACCACCGCGCATTACATCGCCGTGCAGGCGACCGCGGCCGAGGTCAACAGCGCGTTCGACACCCAGGTCAGCCAGTACGTCTGGACGACGACCATGCCGGGGTACACGTGGACCTCTTCGCAGGTCGGCACAGTCGGCGACTTCTCGGTGCCCGCGGCGCTCGGCGCGGACGTGGCCAGCGTCACCGGGATCGATGAGACCACCGTCGCGTCAAGTGCCGCGTCCGCGCCGGCTTCCCCGGCCCGGCTGGCTTCCCCGGAAGGGCTGGTGTCCCCGGAGGGGCTGATGTCTCGCGCACGGTCCGCTTCCCCGGCCGCCTCCCGCACGAGCGCGGCCGGGACGAGCACCACGTCCGCCGGCTACCAGTGCTCGCAGTACTGGGGGCAGCACACCGAGACTGTCGGCGATCATCTGATTCGGCTCTGGCGATGATCACGTGACATGCGCTGGAGCCCTCCGGGGCCGCGGCGCGGCCCCGGAGGTTGTGCAAGCAACGGGCTAGGGGAATGAGACGGGTGCGTCAGTAGACAGCGAGACGATGAGGGCTTCGACGGTGGCGTGGGTGAACGTGTCCACGCCGCCGAGCCTGGTGCCCCAGCGCGCGCTGAGTTCCCCGGTGACCGCGTCGGCCACGCGCTGGAACCACACGGTCTGGATGGCCCAGGCGTTCGCCGGCTCGATGCCCTCGGCCGCGGCGTCGGGGAAGGGAATGCTCCCCATTGCCTTCTGGGTGGTGCTGATGGTGTCGAGCAGGAAGTCGCGTGACTGCTCGACGTCCGCGCGGGTTCCGGTGCGGTAGACGTGGCCGCCGACGTAGGTGTCGAAGTCGGTGGCCAGGATCGCCTCGTGGGCGGCGAGCATGCCGGGCGGGTAGTCGGCGTTTCCCCAGCCGCGGTAAGGGACCCAGCCGGGCATGACGACGTCGGTCATAACCGACAGCTTCTGGGCCGGGAAGTGCACGAGGATGTTGCCGACCTCGTGGTTGGGGCCGGGGTAGATGAGGTGGACCTCCTCGCCGCCGATGACCAGGACAGTCTTCTCACCGTCTACGACCTGGTCGGGAGCCGGGCGCTTGGGGTCGCGGTGGTTGGCGATCATCCGGGCCGCTTCCTCGTGAGCGATCTTGCGCGCGCCGGGGAAGCTGGTAACCGCGCCGACGTGGTCGAGGTGGGCGTGCGTGTAGACGAAGTGAGTGACCGGCAGGCTGGTCACCTCCGCTATCGCCTGCTGGATCTTGCCGTCGAGAGCGGGGGGCGCGTCCACGAGGATCACTCCCTCGTCGGTGACCACGAACGTGGCCTGGACGAACCCTGAGATGACGACGTAACCGCGCTCGCCGGCGCGCTGCAGCTGGTACCCGCCTGCCCCGTCCGCCTGCGGGAGGACCCGCTCGGGCAGCGGCAGGAACTGTGTCCCGGTCATGCTGGCTCCTTGTGTGCTGGCCGGCGCCCTGTGCGCCAGCCCCGTTCACGACCCAACCTAAGTTCAAATTTGAACCCATGATCACGATAGCCTTCAGTTCAAATTTGCACAAGACGTGTGTATGCTTGAGAAGTGACACAGAAGAGCGGATGGCTGGACGAGGCCGAGATGCGGACATGGGTGAACTTCCTCGGCGCCAGCGCACTGCTGGAGCGGCAGGTTGACCAGCAGCTCAAGCGCGACGCCGGACTGACCCACGTCCAGTACGAGGTGCTGGTCAGGCTCGCCGCCGAGCCCGCCGGCGAGCTGCACATGCACGAGCTGGCAGACGCCATCTGGACCTCTAAGAGCGGCGTGACCTACCAGGTGACCCAGCTGGAGCGCGCGGGCCTGGTGACGCGGCGGCCCTGCGAGCACACCGAGCGCGGCGTCCACGCCGCCATCACCGACGCCGGGCGGCGCAAGCTAGAGCAGGCCGCGCCAGGCCACGTCGCGCTGGTTCGGGAACTGTTCATCGGCGTCCTCACGTCGCACGAGCAGCAGGTACTCAGCGACGCGCTCGGCAAGATAGGCCGCCGCCAAGACTCCGTCAGCAGCTAGCCCAGCACCAGCCGTGACCGCAGCTAGGCACCGCGCAGGCCGTAGTCGACTGATTCTTCACCGCCTGCCGCTGGCACCCGCTCCCAGCGAGTGCCAGCCACCCGCCCGCGACATCACTAGCCTGCAAGCACCGCGGGCAAAGCGATGTCGGCGACAAGCCGGATTGGTAGGCCTTGGCCGGGGACAGGTAAGCAGGGGTCTTCGCCGAGGAGGAAGCTGAAGCGGTCGAGGTCCGCGCGGAGAGCGTCCGGCACGTAGGCGGGGTGGCCGATGAAGCCGGCCGGCAGGCCGGCCTGATGACCGAGCGCTAAGGTCACGCCGGCCAGTTAAGCTGGGATTCCGGTATGGCGAGCGTGCGGCCGTGTGCCGCAGCCTGGCTGCGTCCGGCCTCGTCGCCCCGCGGATAGCGGAACGCCCGGTGCGGGAACACCACGTACACCTGGGTCACCGAGCGGAAGTCTGCGTACCAGCCAGGCTCGGCGAGGCTCGCCGCCTGGACGTCCGCACGGGCCTCCGTTGCATCAGATGCAACACTGTTGCGGCAACACGGCAACGGCGCAGCTCACCTGGGAAAATACTCGCGCGCCGACAGCCAGTACCATCCCGGACACCCTCCCTGCCAGGCAGTGTCTACTCCAGGCCGTCAAATCCCGTGTTGCATCTAATGCAACTTGGTCCGGAGCTCGAACCAGGTCACTGTCCGTCCGCCCCGTCGTCGCCACCCCCACCGCGTCGCGAGGCCCGCAACGAGCTGAAGCCCGCGACCGCCTTCGGCATCACGGCCCACAGGACGAAGCTTCGGCGTCCCCCGCCCGGCGCGATCGGTGACCTCGACCCGGACGACGTCGTCCCCGGCGATGACCGCCACCGTGACTGTCTCCCCGGGAGCACCCGAGCCGCTATGCCGGACAGAATTACCGAAGATCTCGCTGACCAGCAAGACAGCCACGTCCCCGCACGGATGCCCGGGGCCGAGTACCTCAGAGACGAATGCTCGGGCGACTCGCGCCCGCTCCGCCCGCCCGGCCAGCGTCACGCTCTCCCGGACCGCCACCCTGGCCATCACCGCACCCGCCCTTCCCCGGCCGCCCCGCCCGGGGAAACCAGCCGGGCAGCGGGCGGACGCAGGGACATGCACGCTCACCTCATCCCCGAACGTCAAGCCGACGCAACGGGCGCCGCGGACCTCGTCCGTGGCTCGTCCGTGGTCGCGGCCCCCGTCCGTAGCCGTCCGTGAAACAGCCGACGGTGCGCACCGACCGTTCTGGCGGCACGCCCGCCCGTCCGCTATGCGTCCGTGGACCCCGCAACACAACGGTCTACAGCGCGACAAGGTGACACATGCTGGGACAGAGAAGAAACGCCCCGCTAGCACGAGAATTCGCAGCTAGCGTGGCGTTTTCGCAGCGTGTGGCAGGTGTTGGGTTCGAACCAACGGCTGAGCCGGCGGTTTTACAGCACGCTCCTTCTGTCCGGAGCCAAGGCCGCTGAACAGCACAAACGCCGTCCGAGACGGTTTCCCGGGCCGCCAGCGTCCGCTATGCGTCCGTACGCACCGGGCCTGATCCACGGACGGGGGCGAAAAAACCCACGGACGGGGGCGGTGGAAGCGGTTAAGCCGACCGTCCCGCGCGATTTTTTGCCTCTGACCTGGCATTTCAGGAGGCCTGCTCGGTGTCGTCGTCCTCGTCACCGAGGTCTGGCCCGGCGTCGCGGATGCCGAGGGCGTCGGCGATGCGCTGGTTGGCGGCGGTCGCCTGTCCGTCGATGCAGTGGGCGTAGATCTTGAGCAGGACCGCGACGCCGTGCCCGGCGCGGCGGGCGACCTCGGTCGCGGGCACCCCGGCGTTCAGCCACAGCGAGACGCCGGCATGGCGTAGGTCGGCGGGCGAGCGGAGAGCGCTGCTGGGCGGGGGTGAGTGCCGTCTTGCGGGCCTCGGTCCACACCTTGTTGTAGCCGAGTCCTGCAGGGTACCGCCCCGGGCGGTCTGGAAGATCCGCCCGTCCAGGGTCGTCCCGAACCTCTTGATGTGCGCGCGGAGCAGCCGGACCAGGACCGGGGGGATGGGGATGGTGCGGGTCTCGTTGTCGGCACGGTGCTTCAGGCCGCGTTCCTGGCGGGCGGTGCCCTCGTCGGTCCAGGCCCCGCCCGGCACGGGACGCCGAAGCCGGGACCAGCTTGAAGGAAGCCGCCGGGCCCCTTGATGCCCTGTGCGGGGAGGGGTTGCCGACAAAGCCTGAATGCCGGCCTGCGTGTGGTCGCAGCAAATCGGCGAGATCGAGCTCGTTGGCCGTCGACTATGGCAGCACGTACGGGCCTCCCCGGCGACGACGGCAGCACGGCGGGCGTTGCGCATCTGGAGAACGCGTGAGCGGCGCGCCTCGAATCCGGCAGCGTCGCTGATCCGCCCCTAGTGCGTACAGTAGATCTCGCCGCGCATGATATCAAGATATCATGCACATACAGAGTGGTTCCCTGCCGCCTCTTCTCCTGCGTACCAGGGAAGGTAGTCCCCGATGATTCGTGTCCTGGCCGCCAGTTCGATGACGTCGCGGCTCGCGTTCATACCTAACCCGCCCGCCAGCGGCGTCCACCTGGGGCCGCTGTTTATTCACGCCTACGGGCTGATGTACGTGATCGGGATTGCGCTTGCTGTACACATCACCGCGAGGCGCTGGGCTGAAGCGCGAGGCGACCGCTCATTGGTCTACGACGTGCTCATGTGGGCGGTGCCCGCCGGGATCGTCGGCGCGCGGGTCTACTTCGACGTCACCACCCCGTTCGACATCACGCCGCACACCTGGTGGGGGCCGCTGGCGGTCTGGCAGGGCGGCCTCAGCGTCTGGGGCGGGATAGCGGCAGGGGCCCTGGCCGGCGCGTGGCGGGTACACCGCGCTGGGGCGAGCGTCGGCCTGTTCATGAACGCGACCGCCCCGGCACTCCTGGTCGCGCAGGCGGTCGGGCGCATAGGCAACTACTTCAACCAGGAGCTGTTCGGCAAGCCGAGCAGCCTACCGTGGGCGGTGGTGATCAGCCCGGCAGCCAGGCTGAACGCCGGCATTCCGGCGGCGGACCTTAAGTACGCGACCTTCCAGCCGTCGTTCCTGTACGAGATGATCTTCGACCTGGCGTGGGCCGCGGTCCTCGTCTGGCTCGGCCACCATCGCCGGATCAGGCCCCAGGGGCTGTTCGCCCTGTACGTCGCGGGGTATTCCGCGTACCGGATCTTCGAGGAGACGATCAGGATCGACTCCTCGGCCTACCTTCTGGGGCTGCGGCTGAACTTCTTCGTCGCGATCATCATGACCGCTGTCGGGCTCGCCTGGTTCATCGTGGTCCAGCGCCGCGATATCTCGGTATCATGGAGGCGATATGGCAAATCTGGAAGCGGCGAGGGCCGACAAGGCGCGCACGAAGAACATGGTGCTGCGGCTCGACCCTGAGCTGGCCGACCTGCTGGCGACCGTCGCGGAGGTCGAGGGCCGCTCGGTGTCCGACCTGGCCAGAGAGGCGATCGCCGCACTGGTCCAGTCTCGCCGCAAGGACAAGCGGTTCCGCCGATTGCTCGAGGACAACCTCGCCCGCCACCAGCGACTGCTCAGCCTGCTGCAGGACGACCAGCCGTGATCGTGCTTGACGCCGCCGACCTCATAGTCATCGCCGCCCGGACCCTGGGCCTCAGCACGGACGACGCGCTCGCCAGGATGGAGATCCCCGCCGCGCAGGTCGCACTGACCGAGGCGCGGCAGCCAGGGCGGGAGCCGGACGCGGCTTTCCCCGACCGGGCGGCTGCGGCTAGCGTCGCACTGGTCTGCGCCTTGCTCCGCCACCGTCCCTTCCCGCAGCAAAATCAGCAGGTCGCGGTGGCTGCCGGGCTGCAGTTCCTCTCGCTCAACGGGTGGCGAGCCGACTTGAACCCGGCCGCGACCACTGCGGTGGTGGTAGAGGCACTGGCGTCAGGGCGACTGGCCCCTAGCGACGCCGCGGCGTGGCTTTCGCGGCGGCTAAGCCCTGCTCCCCGCGCGGACCGAGGGCACCGCGTCGGACGGGCATCTGTCTCGGTGCCCCGGTCCCGCACCAGTCGGCCACGTCTGCTTCCCCCGGCTCCCGCGGCCGTCGGCCGGGCCGCGGCGGGCGCTGTGCTCGCAGCCACGGTCGGTGGCGTCGTCGTCCTCGCCACAGCGTGCTCACACGCACCGGACATGCCAGCCGCCGCGGCGGCCAGGCCGCCTGCCGCCCGGCAAACCGTGGGACCGGCGTCGGCCCGGTCAGCTGACCTGGCGTATGCGGCCTGCATGCGCTCGCACGGCATCGAGGATTTCCCTGCTCCCTCGGCAAACGGGGTGGCCGCCATCGTCCCTGGGCCGGGCATCGACCCGAACTCGCTCCAGTTCGGCTCGGCCGAACGCGTCTGCCATACGATCACCCCCACGGCTGTCGTGCGCATCGTGACGGCTGACGCGGCGCCGTAGTGCACGCCTCGCCTACCGGACCCGAGCAGCTGGAAGTCGAGAACACAGACTGCGACCGGGTCCTGCCCGCGTTCATAAATTGCCCCAGCGGTGCCAGGTCGTTCAGTCCCTCATCGGTCATCGTCTGATCGACACAGGGCATAGCGCTTTGAGCCCGCAGGCATTACACACCTTGCTCAGGTCGTCCTTGGAGCCGAAGTGGTGGCGCACGAGCCGCGGCGCCGGTCAGTCGGCCGCACGTGGATAGAGCGGTCGTGAGCCTGACCCGGTTTGACGGACAGTGCCCGCGAACGCGTCCGGGATCCCCGCGGCCAGTGCCGCGCTGCGGTCGAGATCGCCGGCGGTGCCCGGAGCGGGGCGCAGGCGCCGGGGCGGGCTACTCACCGCCGCCGTCCCAGCCGCGCCAGTCGGCAAGTGCCCGCAGCTCGGCGTCCTCGCTCACCCAGCTTGGCGCCGGGACCTGACCTTTGAGGGTTGCTTTCTGCTGCCGTGAGCGCGCTGGTCAGACTTCGGCTTGCTCGAGCCTGCTGACCTGGCCCCCGGGCGGCCCGCCTTGTATTACCCGAGGTCAAGGATGGGAGGCGCGGTGGCCGCGCGGAAGCAGAAGCGGATGAGCGCGCAGGTGGTGGAAGACGAGGACTACCAGCTGCGCTATGAGGTCGCCGCGGGGATCGACGTGGCGAAGGAGTCCGCCGTGGTGTGCGTCCGGATGCCGTCGGCGCCGGGGAACAAGCACCGGACCTCGCACCTGCAGACGGTGCCGGCGACGGTCCCGGCGATCACCGAGCTCGCGGCGGAGCTGGCCGCACTCGGCGTGCAGATGGTGTCGATGGAGGCCACCAGCGATTACTGGCGGATCTGGTTCGCGGTGCCGGAGGAGGCCGGGCTGGCAGTGCAGCTGGTGAGCTCGTCCCAGGCCAGGAACCTGCCAGACCGGCCGAAGACCGACAAGGAGGACGCGCGGTGGATCGCGCGGCTGACCGAGATGGGATGCTGCGGTCCTCGTTCGTGCCGCCGCCGCAGATCCGGGCGCTGCGGGTCTACACCCGCCACATCTGGGACCTGACCGGCGACCGCACCCGGTACTGGCAGCGCCTGGAGAAGCTGCTGGAGACGCTCTTTGCAAGCTGACGTCCGTGATCTCCAGGCTGGCCGGGCACCAGACCGCCCACGCGGTCATCGAGGCGATGATCGCCGGCGAGCGCGACCCGCGGGTCCGTGCACGCCCTGGCCGGGGTGATGGACGACATGAACGCCGCCAAGGGCGTCCTGGTCACCACCTCCTGGGTCGGCAAGGCCAGCCGCGACTTCGCCGCCAGCAACGGCAACCGCATCCAGATCATCGAAGGCCGCGAGCTCAAGCACCTCCTCCGCGAGCACCTCAGCATCGACGCCCTCATCAGCCTGCCCAAGCTCCCGCCCGGCTGGCATGTGCGCGGGGTCGGCCGCGTGGCAGGGGGGCAGGCGGGAGGCTTGCCGCTCGGCCTCGGGGAGGTGCAGCCACCGGAGGCCATGAGCCGGAGTATCCAGCAGGCCGGGTCGGTCCAGGCGGTGCCAAGGGTGGGCCTGGCCAGGCATCTGATTCGTATCAAACGCCCTCCACAAAAATTAGCAGGCGCCCCCTAAAGGCGGCTGGAGTAAGGTCACGTGCCTCTGCGTATTCGGGCGAGTTATACCAAGCCTTCGCGTCTTCCATTGAGGGAAATTCGACCATCGAGACGTAATTCGAAGACGACTCGCCTTCGACAACTACTGGCTCGGTGTTGGAGACGATGAAACGGCCACCGAAATGCTCAATTGCAGGGCCTGCAACTTCGGCGTACCGTTTGACTGCTGATGCGTCCGCAACTCCCTCTACTGCTGAGACTACATACGCGGCGTTCAGGCTGGGCGTGGTTTCGGTGGTCATCGATTCTCCTTGGTTGTGCCGCTCCCTCTCGGGCGGATCTGCAAAGGTGACGAATGGCCAGGCGCCGGACGGACACCACCGCCGGGAGAAATCGGCCAGCGGTTGCTGTCCGTCCACGGCGGCGCTGTTCGTCTGATACTCGATGGGCTCGACCGGCCGAACGTCACCGGCTGGGCCCGGCTGCACGCTGACGCGTCGGCTACGACGCTGCGCAACGACGACGGACGGACGTGGCTGACCGGCGATCCCTTCATCGACAGCAAGGAGTATCTCGCCGGCCTGTTCCTGATCTGGGCCGACAACCTCGACGGGGCACTCGCCATCGCCGGGTAACTGCTCCAGGAGACCAGGCCCGGCACAGCGATCGAGGTGCGGCCCATCCTCGACGGACGCTCCCGTGGCGCATGACGCCGTCTTCCGCGACCAGTGGAGCCGCGTGCTGGCCACCCAGGCCTATCCTCCTGTTCGAGACGCATGTCGTTGACCTGTGCTTATGCGTTCCGAGGCGGGATTCAGGGCCGCCGCCGTCCGCTATTCGTCCGTGCGTCCCGGGGTTCGGGGCCGTGCGGGCCACGGACAGGGGCGCGAACGGCACGGACGGGATCGGTAGGAGCGGCTATGCGGACCGTCCGCCCGGCTTGCTGGGCCACGGACCTGCCATTTCAGGGTGGCCTGCTCGCTGTCGTCATCTGCTTCGCCAGGGGCAGGTGTCGGCTGGTCAGATGAGTCGGCGGCGGATCCACCATGCCGAGAATGCCGCCAGCGCGAGGGCGAGCGCGGTGAACACGCCCAGTTCCGCCCACTGGAAGGGCCAGTAGCGGCTCGCTGGCTGGTAGGTGATGGTCTGGTGGAAGGTTGCCGAGAGCTTGACCATGCAGGTCCTGAGCGCCTCACCCATGTTGCCCTGTCCGATCTGGGCCCGGAGGACCTGCGGGCATTGCTGGCTGAGTACCGCTCCCGACGGCTTCTGTCCGGCAGCGTTGGTGACCTGGGAGGACCGGAGCCAAGCGTCGGGCAGCTCCGGCGGGAAGAAGTTGAGACTCATCTGGCCTCTGGCGGGCGAGTCGATGCCGATGCCGCCGTTTGGGCTGATCGGCAGCACCATGCGCGTTGGCACGGCGAAGTACGGCCGGACCCAGAACGTCACCGCCAGCCTGACGCCGACGAAGACGGCGAGGGTGGTGGCCATCGCGGGGAGGGTGCGCCGCATCACGACGCCGGCGGTGATGCCCAAGGCCAGCGCGAACGCCGCGTACCCGATGGGCGCGACTCCGAAGGCGCCGAAGAGGACGGGGGAGAACCGGTTGTGGTTGGCGTGGCCGACCGGACTCCACCACCATGTCAGAGCCAGGGTGATGATCCCCTGCACGGTCAGGGCCGTCAGGCCGACGACGGCGAGCTTGGCGCCGAACCACCTCAGGCGGGAGCAGCCCTGAGTCCAGGCGAGACGGAACGTGCCGGACTCAAGCTCCCGGGCGACGAGGGGCGCGCCCCAGAACATGCCGAGGATCGCCGGCAGGCTAAGGGGGATCGCCTGTGCGATCACCTTGAGGAGCTGGTCATGGGCATTGAACAAGCTGAGTGCCGTCGAGCAGTCCCCGCCGTTGCTTGCGCAATTCGCGACCGTCGTGTCGTAGAGGTGGGCAAGCCCCGGGCCGGTCAGGCCGGCGATGACCGCCACGGCGGCTAGGCAGCCGAGGGCGATGCCGAACGGAAGGCGGAACTGCCAGTAAGAGACGCGGATCATGACGCCACCCCCAGCTTGCGTGTGGCGGACGCGCCCTGAGGGTTCCGGCCGATGTAGGCGAGTACGAGGTCCTCCAGGCTGACGTCGCTGACGTTCCAGGCGGGGTCGAGGACCGGACCGTCGTGCCGCACCAGGAGGGTGCTCTGCACGCCGGTGTGGCGCTCGGTGATCAGCTCCTGCCCGGCCGGGAGCGCGACGGGTCTTTGGTGGGGGCCGGTGAGCCGGTGATGGCTCGCGCGGAGCCCGTCGATCGGCCCGGCGACCTGGACGCGCGAGCCTGCGAGCACGATGAGGTAGTCGCAGACCCGCTCAAGGTCCGCGATGAGGTGGGAGGACAGGATCACCGAGAGCGCATCCTCGGCAACGGCCTCCATCAGGAGCTGGAGGAACTCGCGGCGGGCGAGGGGGTCAAGGCTGGCCACCGGCTCGTCCAGTACGAGGAGCTCCGGGCGCTTGGCCAGGGCGAGGATGAGCGTCAGCTGCGCGCGCTGGCCCCCCGAGAGCCTGCCCGCCCGCTGGCGCAGGTCAAGACCGAGCGACTCACAGCGCTGCAGCGCGCCCTGGCGGTCGAATCCGTCGTTGGACCAGGCACCGAAGCGAAGGTGATCAAGGACCGTCAGGCCCGCGTAGGCTGGTGCGTCCTGGGCGACGAAGCCGACCCTGCGGAGCCAGGCGCTGCCGCCCGGCGTGCCGCCAAGCACGGTGACCGATCCCGCGCTCGGTTCGAGCAGCCCGACGGCGAGCTGGAGAAGCGTCGACTTGCCGGCGCCGTTCGGGCCGACGAGGCCCACCACGCGGCCGGCCGGGATCGTCAGCGAGCAGCCGGCGAGCGCCCACCGCCGCCCGTACCTCTTACCGAGGCCGCTCGCCTCCAGGACGGCGCTCACGCGATTTCCTCCTCTGCCGCGACCCGCAGGCAGTCGCGAAACAGGGCGTCGATGCCCTCATCGTCAAGTCCGGCGCGCCGTGCCTTCCCGAGCCAGCGCTCGAGCTCGCGACGCAGTGCGCCGTGACCGGCAACCGGTCCCGCCGGCAGCGTCACGGTCATGAAGGTCCCAATCCCCGGCCGCCCGGCGGCGAGCCCGGCGTGCTCCAGCTCCTTGTAGGCCTTCAGCACCGTGTTCGGGTTGATCGCGAGGCTGGCGACGACCTCCTTCACCGTCGGGAGCTGGTCGCCCTTCTTCAGCATCCCGAGGCGGACCGCCTGCCGCACCTGCCGGACGATCTGCAGGTAGGGCGCCACCCCGGAGTCCTGATCGAGGTAGAACTCGATCATAAGCACCTCCATAAATCTAGGTACCCTAGGTTATCTAGTTAACTAGATAAATGTATACCACCGCCCGTAACTTGCCGCAAGCTCCGCTAGCCGCCCCAGGTGAATGCCAGACGGCGGGGCGGGTCGATTCGGTGAACGGGCCGGCGGCGGCGAGACCCTCGGCCATCTGCACCCGGTAGGTGCCGCCGGGTACGGGTTCCAGGTTCGCGTGGCTGCCCGTCCAGAAGGCCGCGGTCAGGCGAGCTGCCCGGCCGCGACTTTCACGCCGAGGGCGAAGAGTGTGGCTCCCGCGGCCCGGTCGAGAGCGGTCCGGGTGCGGGGGCGGCGGAGCAGCGCGCGTGCCTTGTCGCTGATCCAGGCGACCGTGGTAAGCCAGGCGCCGGCGATCGGCACGTCGGTGGCGGCGAAGGCCAGTGCGTAGGCGGCGATGTGGGCGTGGTGGGGAATGAGCCGCGGCCTGACGGTCAGGAAGAACAGCCCGACCTTGGGATTGAGCACGTGGCTGAGCAGCCCGGTGCGGAACCCCGGCTCCGGGCCGCGTTCGGGACCCTCATGGCCGCCCGGCGAGGACCTGGCGCCCCGCCAGTCGCGGATTCCCTGGAACAGACCCGCTGGTCACTCTGGCCGCGACCCGGATCCCGTTCACGGGGCGACCGGGTACCCGGTGCCGGTTTCGGCGTAGCAGGCCAGGCTCCTCATGAGGTAGGTCCACCCGGCCGAGCAATGGCCGTAGCAGTCAAGCTGCGGCCGCAGCCCGCCGTGGGTGAACTGGAGCCGGGTAGCGGCCAGGTTCACTTCGGTCAGCTGGAAGGTCACCGTCGTGTGCGCCCACTCCGGCTGCCCGCTGTGGCCCAGGCACGTCCACCGCTCCAGGGCCGGCGTCCGGTCCTCAACGCGCATGACGGCGGCTCCGTCGCTGAAAGCGAACCGGAGTTCCCCGCCGGGTTCCGGTGACCCGCTGGTGCCGGTCGTCCACCAGCCGCTCAGCCCCGCGACCGAGGACACGGCGGCGAAGACGGCACCAATCGGGGCGTTGATCGTCAGATCGGCGCGGTAGTCAACGCCGTCGGTAGCGGTCCGTGCGTGCCGCTTGATCGCTGCCTCGAGGTTGTCGAGCTCGTTGACGCGGTGGGCGCGATGCTGCCGCGTCCAGCTCTCGTCGTGAAGGGGATCGAGTGTCATGACCACCTTGGTGCGGTCGCCGACGGGCTCGATGTCGACGGTCGTCAGGTGCTCGTACGGCTCATGGCCGGGCACGAAGTCGATCAGCGACCGGTAAGCCAGGCGAGCCACCGGTGCGACCTCGGTGAACGTCTTGCGTACCTCGGCCGAGAGCGGATTGCCGGTGTCGCGCATGAACGCGACCGTCTCCGGTGCGGTCGCGGTCATGGCGTAGCGCAGCTGGCCGCCGGGCCTGAGCTCGAGCTCGCTCACCTGGCTTTCGAAGCCGTCGGGGGCAAACCATTCCCCGAGGCCGGCGGGGGTGGTCCACAGCTCCCAGATGAGCTCGGCCGGAGCGTCGTACGTGCGCTCGAACCGTGCGGCGTCCGCGCCGGGGATGGGTTCCGCGGTCATGGGTCCTCCTTGGACGGGCCGCCCTTGTCCCGGGCGGATCTGCACCAGTGACGAGCGGCCAGGCGCCAGACGGACGTCAGGCGCGAAAAAACTTCCCGGTAGTTGGTGTCCGTCTACGACGGCGCTGTTCGTCCGATACTGGGAGCCGACACCCGGCCCGTGACAGGAGGACTCATGCAGTACGCACTGTTGGTCTACTCTCCGCCCGAGGACACGGACCGGGCCACGCGCCCGATTCCGGCAGCCCTCGCCGCCCGGCTTGACCGGCCGGACGTGACGGGCTGGGCCCGCCTGCACGCTGAGGAGTCGGCGACGACGCTGCGCAACGACGACGAGCGGATGCTGCTGACCGACGGCCCGTTCATCGACAGCAAGGAGTACCTCGGCGGCCTGTTCCTGATCGAGGCAGGCAACCTCGACGAGGCACTCGCTACCGCCAGGGACCTGCTGCGGCAGACCAGGCCCGGCACCGCCATCGAGGTAAGGCCGGTCCTCGACGGGCGCTTCCGTGGCGCTTGACGCCGTCTTCCGCGATAACTGGAGCCGCGTGCTGGCGATCCTGGTCGGCATCCTCGGCGACATCGAACTGGCCGAGGAAGCGGCCGCCGAGGCGTTCGCCGTCGCCGCCGAACGCTGGCCGCGGGACGGCGAGCCGGCCAACCCGGCCGGCTGGCTGGTCACCACCGCGCGCAACCGCGCCATCGACCAGCTGCGCCGCCGGCAGGTCCTGGCCGCGAAGACGATGTTCCTCGCCCGCGAAATCGGAGCCGGGCCGGAACCACCGGAGGCCCTCATGGACGACACCGCCGCCATCCCGGACGAGCGGCTTGAGCTGATCTTCACCTGCTGTCACCCCGCGCTCGCCCTGGAGGCGCAGGTAGCGCTGACCTTGCGCACCCTGGGCGGCCTGTCCACCGAGGAGATCGCACTGGCGTTCCTCGTCCCCTTCGAGACCATGAGCAAGCGGCTGACCAGGGCCAAGCACAAGATCCGGGACGCGCGCATCCCGTTTGCGGTGCCGCCCGATCACCAGCTGCCCGACCGGCTGGCGGCCGTCCTCGCCGTGGTCTACCTGATCTTCAACCAGGGCTGGGGCGGCGGCCGGGTCGACCTCGCCGCCGAAGCGGTCCACCTCGGCCGGGCGCTAGCCGGCCTGATGCCGGACGAGCCGGAAGTAATCGCGCTGCTGGCGCTGATGCTGCTGCACGACGCCCGCAGAGCGGCCCGCCTGCGCGACGGGCGGGTCGTCCGCCTCGACGACCAGGACCGTACCCTGTGGGACACCGGGCAGATCGACCAGGGCCGGGCGCTGCTGCAGCGGGCCATGACCCGAGGACGCACCGGGCCTTACCTGCTCCAGGCGGCCATCGCGGACCTCTACCTGCAGGAGCCCCGCGACTGGCAGCAGATCGCCGCCCTGTACGCCGCGCTCGCTCGGCAGACCGGATCCCCGGTCATCGAGATGAACCGGGCCGTCGCCGTCGCCGAGATCGACGGACCCGAGGCAGGCCTGGCCATCCTCGACCGCCTCGACCTCGGCCATTACCGGTACTTTCACTCCACCCGGGCCGACCTCCTGCGCCGCGCCGGCCGGCCCGGCGAGGCCCGCCACGCGTACCGCCGCGCCCTCGAACTCGCGCAGACCGAACCCGAACAGCGTTTCCTGCAAGACCAGCTAGCCGAGACGGCGCCTTCCGATCCGGGCCAGCCCGGCACTTGACCGGTGCCGGTTCAGCCGCTGGTGCCGGCTCAGCCGTGCGGCTCTGCGTGGATGGCCAGGCGCGTCACTGTCGGCCGTTCCTCGGCGCCGAAGGTCATGCGGAGTTCGCCGCCGCCCTCCCGGGGCCGGTCGTTGACTGGCGCTCCACCAGGCGGTGAGCTGACCGGGGTCGGTGAGCGCCGCGAAGACCTTCTCGGGGGCGGCAGCGTTAACAAGGGTCTTGGTGTAGCTGTTGTCGCTGGTCATGACCGTTGTCCTCCTGATGAGGCGGGTGCTTAGTCGTCGGGGAGGATGCCAGGCAGCCCGAAGGGGCGCATCGTCGCGGACTCGTAGCGGGTCAGCCCGGTGACCTGCTCGCCGTCCAGGGTGATGACAAGCAGCCCAGCGGCGCGCCACAGCCCGTCGGTGGCGTCGTGCCTGTAGGCGGCCAGAGCGGGCTGCCCGTCGGCCCGGGTGCCGGGGACCATCTCGATCTGCCGCCCGGTCACGTTCCCGTCGAAGGCGGCGAACTCCTCGCCCGCGGCCAGGCCGCCCGGCCGCCCGTTCCCGACAGCGCAGACAGCGCCCGGACATCGGCGAGCACCTGGTAAACACGCCCGGGGTCAGCGGGGATGGTCGCCTGCTGGTGAATGCTCATCGCGAGTCCTTCCATGTTCAGGTTCGTGGTTTCACCAATGCAGACACCGGAGGCCCACGGAACCTAACACCGCTAAGAAATCCGGCGCGCCCCAAAATCCGGCAGCGCTGTCCGTCCGCGTCTGCCCTGTCCGTCATCCAGGCAGATCCGCCCTACTGGGCGGTGTCACTCCTGGAGGAAACGATGACGAACACACGACCGGCACCCGGGGCGGCCGCGGGCGCCAGCCGCCTTGGCTGGGTCCTTGCTCTCACCTCGACCGCGTACTTCATGGTGCTTCTCGACTCAAGCGTGGTCCTCACCGCGCTGCCACGGATGCAGCGCGACCTGCACGCCGGCCTCGCGTCCCTGCAATGGACGGTCAATGCCTACGGTATCGCCTTCGCCGCCGGCCTCATCACCGCCACCGCGCTCGGCGACCGGTTCGGGCGGCGCCGGATCTTCAACACCGGCCTGTCGCTCTTCACCGTCGCCTCCGCCGCATGCGCGCTCGCCCCCGGGGCCGACGGGCTGATCGCCGCGCGCACCGTGCAGGGCCTCGGCGCCGCGGCCGTCATGCCGCTCAGCCTGACCATCTTGACCACCACGTTCCCGCGGCAGCGGCGCGGGATGATTGTCGGCATCTACGGCGGCCTGGCCGGACTGGCCATCGCGGCCGGCCCGCTGATCGGCGGCGCGATCACCGAGGGCCTGGACTGGCACTGGATCTTCTGGGTCAACGTCCCGATCGGCCTGGTCACCGCCGGTCTCGCGGCCCGGCTGCTCCCGGAATCGCACGGTGCGCTGAGGCGGCTCGACCTGGCCGGCGTCACGCTCGTCACCGCCGGCGTCACCGCGATCGTGTGGGCGCTGGTGTGCGCGAACGATGCCGGGTGGTCAAGCCCGCAGATCCTCGCCGCGCTGCTGGCCGGAACCGCGCTGCTGGCCGGGTTCCTGGCCCGGGAGAACCGGGCCGCCGAGCCCTTGGTCCCGCTCCGGCTCTTCCGCACCCGGGCCTTCGCCGTCGGGAACGCCACCACGTTCTTCATGTCCGGCGCCACCTTCGCCGCCGCTTTCCTGATCATCCAGGAGTTCCAGTACGCCCGCGGCTACTCACCGGTGCTGACCGGCGTGCGCCTGCTGCCGTTCTTCGCCACTCCGATGTTCATCTCGCCGATCGCCGGCGCCGTTTCCGACCGCATCGGACGGCGGCCGGTGATGACCGCCGGCCTGACGCTGCAGGCACTCGGCTTCGCCTGGGTCGCCGCCCGCGGCTCGCTGTCCACCAGCTGGATCGAGCTCACCGCCGCCCTGCTGATCGCCGGCATCGGCATCTCCATGGCGCTGCCCACCGTGCCCACCGCCGTCCTCAATGCCGTCCCGCAGCCGGACATGGGCACCGCGGCAGGCATCAACCAGATGGCCCAGCGGCTGGGAACCGTCTTCGCCATCGCGATCAGCAGCGCCGTGTTCTCCGCGCACGGCAACCTCGGCAGCCCGGCCGCCGTGACCGCCGGCTTCCGCCCGGCCCTGTGGTCATGCGTCATCTTCGCCGCCCTCGCCGCGGCCACCGCCGCCGGCATCACCGCGCGCCCGTCCCGCGCGGCCACCGAAACCAAGCCGGCTGACGCCCCGCTCGTCCCCGCCTGATCCGCCGGACAGAAGGAAGCACGGCCGCCGGCTCACTGCCGGTCGGGCGGAGTACTGAAGGCCTGGGGACCCGGCGGGCACCGCCGGGCCCCCAGGCCGCATACATCATCGTGCTTCCGTGTGATCACGGCCTGCGGATTTGTAGCCAGTGAACCAGGTAAACGGGAAGTCGATGGTGACGGCACCAGGGTTGCCGTTGGCCGGGTGGACACGAAGCCGGACGTCAGGGTCATCCTCGTCGGTGGAGCTTGCGGCCGGGCTACCGCCGTCCGCTATGTGTCCGTCCGCTCGGGGCCGTGGGTCGGGTGGCGCACGGACGGGTTCCCGAGTTCGTCGCCGAGCACCTGGACACCGGAGGCGGCGAGCTCATCGCCTCGCTGTTACCCGGGACCCATGTCATCAAGGCTTTCGACAACATGTACGGCCGCTACGTCGCCGCGAATCCGCTCACGCCCGCCGGCCGGCGCATCCTCTTCTACGCCGGCGACGACCTCGACTCCAAGACACGCTTTCACTCGGTCGTCGAGAATTTCGGCTTCGACCCGCTCGACCTCGGTCCGCTGGTGATGGGCCGCCTGATGCAGGTGGACGGACCGCTGACCGGCCTGCACGCGATCAAGGACGTGTCCCTGTGACGCTGACGGCGCTCGATGACGTCGGACAGGCCGCCCTGTTTACTGACGCGCGCACCGCGAACACCTTCACGTCCGAGCCCGTCACCGCCGCCGAACTCGACGCGATCTGGGAACTGGCCCGCTGGGCCCCCACCTCGGCGAATACCCAGCCCATGCGCGTGCTCTACCTGCATCCCGGACCGGGCCGTTCACGGCTGCTCCCGCACATGAACGAGGGGAACCGGGCGAAGACGGCCACCGCACCCGCGGTGGCCGTACTGGCGATGGACTCCCGCTTCCACGAGAACATCCCGGCCGTCCTGCCCGAACTCCAAGACGTCTTCGACGCCAACGAGAGTCTTCGCACCGAGACCGCCCGCTTCGGAGCCGCGCTGCAGGCTGGCTACTTCATCCTTGCCGTCCGCTCCCTGGGCCTGGCGGCCGGGCCGATGGCCGGATTCAACGCCGAAGGCGTGAATGCCGAGTTCTACCCCGACGGGCGCTTCCGGTCAGCCTTGATCGTCAATATCGGGCATCCGGCCAAGGATGCCTGGCGCGGACGATTGCCCAGCCTCGACTCCGATCTCGTGGTGCAGCACCTCTAAGCTCTGAAGCTCGAGAACGTGCTGCTGGTAGCCGACCCCGAGGATGTCGTCCTGCCACACCCGCAAGGTGTCCGTCGTCATGCTCCGATTGTGTCAGGACCCTCGACCGGCGCGCCGGCAGCCGAGTCGTGACCGAACGTCACCAGCCGACCGGGCCGTTCACGTCGAAGAAGCTGCCGCTGGGTCCGTCGGCCGGGAGGGTGGCGGCGCGCACGACGACCTTGGCGCCCTCGGACGGGTGCTGCGTTCCGGTATTGCCGTTGAGGTCGGTCTTGTTGAAGCCCGGGCACACCGAGTTGATCTTGATGGGCGTGTCGCGGAGCTCGACGGCGAGCGATCCGGTGAGCGCGTTGAGGATGGTCTTCGAGGCGGAGTAGGCGTACGACAGCGGGAACTGCGCGAGCAGGCTGTCGGGATCCACCAGAGCGGTGATCGACCCGTTCGTACTGCTGACGTTGACGATGCGCCCGGCCGACGCCTGCCGCACCAGCGGCAGGAACACCTGGGTGACCCGCAGCGCCCCGTAGAGGTTCACGTCCAGCGTTCGCTGGATTGTGTCCAGCCCGATGGTGCTGGGCGGTGCCTCTTCGGCCCCGAACGCGACGGCAGCGTTGTTGATCAGAACGTCCAGAGCGCCGGTGGTGTCGCCGATGTGGGCGGCGGCGGCCTGCACGCTGTCGGGGTCGGTCACGTCGAGGCTGACGAATCGGACATCTCCGTCGGCGGCCAGTTCCTTCACGGCGGCTTCGCCGCGCGCCTGGGCACGAGCTCCCAGCCAGACGGTGAAGCCCTGCTGCGCCAGCTGCCGTGCGGTCTCGAATCCAATGCCCTTGTTGGCGCCGGTGATCAGCGCTGTCTGCTTCGTTGTAATCATGCAATCGATACTGCTGCCCCATGTGCGTATGATCCATAACATGACGTCCATCTTTTCTTACGCATCGTCCGGAATGGGATCCGCGCTCGGGTCCAGCGACCCGATCGCTGCGGCCGTCGGACTGCTGCGGCCCCGCACGGTGGTCGAGCCCGGTTTCCACGCGGCCGGGTCGTGGGCGGTGCGTTTCGAGGCCTTCGGGTACGTGAAGATCGGGGGCGTCGAGCAGGGTGACTGCTGGCTGGCCCTCGACGGGCACGAGCCGGTGCGCCTGCGGCAGGGGGACATCTACCTCCTGGTCAACCCTCCGAGTTACCTGCTGGCCAGCGACCTCACCGCGGAACCGCTGACTGCGACGGCCTTGTGGGACAGCACTGCGAACGGTGTCGTGCGGATCGGGCCCGAGGCCGAGGAAGACACATACCTGTGCGGTGGGTCCTTCTGGTTCGACGACTCGAATGCCTCGATCCTGACCGATGTCCTGCCGCCTCTGGTGCACGTCCAGGCCTCCGATCCGCGGAACATACTGCTCGCGAACGTTTCCAAGCTCCTGGTCACGGAGGTGGAGAACGGCGCCGTCGGCAGCTCGCTGGTCCTGGACCATCTCGTCCAGATCCTGTTCGTGCAGGCGCTGCGCGCCTACGCCGAGCAGACCGATCGCCCGGCCGGCTGGCTCGGCGCGATCAACGACGACGACATCGGGGCCGCCCTGCGCGCCATGCACGCCGACGTCGCCCACCGCTGGACCCTCAACGAGCTCGCCGACATCGCGCACATGTCTCGCTCGGCGTTCGCCGCCTTCTTCAAGAAGCAGGTCGGAACCGCACCGCTGGACTACCTGATCCAGTGGCGGATGAGCCTGGCCCGCGATGCCCTGCGCCGCAACACCCGGTCGATCTCCGAGCTCTCCGTCGCGACCGGTTACGAGTCCGAGAGCGCGTTCAGCACCGCCTTCCGCCGGGTGGTCGGCTCCTCGCCCCGGCAGTTTCGCGACACCGCGGGTGAACCGCGCTCAGCGCGCCGGTGAGCCCGTCGTCCGCACCGGGAACTCCTCGATCCCGATCACCCGCAGCAGTTCCAGCCGCTCGCGGGTCCCGGTGTCGGCCGGGCTGAGCACCAGCAGTTGCTGGCCCAGGCCGGGGCTGACCAGGGTCTCGCAGGCCATCAGCAACGGGCCTACCCGCGGGTGCACCAGGGTCTTGCGGTCGGCTCGGCGCACCGACACCTCGTGCTCGGCCCAGAGCCGGCGAAAATCGTTGCTGGCGGCCTGCGATCGCTGGACGAGACCAGTGACCGTTGGGTCGCCCGCGCGCCGGCCGGCGGTGGCGCGCAGGTCGGCCACGAGCTGGCGGGAGCGGCGCTCGAGGATCTTGGTTTGTGGACCGAAGAAGACCGCGCGGTGGCCGCAGGCCATAGCGTAGATCCTTCTCGCTGGCTGGTGGGACTGGATGACCTACTGGGCCGCGAGGCATGCAACGGTTCCTGTCGGCGGCGTCCTGGGACCAGGACAAGGTGTTGGACGACGTTCGGGACTGGATGCTGGCCCACCTCGGTGACGACCAGGCGATCCTGGTGATCGACTTGACCGGCGACCTGAAGAAGGGCACGTAATGCCGACGTCGGCATTAGGCCCCTTATGACGAGCCCACGGTTATGCCGCAGCGATCTCAGGTCTGGTTCGGTGGTTGGAGGCGTTCCTGGGCGGTGCGGCATAACCGTCTTCTTGGCTCGGTGGCTAGAGCTGGTCGAGGAAGGCGAGCAGGTGGTCGGGTGCCTTGTATCGGGTGGCCTGGGTGCCGGGCGGGGTGGTGCGGGCGATGGCGCTTTCCTTGAGCTTCATGTCGGCGTGCAGGTAGACGCGGGTGGTGGACGGGCTTTCGTGGCCGAGCCAGAGGGCGATGACGGTGATGTCGACTCCGGCGTGGAGGAGGTTCATCGCCGCTGTGTGCCGCAGGGTGTGCGGGGTGATCTTCTTCGCCGTCAGCGTTGGGCAGGCATCGGCTGCGATGTCTGCGTACTTGCCGGTCAGGCGGGCGACGGCGTCGGCGGACATGCAGGTGCCGCTGCGGGTGCTGAACAGCGGCGCGTCTTCGGGGGCGTCGCGCTCGGCGGTCCATTCGGCGAGGATGCCGGTGGTGTGGCCGGTCAGCGGGGTGCACCGGTCCTTGCGGCCCTTGCCTCGGCAGTAGACGTGCGGGCCGGCGCCGAGGTGGGCGTCGCCGATGGCGAGGCCGGTGATCTCGGAGACGCGCAGCCCGGTCTGGGCGGCGAGGACGAGCAGGGCATGGTCGCGGCGGCCGTGCCATGCCGTCTGGTCGGGCGTGGCGAGGATAGCGTCGAGCTCGGCCGGGGTGAGGTAGCTGACGATAGTGGTTGCGGTGCGCTTGGACTGGATGGCGAGAACGCGGCTGATGGTGTCCATCTGGTCGGGGGCCCGAAGGGCGGCATAGCGGAACAGCGAGTGGACGGCCGCCAGCCGGTTGTTGCGGGTGGAGGCGCTGTTTCCCCGGCTTGTCTCCAGGTGGGTGAGGAACGCGCCGATGGTGGCGGCGTCCAGGTCGGCCAGCTGGAGCTGCGCGGGCTGCTTTCCGGTCTGCTCGTGGACGTAGCCGAGCAGCAGCCGGAACGTGTCGCGGTAGGACGCGATCGTGTGCGGGGTGGCTGCCCGCTGGGTCATCAGCCGGTCGGTGAAGAACGCCTGCATGACGGGGGCAAGGGCGGTCATCGCGTGGTTCCCTTCGTGTTTCCGGCCTCTAGCCGGGCGGCGGCGAGGGCGAGGAGCCCGGGGGCGGCCTCGAGGTACCAGTACGTTGACTCGGCGTTCGAGTGGCCGAGGTAGGTGGACAGGACGGGCATCTGCGCGCGGACGTCGGTGCCGTCCTGGTACCACCTGGTCAAGGTGGTGACCGCGAACGTGTGGCGCAGGTCATGGATTCGCGGGCGCCGCCGTCCCGGCGGCTGCCTGATGCCAGCCTGGGCAAGGAGCCTGGCGAAGGTGTCCTGGGCCCAGCGCTGCCCGGGCCGGCGCCCGGTGCGGGTGGTGAAGAAGGCCGGCGAAGCAGGGGCAGGGCAGAGCCTGTTCCGGCGCGCCTGGTAGCCGGCGAGCATGGAAGCGGTCGTCGAGTGCAGCGGGACGAGGCGCTGCTGGCCGTTCTTCCCGTTCACGATGAGCGTCGCGTCCTGCAGTCGGACGTCGTCGCGGTTGAGGCCCAGCGCCTCGCCTATCCGCAGCCCGGTGGCGGCGATCAGGCTGACCATCGCCTGCATGGTCGCGGCGGCCAGCGGCGCGGTGATCGTCCCGGCCGCGTGCACGAGGGCGGAGACCTCTTCTCCGGAGTAGATGTAAGGCGGCTTGCGGTGCTGCGGCGCGACGATCAGGTCGGCCGGGGGAACCTCCGTCGCCGGGTCGAGCGCGTGCATGTGGCGGGCGAAGCCGCGCACGATGCCGAGGCGGGATCGCCAGTGCCCGGGTGAGGCATCCCTGGACTCGGTCGCCCATTCCACGGCCGATTCCACGGTGACCGCGCCCTGTCCCGCGTCGTCGAGCCTGTCGGCGAAGTCGAGCAGCATCCGCCCGTCGGCGGTCATCTTGCGGCCGAGGGCCCGGCGGAGGGCCAGGTATTCCTCGGCTCGTTCTCGCATGCTCACCGGGCTGCTCCCTGCGGGCAGGGCAGCGCGAGGGCTGCCAGCCGGGCCTGGTCGACCTTGGCGTAGATCGCCGTTGTCCGCTCGTGAGCATGCCGCAGCAGCTGGCCGATCTCCTCCATCGACGCGCCGCCGGCCAGCAGGTCGCACGCGGCAGCGTGGCGCATCGCATGCGGCCCGAACCGGGCGACCCCGGCGCGGGCGCAGGCGCGGCTGGCCACCTGGGTGACGGAGGAGACGGCCAGGCGCGTGAACGGGGCCACCAGCGTCACGAACAGCGACCGCGACATAGTGGCGGGCCTGCCGCTCAGGAGGTAGTCGGCGATCGCCTCGCCGACATCGGCGGGTAGCGGGAGCACGTCCGTCCGGTTGCCCTTGCCGCGGACCGTCACCTCGGCCGCCCGCCAGTCGACGTCGCCCAGCTCGAGGCCGGCGACCTCGCCGCCGCGCAGCGCGAGCCGCGCCATCACGAGCAGGATCGCGTAGTCGCGGCGGCCTCCCGCGCTTTCCCGGTCGCAGGACGCCAGGACCGTCCTGATGCGGTCGGCGGGCGCGGCGCGCGGCGGGACCAGCCTCGGGTAGCCGCGACCGGCCGGGACAGCGTCTGCCAGCGGTGCCCTGATCAGGCCGGACACGTGCAGGAAGCGCAGCAGCGACCGCAGCGCCGGCAGCGTCATCATGTCGGGGGCCGCGCCCTTCCGGCGCTCCGCCCATTCCAGGACGAAGCCGGTCACCCCGGCGGGGGAAAGCCCGCCGAGGGCCGCGTCCAGGTCTCCCGGCAGCGATCCGAGGAACTTGCCGGCGCACCGCAGGTAGTGCCTGGACGTCGATGCGGCGACCCCGCGCTCGCCCGACAGGTACGACTGGTAGCGGGCCAGCAGCAACTCCAGGCCCGAAGCCGGGACCGGCTCCGCCCGCGGCGGCGCGGCGCCAAGGGAGCGCAGGTATCCCAGGACCGGGGAGATCGCCCGCGGGGTTACCTGAGTGCAGTGTCCCCGGCGGCGGCGGTACTGCAGGAACTGCCCTGCCCGCTCCTCGGTCAGTCCTGCCGCGTCCAGGCCCTGCCCGCCGAGCCAGCCGCTGAGGTCCGCGAGAAGGTGCACATGGTCCGTGATCGTGTCGCCCGCGTATCCCTGACCGGCAAGCGCTCCCCGGAGCCCGCCGGCGAACGGCGCGAGAGGCCCCTCCACCACGACCCGCCACCGGTGGCGCGCGTCATCGTGAGCATCCATGACTGTCTCCTGTCTGATCGGTGGGGGGATTCACCGACCAGACACCAGCCGCAACGAGCAGAGCAGCCGAACAGCGAAAATAATGCCGCGCGAGTGCACCAAGAACCTGTACTGAGCAGGGAAGACAGCACCCTCCTCGGCATAACCGTGGGCTCGTCATAAGGCACGGCCACGGTCGGGGTGCAGCGTCAATACACCGGCACCGCCGGGCGGATCGAGAACTCCCACGTCGCGGTTTACCTGACCTACGCCTCCGGCAAGGGTCACGCCCTGATCGACCGGCGGTTGTATCTACCCAGGTCATGGACCGAAGCCGCCGACCGGCTCGCCCGCGCCGGGGTCCCGGACGAGACCGCCTTCGCCACGAAGCCGAGCCTGGCCCAGGACATGATCACCGACGCGCTGGCCGGCGGTGCTCGGGCGGCGTGGGTTGCCGGGGACGAGGTGTACGGCGCGGACTCCAAGCTGCGCAAGCACGCCCGCCAGGCTGGCCTTGGATACGTTCTGGCGATCGCCAAGGACCACCAGATCGTCACCGGGATCGGCACCCGCAGGGTCGTTGACCTGGCCGTTCGCCTCCCAAGCACACCTGGCAGCGGCTGTCGGCCGGGCGTGGGTCGAGGGGCGAACGCTGGTACGACTGGGCGCTGGTCGACACGAGCGACGAGGCCGCTGACCCGGCCGCTACGAGCACCGGGCACCACTGGCTGCTGATCCGGCGTAACCGCAGGACCG
The DNA here is from genome assembly GCA_050013875.1 of Trebonia sp. Lineage (GTDB taxonomy): Bacteria > Actinomycetota > Actinomycetes > Streptosporangiales > Streptosporangiaceae > Trebonia. Next base: position 10,558 of record JBEKEK010000065.1, on the reverse strand, counting down.
GGGAGTACGCGTTCTACCGGGCCTACTCACCGACCCGCGTCCCGCTCAGGGTCCTGGTCAAGGTCGCCGGCCGTAGGTGGACGATCGAGGAGTCCTTCGCCGCCAGCAAGGAGCTCGCCGCGCTCCCAGCTAGCCAAGTCAGCCGAGCAGGGCCGCACGCAGCACGACGGCGACGGGCGACGGCGGGTCCAGCCGACCCGCCGCCAGCGGGCGACACGGACTGCGAAGCTCCGGGCGAGTTGCGGGTCCCGGCCGTCTCAGGATGCGGCCGGCGGATTCGCGGATTCGGCGGCGCGGTATTCGGCGTTGATGCGCAGGGCCTCTTCGAGCTGGTCTTCGAGGATGACGATGCGGCAGGCGGCCTCGACGGGGGTGCCGTGGTCGACCAGTTCCCGGGCGCGAGCGGCGACGCGAAGCTGGTAGCGGGAGTAGCGGCGGTGGCCGCCCGCGGAGCGCAGCGGTGTGATCAGGCCTGCCTCGCCGATCGCGCGCAGGAAACTCTGGGTAGTGCCGAGCATCTCGGCGGCCCGGCCCATCGTGTAGGCGGGGTAGTCGTCGTCGTCGAGCCTTTTGTAGGAGTCGCCTGCTGTCATCTGACCTCTCTGTAACGCGCTGAGGGGCCCTGGTGCCGTACGGCACCAGGGCCCCGAAGGAACTTGCTACACCATCAGCCGACTCTGATGCGTCGGCCTTCTGTTTCCGCGGGCCCGGCCAGGATGCTGCCGGGGCGCGGGGATCGCGGTTGCTTGACCGGAGACCACCTCACAATCGGATGTCCTGCGGTACCCGGGCTCGAAAGTCTCGCCCGGGCGATCCTGACGGTGCCTGGCTCCTCCGTTCTTCCCTCTGCTATCAGTCACTGCCGAACTTCCCGGTGCGCGCGCCCGCAGCCGACGCCTTCATCGGGGTACTACTCACTGACTTCGCTGCCGCCCGGCAGTTCATCCCTGCCGGCCCCTGTTGTCTCTCTGGGCTACGCAAGAAACTATACCCATACGGCCATCAAATGTCTACTCCGGCCACCATAGATTTTTTGATTCCCAAGGCGAAGGCAACGTGCTGCGCATCCCGTGGACGGCATCATCTGCGGTGACGGCCCGGCCCCGGGCGGTCCGGCGGCGGGCGCCGGGTCCCGGCGGCGTGCCGACAGTAGCGCGCTCGCGGGAGCCCGGTAGCGCGCCCGGGGAAGGAAGTTACGCGCTGACGGCCTGCTGGTGGTCGCCGCTGGTGACCTGGATGCTGCGCGGCTTGGCGGCCTCGCGGACCGGGATGGTCAGGGTGAGCACGCCCGCGGCGTAGTCGGCGGCGACCTTGTCGGCGTCGAGGGTCTCGCCGAGGAAGACCTGCCGGGTGTAAGTGCCGTAGGGCCGCTCGGCGATCAGCAGCTCGGCGCCGAGGGGCTGGGCCGGGGCGCGCTCGGCGCGGACGGTGAGCACGTTCTGCTCGACGGTCAGGCTGATCGAGTCCGCGTCGATGCCGGGCAGGTCCAGGTGGATGTAGAAGTTGTCGCCCTGCCGGTAGGCGTCCATCGGCATCGCCGCAGGCCGTGCGGCGGTGCCGAAAACCTGCTGGGTGAACCGGTCCAGCTCGCGGAACGGGTCGGTACGCATGAGCATGATCAGTGCCTCCTTGCCGTGTTGATTGTCTTGCACGCTCACAAGATCTATATACCAGCGCCCGCAGATATCTGACAAGACCAGACTTAGATTTTCTCGCCACTCGACTCAGGTTTCCTCATGCCGCATACTGGGGGCAGGATGACGTACGGCCGCGCCTGGCGGAAGGGAAGTGATGGTCATGGCGGCGGCAGAGCAGGACGGCACCCCGGCCCCGGATCTGTACCAGCTGCTGGAGGTCCCCCGGGGGGCGTCCGGCGGGGAGATCACCCGGGCGTGGCGGCGGCAGGCGGCGGCTGAGCACCCGGACCGCCGGCCGCGTGATGCCGCCGCCCCGGCCCGGTTCCGCGCCCTGACGGAGGCCTACCAGGTGCTGGGTGACCCGGCCCGGCGCGCCGCCTACGACCGGACGCTCGGGAACCATCCCGGACCGGGGGCTGCCTCCCCTGACGGCCCGGCAGCCGGGGTGCCGGGGCTGCAGCCCCCGGGCTCCGGCGTGCCCGTCGTCGTGCGGCGGGCCGGGCGGGTGCCCGAGCCGCCGCTGCGGGCCGGCCCGGTCTGGGTGGAAGTCCCGCCGTCGGTGCCCGCGACGGGCTCGCGGACGGCGGAGGATGACGAGGCCCGGCTGGCTTTCCTGGCGGAGCTGGCGGTGCGGTACCTGGCCGGCGACGGGGGCTGGCCGTGGTGAGCCCGGGGTGGGGGGACCTGGACCGGGGGCTGTTCAGCATCTCGGTGGCCGCCGAGCTGGCCGGGCTGCACCCGCAGACGCTGCGGATCTACGAGCGGGAAGGGCTGCTCGACCCGACCCGCAGCGCGGGCGGGACCCGCCGGTACTCCCGCAACGACATCAGCCGGCTCCAGGAGATCTGCGCGCTGACCGCCGACGGGCTGAACCTGGCCGGCATCCGGCGCATCCTGGAGCTGCAGGAAGAGACCCGCCAGCTGCGGGCCGAGCTGGCCGCACTGCACGAGCGGGCCGCCGCAAACGGCAAGCCGGGCCGCGACCCGGGGCGGGCGCTGCCCTGAATCTGCTGAACTGCCGGGGGCAGGTGCCGCTCCTGCCCTTCCGATGCCGCAAACACTGCAGGACATCCCGGCGAAGGCCACCGCCGGCAATCACCCTCGTGCTCCAGCGACGAGTCAGCACCCTCTGACCATCCCCGGATCGCCCGCGCGGGCCGGCGCCCGTGTCCCTCAATGCGACGGGGAACCCGGCCGAGGAGGAGCGCCGGCCGCCGTAGACTACGGCGCCCGGCGAGCGGCGAGCGGCGAGCGGCGAGCGGCGAGCGGCGAAGCCATTCTCCGTCAGCGCTACGCCGGCAGCCGAATCTGCGCACTGACGAGGTGAATTCACCCGGCTTCGCTGTTTTGCCGGCTTCGGCCGCAACGGACGGCCGCTCGTCACGGCACCCGTTCGGTTAGCCGGGTGAGCTGATGGGGAAGGTGACGGTGACCGTGGTGCCGGTGGGGTCGCGGTCCAGGCCGACCAGGTCGGCGAGCTGGTCGATGATCCACAGCCCGTGGCGTGCTCGCGCTTCCACTCTGCCGCGTCCGGGCCGGCGTCATCCCGTTTTGCCGGACCGTCGTCGCTGACCTCGAGGTACAGCGACCGGCCGTCTGCCCACAGGCGCAGCCGCCCGTGGCCGGCGCCGTGCCGGACCGCGTTGGCCGCCAGCTCGTGCGCGGCGGAAACGACGTCGTAGACCCGCTGGCGGGGCAGTCCGGCCGCGGAGGCGTGCGCCGCGACGGCTGACCGCAGCGCGTACAGGGAGTCACGGTCGAACGCCTGGTCCAGCACTGCAGCATCGGTGCTGCGCGGGGCCCGGCCGCGCCTGCGCTCACTGTTCACAGGCGGTCACCAGCTTCACGCCGGGCAGGCCGTCGAGGCCGAGCCGGGCGAACCCGGCGGTGACCTCGGGCAGGCACTGCAGGACGACGGTGCGGGACTCGGCCAGCATCCTCGCGGTGTCGGCGATCATCCGGGTGCAGAACCCGTCGATAAAAGCCAGGCGGGCCATGTTGACCGTGACGTCGCCGTCGAGCCGGACCGCCTCGGACAGGGCGATTGCCAGCGGTTCCTCGGCCAGGTAGTCGATCTCGCCGGCGATCCGGATGCCGGGCGGGGCGTACTGCCGGCAGATCCGCAGCACCGCGTCCGCATGGTAGCTGGCAGTCGCGACCGAGCGCGTGTGCGACGCGGCCACCGACGCCAGCGTGACCGGGTCGAAACGGTCCCGGTCCTCATCCACCCGACCGCCGCGTCAGCGCTGAACACCTACCACGGCCTGCCCGGCCAGGTGGTCATCGACCCGGCCAGGCTCGCCGACGCCGACGGGACGCCGCTGCTGCCCTCGGTCGCCGCTGAGGCCATCATCATCGACCACGGCAAGATCTACCTGTCGAAGCACCTGATGAGCGCCTGCGCCCGGCTGGGCATCTCGGTCCAGCCGGCCAGGGTCTACCAGGCAACCGACAAGGCCGCTCTCGAAAGGTTTTTCAGGACCCTCAGGGAGGGGCTGCTGGCGGCGCTGCCCGGCTACGAGGGCCCTGACGTCCACCGGCGCGGCAAGAGCCCGGAGGAGCAGGCGTTCTACTTCTTCAGCGAGCTGGAGATGATCATCCGCCAGTGGACGGCTCTCTACCACCAGCAGCCGCACAGCGGGCTGTACGTCCCCGGGATCCCCTGGCTGGAGCCGTCCCCGCTGGAGATGTTCGGCCACGGCATCGCCCGGGCCGGCTGCCTGCAGGTCCCTGCCCGCGCCGACCTCGTATTCGACTTCCTCAAGGTGGAGTGGCGCACCATCCAGCATTACGGCGTGGAGATCGGCGGGCTGCGCTACGACGGGCCGGCGCTGAACGGCCACCGCAACGAGACAAGCCCCTTTACCGGCAGGCACGCAGGCCGCTGGCCGCTGCGCGTGGACCCCGGCGACGTCAGCCGGGTCTGATTCCAGGACCCGGCCGACAGCTCATGGCACGCGCTGCGGTGGGAGCACGCCGGGGCGGTCGGCGGCCCGTTCAGCGACGAGGCCCTCGACTACGCGCGCCGCCTCGCGGCTGCCACCCACCGGTTCCCCGACACCAGGCGCGCCCTCGCGGAACTGCTCGACCAGTGGGGCTCCGGCCTGGCCGGCGACAAGGCCGGGCGGCGGATGGCGCTGCGGCTGTCCGACCGCCGGCTCCGCCTGATCCCCGGCCCGGACCCCGAGCCCCAGCCGGGGGCCGGGGAACCGCTGCCCGGCCAGCCTGCGGGAGACCTCGCCGGGGACGATGACCAGCCCGGCGAGGTCGACGCCCCGTTCCCCGGCGAGGACCCCGAAGGCGACTTCTACGCCGACGCGATGGAGACCGCGTGAGCACTCCGCTGAGGCCGGCCGAGCGCGCCTACACGCTGTCCACCCGGCAAGGCTGGAACGAGTACGTCAGCGGGCCGGCCCGGCAGCGGGCCGACGCGCTCGCCAGCCCCCAGGTCCGCGCGCTGCCCGAGGCGGCCCGGGCCGAGTACGAGGAGCGCCGGTCGGTCTGGCACGCCAACCTCGGGCCGCTGCGCACCCCGCAGATGCGCGCCGTCCACGAGCAGCTGGACGACATCGTGGAGGCCAACCGGCAGGACGGGGACAAGGTCAAGGGCGCCGCGGTGATCGACGCCTTCCCCGGGCTCGGCAAGTCCACCATCGCGCAGGTCTTCGCACGCGAGTACCACCAGCGGCAGGTCAGCCTCTACAGGCCGGCCACCGGGGCGGGGCATGACCGGGTGCCGGTGATCCACGTGTGCCTGGCGTCCTCCACGAGCAAGCGGTCGTTCAACGCGATGCTCTGCCGGTTCTTCGGCCTGCCCGGACACGACAAGGGCAACGCCGAGGAACTCGGCCACCGGGCCGCCGACGCGGTCCTGGCCTGCGATTCCAGGCTCTGCGTGGTCGACGACGTCCACTTCCTTGACCCCAGCCGGCGCGGCGGCCGCGACGTCGCCAACCACTTCAAGTACCTGGCCAATACTTTCCCTGTCACGTTCCTGTTCGTCGGCGTGGGCTTGGAGCGCCGCGGCCTGATCCGCGAGGGCCTGGCCGCCGGCGAGGAAGAGCTCGCCAGAACGCCCGCCGCTGGACCACCCTGGGCGTCAGCCCGTTCGAGATCACGGCCGAAGCGGGCCGGCGGACCTGGCGGCAGCTGCTGCTGGCCATCGAGAAGGACCTCGTCCTCGCCGACGCGAACCCGGGCATGGTCGCCGACGACCTGGCGGACTACCTGTTCGCCCGCAGCACCGGGCACTTCGCCTCGCTCATGACGCTCATCGCCCGCGGCTGCCGCCGCGCCGTCCGCACCGGCACCGAGAAACTCACCCGCGACCTGCTCGACCAGGTCCGCAACGACGCCGCCGCCGAAGCCGCCCGGCAGGAACTGCTCGCCGCGTTCGACACCGGGAAGCTGTCCGCCCGGCCCGGCGCGGGCTCCTCCACCGCCAGGGCGAAAACCCTGGCAGCAGGCTGAGGCCCCTCACGGCGGCCATCCCGGTCCGCCTGCCCCCGCTGCCCGGCGAGGCACTCGACAGCTGGCTGGAAGCCTACGCGGACCTCCTGCACGTCACCGTCCGCGACATCTTCGCCTTCGCCGGGGCGAGCTGGGGCCGCGCCAGCGGCCGCCAGGACACGGGCAAGCCATGGCTGCACCGGCTGGACGAGCCGGACCTGGCCGCGCTCAGCGCCGCCACCGGAGTCCCTCCCGGGACGCTGGCCGGCATGACCCTGGCCCGCTACCAGGGCACTGGCCTGGCCGAGGTGACCGCCCCGCCCGGCATGGCGCGAACCCCGCGATGGTGGCGCCAGCTGTCGTGCTCCCGCTACTGCCCGCGATGCCTGGCCGCCAACGGCGGCCGGTGGATGCTCGCCTGGCGCATCCCCTGGGCCTTCGCCTGCACCAGCTGCCAGGTCCTGCTCGCCGACACCTGCCCCGACTGCGGCCGGCGCCACCGGCGCACCCGCCCCGGGCAGCCCCGCCAGCCCGGCCGCTGCGACCTCACCGGCCTGCCCCTGCCGCCGCCGCGCCCGCCCGGCGCCACCACCTTCTCCTGCGCCAGCGACCCCGCCCGCACGCCAGCCGTCGCGCTGCCGACCGGCGGGCACGTGCTGGCCGCCCAGCAGCACACCGACGCCATCATCTCCGCGCTGCTCGCCTCACGGGGACGGCCCGCCGAAGCCGCCGCTCTGCGGCAGCAGCTGGACGACATCTACGCAGTCGCCCGCGCCGCCGCCTCCGCCGTCAACGGCCACGCCGGCCTCCCGCCCGCAGCCGCCGCGGTCCTGGGCGAGCTCGCCGCGCCGCCAGGCGCCCCCGGACCGCAAGGACCAGCCGGCACGCTGCCCGGCCCGGTGGACCGCTACCGCCGGCAGCTCGCGCCCGTGGCGGCCCTCGGCACCGCCGTCGCCGTCGCCATGCTGCACGGCCGGGCCGGCGACCCAGACCCGGAAATCGCCGCCTGGCTCGCCGCCAACGGAGCCGTCCGCCGCAGCCAGCCCGGACCGGGAGACATGCTCGCCGACTGGAACCGGGCCAGCCCCGCCCTCCAAGCCGCGCTGGCCAGGCCGCTCGCAGCCCGCCTGGACACCTTCCGCCAGCTCCGCTACCGCGCCGTCGCCGGCCCGGCCCGCATCCCCCGCCCCGGCCAGGCCAGCGACCTGGCCGCCGTCCTCCCGGCGCTGATATCGCCCGGCTGGGCGCTGCGCCTGATGCCCCCCGAGGGCTTCAACTTCCTGTCCTACCAGGCCGGCCTCACCGTGATGCTCGCCGTCGCGGTCACCGGCGCGCCAGACTGCCGCACCGCACGGGAACTCATCGGCCTGCACCCCGCCCACCCCAGCGACCTGGCCACCTTCGCCAGCCGGCTCCGCAAGCACGCCATCCTGGAACCGGTCACCGCCGCGATCTGCCAGCTCGCCCGCCAGCTCGAGGACAACGGCGCCCCCATCGACTACGCCCGCCGCCGCAGGCTGCCCCGCCTCGCCCAGGCCCAGCTCGACGTGACCGCCTGGCGCCGCCAGCGCGACATCCTCCGCCACCCCGCCACCTGGGGACAACGCCAGCAGCCCGGCGGCACCACCCTGCCCGCCGCCCCCGTCGGCGAGCACCTCGCCCGCCTGCGCCTCATCGAGCTGCTCACCGGCACCCACCCGCGCTACCTGCCCGGACCGCTGCAGCTGCCCGCGGCCCGCACCCAGCACTACAGCAACTTCACCCTCACCATGCCCGGCCAGCTGGACCTCTGCCTGCGCCGGCAAGCCCGCTCCCTGCTCTCCAAAGCCAGCATCGACGAGCCCGTCACCTGGGAACCCCCGCCAGGCTGGATCACCGGCATCACCTGGCCCGGCCCCGGCCCCGACAGCATCGCCACCAGCGACCTGCACCCCCTCATCCGCGCCCGGCTGCCCGCCAGCGCCATCGCCGCCCGATTCGCCGCCACCGCCGACCACGTCCTGCTCGCCGCCACACGCAACCCCGCACCCCGCCTCCGCTGCGCGCCCGCATGAGTCCGGTCTGACCTGCCTGCGGGCACGTCACTGTGCGGGCGATGCCGGCCTGCTGGCGGCAACTGCCGTGTTCCGCGAGCCTTTTCCATCCTGATCTTGGGGTGAAGAGCATCTGCCTGGGCGGCCGAACGGCCTCCGTTGACCTAGAGCGAAACGGTACCGTACTCTTACGGCCGTAAGAGTACGGTACGGTTTCGTTTCGAGGAGGATGGGATGGCGGTACCAGGCGGCCGCGGCGCGGCGCGCGAAACCGCGATCCTGCAAGCCGCGCTTGAGCTGCTGGCCGAGTCCGGCTACGACCAGCTGACCATCGACGCGGTGGCGGCCAGGGCCCGGTGCAGCAAGGCCACCATCTACCGGAGGTGGCCGGATAAGGCAGCCCTCGTGATCACGGCGGTCCGGCGGCACCCCGGCCAGCCCGCGACTGCCGCGCCCGACACCGGCAGCCTGCGCTCGGACCTGCAGGCGGCACTTCAGGCCATGCGCTCTGGCCTGTCGGGCCAGGACGCCGCGCTGATCCTCGGGCTCATCGGCGCGATGCACCGCGACCCCGACCTCGCCGGCGCGGTCAGGGAGCAGGTGCTCCAGGCCAAGCGCGAGGTGTTCGGCGCCGTCATCGCCCGGGCAGCCGCCCGGGGGGATGTCCCGGCGACGACCGACGGTGCACTGCTCGCCGAGATCAGCTCGGCCGTGCTGTTCTCCAGGCTGCTCGTGACCGGCGAACCGCTCGACGATGCCTTCACCCAGCATCTTGTTGACGCGGTCCTGCTGCCGGCGCTCGGGCGGCCGTCCCCCTGATGACAACACAAGGAGTTACCCGAATGTGGCAGGCGATCGTCTTCGGCTTCCTGGGCGGCGTGATGGGCGCCAACGGCTATCCGCACTTCACGCGGGGCATTACCAAGAAGAGGTATCCGGGCACGTTCGGCAACGGGCCCGTTCCCAACCTGGTCGCGGGCTGGGTGCTGCTAGTCATAGCGGCGGTGCTGTTCTACTTCGCCCACGTCAGCCGGCATCCCGAATGGTCTATCGGCGCGGCTGCGGTCGGGGTCCTGCTGATGGGGCTCTTTCACGCCGGCCCTGGGGCATTCGGCAGGCCCGAGCCACCGGACGCGCCGTCGCGCGAGGAGTCCCTGCCCGGGACGGCAGCCACCTCTGCTAACGGGCCGGCCGCCTGACCCGGATTCCGGGCCGGCATTTGCGGGACCCACCCTGACAGAGGGACACGTGGCCAACTGTCCGCAAAGTGACCAACTCCAAGCGTTCCCTACACTGCCAGTTCTGCTGACCGCTCCCGGCCTCAGCCCCGGAACCCGGCCGGCGGCCTTCCCCTCCGGCAGCGGGCAGGCGGACGCAGGCCGGCTGAGCGGACTGACAGGGAACCGGCCGGCCCGTGGCCGGCGAACCCGTTCCCGGTAGGTTGCCACGTCTTCCCTGTGTATGTCGAGCCGTCGCCTGCGCCACGGCGCGCTCGCCGGGCAGCGCTCCCGCGCGAGCACACAGCACCGGCAGGCGACATGCTCTCCGCGGACCAGGGCCGCCAGCGCGGCGTCCCCGGGCCAGGGCCGGAATCGCGTCCGCGCGCAAGACGCAGCCGCCCCGGCCTCCCAGGCCCGTGCCGCGTGAACGTGAAAACGGTTTGCAGAGCACCGCCGTGCGTCGGCCGGGCACGGCCAGGACCAGCGGAAATGGCACCCCGGGTACGTCGCGGGTCCACACCAGGTACAGCAAAGGTCCACACCAGGTACATCGAACCTCCGGTAACAGGCGGGGAGTTCCGCGCGCCCCAGCCGAGGCGAGCCGTTCCCATTCGTTGCCGACGGCACGGTGGCCGCCCGCCCGCGCCTTCATGCGGCGACCAAGCGAAGGACTCGGCATTCGCCGGGTCGCCCGGACGGCCAGATGGTGGACGCCCGTCCTCCGTCTCCGGAGTGCCAGGTGCATGAAGGCTGCATGGTGTTAGTAAACGACTGTCATTTCGCAGTGCTCTCGGGTGATGACCTGCGCGCCTGCGGTGTCGGGCGCAGAGTCTGGTGGGTAGATGGTGATCCTCGGCTTGGCTGCGCGGTCGGCGCCCCAGGTGTCGATGTGGCGGCAGAGTCGTTCGGCAAGGCTGGCACCGTTTGGGCCGTGCCCGATAGCACCCGTGCGGAAGCTGGGCTCTGGTGCTTGGAGCCGCTGGACGGCCAGGTAGGCGATGGAGTCGCCTTCGGCTAGGGCCAGGGTCCGCGATTTGACGACCGGGGTGCACAGCCCGCTGGTGACGGCGGCCGGCTCGGTGGAGATGCGGCAGACGGCCGGGTCCGTGGCGGTTGCGCGGACCCAGATGGAGTCGAGGGGCTCCATGGGGCCGACCGTGGTACCGGAGTCGATGCGCGTTTTCGGCCCGTCGAGGACACCGGACAGCAGGCTGGGTGA